>JAPOQU010000042.1 GCA_026710545.1 Gammaproteobacteria bacterium | reverse complement strand
TGCGAACCCGGGCGATACCTTTGAGGGCAATGTAGGCCTCAACTACAACGACTTCGGAACCCGCACAGCCAATGTAAGTGTTGGCGGCCCCATCCTGGAAAACCTGGGCTTCTTGCTGAACTATTCGCATGAAGACAGCACCACGCCCGAAATTTGGCACGCCCGCGGGAATTACGGCAACCAGGTACTGGAGGGCATCGAAACCAATGTCGATCAGGCCGATGGCACCGAGTTCGGCGCTCGCACCGGAGGCAATCTCAGCGGCAAGCTGGTATTCGAGCCCGACGATACGCTGCGGCTGGCAATGACCTTTACCTCTTTGGAAACGCACGACCAGCGCGCGCCGGTCATGTTTCTTACTCAAGCCGAGCGCGACGCCTGCTTTGAAGGCAACGGTGTGTTTGTCGATGCGGGCATGATGGCCCCCTGGCTGCTTGGCGAGATGGATTGTAACTGGGATAACGCCCGCGACCTTTATGCCCAGCACGATATCGAGCATTGGCTCAATGTAAACCCGCCGAACCTTCAACACCTGGTCGAGGATGCGCTGAACGACATGGGCTTCGCCATGGGTGCGCCGATACCCTTACCCGTAGCCGGACCTTTCACAATGAATGATGGCACGGTCCTGTCGATTGAAGAGCAAATCCTCATGATGGCGCGGGCTTACTCCATTCCTGAAGATGAACGCGGCACCAAGAGTGGGCGCGATCGTATTACCCTCCAGGCTGACAAGCTGTTCGCAAACGGCAGTGCAATCCAGTTTTCCTACATGCAAAGCGACGAGACTTTCCAGCGTGCAAATGCCACGGGATTCTATTATTACGACCCGGCCAATTTCGGGATCCTTGATGATGGAATAGTCAACACCTTCGACATGTTTTCGGACGGAGCAAACATTCAATGGGAAGGTGATGTTGCCAGATGGAGAATTTTATCCGGTATGGGCGCGCCCCGTGTTCCCAGCCCCAGCTTTGGTGACATTGAGGAGCAGTATGCCGAGCTGCGCTGGGTATCTCCCGCAGAAAACCGGTTGCGCTGGGTTGTCGGCGCCTCCTTCTACGATTATGACTACCTGGAAGAGCGCTGGGGTGGTCCCGGCATGGGCGTGGAGTTTCTTGCGGCTGCCGCGCAGTTCCATGGCATCGTCGATGAATTCAGGCAGCTTGCCGGCTTTGAAAATGTTCCCTTTGCGCCTGACAATGAGATTATCGGTGAGCAAGCGCAGAACTCGGCCGTTTTCTTCAACGCCGCTTATGACATTACAGACCAGTGGACCTTCTCCGTAGAGGGCCGATCCGCCAACGACATCGTTGGTGCAACGAACGAAACCACCAACCTTTCCGAAGAGGTCACCACCAGGTCCTTCGTTCCCCGGGTGTCCCTTACGTTCAATCCGACCGACAATACCAGTTACTATCTTCAGTGGGCCCAGGGCGTAAACCCGGCAGGTATCAACGTGGGCGTTCTGTCTGCGAATACCCTGGCCATTCTGGAGCGCGGTGTTCAGAATGGACTGATTCCCTATAACGTAACCGCTGCCACGATCGACGAGATTGACAACACGACTGGAGAGCCTGTACCGGATGGCACCGCTGACGCATTCGACAATGAACCGGACCCGGGCGTGTGGTACACCGATGGCACCCAGAGGACGAGAATCCCGGGAGAGACTTATTTCACCGAATTTACCCGCGATGACTTCACGGCTTACAAGGAAGAGCAGATCGACCAGATGGAAATCGGCTTCAAGGGCAATGCGCTCGGTGGACGTCTGACCTATGCCGGCGCGGTCTACTGGATCGACTGGGCGGATCAAATCCAGAACGGAGCCATCGATCTGGACAGCCCCTGTTCGGAAAATCAACTCGCGGGCGATACGGATCCGAACCCTGGACCCTGTACCGTCGATGGAATGCAATACATGTGGGTAAACGCTGCCGACGGCAGTAACGTCGCTACCAATTTGAATTTTGGCGACGTGCTAATCAGGGGCGCGGAAATCGAAGGCAACTTCCGCATCAACGCAAACTGGGATCTTCGGGCGCAGGCCAGCCTCATGCAGGGCGAATACGACCAGTTTTGCGATATCGGCCTGTTCAACGCCATCGACTTTACCGAGCTGGATGGGAGCGGCGAACTTGTGGGGGGGATGACCGGTGCGGGGGATACTCCGGACTATATGTCTGCCCTGGGCCTGAACGTAAGGCGCCCCGGTGAAGGCGATACGCTTACCAGCACCTGCTACGTCACCGATGGCAATACGCTCGCCGATCAACCCGAGATCAGCTATTCCATCAGTCCCAACTATGCTATGGACTATGGAAATTTGCGTTACAGCGCAAGGCTCGACATTCGCCACGAGGGCAGGCAGTACGACAACTCGGCCAACTTCAACTGGTACCCGGCAGCCACTACGGCCAACCTGAACCTCAGCGTCCGTGGCGCCAACTGGAGCGCCACCTTGTATGTCACCAACCTGACTAACGAAGATTCCCCTCGCAATGTCTTCGGATTCCCCGATGACGTGTCGCAGATGGGGCTGCTCGACTTCGTCACTAATCCCAACACACCCATGACCGGTTTTCTGGGTGAAACCTGGGTTTATCAGGATCTTGCGCGGGACAGCTTCCAGTTTCGGCCTCGTAATCCTCGTTCGGTCGGGGTGAGGGCGAATTACAGGTTCTAGTTTGCAAAAGTCGGACGTTATTCAAAGCCCTTGGCTTCGGCCAAGGGCTTCTTTCAGGAGAGAACCATGATCTTAACCAGGGAAATTACCAGACTATTTCTGACTCTTGCGTTGGGCGCCCTTCTGGCAGCTTGCGCAAGCACTCCTCCCATCCAGGGTACGAATCCCGATGAAATTGGACAGAGTCTCGGCTATTCGCGCGTCATAGCGGTTGAAAATGTTCCGGACCCCGCCACATTCACCCTGGAACCCGTCAATTCCAGCACAGCCCTCATGGGGGGC
>JAPOQU010000041.1 GCA_026710545.1 Gammaproteobacteria bacterium | reverse complement strand
CTGAGCCGTACGAGGGCGGCGGCGATATGGTAATGATCGATGACACGGACGCCACGATCTGGAGCGTGGACTCGGACGGCAACGTGTACTCGGACTCTTATCAGCTCACTGAGGCTGAGGTTCAGCGCCTTCCGGATGCAGTGCACACCCAGGGTTCAGTACCCGACGACGTATCGGCCGACGACCTGGGCGCCGCCGCCGATATGGTAATGGACGGTCACTTCTTCGACCTGATTTTTTAGCCCGCATATCTCATATATGGGGTACGGGTAGCCGGAAGCGAAGGACAACCACACGTTACGGGCGGTCATCCGCACGGGCGCAGCCAGTTTGGGCAGCTGTGCCCGGGATTTCCAATCGGGCCGGGTCTGTGTATTCATGCGCAGCATGTAATACAGGGGTATGCTTACCCCTTCGTGAATAACAGTAATCGACTGTGGACGCGTTGTTCCCTGGCAGCATAATTCGGTGGTCTTTCGGATGACATACCACAAGGTGAATCCGGTCGTTCGATTTGTCGGTATTTGTCCTTTTCCATCCTCCCGCCCAGGCGGTTAACCATATCCCGCAGGAGCACGGACCGGCTGGCGCGTTTGGCCTGGTTCATCCTGTTCAACCTGGCCCAATCAACAACCGGGGCACACAGGTCCACCCCCTCGCAATACGGTTCAATAACCGCCATAAACGCCTCATTACAGACAAACACAATCTTGGCTAAGCATTCTATGACCGCTATCGTTTCATTGCCTGAGAGAAGAGGTTGTCTTATTCAGCCTGCCGTGATGTTATCGCCTGCTGTGGGCCGCGCTGATACCGTCTGCTCTACGGTGTGTATATGTCGGGCCATATAACTTGCCGTGCAAAACGGAATTTGCTCTCTCGTCTTATTTTCCTCGGTACGTTAAATTTGAGTTTATTCCTGCCCTTGAGCAGGAATGTTTTGAGAGAAAAGGTTATTTGCGATATTCACAACACAACCATTGAACGGGACTTTTTACAACTCTCCTCATAAAATACGGTTAAAAACCTTCTGTTTCAGCTTTCTATCGGATGGATATGATCAAACGAATTATGTTGTTATGGCTGTCAAAAGCTGCCGAACAGGACGAGAAACCTGGGGTACAGTTTTTGCTTGGTAACTGTTACCACCATGGTCATGGCGTGCCAGAGGATACCGCAAAGGCTTTGGCTTGGTACAGGAAAGCCGCTGAACAGGGATATTGTCCAGCGCAACGCGCGCTAGGAGGCATGTATTATAGAGGGGAGAGTGTCCCGACTGATTATGTGCAATGCTATGCTTGGATAAGCTTGGCCGCGGCCCAGGGGGAAGAAGAATCCAGAAAAGCTAAAAACGCGCTTACATCCGTTATGACAACCGAGCAGATTGCCGAAGCTCAAAAATTGTCTGGCGAATATTGGGATCTCTACGGGTCTTGGCAGCCCGATCATTCCTACAAATAGAAATGCAATATGATGCACAAGCACCGCCAGATACGTTTCTCAAAAAGTAAATGCCTTGAATCCTTCTTGTACTGAATCTCAAAACATGGCCAGTTTCCCTCAAAATAGCGGCTTAAATCCCATTCAGAAATAAGGCTCTGCGTCCTGAACCGACTCTTTTACTATCTCGTTCCTCAGAATAAGCAGTTCCTTGATCTCCGTGCGCTTGTCTTCTGCACCCATATCCGACCAGGTGATGTATTCCATTTCCTCGCGGATTTCGCTGAGGTCGCGGCGAGTCCGGCGCAACCATGTCAATTCGTCAAGCTTGCCTTCATGTAACTCCTCCATCCGGTCCGCTTCATCGTATTTGCCCTGACGCTCGTAGTTGTTGATGGTTCTGTCAATCGCTTCAGCTTCATACAGCATTTCATAGAACCGTTCAGTCCAACGGCTTCGCGTTTTGAATTTCGGCGCTCGTATTGCTGCCATTCCGGTCGCCAGACCGAGGGTTCTTGCGTATGGATTTTCTCCATTTAGCTCGGTATCCCACATTAGTTCGTTCATAGCGGTGATAACAAACCTGCCCAGATGTCCGGTCCAACTTCGCGTGAAAGTTTGTATGTGCAAAGGAGAAACATTTAATAGCTGACCCAGTTGAACCATCGGTTCCGGAGTTGACCCGCTGTAGAATTGGAACTTTGCCGGCCAGTTTGCCATATAACCCGGAATGATCGGGGCGCCATAGAAATTCCTGTTTGTTTTCACTTCCCAAACAGGTTGCAGGATCGCCGGCAACCAGCTGATGGCCAGATTGCCGTGAATCAAAGACCATGCGTAGCGAGCGCCGGCCAGTGTTTCCGTGCCCGAAGTCAGGTCAATCATGATTTCAGGGACCTTCATGAAGGCTGCGCCGATCTGGAAGGGAACGGGAATGCGTACGTCAGCATCATCGTATAAATCGTAAAGTGTCAGGTAGGATGCTTTCTCGTAATCGGTTTCATCCAGGTATTGCGTCAGTCTGACATCGTCACTGGCATTCCATAGCCATACTGCAATTGCCATCCCCGCCAGACAGGCGCCGGCGCGAAGCGTCTTATTTACGTGTTGTTTGCGATCAGTCCCCCACTTGGACTCTTCCGGGTCTTTCCGGTATTCCGGGCGACATATCTGGTAGAGCTGATCAAGCCCCTGTATAGCCGCGTTCATGAAAGGGACCGTATGAATGTACATTCGCCACCTGCGGGATGCGCCGATATTGGCAAAATCCGACGACACCATCCGGGCTGCACGAATGGCATTATACTTCTCTGCCCCTTCTGCAAGAGCCTGTTGATACTGGTGGATGCGAGTTCCAGCCTCGACGACCCAGGCAGGGCGGGTGAACAAATGTACCAAGTACTTGAATCGCTCTTGTGCCTTATGAAATTCCAGACTCCCTGTCAATCCGTGAACTCTGGAATCCACGCGCACTTCCGATTCCACTAGCCCCGAATAAAATCCGCCTTGGAGCAGGTAATCCCGCATTGCTTCGTCGTGGCCTTCTACTACGTCACGGGCCGCAGACATTGACCCTTTAAGCGTACTCACGAATGGCATTTGCCAGTAGCGGCCCGCAACAAAACCGGCCAGGGTGTCGCGAAAGAAATTCTTGACGATGAACATGGGCATGGCAGTGATCATCGTTGATACCGCAGTCTTGAACGTTGCCATGACGCGAATCGGCCACGGGAATGTCGGTTCATTCAGGCTGGACAGGGTTTTTATCAGCGCCTCATCGGTGACGAAGAACCTCTTTATCCCATTGTTGACGATCGCGATTGACCACATTCCATTCTTTCCTGTTCCGGTCGCTGCATCCATCACCTCAAACAATTCTGCCCGCGCACGCCAGCACAACGCGTTGTAGATATTCTGTGAGAACACCTCCCGGAGGGCTGAGACGGGGTCACCGGCAACGGAAACGGGATCATACCTGATGTGTTGCTCGGTTCCCTGGTTGTCGGTAGGGCGAAGCGGAGTAAGGATCGGTATTTTTCCCTGCACGTAATTAAAGGCTTCATCCGTTGTGATGTAACGCATCTGCTCATAAAAATAGAGCATATTACGATGCAGTTCGTACAACTTTGCGGCAAAATCTGCGATGGCAGGATGTTCAGAAGCCAGTTCAACTAACTGGGGTGTACGGGGTTGGTTATGGTCATCATCGTCTGGTTGGCCGGGGTCGCCATACTTGATTATTGCGTACTCTATGGCCTCTGTTAACAACCCCGGTGCATTAATGTCCAGTTCCTTGATTATGGCTTGCAGGCCGTTTGCTCTAGAGGGTGTGTCAGACACATCCTCACGGCTTGTACCCCCTTTGGTTTCTCTGAAAGCGCCATAGCGCCAGATGTACTCAGTCAGAGACTCCCGGTGGTTGATATGCTCAAACCGCATACCGATACTTGGCCGTCCATGGAGTTCGCCGATTGTCTGCGGAGCGTGCCAGCGGTGGATGAACAGGGTTCTCCAGAGGCGTAGTTTTTCGCGAATTTTAACTTCGCGACTTGGAACATCAGCCATAAATTGACTTCACATTTTCTCACCAGCCGCCCGATATTCCTTATAGGCCCGTTCCCATTCGACACGTGGAAACGCTTTTTTCACTGCGTTTAAGAAATCCGCTTGTTTCAGCGTCTCGTACGTAACATCCTTGTACCGGACAATGAGCTGCATTTGCTCTACATCAGACTTCAATCTGACGAACGCCTTGTCGAATACCGGCTTGAGTTTCCCGTCAAGCCAATCTCGCGCCTCTTCTGCAGTAGATATAGCGCGAATACCTTGATGGAGCAAGTCATGCGGGTGTGATTCCAAAATTATCGGGAGATAATACTTTACGATTTGTTCCAGAGCTTTCTCCATGGTTTCTCGCAGTTCTCCCCTTACCAGCTCCCGGTGTTGATCCAGCTCCTTTTCGAATTCTTCCAGTCTCTTATCCAGCTTCGGTTTCCCAGATTTGAGCACAATACGGCCAGCACCGTTGGGGAGCTTTCTGGTCAAGTCGTTACGAATCCAATTAAGAATATTTTCCAGCCTTTCCGATGACCATGAAATATGACTGTCTTTCTCAATGACTTCAAACGTCGTTCGCAATCTGCCCCGTAATTCTTTGCTATCGCCAAGATTTAGAACACTTGGAGGGATAGTCAGTCGACGGCGTTGTAAGGCTGCCCCCTGTAGCTCTAATTCGACATATTGCAGGTACGAGCTATAGACGCGCACTTGACGTGCAATGTCAAACTGAACGGGCGGGGATTCGGTTAATCGTCTTTTAACTTCCTTGACCTCCTGGTCCGCCACTAGCTCGGAAGGCACCTCTACTGCTTGCTCGCGTATCCGCTCCCGTTCTTCTTCTGTATCCGCGTGCGCTACGGCTATAGCTTTGGCGACGGGAGAAAGTCTTGCAAGGGCTACTTTGGCTTGTTCCCGAGAGAGGCGCATGGCATTGGGCGCATCCGTTGGTCGGTCCTCGGCCTCCAGGTAAAGAGCGGTTGGTGTAAAGATGTAGCCTTCACCGTCAACGATTACGAGACCCGTCCGCATACCATGAACAGTACGCACTTCAATATCGGCGTTGTGCAAAGCGACTACAGTCTCCATTTCGCCAAAGCCCATTCGCATTACTTTTTCATCGAAATCCAGGCAGACGGTAACGAGTTCCGGACCAATCCGAGCAGCAACTTCTGCCATTGCGTTAGCAGGTTCTCGAAGAATACCGGGTGCTGCGAAACATACCGAGCGCTGTGCTGAGCGAATCAACTCCGCAATGTTAATAGAGTTCAAGGAACGGAAAAGTTGATCAGACATAACATGGCCTCCTTCGGTTATTATAACTTATCGTTCCATTTCTCCTCTGCCGGCACGGTCAGGCCACCCCCACTGCCTCCAGATACAAACGCTATCCCCCAGAGATCCGGGATCGGGCAGTGCGCCTTGTCTTTGAGCAATGAAACCGTCCTTGTAACCTGGTCCACCTGGCGCTTATAATGTTCCCATAAACAATGATCAATCAATCAGATCAGATAATACACAAAGTGATAACGTAGTGATTTAATAACATATTAAATCACTATAATATCAAATACTTATGAATTATAAGGGACGGATTTAAAATCCGTCCCCTTAAGATTGTGTTCATGCCGGTGCAGTCTCCTGTGTTGCCGGGCCAGCGGAGAGGGACGCGCGCAGGGTTTCGGTAGCCGTCTCGTCAATGGTCATTGTCGCGGGATCAATTACCACGCCGTAGTCCCGCGCCGCTCCCTCGATGGAAACGTACTCATCCACGACATCCTGCAGTACCGCGGTTGCGTCCCTGGCGAGCGGGTCTCCCCAACCGCCGCCGCCGCCGCTTTGCGCGTACATGATCTCGCCGGGTTGTTGCGCATAGTCCGCCTTGGCGACCCGCACCTCTTCCTCGTTGTCGCCGCCATAGTCGAGGACAACGTGATTGCCCGCCGCTTCCTTGCCGCCGGCAAAACCCATCAACGGACGCCGGCAGGCCTGGACCTGGATAAAATTGACCACCGGGTCCGTGGTGCTCATACGCAGCATCTGGTGGGCCGGTGAACCGCGCCATTTACCGGGCGCCGCACTGTCGGTACTGTATTCATTCTGGTAATACAGGAACGGATACATCACTTCCTGCAGCTCGAACGACGGGATGCGCAGGGAGGCATGCGGCGCCGAGTATCCGCCCCAACCGTCCGTGCCGCAGGCGCCGCCGCTGGAGGTCGGTGTGGTTGAGTAGTCAAAACTGACGTACATCTGGTTATCATAAAGAGAATTCAACCCGAAAACGGTATTGATGGTCAGGTCGATGAATGCCGAGCCGGTCTTTTCCGGAACGATCTTTTCCAGGGTTTTCATTACAGCCTGGCCGATATCACTGCCGATGCACAGCGTTGAATTGCCCACCGGCGCCGGCGGCAACGGGTTAATCACGGTGCCCTCCGGAGCGATCACCTCGATCGGTCTGAAAAACCCGGAATTCAGCGGCACATCCGGCATCACTACGGAAAATTCTGTAAATACCCAGGATAAGGTGTTGCCCTTGACGCTGTTGACGAACCCCTTGGTCTGGGGGTGAGTGCCGGTGAAATCCACCGTGCATCCGTCCCCTTCAACATTGATGGTGACGTCCACATTGATATCGATGCCGCCGTTGAAATCGTGTTCGAGGATGCTTCTCCCCTGGTATTCGCCATCCGGCCAGGAAGAGATTTCGGCGCGCACCTGGCGTTCACTGTAATTCAGGATGTAATCCACCGACTCCAGTACCGTATCCAGGCCATACTTCTCCACCAGCCGGACGATCCTGTCTTCGCCGACCTTGCAGGCGCCGATCATCGCGTTGAGATCCCCCTCCATGGTGTCAGGGAGGCGATTGTTGCCTGCCAGCAGGTTAACGATGTCGCGGCGCATTTCCCCTTTTTCGCAGATCTTGACGGGCGCCAGGCGAAAACCCTCCTGCCAGATTTCCGTGGCCAATGAGTTGTACCCTCCCGGCACGGGACCGCCGACTTCGATAAAGTGCGCGCGTACGGCGGGGAAAAAAACGGGCTTGTTATGGTAGAACACGGGCTTCATCAGGGTCCAGTCAGGGATGTGACTACCACCGGAATAGGGGTCGGTGGCCAGCACGATATCCCCTTCATTGAGGTTGTATTTAAACGCCTTTAACAGTGTTTCAACCGAATGGACGGACGCATAAATATGGATGGGTTGCGAGTTTGCCCTGGCCAGCAGGCTGACTTCCTTGCCGTCTGAATAAAACACGCCGGTGGAATAATCATGGGCCTCGCTGAAAACAGTGGAAACGGAGGTGTTCTCCATGGTTTTGCTTATTTCCTCCGATACCGTTTCCAGGTATTCGCGTATGATTTCAGCCGTGATCACGTCAATCATCGTCGTATTTCTCCGGGCGCTGGTACTCTTTCAACCTGATATTGCCATGTTCAGTGGGTCGGGAAGCGGTTGAGCGCAAGGCACGCTGCGCCGGTAATGGCGCGCCCTTGCCAAGCGGCGTAACGCCGCGGGCGACCGCTTCCCGGCCCACCCGCAGGGAGCCACACAGCGGCGCCAATACGGCGTTGCAGCCCTTGACAAGGGCGCGCCATTCTCTGCGGGCTGCGCCTTGTCTTGACGCCGCTGTGTGGCTCTGAACATGGCAATATCAGGTTGAAAGAGTACTAGCCATTCACATCCAGCTCTTTTCTCAGTTCGGCGGTACGGGCGGTGTCGATCTGCAACTTCTCAGGATCGACGATGACACCATATTGTTCCTCTGCCGCTTCCAGGGATACGTAACCATCCAGTACGTCTGCCAGTACCTGCTCCGGGTTCCTGGCCATGGGATCGCCCCAGCCTGCACCGCCGCCCATCCTGATACTGAGATCCGATCCCTGTCCGAGCAATTGGTCTACATAGGCATTCTCAACGTTTATTTCCGCATCACCGGAATGCACCAGCACGGCATTGTCCATGCCTGTGGTTCCTCCGGCAAACCCGGCTGCCTGCTGGCGCGGGATGACACAGGCAGTCAGATAGAACTCATCCGGATCCGGGTCGGGCAATTCAATGCGCGCCTCGGTTCCGGGACCGCCGCGCCATTGCCCGGCCCCGGCCGAATCCGTCACGTACTCCAGCTTGCGGATTTCCCCGTCGACCTCCGCTTCAAACATCTCAATCGACGGCAGGGGAGTCGTAGAGGATATACCGGGCATGCCCCAGCCATCCCGTCCGGCCGCGCCGCTGCAGCCGCCCTGGGTAAAGCGGGCATAGTCGGTAAATGCCAATTGCTCGACGGTAAAGCCGTTGCGTATGCCGCGCCGGATCATGTATATCAGCATCGAATTCCCGGCCACGTTGGCAACTTTTTCCGGAACCAGGCCGGTCAGGGCATCGGTGACCGCCAGCGCCAGTTCGGCGCCGACATGGGATGCCGACCAGCCCGTCGGCGCCGGCATGCGGGCATTCACCAGGGAACCTTCCGGAGCAACCAGGTCGACACAACGCAGGCTGCCCGCATTCTTCGGAATATCGCCTCCCAGCGAAGCAAAAACAGGTAACAGCGCATAACTCAGGGCCTGGGCGGGCGTAGTGTTTATAAAGCCGGTGGACTGGGCATCGGTTTCTGAAAAGTCCAGGAGCAGCCGGCCGTTTGCCGTTTCCAGCCTGACGCGGATATTGAGGTTGTCCCGTCCCTGGCAATCATGCATCAGCCTGCAACTGCCTTGCGCACTGACGTCTCCCCAACCCTTCAGCAGCGAACTGAAACGGGTTTCTGCGTAATCGACCGACCAGTCCAGCGCATCCAGTACCACCCCGGCGCCATAGTCGTGAAGCAACTCCGTCATACGCGCCTGGCCGACCCTGACAGCAGAAAACATGGCTTCCAGGTCCAGCCTCAAAGCCTTTGGATTGCGGCTGTTCAGGGCGATGGTATTCAACGTGTCTTTAAGCAATTTCCCGTCACGGTAAATCTTGACGGGCGGGCAGCGCACACCTTCTGCCCAGATGTCAGTGGCCCTGGGGTTGTAGTTTCCACGCAAATCACCGCCGATATCCTCCGTATGTGCACGCACGCCCACGTACAGGACTATCTCCTCTTCAAAACTCACCGGCGCAAACGCGGTAAATTCCTGCAGACGCGAACCTCCGCCATAGGGATCATTGGTGAGCAGGATATCTTCTCCTCCCAGGTCGTACTGGAAGTAGTCAAGCACGGCGGCAGCGGTATCCGCCATGGATGAAAGGTATAAGGGGTTGTCGATTGTGACCAGCGATCCTGCCTCGGTAAACAAGCCGCTACAGCATTGGTTTGCCTCGCTGACGGTAGTCGAGCAGGCCGTGTTTATCAGTGTGGCGCGCATTTCCGCCACAACCGCGTCGAACTTGCTGCGCAGGACCTCGCCGGTAATTTTGTCTACCATGGCATTATTGGAAGCTTTCGATAATGTAAGTCTGGTAGTGGTCGAGCATAGCCTCTTGTTGCGGATAGATGACTATCGTCGTTTCCGGTTCTTCGATTATGGCAGGACCCGTAATGAGGTTTCCGGGCCTGACTTTCGTGCCGTCGTAGATGCGTGTGTCGACAAACCCGACCCCGTCAAAACCCACCCGGCGCGTTTCCTTGTATGCCGCAGACGGGTCCTCGGATTCGAACGGCGTACTGTGGTATTTGAGAGTATCGCGGGTGCCGACCAGGTCCGCACGGACACTGAGCACTTCGACCATCTGGTCGGGACGTTTGAAAGAGTAAAGCTGCTCATGGGCCTCATGGAAGTCCTGAAAGGTCTTGTTCAGGTTCAGTTCCGTCACCCGTTTTGTCCTCGAGCGGATCGGAACGGTGACTTCGTGGGTCTGGCCGACGTAGCGCATGTCTATGGCGCGGTGGGTCTGGGTCTCGACGATGCCCGGGGTCTGTTTGAGTAACTCCAGGGCGTCGTTCTCAATCTCCTCGTAGATGGCATTCAAATCATCGATGCGGATGGTGTTGGAACGACTGATGAAACTCTTGACCTTGGATATTTTGAAATTCGATATGATGCAGCCCAGTGCGCAGAATACGCCCGCGTTCTTCGGCACCAGGATCGTATTGACGCCCAGGTCCTTGGCCTGTACTCCCACGTGAACGGGACCTGCGCCCCCGAAAGCCATCAGGGCGAAGTCCCTGGGGTCGCGCCCGCGGGAAACCGAAACGTATCGGATGGCGTTGGTCATGGCGCTGTTGGAGATGCGGAATATCCCGCTTGCCGCTTCCTCGACCGACATGCCCAGGGGCTGTGCAATCTCAGTTTCTATCGCCTTGTGTGCGGCTGCTGTGTCCAGGCTGATTTCCCCCCCGCCGATAGCGCCTGGATTCAGGTAGCCCAGTACCAGGTTGGCATCGGTGACTGTGGGTTTGACCCCGCCGCGACCGTAGCAGGCCGGTCCCGGGTCGGACCCCGCGCTCCTGGGTCCTACCCTGAGTGCGCCGCCTTCATCGATCCAGGCTATGGAACCCCCGCCGGTGCCGATGGAATGTATGTCTATCATGGGGGTTGCGACGCGGTAGCGGCTGACCCAGGAATCAACGCCGATATCGGGCCGGCCATCCTTGATCAGGCAGACGTCGTAACTGGTTCCGCCCATGTCCACTGCGATCAAGTCCTTGTACCCGGACCATTCACCCACCGCAACCGCCGCGGTGACGCCGCCGGACGGCCCTGACTGGATGAGTTCGACCCCGCGTTTGCAGCAGAAGTCAGTATCCATGACGCCGCCGTTGGAAAGCTTGATGAACAGGCGGCCGCCGAAACCTGCTTCATTCAGGCTGACTTCCAACTGGCGCAGGTAATTATCGAGTTTCGGACTGAGGTAAGCGTTCAGTATGGTCGTACTGAAACGGTCGAACTCCCGAACCTGGGGCAGGACTTCGCAGGACAGGGAAACATAGGCTTCCGGATATTCCTCCCGGATGACCTCCCTGATGCGGAATTCGTGTTCATTGTTTTTGAATGAGAACAACAGGCATACCGCGATTGATTCGACCTCCAGTTGCTTTAAATTACTGACCGCGTCGCGTACTTCCTGCTCGTTGAGGTCAAGTACGATCTCTCCCAGGTGATTGATGCGCTCAGTGACACCCAGGCGTCTTTGCCTGGGTACGATGGGGTAGGGCGCCGGCAGGCGGATATCAAAATGATCTTCCTTGTACCCGGTCCGCAGTTCGATAATGTCGCGAAAGCCTTTTGTGGTGATGAGCCCGGTTTTGGCGCCGGCGTACTCCAGCATGGCATTGGTCACCACCGTCGTGCCCAGTACCAGGTTGTCGGCATTTTTGAGAAAGTCCTGTGAATCCAGGCTGAAATGCTCTGCGGATGTGCGGATGGCATTCATGATGCCGACGGTTTCATCGTTAGGCGTGGTCAGCACCTTGCCGCTGATGACCTCATCCGCGCTACGCACGACGTAATCGGTAAACGTGCCCCCGACATCGATGCCAATTTCGTAACTCATTACCTCATCCCCTGACAAATTGTACTGTGTTGGTATGCCTGTTCAGGATTTTCTACGGTACTGGTAAGTACCGCTAAAATCAATAACGACACATTAAATAATCGTGGTAAAAAAACATCAGAAACAAAATTCAGATTGAGTATTGTGGCTTATATGATACCATCGAGACTGGGGGGTAGAACCGAATATCCGATCTCTGCCTGTACCTGCGCAGTCTTACAAAAAACCTGAAATCTTCAGGAGGCATAGCGTGATGCTCAAGACAAGAGTTTCTGTAAAATATCTCATCATCGGTTCATGCCTTGGTTTGCTGTTGTTCGATTCAGCAGCGACTTATTCCCAAGAGAAAGATAAAGGCGTTCTGGAGGAAGTGATAGTCACCGCGCAGCGGCGCACCGAGAACCTGCAGGATGTTCCCCTGGCGATCACCTCTTTTTCTGCCAGGAACCTCAGTGATAAAGGTGTCTATGACCTGTTTGGCCTCACGTCCCTGGCTCCTAACCTGGACATAGTACAGAATAACGGTCGTGTGAAGGTATTCATCCGCGGCATCGGCCTGACGCTGGATAATTCGGGTTCCGAGGGCGCGGTTGCGGTACACCAGGACGGTGTCGTCATCGCCTATCCCAACTCGCAGGGCACCTCGTTTTACGATATTGAACGGATCGAAGTATTGCGCGGACCGCAGGGTACCTTGTTCGGAAGGAATGCAACAGGCGGCACGCTCAACATCATCACCCGTGGGCCGACGGAAGAGGTAAAGGTCAATGCCCGCGCCAACTTCGGCAACTATGAGACACGGGAATTCGAACTCGGCGTCGGCGGTCCCCTGGTGGCAGACAAGTTATCGGCGCGTGCTGCGTTCTACAAGGTAGACAGGGACGGCTTCGGTGAAAACAGTTTTAACGGCCAGGATATCGACGATCGCGACGAGGTCGCGGCGCGCGGCAAGCTGAAGTGGCAGGTGACGGACGAGTTCACCGTGGTTGCGGCGATTGATTACTGGGACGCGGATGACTCGGGCGCGGTCGTGCATACCTTCGGCTCGGCATTCGGCGAGTTACAGGGGGTTGTCGAGGGCGGTAACGGAAAACCGGGTTTCAGGGATATAGCAAGTGAAACCGAAGAAAGCCGGGATATGAGAACCTATGGCTACTCCCTGGATGTCACCTATGAAATTAACGAAAACTTCACCTTCAAGTCGCTGACGGGTTACCGCGATGAGCACAGCGTAAAGAAATCACAATATGACGGTACGGACAATCCCGGCTGGCCTTCCACCAATATCAATTCCGGCGTCCATTTCAGCCAGGAATTTCAATTGAACTGGGACACGGACAGGATCAACAGCGTGTTCGGGCTGTACTACTTCGATGATGACGTGTTTGTCACCAATACGGTACCATTCCAGTTCGGGATAAATTTGCCCGGTGACATCTTTGATGAACGGGGACACGCAAAGACGGAAGCCTACGCGGCATTCGGCAGCCTGACCTGGGCGGCGACGGAACGGCTCAACCTGACTGCCGGTGTACGCTACAGCGATGAAAAGAGAACGACGGAGAGTTCTTTCCAGCTCAAGATTCAACTGTTTGGCCTGGATGTGTTTATTCCTCTGAACAACCAGCGTAAATATGACGCCTGGACGCCGCGCTTCTCCATTGATTATGCCCTGACCGACGATGCCATGGTTTATTTCACCGCGTCCCGCGGTTTTAAAAGCGGGCAGATACTGCCGGGCAACACGGCTCCGCCGCTCAACCCCGAATTTATCTGGAGCTTTGAAGGAGGCATAAAGTCCGTGCTGTTTGACGACAGGCTGAAAGCCAACCTGTCGGCCTTCTATTACGATTACACGGATTTACAGGTGAGCCAGTTGCTGGGCCTGTCATTTACGCTTACCAATGCTGCAGCGGCCGACGCTATCGGCGTTGAGGCGGAACTTGCCTACCTGCTGACTGAGAATACCCAGCTGGAACTGGTCTACGGCTACCTGGATAATGAATTTACCGAATTTTTCACCCAGGATCCGATATTTCCGGAACTGGGCGTGTTGAACCTGAAGGGCAATCCGTTGCCCAATTCTCCCAAACACATGTTCACCCTGAGCGCAAGCCATACATACCCCGGCAGCCTTGGTGATTTCGATTTCCGGGTGGACTGGCGCTGGCGGGATACGGCTTATTTTGACCCGTATAAACGGGATGTAGCCTCCCAGGACTCCTATTCGAACGTCAGCATGAGAGGCACGTTTCAACCGCGTAACCAGAACTGGTCCATCTCGGCCTGGGTCAACAACCTGACCAACAAGGATGCGTATGTAACCAACTATATCAGCCTGGCCAGTGGCGGCTTCCCCCGTAACGGCGATATCAACGACCCGAGAACCTACGGCATAGAGTTGCGTTACGAGATGTAAAGCCTCGGATGGGTGTGATTGAAAGTGTGGTCAAGCTCTTCCGGGGACACTCTTCCGGGGACAGATTTAAATCTGTCCCCTTTGCCGGGAACTGATCAGGGTCGTTGGCTTTGTGCGCTGATACTGCCGGTTCTCAGGAAAGGAGATCCTTCCTACGGCAGTTGTTGCCGGCAGGAATATTACTGCTCTCTGTCTGTTCCGGCCATTCATTGGCCGATGAAATACTGGCCCTGACAGGCGCCAGGATTATAGACGGTAATGGTGGCCCAGCGCGGGAAGATGCTGTCGTAATAGTCCAGGGACAAAAAATTTCCGCAATCGGTCCCGCATCCGTCATCCCCGCAAACGCACGTGTAATGGACCTTGCCGGCAAGACTCTCTTGCCGGGTCTCATTGATGCGCATATCCACATCGGCGGCAGTGGCGGCGGGGCGGCAGACCCGCGTGAATTCACCCCCACTGCTGTTGAAAACAGCCTCCTGAGCTATCTCAAGTTCGGCGTGACCAGTATTTACGATATGGCTGCGCATCCCAGCCTCAATTCCATGAAAACGGCGCTGGAGACCGGTGAACTGACGGGTCCGAGGTTGTACGGCAACGGTTTCGGTATCACCGCCCCCGGTTCGCATCCCATCCGCCTGATAACCGAGCTCGGACTCCTCGACTACCTGGGCCCTTTCTATTTCCAGGTTGACAGCGTGGCAGATGCTGAAGAGGCGGTGCGCAGGATCAGTGCGGAACAGGTTGACGGCATCAAGCTGTTCCACTCGCGCGTCGAAGCCGGGACCACCCGGTTTGACGCCGACATGGACAAGTTGAAGCCCGAAATCCTCCAGACGGTGATTGAGCAAGCCCACGCCCGCAGGCTGAGGGTTTATGCGCATACGTCATTTCCCAGCGAGGCCAGGGAATTTGTTGAAGCAGGCGGCGACGTCGTCGTGCACAGCATACACATGGCCGAAACCGGCGCCCGGGACGTATTTGAATTGATGGCCGCACGCGATGTTGCCTATATCCCGACCCTTGCGGTGTTCGAAGGCGGCTATACAATGGAACCCGGTTCGTTTTTTTCCCCGCAGCAGCATGAGAAGGTGTGGGATGTCCTGCTGGCGTCGATTACTGCCCCTGGCAGCGTGGTCCTGGCTTCCCGGACTGTGCCCGGTCTTCTCAATGACAGGGAGCGCAGCCTGGAAATCTCGATGGCGAACCTGGCGCGGGCGCTGCAGACCGGTGTCAAAATCGCAATGGGGAGTGACGCGGGCAATGCCGGGATGCTGCACGGCGCCACGGTACTGCGCGAACTGCAGTTGATGAACGAAGCGGGTATGACGCCGATGCAGGTGATCGTGGCTGCCACCCGGAACGGGGCAGAGGTCATCGGCCGGGGAGAGGAACTCGGTACCCTCGAGGCCGGCAAGCTGGCTGATATCATCGTCGTCAACGGCGACCCGTTGCAGGACCTGTCTGCCCTGGGCAATGTCGAACTGGTAGTGAAAAATGGCAAGATCATCAACCCCGGGGAACTGGAGTTCAAGGAAGTCCAACAACCAACAGGGGACGGATCTTAAGCATGCCCCCGCATGTTAGAAGTTGAGGTTTTTTCTTAAATAATATTAATTATTATTTAAATATCAAGACTATAATATATATTATTAAAGTAATCTATTAATACTCTTGCTTAATTGAGCAAATATAAACCTGGGGAAAAACCGGCTCATGAACCAGAGCTGGTTGGCCACGCCAATGCGAATTTCGTAGTTGTCTTTTGCAAAGCCTTTCAGGAAAGCCGCAACCATGTTTTCTACGGGCATTATCGGAACGCCTTTAATATCTTCTTCATCAAAGCCTCCTAACATCCCCGTTTCGGTAAGAGGAGGGGCCAGTTCGAAGACCTTGATTGCTGTATTCCTTAATTGCGCTCTCAATGACAATGTATATGAGTGAATGGCGGCCTTGGTCGAGCAATATACCGGGGCAATCGGCAGGGGGACGAATGCCAGTCCCGAGGTAACATTGACGATTGCAGGGTTGTTGTTGTGCCACAATAGCGGCAGAAAGGCGTTGTTCATCAACATGGTCCCTTTCAGGTTAATATCGATTTCCTGCGTCAGATATGTTGCGGAAAGGTTGCCGTTGCGCAGGTTGAGCGTTTGCATGATGCCTGCATTATTGATCAGTATATTTAGATCGGGATAGTCTTTTACGGCCTGCTGGTGGAGTTTTTCTACGTCGTCGGGATTACTGACGTCATTCCTGATTATCCTCACACCTCCCAGTTGTTGTTTTGCGTCCTGGAGTTTCTTCTCATCCCGCCCCGTAATAACGACCTCATTGCCCTTTAGTAAAAACTGCCTGGCCATCTCAAAACCGATACCGCTCGAACCGCCGGTAATCAGGATGGTGTTACCGGATAATTTCATCACTAACTCCGGGTCCAGGCACGCAGGGTCCTGACGGCCACTTCGTTTTCGATTTCCCCGGGGACATTTTGTGGACCTGCCGGCAATGATTGACCATTTGTCGCGAGATAGGCCAGGGACAGGGATTGCAGGGCCAGGCCCAGGTCCATGATTTCGATTGGGTTGCCGTCACCGGCGCTCAGGTTAATACTGTTACCCCTGCCGAACAGGTAAACGATTTTACCGTTATCCAGCTTGAATTTCTGGATATCCGGCATGATTTGGTGTGGTTCGGAGGCCAGTGCGCGCAGACCGGGCAGGTCGATCTCGTTTTCAAATGCCCCGGCGTTGCATATTACGGCGCCATCCTTCATCAGCGCCAGGTGATCCCGTTTGAGCGCCCCCGGTCTGCCGGTGACGGTAATGACGATGTCACTGACCGGTAAGGCCTGTTCCAGTTCAGCCGTATGATAACCCTCCAGGTGCGCTTCCAGGCGCGTCAGGGGCTCGATATCGACTATGGTTACATGCGCCCCCAAGCCGCGCAAGGCGCGGGCGATACCCTGGCCGCAATACCCATAACCGATGACAGCTACCCGCTTTCCGCCGATAAGCAGGTTGGAACAGCGCATGATGCCGTCGAGCACACTCTGGCCGACGCCGTAACGGTTTTCGACAATGCGTTTTGCCCGGGTATCATTAATTATGAGGGTGGGGAAGATATGTTCGTCAATGTCCTCGCGTAAGCGGAAACCGCCGGTGGTAGTTTCTTCGGTGGCGCCGAGCAGCTTCGCCTTAGCGCCGGAAAAGTCCGAATTGGTATGCGCCAACATATGCAATTCTGCGCCATTATCGGCAATCAGGTGGGGTTCGGTGGATAATACCTTTGCCACGTAATCAAGGTGCTGGTTGGTGGTTTCACTTCTTTTGGCAAATACCCGGACGTTGTATTCTGCCACCAGCGCGGCAGCCACCTCATCCTGGGTAGTTCCGGGCCAGCCGGTGATTACGACCTCCGCACCGCCGCTGGTCAGTGCGTCCATCCAGACGCCGGTCTTCGCTTCCACATGCAGGCAGATACCGATACGCATGCCTGCAAAAGGCCTGGTCCTGCTGAAATCCTCCTTGATCCGGCCTAATACCGGCATCCGTTCGCGCACCCAGTTTATTCGATGCAACCCTTGTTGCGCCAGTTCGATATCTTCAATTTCGTAGGTAAAATCAGGCACCGTTAACTCCTATCGTCATTTCCGTGCAGCCGGGAATACAATCATAAGACGCGCCGGAGACCGGGTTTGCCGTACTCAACGACAAAACGCGCCAGGTCAAAGACTCCGGATTGCGCATCCCTGACATTATCTACCGCGCGTGCGGTCGCCTGCCACTGCTTTGCACTGACTTCGTGTAACAGGTAGCCGCGTTTGTCCGGTTCATAAAGCTGTATCTGAGGGTTGCGAACCAGGTTGGCTGCTATGGGTTTGTCCATCTGGTCGGGCCAGTTGGCCGAAATGGAGGAAGACACAAACTCCACTCCCGGGAACCGTTCATCCGGCGCTGTTGACAGGGCGCCGTCAATAGCCCAGAAAGAGTGCATATCGCCGCTGAGGATCACTGCCTGGCCGGCTTTGCTGCGCTTGATTGCGTCCACGACCCTGTCCCTGTTGGCCGGGTAACCATCCCAGGAACCTGCAAAATTATAGGTTTTGCCGTCAATGTCCAGGTTGAACGGCGAAAACACGCTGGAGGAGGCGATCACGTTCCAGGGAGTGTTGTTTGCCAGGATATTATGCGTCAGCCAGTTCTCCTGCTCCTCACCCAGCATGCTGCGCTGGTCAGCGAACATTTCAGGGCAACGTACCACGTAGTTGCCGAATCCATGGGGGGACCTGTCACCGGGGCATGGCATCTGCCTGGCGCGGAATTGGCGGGTGTCGAGGAAATTGACCTGCGCAAGTTCTCCCACCTGGATAGTGCGCCTGATGCGGAACCGGTTATCACCGGGGTTGCCGTAACCGCGGGTCGGCATGTGCTCATACCAGGCCTGGTAGGCCGCCGCCCTCATTGCCATGGTGGCCGGGTCAGTATCGATTACCGCGTCATGGTTATCAAGGGTGCAAAAAAAGGGCAACCTGGCATGGGCCCGTTTAAGGGTTTCATCGGTTTTGTACAGCGCGTGGCGGCGCCGGAAACCGTCAAGCGTCGGCGGCATGTCTTCGGTCTCGTGTCTGCGGAAGGTCTCACCGTAGGATGTTTCATAGATATAGTCGCCCAGGTGAACCACGAAGTCCGGGTCATCCGCAATGATATGGTCGTAAGCGACGAAAGAACCGTGCGTGTAGTTCTGGCAGGATGCGGTGACGAAGCGTATTGAACCGGCCTTGCTGCCGGGAGCGGGCAGGGTCTTTGTACGGCCCTTTGCCGAGATGTATGAGCCTGCGTTGAACCGGTACCAGTACACCTGCCCCGGTTCCAGGTCCCCGATGTCGGCATGTACCGAATGGCCAAGCTGGGGGACAGCCGGTTCTTCACCACTCCTGACAAGTTGTTGCATGTCCTCATCCCGGAACAATTCCCAGCGTACCGGTACGGCGTCCCGGCCAAGTCCGCCATCGGCAGCCAGCGGTTCCGGCGCGAGCCGGGTCCACAAGACCACCGAGTCATGCGTCATGTCACCGGAGGCTATCCCCAGGGTAAACGGGTTTCTGTCGAACCTGGCCTCTGCGACAAGCGGTGAGGAAACCTGCGCGGCGGCCAGTCCAAGGGTAGAGCTGATAATGAATTCCCGCCGTTTCATCGCGTTATCATAGCAGGTAGAGTTTTACAGGCGTATGATCCTGTCCAATTCCGGCCGGAACAGGCTTGCCGGGGAACAGGTTGAAACAAATTTAACAAGGTAATTACCATGTCGACAAACCAGCTGAGCAGCGCCAGGATGGAAGCGGTAATGCGCGAATATTACGACGGTTGCAACGAGGCTGACCGGGAAAAGATAACGGGGTGTTTCACGCCCGATGCGGTGCATTATTTTCCGCCAGGCATGTACGAGGGACCGTTCCGCGGCGCAGCGAAGATTGCCGGACGCTGGTGCGCAGCCGTGGAAAAAGGCGGTTCTTACTGGACCATAGATGCCTTGTTGATCGATGCGGACAAGGCCGAGGCGGTGATCGAGTGGAGCCACTTCAAAACGGGGCAGGGGACCGTCTTGCGCGGGGCGGAATGGGTGGTTTTTGACAGGGCATCAGGATTGATGCAGGAAATCCGGGCCTATTATGCGTCACCGCAGGCGGCGGACCTGAAGCGCCTGGAACTGGGCGGCTTCGATTACGAGGGGCGCGGTTACGAGATGGATTCGCCCAGGGGTCGCTCAGCCGGCCAGTAGCCCTGCCAGTTGCCGGTGGCTGCCGATAATGCGGTAGGCCCCGGCCCCGCATAAACTGGCTGAGGCGCCGGCGCCCGTGAGCACTCCTATCGGCACGACACCCGCAGCGTGGCTCGCCTGCATATCGATCATACTGTCGCCCACGTAAATCGTATCGGCCGGATCGGCATCCATGCGTCCCAGGCATTTGAGCAGGCCTTCCGGATCGGGCTTGCGTTGCTCGACGTCGGCGCCGGTAACCACTGCGTCGAATAACCCGGCTACGCCCTGTTCATACAGCAGATCCAGTGATCTTTCTCCGGATCCCGTAACGATGCCGAGCCGGTATCCTGCGCTTTTTAATCCGGATAATGTCCCGGACACGCCGGGGAATGCGAGCGCATGGGCCTTGAATACATCAGGCCAGAGTTGCATGGCCCTGTCGTTCAGTTTATGCACCATGGCCGGGCGGTTCTCAACGGAGGCAGGTACTACCTGATCCCAGTAGGAGATGCCGTTATTCAGCGTCTCATACATGACCGCTTTGGATACTTCCAGGCCGAATTCGGCTCCGGTCGTTTTGGCAAGCAGGTAAAACGCGCCCACCGTGTCCACCAGCGTGCCGTCCAGGTCGAACAAAATGTTGCTTGTCCTGACGGGTTCGATGACATCCAGGCGCAGGCGGTCGCCGTCGTCCAGGGACAAGTGCCGGCGCAGTGAGATCGAGGTAATAACTTCCACCTGGTCTTCCGGGTAACCGTTGATTTGCGGAAAGATAATCGCCCCGGTCACACGCCTGTTGATATGCACCGGATAACTCCGCGCATGACAGTTATTCCCGTCAGGGCTGTTTATGCCGATACCGTGCCTGTCCCTCAGCGATTGCCAGTTCGAGAGGGTCCGCTTATCATCGATTTTTATGTTGAGGGTGCCGGGCCACGCCTCAATGCCCAGTTTCTCCAGGAATTGCTGTTTTGCGTGTGTAAGTTCGGTAAAACCCGCGGCTTGTCCTGTCCCGGTTACTACCCGGCCGGATAACTCCAAGTCAATACGTCTCCTTTTGTATTTCAGCGGCGCGATGAATCGCGGCGCGGATGCGCTGGTACGTTCCGCAACGGCAGATATTGCCGGACATGGCCTGGTCGATATCGGAGTCGGATGGCGCGGGATTGTCGGTCAGCAGGGCGGCGGCGGACATCAGTTGTCCCGACTGGCAATAACCGCACTGGGGCACCTGCAATTCCAGCCAGGCCTGTTGCACGGGGTGATAACCGTCTTTGGCCAGGTGTTCGATAGTGGTAACTTTCTTCTGGCCTACACTGCTCGCGGGGAGCACGCAGGAGCGCATGGGATTGCCGTCAACGTGAACGGTACAGGCGCCGCACTGGGCTATTCCGCAACCGAACTTGGTGCCGGTCAGGCCGATCTCGTCCCGCAGCACCCACAGCAGCGGCGTGTCCGCTTCGACGTCAACCTCATATTGCCGGTCATTAACGTTGAGTTTAATCATGTCTTTTCTGAGCCAGGGCTACACCAGGAGGTAAACTCCACACAATATAATCCAGAATTTAATATTATTGTATCGTTTTTTACTTATCACGCCTTTTGTCAGCTTCAAAGTAGATCTATAGGGGTGCAAATTGACACCGATTTATAAATTGAGAGAATGGTAGAATATTCCGGTTCACACTTGCCTCTTCTAAAGCTGCCATATAGTTATCTCGCTTTTCTACGGGAATAACTAACCATGGGTATCCACCAGCGGCACGCATAACATTCATGATAAACCGCCCCATGCGCCCATTTCCGTCAACATAAGGGTGAATGAAAACAAATATAAAATGACTTAAGACAACACGAACAGCAGGAGAGTCTTCAGCTGTCGTTAGCTCAAAATAAGCAGGCATTAACTCTCGCACCGCTTCGTAATCAGGAGGCACATGCTGTGAACGACGAATATAAACCGGTTGATTACGGTAACCAGCCAAATCACCGGGTTCTAAAATACCTGCAGTCACACTCGGGGCAAACATCTCCCTATACCAATCACCATGGTCATTTTCAATTATCTCACCATGGTTTTCCCCCTCTAGAATCTTTGTGATACTTTCTTTTACTACTTGGAATGCTTGCCAATATCCTCTTGCAGCTAATGCATTAAGATTTTCCCTATCTGATTCGTCCGTATCTGGACGCCAGTTCCCTTTTCTCACCTTCTCTATTAATTCTCGAGATACCTGATACCCTTCGATGGATAAAGAATGGTATGCGTCAGTTACATAGATATCCTCAACGTGTTTTAAATAACTATCTACATTTAATTTTTTATGCGGTATTGCGGTAAATGATTCAGTAATAGGCTCTCGCATTTGTTCCCACATTAATCGAATACGGTTTACATAAGGAGAGTTTTCCCGACTTGAAAAACTAAATGGTAGTTTTGTTTCAAAAGGATCTACTTCACGCACATCATGATCAGCAGCCTTCATAGTTTTTAAGATGTCATCTGCAATGCGAGTACGATCAATATTGCGAAATGCGCCTGCTAGCCTTCCGGCCGCCCTGCTGTGCCCTCCTTCCAAAAGTTGTTTCAGTATATCTGAAGAGTCTTTCACATTGGATAGAGCTGCTCGCGAATCTATTGGATATTGCGAATAACAACCCGGTGTACAATGGATGAGTGAAGCGGCTAAAGAAAATAGACGAATCCCGTCTATTTCTATGATTTCTTTTTTGTCCGGCATACTTATTCGAACATCAAATATAGATGTATCGTGCAAAAGCTCTGTAGGCTTATTGCTACCTTTTTTAGGAGCGCGCACAAGTAGTTGTTTTGGGACAGACCAATTTTCGGCATGTATTAAAAGAGATTGTTCGGGAGACAAGCACCAGTCATCGCCAAATCGGTCATTGAGATAGTTAGCACAAAAACGCCAGAACGAAGCATACCATGCTGTACTTTCCCCTTTGGTTTCGTCCGGACGTGACGGTATGTACCAGCCTTTCATAACTTCTTTGATAAAGCCGTTTTTTTGTAGTCGCTCTCGATGAGTTCGTCCTAGATGCTTAGTCCTGATGGCAGTAATCCCATTCTCCTGAAGCTTTTTGAGTTCCTCTAACGACTGTGCTAATTTTTCTGCTGGTTTAGCCATTTCTATCCAAATCTAAGTTACTGTGCCGTACAATTACCAGGTTATCGTGTTGTGCATTTACTAGGATTTAGAGTTGTACATTAATTAGGTTATTATGTCGAGCATTATCTAGGTTATTAAGGGAAAGCGCTGCCACCAACGCAATAAAAATCTGTAAATATAAGGGAATATGCCAGGGCAAGAGACAAAACATAACGAATGGTATATTGGTGTCACCAGTTTTGAGGCTGCATTGCCAGTTACCTCAGGCTTTTGGTATATCCATTATTCCGGATCAACACATTCAAAGTTCTCATGTGCATCGATACTGCCGGTCCCGCGATACCTGGAAACCCGGGGATAGGCGCATAACGGGCGTGTCCTGGTCACTTTGCCCTGTTCTACCCGGTGGCCTGTAAGGTCCCGCGGTATGACATCACCTTCCACCCAGTTGATCAGCGGCGTCATCAAATCGAACCGGTCCACGTTCACCCCGCCGTTGCAATGGTGCATGCCGGGGACCAGGTAGAGTTGCAGAAACCCGGCAATTTCATCGCCCGGCAGTGCGGATACTTCATGGTAATACTCGACGGTGCGCATGGGGTTGATGCCGAAATCAGCCCAGCCGTGGTAGATGATCATTTTTCCGCCACGCCGCTGGAAGGGCCTGAGATCGGGGTCTGTTGCATTGAAAATCAGCCCTGATTGCAGCGTGCGCGGGTAGTCCCGTTCCGGGTCCAGTTCCCGCCAGTCCCGGTTGGCGTCATCCGTTTCGAAAGCGAGGTACCGGAACCACGACTGGACGATAAACGACTGCCCCAGTCCGCCTTTACTGTCGGGGACTGCGCGCCCGTCCCACGCCGATTGCGGAGCAACGGGCGTATAGGTGCCGTCGGCATAGGCGAGCCCCGGAAACTCGCCGCCGATGACGGTGCGGGGATAGATTTCCGTCTTGCCGATAAGGGTGGGCCCGTAGATGACTGCCAGGGTGTTGATTTCATCATCCGTGAAATCCTGCTGCGTTCCCTGCATACGGGGCAAATCCCGTTGTGGGTCGAAATCCACGGCAGGCGGGTTCCCGATAACGCCGTCTGTTACCCCGTCAGCTTCATCGTAGCGCGTGAGGATAATGTCACCCAGCAGTTCAAGTTTTTCCCGGGACAGGGGAGCGTCGGCAACCGCCTTCTGGATATTCCGGTATTGCCAGATCATCTCCCTGAGGCTGAACACAGGCGCGCCGGCAAGGATACCGTCGAAATCGGCCGGGAAACGTTGCGCCTCGTTAAACCCCTGCAAACCGCCGGTCGAGCAGCCGTCAAAATACGAATACCCGGGCGCCTTCCCGTAGTATGCCGCGGCAAGGTTTTTTGCCGTCAGCGCAGTCAAATGCACCGCACGGAACCCGAAATCGATCTCTTTCTGCAGGTTATTGTGCGCCCAGGTGCCGCCTCGTTCCGTGGCAGCGTCGTGACCGCTGTTGGTAAACGCCGCCGCAAATCCATGCCGCGCCGCCTTCAGCCGCGCCATGTGGCCGGCCTCGTCATCCAGCGCTTCCCCTGCATAACCCCCGTTGCCGTGCATGTACAGACGTCCGTTCCAGCGGGCGGGCAGGTAGACGATGTAGCGGACTTCGGGGCTGATCACCCCCCGCACCACGCACAGGTCCGGGCTGCCGGCTGCTGCCGGTGACAGGGTGGCGGATACTACGCTGTTATCCGCGTCGGAACTATGGATGAGGTCTCCGCAGCCCATACGGGGATGCGTTACTTCGGGGACGGTGTAATCGATACGGGATTGTGCCGCATCAAGAAAGCTTGAACCGTTCGCGGTCGGGGTCGCCGGCGTACCAGGCGTGAAAAAAACCACTGCAAGCGCCGCCATGATGGACCGGATGGTAAGCTTGCAGGGAAATCTCATGGCTGACATCTTAAGCTTTGGGATCGCCGCTTTCAACTCTGCCCTGTATGGCCGCAAGGCTACCGGCAGGGTACCGGGTTTATTTGATTTGCAAAAAACAGGTATGATGGTCAAATCAACATATGCCGGAAACGGGAGCAGCATTCAGACCTGTTCCACCAGAACCATTCCGGAATACCGGGTAATTCAAGACGAACCAGGGTATCTCATGTCAGGTGAAGCAATAAGAATCGGTATTGATACCGGTGGCACTTTTACTGATTTTGCCTTGTCAAGGGACGGTGTGTTCCACACGACCAAGATACTGACTACCCACCAGGCGCCGGAACTGGCGATCATGCAGGGACTGGATGACCTGATGAAGGCTACAGGTTGCCGCCCTGCTGATGCGGAATTAATCATCCATGGCACCACGCTGGCCACCAATGCCGTCATCGAGCACAAGGGCGCCAGGGTGGCCATGCTTACCACGGAGGGGTTCCGGGATGTTCTGGAACTGGGTTCGGAAAGCCGGTTTGATCAATATGACCTCGGCCTGAGCAAACCCGCCCCCCTGGTGCCGAGGCAACTGCGGTTTACCGTTTCCGAGCGCCTGGCGGCAGACGGCAGCGAATTGCTGCCGCTTGACCTTGCAGCCATCGAACAGGTTGCCGAAGAGTTAAAAAAACACGATATAGACAGTGTCGCGGTTTGCTTTCTGCACAGCTTTATCAACCCCGAACATGAGGAACGGGCCGAGCAGGCGTTGCGCAAACACTTGCCGGGGATCTATATCAGCCTGTCATCCCGGGTGGCGCCGGAGATCAGGGAGTACGAACGCTTCTCCACGACGGTCGCCAATGCCTATATCCAGCCGTTGATGGATTCCTATCTCAAGCGCCTGCGGGAAGGCTTGAAACAGGCAGGATTTGGTTGTCCGCTTTACATGTTCGTATCCAACGGCGGACTGGTGGAAGTGGACGTGGCCAGGCAGTTCCCGATCCGGCTGGTTGAATCCGGGCCGGCCGGCGGCGCCGTCTTTGCGAGCCATGTCGCCCGTATCCACCAGGAGGATCGCATCCTGTCGTTCGATATGGGCGGGACCACTGCGAAAATCTGCCTGGTCGACAATGCGGAACCGCAGAAGGCGACCCTGTTCGAGATGGCGCGGGCGCATCGTTTTAAACAGGGCAGCGGCCTGCCGGCCAGGATACCGGTGATTGAAATGGTCGAGATCGGCGCCGGTGGCGGATCCATTGCCCGGGTCGACAGTCTTGGCCGTATAACCACAGGCCCTGACAGCGCCGGTTCTGAACCGGGACCGGCCTGTTATGACCTCGATGGCGATGAGGCAACGGTAACCGATGCCGATCTCATCCTGGGGCGGCTGGAGGCGGAGGGATTCGCCGACGGTTCCATGCGACTCAACAGCGAGGCTGCCAGGCAGGCAGTCCGGGACAAGCTTGCAGTGCCGCTGCACATGGATATTCCGCTGGCCGCCTACGGTGTGGCTGAGATTGTGGAAGAAGATATGGCCAACGCGGCGCGTGAGCATGCAACGGAAAGCGGGAAATCGCTGACGGGGCGAACCCTGGTTGCCTTCGGCGGCGCGGCGCCGTTACACGCTCTTTCCCTTGCAGGCAAGCTCGGGATCAAGCGGGTCATCGTTCCGGCCCATGCAGGGGTGGGTTCGGCAATTGGGTTTTTACTGGCGCCCGTTGCTTATGAACTTGCCCGCAGTTGTCACGTCAGGCTGACTGATTTCAAGCCTGGAGTACTGAACAAGCTGTTTAAGGAAATGAGTGAATACGCACACGGAATAGTCGTATCAGGCGCTCCCGGACGGGAGCGTACGGAAATCCGGCAAGCACAAATGCGCTATATCGGGCAGGGCTATAGTATTGCTGTCGATGTGCCGGTCGGGGAGTTGCTGAAAAATGACGCACAATCACTGCAGCAGGCTTTCGACAAGGCCTATATCAACCTCTACAGCAAGCTGCACGACGGGGTTGACGTGGAAATTGTCGGCGTCAGTGTTTCCGTTTCCGCCCATCTTGTTTTCGCGCAGCCTGCGGAGCTTGCAAAGACTGCCGTGACTGCCGCCGGCATTCCGCCTGAAATCGATCATGGCGCCACCTTGTTCGATGCGCAGGCCGGCGCTTACGCGGACGTAAACGTGTATTCACGCCATGCCCTGCAACCGGGGAATTACATACCGGGGCCAATTCTGGTGCGCGACAAGGGCACAACCGTCATGGTGCCGCAGGGTCACGCTGTCACGGTGGCCGGGGACGATAGTTTGATCATCGAAAGGGAATAACCGTCATCATGATTAATAAGAACTTTAAGTCATCATTGCAACATATTGAATTTCAAGTGATATGGCGTCGCTTAATCTCTATTGTAGAAGACCAGGCCAGGACCTTGATGAAGACCGCGTTCAGCCCCGTGGTACGGGAATCCGGCGACCTGTCCGCAGCCGTGTTCGACCCGCAGGGGCGCATGCTGGCCCAGGCCATTACCGGCACACCCGGGCACGTCAATTCAACCGCTGCCGCGGTACCGCATTTCCTCAGTGAATACCCGCCGGCGGAGTTAAAACCCGGGGATCACCTGATTACCAATGACCCGTGGATTGCGTCGGGCCACCTGCACGACGTCACGGTCGTGTCCCCGGTATTTCTTGCAGACAGGTTAATCGCACTGTTTGCCTGCACCTGTCACCAACTGGATATCGGCGGGTTGGGGCAGGGGCCTGACGGCAAGTCGGTGTATGAAGAGGGACTGTATATTCCCGTTATGAAACTGGTTGACCGGGGTGAGGTAAACCAGGACTTACTCAGGATAATTGAGGGTAACGTACGCACACCGTACGAAGTGCGGGGCGATATCCTGTCCTATGTCGCCGCAAACGAGACCAGCGGCGTGAAACTGCTGGATATGATGCGGGAATACGGACTGGATAATCTCGATTATACCGGGAACGAGATTATCGAACGCTCGCGCCAGGGGATGCTGGAAGAAATCCGCAAGCTGCCGAAGGGGACCACCCATAACAGCATCACCCTGGACGGGTATGACAAGCCGGTTGAAATCGTTTGTGCGCTGACCGTTGCAGATGACGAGATAAGCATCGACTTTGCCGGCAGCACCGAGGCCAGCACCAAGGGTATCAACCTGGTCCTGAATTACACCCAGGCCTATGCCAACTACGGTATACGCTGTGTGGTGGGCGCCCACATCCCCAACAATACCGGCTCATTATCACCGATAAAAATAAGCGCGCCGGAGGGTTCCATCCTGAATGTCCAGCGACCCTGGCCGGTCTGCGCCAGGCATATTATCGGGCAGTTCCTGCCGGACGCGGTGATGGGTTGCCTGGCGCAACTGCTTCCGGAGAAAGTCCCGGCGGAAGGTGCGTCATCCCTGTGGGGGGTTCAAATCCGCGGCGGGCCGGAGGTGGACGCCTCGTGCAATTATGACAACCCGAGTGCGGACGGGAGGCGTTACGAAATGCTGATTTTTAACAGTGGCGGAACCGGTGCCAGACCCGACCAGGACGGCATGTCGGCCACGGGGTTTCCCAGCGGGGTGCGCGCCATGCCGGTTGAGGTTGTGGAAAACATGGGTCCAGTGGTGATCTGGCGCAAGGAATTGCTGGCCGATTCCTGCGGCGCCGGCAAATGGCGCGGCGGCCTGGGGCAGGTCGTGGAAGTGGGGACCATCGATGAGAGTCCGTTCCTGCTGTTCGCCATGTTTGACAGGACTGCGAATCCGGCCCGCGGCCGTATGGGCGGCGAGGACGGCAAGGTGGGAACAGTCCGGGTAAAGCACGGCAAAACCCTGAACCCGAAGGGCGTGCAACTCATAGAACCCGGACAGCGACTGGAATTGCTGCTGCCGGGGGGAGGCGGCTTCGGCGACAAGGGACAGCGCAACGCTGCACACCGGGAACAGGATAAGCTGGCCAGCCTCGTCAGCGATTAAATCTCGGATATTTGGGGTCAGAGCAAGAGCTCTGACCCCTTGCTCTGACCCCAAATATTCAAATATCTTTCATCAACGCTACTCCTCGGGTATCTCGATGCCGTAATCCTGTTTTGCCCCCGTTGACGTGATAAAGCCTTTTCGATAGTCTTCGCGGACCTTTTCACCGGGGCGTTTTCCGGGGTCGCCGAAGCCGCCGCCGCCGGCTTCCCGGATGGTAAAAAGCCCCCCTGCAGATAACGTATGCGTGCCTTTGCCCGGGACGGTTTCGTTATTGATCCTGAAGGCGCGCAGTCCGCCGTCCCTGCCGCCCGCATAGCCTTTGGCGGGGTATTCCGTGCGTATTCCAAACAGGGCAAGAGATATTGGATGGCCCGTATTGTTTCTCAGTACGACCTGTTGTCCCGGACCGCCGCGGTATTGGCCTGCCCCGCCTGAATCGGGGAGTATGCGCCGCTCCAGCACGGCAATGTCCGTTTCGTCTTCCCATATCTCGCTGGATATCATTGCGCAGTTTGTCGGCGCGGGCGTGGTTTGCCGGCCGTCCAGTCCGGTCATGGCGCCGATCCCGCCGGTGGCGAAATACTGGTCAAGCAACTTGCCTCCATTCCGTAGCGTACCGTTGAACGCGACCGCCGTCGCCATCCCCGGTTCGGCCTGGACGGCTTCAGGCAGCGCCCTGGCAAAGGCGCCCATCAGCAGCGGCGCGACATACCAGCCTACCGTATTGCGTCCCAGGGTGGCTGCCGGGTGTTGAGCATTCAGGATACAGTCTTGCGGGGCCGTCACGTCCAGGGGCAGGACGTTGGCAAGATTGTTTGGCAGGTACGGCGTGGTCAGGCATTTCAGGGTGTATGCGCACCAGGAACGGGTATAGCAGAGCGGGACGTTTATTGCGTAGGGCACGCAGGGACTGGTGCCGGTAAAATCGATTTTTACGCGGTCGCTTTTTATCTCCAGGGTGCAGGCCAGGGTAACAGGTTGTTCGTCCCGTGTTTCAGCTTGCAGTTGATTGTTGTAGACACCATCCGGCATGGCCAGGATCTTTTCCCTGACAGCCGTATCCGACTGCCTGATGATGCCGTCGGCAATATCCTGTAAATCGTCATGTTCATACTGGTCCAGCATCTCGTTCAGTTTTACGCCGCCGGCATAAGTACCTGAAATATTGGCCATAATGTCTCCGACCACCTGCTCCGGCGCGCGCACGTTGCCCTTTATGATATCCAGCAATTCTTCATTCAACCGCCCTTGCCGGTAGATCTTCAGTGGTGGGATTAGCAAACCCTCTTCGTAAATATCCCTGCTCGATACGGATGCGCCCCTGCCGCCGGTATCGACGAGGTGGGTAATGGTCATGACGAAACCAATAAGATCGCCATCGCGGAATACGGGCCTCAATACGCTGACATCCGCAATATGGCCGGTGCCTATCCACGGGTCATTGGTAATGATGACGTCACCGTCTTCCAGGCTGTGCGCGGGATAGCTTTCAAGCAGTTTTTCGATGGTATAAAAAGCGGTGCCGGTAAACGCGGGCGTACTTTGCGAACCCTGGGCAATGGGGCGTCCCGAGCGGTCGAATATGACGGCGCCTGCGTCCCATGCCTCCCTCACGGTCATGGAAAAAGAGGTATGGACCAGTGCCAGGAGTATTTCATCTGCAATGGAGATGAGACGGTCCCAGAGGAGCCCCAGGGTGATGATATCCAGCGAGTTATTGTTCATAGCGCTCTGAAACCGGCGAGGCAACGAGGTTCAGCCTGTCGTCTATTTCGACCGAGTCACCCTCATGAATGACGGCTGTGCATTCGTCGTCTTCTATCAACATGGGCCCGGTAAATTTCTCTCCCTGCCGTAAGGCATAACGGTTAACTACCGGCCACTCAACAAAGCGGTCATCCTTGTGTGAATAGACGTTGCGAACACCGGTCGACGCGCCGCCGTTGCTGTGACCGGCAGGTTTGCAGCCGTCAACCGGCAATGTGCCGGCGACAGTGACCTCCGCCTTCCAGTTGATGATTTCCATATCCCTGTCGGGAAAACGGGTGAAGAAATGTTTTTCGTAAGCCTCATGAAACAGATCCGGCAGCGCGGCATAAAGGCTTTTCATGTCGGCGCCGGAGGGCAGGCTGACTTCCAGTTCAAAACCCTGTCCCAGGTAGCGCATGTCCAGTCGCCTGGCGGTTTCAGGTTTGCCGGCAGCCGCATCTTCATGGGAGATACTCCGCAGGATGCTGTTTTCCAGTTCCGTAAAGCGCTTGATGAACCCTTCCGGTGAAAGCCCGCTTAACGCGGTCCGGTATGATTGCTTGGAGGCAAAAGACACAGGCGCGCTCAGCAAGCCGACTGCTGACGCCACGCCGGAGGCGAAAGGGATGATCACCTGCGCCATTCCCAGTTTCCCTGCAATTGCCAAGGCATGGGCCGGCGCTGCCCCGCCGCATGCAACCAGCCGGCACTGTCGATAGTCGATGCCGCGTTCTGCCGAATAATGTTTTATTGCCGCCGATACGTTTTCGTTGACGGTCTCGTAAATACCCCAGGCAGTGCGGGGTACTGTTGCGGCAAGCCTCCCGGCCAGGTTGCCGGCAATCACTTGTTCGGCAAGCCCGGATGACGATTTCAGTTTACCTCCCGGGAATGAATCCGTGCCGTAATAGCCCAGCAACAGGTTGGCATCGGCAGGGGTGGGCTGCTCTCCTCCAAGCCCGAAACAGGCGGGTCCCGGTTTTGCGCCCATACTCTCCGGCCCGACCTTGAGGGCGCCGCGCTCATCGATGGCGGCGATGCTTCCTCCTCCGGCGGCAATCTCGGCCAGGTCCAGTACCGGGGTGGAGACGGGCAGGCCGCTGCCTGATTTATTCCGGTAGACAAGGCCGACCTCCGTGTCGTAGCGTTTCTGCGCCTTGCCGCCGCTGATAATGCCCAGCTTGGCTGTCGTGCCGCCCATGTCAAGCATGAGCAGGTCGGAACCGGCATTGGTTTTATCCAACTGGCCGCACCTCAGGGCAGCCGCGGCCGAACCGGATGCGAGCATGCGTACCGGATATTGACGGGCAGTGTCCATATTCACTACGCCGCCATCTGAGCCGAGCAGGTGCAGCGTACCGGTGAATCCGTTATTTGTTAACCAGGCATCAAGTTCCGACAGGTAAGTCCTGAATATGGACTGGGAATACGCGTTTACCACTGCTGTCGTCCAGCGCTCATACTCCCTGATGCCAGGCAGTACGCCAGCGGAGGTGGAGACGGATATACCGGGAAATTCACGGGCTATGATTTCGCCTGCCCGGCGTTCATGAACAGGGTTGCGGTAGGAATTGATGAAACACACGGCAACGGAGCTAATCCGGTGTCTGCCGTTTAATTCCCGAACCGCTTCCAGGACCTCCTGTTCCGGCAGGTCAGTTTCTATTTCACCCCTGCTGTTGATCCGTTCATCGATCTCCCTGCGCAGCGGCAGGGGGACCAGGGGTTCAGGGTACTCAATGCGCATGTCGTACAGGTCGTAACGCTGCTCCCTGCCGATATCGAGCGCTGAAACGAAACCTTTTGTACATAACATGCCGGTGGTGTCTCCCTTGCGCTCCAGCACGGCATTGGCAACCAGCGTCGTTGCATGGGTAATACGGGATATGGCGGCCAGTTGCACACCGGCTTTTGACAGCAGGACCCCCAGGCCCTCACGGACCGCCTGCAGGGGGTCGTCCGGGGTGCTCAACTGTTTATGCACATACAGTTGTCTGAATTCCCGGCCGGATAGGGAGAAATCGGTGAACGTGCCGCCGATATCAATACCGAGCTGAAACTGTCCGGTCTGGTTCATCGGGTAATAATGTCACACATAGTACTCATTCATCGCAACAGGGATCACAACATTCATTCCCGCAGCTACCTGGGGTCAGAGCAAAATTCAGGCAACCCGGTAGATTGTTTAGCCGTACTAATCGCTATTTTACTCTGACCCCGGATATCCGGAGCAGATATTATGTATACTGTACACAGATAATCCTTGGCCGGCATGTTATGAAGACAGGCGCACAAATTCTCGCAGATCTCCTGGTAAGTAATGGAACCCGCTTCGTGTTTCACATGCCCGGGGAAAGTTTTCTCAGCGCAATCGACGCCTTGAGCGGGCACCGGGATAAAGTGACGGCGATCAGTTGCCGCAATGAAACGGGAATGGCCGTGATGGCCGAGGCGACCGGCAAGTTGACCGGCAAGCCGGGGGTCTGTTTTGTAACACGGAGTCCCGGCGCGACCAATGCGTGCCTGGGTGTCCATACCGCGTTCCAGGATTCCTCACCGATGATCCTGATCGTCGGCCAGGCGGGGCAGTTTGAAACCGAACGCGACGCATTTTTACAATACCAGGATTTCCCGAACATGTTTGCGCCCATGTCCAAGTGGGTGGCGCAGGTCGATAGCGCACAGCGGTTGCCGGAAATTGTCAGCCGGGCTTTTCATACCGCGCTGTCCGGCAGGCCAGGGCCTGTCGTCCTGGTAATCCCGGAAAATGTACTTAACGAAGAGTGCCGGCCGCAGAACGTGGCTCCGGTACAGGCAATTCAGCCTTCTCCTTCACGGGAACAGGTCGACGCGCTGTTCAGGCTGTTGGGCAAGGCAAAAAAGCCGGTGTTACTGGTCGGTGGCGCCGGATGGGATGAAACCGCAAGGGAGCAGGTACAGGACTTTGCTGATAAAAATAAACTGCCCGTAGTCGCTTCTTTCAGGCGCAGGGATATTATTGACCAGCGCCATCCGTGCTACGCGGGCGAACTGGGTATTGCCTGCAATCCAAAAATTATCCCGTGGCTGCAGGAAAGCGACCTGGTCATTGCTTTTGGCCTGCGTCTGGGCGAGATGAATACCATCGGTTCCGGGTTCATGGTCGGGTTTACCTTGTTCGACGTGCCCGCGCCCAGACAGACCCTGGTACAGATTCACAGCGGTATTGAAGAACTGCAGCGGGTATACCAGGCTGATTTGGCAATTCTTGCATCTCCAGGCCCGATGGCCTCAGCCCTGAACCGCATGGAGGCCGTTGCCGGTGTCCCGTGGGAACAATGGACCCGAAACGCCCGGGCCGAATATGAAACATTCACCGCCACCGACAATTGTCCCGGGCCGGTCGACCTGGCCGGCATCTTTCGCTGGCTGCGGGAACGCTTGCCCGCAGATGCCATACTGACCAACGGGGCCGGCACCTATGCAGGCTGGAGCCAGCGTTACTTCCAGCATTACCGGCCGCACACACAGCTTGGCCCGATCAGCGGCGGCATGGGCTACGGCCTGCCTGCCGCCATCGCCGCGAAACTGCACCGTCCTGAAGCGACCGTTGTTGCCCTGGGTGGCGACGGGTGTTTCCTCATGAACAGCGAGGAACTGGCGACCGCGGTTAAATACCGGATAGCCGTTATTGTGCTGGTCATAAATAACGATATGTATGGCGCCATACGCCTGCACCAGGAGACGGCATTCGGCGGGCGGGATCTGGGAACATCCCTGTCTAACCCGGATTTTGCCGCCCTGGCCAGGGCGTATGGTATCTTCGGCGCGACCGTGAACAAAACAGATGAGTTCGAACCGGCTTTCGAACAGGCGCTGGAGTCCGGCGGACCTGCCTTGATCGAATTGAAAATCAACCCCGAAGCGATCAATACGCGCTTTACCCTGAGTTCCATCTCCGGCAAAGATCATAACTGATTCATATCAGGTGAGATTGGGAACCGGCAGATGGTTCAATGACACGGAGTAACACACCATGAAAAATCTGACGCATAATTTTCTCATAGCAGCCATCCTCTACGGTCTCTGGGGTACGCTGATGGGCGCCTGGATGGTATTTGCCGGGCAGTCACACCTGAGCCAGGTACACGCCCATATCAACCTGGTCGGCTGGGTGGCGCTGGCGCTGTTCGGCGCGTTTTATCACATCTATCCCAGTGTGTCCGAGACAAGGCTGGCGGCTGTCCACTTCTGGACGGCAAACCTTTCCGTTCTTGCGCTCAATATCGGGCTGTGGATGTTCTTTGAACAACAAGGCGGGTTCCTGCTGATCAGGGTGGGCACGCTGCTGGTATTGCTGTCGTTCCTGCTGTTCCTGGTGTTAATGTGCCGGGCAAGGCCGGCCTGAGGGGAGACGATATGATGAAATTCATCTTTACATGCCTGTTCGCCATGTTATTCGGAATGGCGGCGCAGGCGGGTGACGTACGCTTTACCCTGCTGGAAAAAGGCGCGAGTTATGAAATGAATGAGGCCGGCGAGTTACAGCTGGTCAGGATCGAATTCGTCAGCGAAACCATTTTGAGTGACGGCGGGGCTATCGTTGACGGGACCATAACACAGGCCGGGAGCGCAACGCCGGTATTCGAGTTGAAGGAATCGGAAGCCTTCTTCAACCGTTATGCCCATTCCTATGCGGATTTCAGCGCGCTGGATAAAGCCCATCCCAATACCGGGTACGTCGTCAATATTCGCGGCAGGTCCAGCCGCATTGAGGATTTATCCCTGCTATTCGACGGCCCGGAAGGGGAGGTGCAGTTCCCTGACCCCATACGTATCACGTTACAGCAGGAAAATAACGAAGCCGGTTTTACACGGGTTGACCCCGATAAGGACCTGCACCTGGTCTGGAGTGAATTTTCCAAGGGCGCGGCCGACCCGAGGGGCATCCTGGATGACCTGGTATTCGCCATAGTCAGTGATTGTCACGGCAACAGCGTCAGCCGTAGCGGCATTCCCTTGGTCATGCCGGAGTACCTGACCTTCCGCGCCGAAAAACACGTCGTCCCTGCCGACAGCCTGCAACCAGGGTTGACCCATGAAGTCACGGTTATACATGTGAATGGCGTGGATACCAGGCAGACAGGGGATACGATTGCCATGGTAAGCTATAACGCCACCACAAAAATGCATTTCCGGACCACAGGCGAAGCTGTCGGACCTCCTTGTGCAGAAGCGCCCTGAGCGGTTCTGCCGGCCGGTCATGGAGAGTAACTGGCTCTAATCGATATCAAGGGGCTGCGCAGGTATAGTTTTCCATTTTTGCGGTATCCCCGCGGCCGCGGTACCTGGCAATTTCCGGGTACGGACACAGCGGGTGTTCCCGTACCGTTTCAGCGTCTTCAAGCTCGATTGCCCTTATCCGTTCCGGCGCAGTGCCGCCTTCCACCCAGTTGATCAGGGCGGTCATCCCGTCAAAGCGGTCGGCGCCCAGTCCGCCCCAGCAGTGGAAGCCGCCGGGCACCAGGAACAGTCGAAAAAAAGAAGCGGCGTCTTCACCCATATCGGCAACGACCTGCTCGTAGTAATCCACGCTGATGTGGGGGTTGACCCCCGCGTCCGCCCAACCGTGGTACAACAGCAGCTTTGCGCCGCGCGCGCGGAAGCTGCTGAAGTCCGTGGAGTTGGCATCCATGATTTCAGACATGGCTTCAAGGCGCGGCAGGGTTTCCTTTACGTCCAGTTCGCGCCAGTCGATGGTTTCATCGTCTTTTTCAAAGGCAAGGTATTTCAGCCAGGAATCAACGATGGCGATTTGCTCACTGAACCCCCGTTCGTCGGGAAATACCCGACGCCACCAGGGGGACCGGTCCGGCACCGGCTCAAACGTGGCAAATTTATAATGACGGCCTTTTGGCTCCGAACCTACGGGGATACCCGGCGCAACCTGTATGCCGTCAACGACCAGGCCGTTATATATCCTCGCCAGGGCTTCGATTTCCGTAGCGGTGAAACCGGTTTTGCCCGAGGCATCGAGAGGCAGGTCCCGGGCCGGGTCAAAATCAATGGCCAGCGGGTTTTCAATGACACCGTCCGCCACCTTGTCCAGTTCGTCGTACCTGTCCATGATGATTTTCCCCAGCAACTCGATGCGCTCCGCGTCGAACCGGCCCTGCAGTTGCGCCATCTGGTTATTCCAGGCATACAGCACGCTCCTGACGAAATCAAACACCGGGGAGCCAACCAGGATGCCGTCGTAATCGGCAGGATAGCGCAGCGCCGCCTTGATGCCCTGGCCGCCGGCGGTGGAACAGCCGTCGTAGTATGAATAACTGGCCGGCTTGCCGTAATACATCGCCGCCAGCCGTTTGCTGACGACGGTAGTCAGGTGCAGGGCGCGGAAGCTGTAATCGACCTCCTTGTGAATGGCGTTGTGTGCCCAGGTGCCGCCCGGTTCGGCATCCTTGTCGTGGCCGAGATTGCTGAAGGCGGTGGCAAACCCGTTGCGCAAGGCGCGCCGGCGATCGTCCAACCCGTAGTTTCCGTATACCGAATGACCCCCGTAGCCGCCATTGCCATGGATATACAAACGGCCATTCCAGTCCGTCGGCAGGTTGGTGCGGTATTGAATTTCCGGGGCAATGACCCCCGTCACTTCGCATGATGCAGGCGCGGCTGCAGTTGCAGGAACAAGCCTGGCGCTGATGACGCTGTGGTCGAAATCGGTCACGGACAATAATTCCCTGCAAGCCATGGCGGGAGTGATGTCGCGCTGGCGGTAGTCGATCCCTGAAAGCTCCGCGTCCATGAAACTCCAGCTGTTGGTTTCCGCTACGCTGTGCAAATGGCCGAGTGACAGGATTGTGAAAACCATCCATTGCGTTAATCGGGTGGTTTGAAATGCCGGCAGGTTCATGGAGTGTATCCTTGTTCAGTATGTCCGGGTCGGTCAGCCGCCTGTTTGGTGCAGGGATATTACTGTATACTGTATGCTTATCCCCCAATTCTGGCAATTAACCGATTGTTGATACCACCAGCGGGACAAACTTGGTCATGAGTAAACCTGTCAGGGTCCTGTCGTTAGCATTATTCCTTTTCTTTACGCATACAGGTATTTTCGCGGCCGGTCCGGCAGTCCTGGAAGTGCACAGTACGTTTCCCCGGGACCTGGCATTCCAGGGGGAAAGCGCACATCGCCTGAACGAAACATTACAGGAAATATCCTCGGGCAGGCTGAAACTGGATATTTACGGAGCCGGGGAGATTGTCCCTGCCTTCGAAGTGTTCGATGCGGTCAGCGCCAACGCGGTAGCGGCAGGCTGGGACTGGATCGGCTACTGGGCGAACAAGGTGCCGGTTACCGGTATTATCGGCTCGATGCCGTTCGGGCCGCCGCCGGACGTGTATATTTCATGGTTATATACAGGTGGTGGCAGGGAGATCCTGCAAAAGGCCTATGACAGGCACGACCTGTGGGCCATACCTTGCCACATGACGCCGCAGGAAGCGGGCGGCTGGTTTAACAAGGAAATCAATTCAATCGAGGATTTTCGCGGTTTGAAAATGCGCATTTCCGGATTGGGCGGAAAGATACTCAACAGGGTCGGCGCATCCACACAGCTTATCCCCGGCGGCGAGGTCTACCTGGCGCTGGAGCGCGGCCGCATCGAGGCCACCGAGTATGCCCTGCCTCAAATTGATGACGCGCTGGGGTTTCCCAGGATCGCCAAATACTATTATTTCCCCGGCTGGCACCAACCGACCAGTCTGAATACCCTGGTGATTAACAGAAATGTCTGGGAAGAATACTCAGAGCAGGAACAGTTGATGTTTGAAACCGCGTGCAAGGTCAACTTTTTATGGAGTTACACCAACGGGGCCGTTCCCCAGTCCGACTTTCTCAGCAAATTTGAAAAACACGGCGTGAAGATCAGGCGTTTTCCTGATGAAGTGTTGGACGTGTTGCGGGAAACGTCACAGGTAGTACTTGAGGAAGAAGCAGCGAAAGATCCGTATTTCAGGGAAGCCTATGATTCGATCCGGGCTTTCAGTACGAAAGTCAACCGCTGGCATGAGATACAGGCATTTGAACGTTAGACAAACAAAGAGACAGGCAAACAGAATTATCCGTTACCGGTCAAGTTAATCCAGCATCGGGGGAAAGTCATGCATATTGGTATTCGTACCTGGGGGTTGTTGGCAGTCGTTATTCTGGGCAGTTCAAACCGGGCGTTTGCAGATGACTGGCCCGTACACAGCGGCGACAAGCTGGGGACGCGTTATTCATCACTGGAACAGATTACTCCGGATAACGTTGATGACCTGGAAGTTGCCTGGCGTTACCGCACCGGGGAGAAAGAGCGGCGCGGCGAAAAAGCATTTGAACAGAGCAAGGATCAAAGCATTCCCCTGCTGGTTGCCGGTAATTTAGTCATCTGCACCCCGTTTAACCGCATTATCGCTCTGGACCCGGCCAACGGAAATGAACGCTGGGTATTTGACCCCGATATCCCCCTGGACCTGGTGGAGCCCACTACCTACGGTTGCCGTGGAGTGGCTTACTGGCGGGATGAAAGCAGCACTGATGAAGAGCCGTGCCATGAACGCCTGCTGTTCGGCACCAATGATCTGCGCATGTTCGCAATCGATGCGAAAACAGGAAAACGCTGTGCGGAATTCGGTGATGGCGGCGTCGTGGACTTGCCGCCGAGCAAACCCGAACTGTACCGTGGTGAGGTTCAGTACGCGTTTCCACCCATCGTGGTTAACGGTGTTACCATACTGGGCTCGACGATCGGCGACAACCAGCGTATCGATACGCCCAGCGGCAAGGTACAGGCCCTGTCGGCAAAAACCGGGGAAAAGCTGTGGGAGTTCGAACCGATCCCCAGGTCGGCAGCGGACCCGGCCTTTGCTACCTGGGGTAATAACAGCGCCCTGGTAAACGGCAGCGCCAACGTCTGGTCCAACATGGCCGCGGATGAGGGGCGGGACATGGTGTTCCTGCCGGTCTCGACGCCCGCGCCGGATAATTACGGTGGTACGCGGCCGGGCAATAACGAATACGCAAATTCACTGGTGGCATTGAGAGCCAGTACCGGTGAAATGATCTGGCACTATCAAATCCTGCATCACACGATCTGGGACTACGACCTTGCGCCCCAACCCCTGCTGGTTGATCTGCCCCGTGACGGGGAGATGGTGCCGGTCGTGGTGCAGAACACCAAGCAGGGCTTGATTTTTGTTTTTCACCGTGAAACCGGAGAGCCGTTTTTCCCCATTGAAGAACGGCCGGTGCCCCAGGGCGATGTCCCGGGCGAATGGTACTCCCCGACACAACCGTTCCCGGTCAAACCGCCGCCTTTGATCAAACCCACGGTAACGCCGGACGATATGTGGGGATTCACCTTCTGGGACAAGGGCAAGTGCCGCGAGATGCTGGAAACACTGCGTTACGGAGATATGTATACGCCACCAAGCCTGGAGGGGAGCGTGATCAGCCCCTGGACCGGCGGCGGCGCCAACTGGGGCGGCCCGGCCTTTGACCCTGAACGCGGCCTGATGATCATCAACACCAGCCGGGTCATGAAGGTTTCCAAACTGGTGCCCATAGAGGAAGCCGATAAAGACACGAAAGGTGATGACTTTCACTATGGCCCCGCGGAAAAAATGCACGGGACGCCGTACGCGATCAAGGACCAGCTGTTCGTATCTCCCTGGGGGGCGCCCTGTAACACACCGCCCTGGGGCGGCCTGACCGCGCTGGACCTTGCCGAAGGTACGATCAAGTGGGATGTCCCGTTAGGTTCCATCGAGGACCATCTTCCCCTGCCGATCCCCTGGAACCTGGGTGTGCCGAACATCGGAGGTCCGATCATCACCGCCAGCGGCCTGATCTTTATCGCCGCGACAATGGACCAGGTTTTTCGAGCCTTTGATATAGAGACCGGAGAAGAGTTATGGCGTGACAAGTTGCCGGCGACCACCATGACAACGCCCATAACCTACCAGGTTAACGGCAGGCAATACATAGCCGTGGTCTCGGGGGGGCACGGTGAGGTCCCCAGTGTCAGGGGTGACTATGTGCTGGGTTATGCCTTAGCTGCAGATTGATATAGGGTCGGACCATTCCGCCTCTCTATAACTTATTGATAATAAATAGAAAATGTCATGAAAGACGCGCTAAATAGGCTTAGACTGCAGTTTTCATAAAGGCTGGGATTGATAATGCGTGTTGGAAAGAAGCAAGTTCTCTTAGTTGCAATCCTCCTGTCATTTATCGTTGTATTGACAGCCATCTTCCTGGCGTATTGCTCGTATCGTTACGACAAGGTAATGGAAGTTGATATTTCTGCCGGTATCAATGAAGGGATGTATGAAACCATTGGCGGCACGCAACAATGGATCCAGATAAGAGGCAGAGACAGGAATAACCCCGTCATTTTGTGGCTGAACGGTGGGCCGGGATTTTCCACCATTCCGCAAACGTTCTTCCATGTGCCGTTGGAAAAGGATTTTACCGTGGTCATGTGGGACCAGCGTGGAGAGGGCAAATCCTACGCATTCACTGGTCCATCCATCGCCCCGACGATGACTATAGAGCGGATGGCTGCTGATGGGGTGGAGCTTGCCGAGTTTCTAAAACAACATCTTGGTGTCGACAGGATTGTGATTATGGGACATTCCTGGGGGTCGATACTTGGGGTACGCATGGCACTCATGCGGCCGGACCTCTTTTCAGCCTATATCGGCACCGGGCAGGTCGTCAATCTCAGGGAAGCGATGGAACTGGAATATCCGTCGATCCTCGATATGGCTCGTGAGGCGGGAAATGAGCAGTCAGTTGAGGAATTGGAGGCTGCCGGACCTCCACCATACAGCAGGGTTAATGACTACATGATTCCTATTCGATGGGCGAATGCCTTCGATGCCGTAGCACCGTCGGAACCCGGTCGTGCTAACACACTGGCTGCCATCTGGGCCTTTTTCAGGTTATTTGTTTTGACTGATCGATCAGTCCGGGAGGGCATTGCATTTTCGCAGGATTTAATGATGGAACCAATGCTTGATGAAGATGTTCCCGGACTTGGAACGGACTTTGACATTCCGGTTATATTTATTCAGGGTAGTGAGGACAAACTGTCTCCGACCGCAATGGTTCGACACTACTACGAATCTATCTCTGCTCCGGAAAAGAAAATGATTATCCTGGACGATGCCGGACATTTGGCCATTCTCAGAAATCGAGCGCTGTTTAGAGATGCACTGTTGGGTATTAAGCCTTTGTTAACTACAAATGAAGGATAAGTGTTTGCTAAGCAAGATATGGGGTCGGACCACTCCGTCCCAGGGAGGGATAGGCAGGATGCCGGGATTCGACGCACCAACTCAGGAACGGAGAATCCAGTTCTTACTGCAGACTCCCGGATTAATGTGAAACATCCTGAATATTGATATCATGATTTAAACTGCCCAGAAAACCTAAATGCCTACAAGTTAAAATTGTGAAAATCGCTAAATTAAATGAAATCTTAACTGAGGATAGAGAAGCAAGATTATTTCCTGTTATCAAAGCAGCCGAATCTGAAATGAGAGCAACTTCGGCTTTATTATCCACAATGCGCTCTGTAAGAGAGTTCTCCCAGGCAATAGTTAAACTTGCTGATGGTCCTTCGGGAAAGACAAGAAGGGTCGAATGTTATGCTGAAGTGGTTCTTGAAAAAAGCAACCAGGATCAAGCGGATTCAAGGCTTGACGGCGTAATCGTCTCTAGCCGGGGAAAGGATACATGGGTAGCTTTATTGGAAGTTAAAACGGGCACAAGTAAACTGGAACAAAAGCAATTCGAAAAATATCTGGATTTGGCTCGCGATAATGATTTCAACGCAATTATCACAGTCAGCAATCAACCAGCACAAACAAACAATCGACCGCCGCTGAATGTAAAGTACCGTGGCAGTAGAATTTGCATCATACACTTATCCTGGGAGCGTTTACTGCGAGAAGCACAATTGCTAATTCGACAGGACAGTGTAGAAGATGCCGAACAGCAATATATATTAAAAGAGTGGGCCAGATATCTGCTGAATCCGAAAGCCAAGATCATGTCTGACCACGTTGTTGGTGACTATTGGCAGGATATTCTAAAGGCTGCATCTACCAAGAGACTTAAATCATCCAGAGATAAGTTAGAGCAATTTGTGCAGGATTGGGTTGGTTTCCTGCGTATCCAGACATTCAGGCTACGCGCAAAACTGGGCGGAAATGTTGATATCAGGTTGAAATTGAAGGAACAGAAAGATTCATCTGTGTATATAAAAAGGCTGATTGACGAGTGTCTCAACGAAGGTCATATGTCATCTTCAATTCAAATTTCTCATGCTGCCGCCCCGATTGATGTGACATTCAATCTGGAATCCAGAAAGATTTTGTTTTCAGTCAGCTTAAAGCCGCCTGAAGATAAAGATAGGCGCAAACAAATAATCTGGCTACGTAACGAACAATTGAAAAACATAAAGGAACCATTGCCTGGCTTGTTATTGGTTGTTGAATGGAAATTCAGAAACATTCATACAGAAATTAATGTTTCAGATGCTATCGAAGATAGAAAAAACATCGAAAATGCCATTCAGGCGGATAACATCGGAAGTGATATTGGTATCAGGTTTTTCAGAATTGAATGGAGTACTGATATTGCAAGAAAGAAATCTGAGGTATTCTCATCCATAGGGGAGAATACGGAAGAGTTCTATAGGGCAGTCATTCAGAACCTGAAGGTATACATTCCATCCACTCCCAAAATTGAGAAAGATAATCATTCCGAAAATCAAGATTTAAAGGATGTCGGGAAGAGTGGTCGGGAAGAGCGGGGTCAGACCAGTCCACCCTGATGCAATCTGTTGAATAATAAAGATAAACGATCGCAAGACACCTGTTCCCCTGGGCGTAAACTGTGGTTTTCATGCGTTAAAACAGGGTTTTAAGCGGAAGTATCAAGCGCTGCTTAAACGAACCGTAGTGAATCAGGTGAGTGATGCCGTAAACAGACCGGGTAAATCTTAGAACCTCGATTTTGATAGCAAAAAGGGACTTTTAAGAGGAAATTACAGAAGCAGGTGGCTGATAGACTGAATGGGAACAAACGAGGAGAAGATGGCCAAACTTTCAGCCACGTTATACGAGCAGTTTGCCGAAGCCGACAGGCTCGAAGCCATCATCAAGAAAAACCTGGAGGTCTTGGGGTAGGGGGTGGAATAGATGACGGTTCGAGTATTCATAAGTTCGGTACAGAAAGAGCTTGAACCGGAGCGGCTCGCATTGTTCTCGTTATTGACCACCGATCCGACGTTAAAGGATTATGTTGAACCCGTTCTCTTCGAACAGCTTTCCCCACCCCCTCGTCCCACAAAAAAGCCGTATCTGAAGACACTCAAGACCTGTCAGGTCTACATACTCATGCTTGATCGGGAATATGCTCCCGACGGCGTTACCACGTCAGCCACCCATGAAGAATATGACCTTGCATGTTCGATGGGTATCCCGACACTGACCCTGCTCAAGGGGAGGCATGACAGCGGCAGAGATCCGCGAACGCAAGCGTTCTTTAAAACAATCAAAAACGATGGTTTCACCTACAAACGATTCATAGACCGGATTGATTTGAAGAAAGAAGTGGCTGGCTGGTTGATACAGGTGCTGAAAGATGAGTTTGGAATTGAGCCGCAAGCAAGCCAGGAGGAAAGCAGTGAAGACACCATTGAAGCCGCTTCCGCCTTTGAAACCACACAGCAGGAAGACCTCTCACTAACGGATTTGGATATTCAGGCCGCACGGGAGTTGTACGCGGGACTCACAGAAAAATTCGCCAAATCAATGAACATGGCGACAATGTCGCCCGTCTTTCGGGTGAGGGGTTTGCTTTGGCGCGACAGTGACACGGCGAACCTGCAACCCACCGCTGCAGGCATCGTGTTTCTCGGTAATAATCCCTGGCAGATGTATGCGCAATGTCAAGTCCTGGCGGATGCCTACAGGGATACGAGAGTAACCGCTAAACCAATGGCGCAGGCGAAATTCAGCGGTCCCATTACACGCGTCATTGAGGAACTCCTTCAATTTGTAGACAGCAACACGGCGCATCCGACACGGGTTGTGGGAATCAATAATGTTGAGCTCAACGAGTATCCGCACCGTGCCGTGCGCGAGGCATTGGTGAATGCATTTGCACACCGCAATTATGAAGATACCTCGCGGAAAATTCGGCTTGAAATTTTTCGGGATCGTCTTGAGGTATCGAGCCCCGGTTATCCCCCCAAGCCGCTTACG
>JAPOQU010000040.1 GCA_026710545.1 Gammaproteobacteria bacterium | reverse complement strand
GACTCCTGAAAAAAAGGTATGACGAATTGGCTGCTGTAACCGGCGAACAATTCAATGTTTTTTCTATTCTGGAGGTTGAAACTGATGAAGTCAAAACCCACTCTGCATTTCTTGCCGACCTGCTGAGCCCTCAAGGGTCACGCCGTCAAGGGGCCGCTTTTCTGAAGCTGTTCCTGGGGCTTGATGCGATTAAAAATTCTGAGTCTGACGAATAGAAGAACCCCGAGACTTTCCAGGTGAGTAAGGAGGCGTTTACCGACCAGGGCAGGATAGATATTCTATTAGAGAAAAAGGACGCATGTATCGTCATTGAGAACAAGATATACGCTGAAGACCAGGATGCTCAGATGGAAAGATACTATCAGTATGCCACGAGCAAACACTTCTCGAAGGAACAGATTAAGCTGGTTTACCTTACATTGGATGGTTCTCCCCCAAGCAAAGAATCCTTGGGTAGCTTGCCTGAGAAGAATGTGAAATGTCTATCCTACAGCAAGCACATCATCAACTGGTTGGATGAGTGCATGAAGCTGCAGGAAGTTCAGCGCATTACTCCAATTCGCGAAATCGTATTTCAATACCGGGATTTGCTGAAAGAGTTGACCGGGCAATCCACAAACACGAGGTATCCCATGGAACTGAAAAAAATTTTGGAACAAGATAAAAACTACGAACTTATCCCTGATCTGGAAAACATGATTCTCGAATTCAAAGTTCATCTGCAATATGAATTCTGGGAAGAACTGAAGAAGCAAATTCTTGACCTGTCTGAAGTAGACGACTGGCATAAAACACAGGATGAAAATCATGTTCCATCGGAAGACAATATTCGTAACTACTATTCGTGGAAAACGGAACGCTATTTGTGGCAGACATTCGCTCTGGAAACTGTTTGGAAGCAATACGAGTTAGCGCTCATTACGGCTATAAAATACAGAACATATGCTGAACTAGATAAAATTTATTTTGGGTTTGAACTTTATAAAAACGGCAAACAAGTTGACTGGCGAAAAAAAGGGCTTAAAAATCCAGCAGATCAACTGGGAGATGGGTTCAAGTACGATGAGAATCACTGGCTTATTTGGAAATATTCAAAACAGGAGATAGGGTTTCCCGTTAAATATCCTAGCCCAGTGGTAGATGACCTGCTCAACAGTAATAAAAGAGAAGAAGTAGTCAAGGAGCTTGTGGGTGAGATAAGTGAAGCTATCAATAAACTGAAAAAAATTCCGAACTAATCGGAAAACATCCCCGCCACGCAGTATAACAAGGAAGGCCCCCATTGACCGATTTCTCCGACTATATCGTTTATGCCGATGAGAGCGGCGATCACGGACTTGTCAGCATTGACCCTGAATACCCCGTATTTGCATTGACCTTTTGCATAATCCGAAAAGAAAATTATATCGACGTTGTTGATCCTGCTTACAACGCTTCAAGTTCGACTTCTGGGGACACGATGCTGTTGTCTTGCACGAACACGAAATACGTAAAGAGAAAGGTGATTTTGCCTTTCTCATGACCGACAGGAAATTGCGTCATTTGGTAACTACTCACCCTATTCCCAACCTGGCCGGGCCAGAACCAGACAGGATGCCCACTTTTCGTCATTCCGCCCCCGTTCGTCATTCCCGCGAAGGCGGGAATCCAGTAGACAAAATTCCTTATAAGGAGTTGATTTATAGACTGGATTCCCGCTTTCGCGGGAATGACGAACGGGGACGGGAATGACGGGGGAGGCAGGAACCGCTATGCCTGCAAACCCATGTAGAAGGGAAAGGGGCGAGTAGTTACCTTCCCACTTAACCAATCCTCCCCAACGCCCGCAGGATCTTCTCCGGCGTAAACGGCTGTGAAGTCACCTCTGCCCCGAAGGGTTCGAGCGCATCGTTGATCCCGTTCATGACCGCGCCGCAGACTGCGATGATGCCGGCTTCGCCGCAGCCTTTGGCGCCCAGTTGCGTGGACTTTGTGGGTGTCTCGATATGATCGCATTCAATGTCCGGCATTTCCCCGGCCATGGGCAGCAGGTATTCGAACATGTTGCCGTTCAGTAACTGCCCGTTTTCATCGTAGATACATTCCTCATACAGGCTTGAACCGATGCCCTGGACGATACTGCCGCGCATCTGTTCCACCACCAGTTTTTCGTTGATGATGCGGCCGCAATCGTCCACCGTCCAGATTTTGTTCAACGTTACCAGGCCGGTATTGACGTCCACCTCCAGGGATACGCCCAGGGCGCAGTTGGCGTAGACCATGAGTTGTTCGCGCTGGCTGTAGTGGCGGGTGACGATCAGTTCCGGTTCAAACTCCGCCGGCAGTGTATGGGTATTGAAATGGACCGTATTGCCGATCTCCGCCAGGGATGAGACTTTCTCATTCGTCTCCAGGTTGAAGATCTCGCCGGCCCTGATAGCCAGGATGTCCGCCGGTTGTTCATGGATGGCAGCGGCTACCTCCAGTATCTTCTCCCGCATTTCCGTTGCCGCCAGCAGGCACGCCTCGCCCGCGATTGCCGTACTCCTGGAGGCCCAGGTGCCGCCGCCGAACGGCGTTGTTGCAGTGTCGCCCATGACGACGTTGATTTCATCCCGGGCAACGCTGAGCACATCGGAGACGATCGACGTCACTACTGCCTCGCCGCCCTGGCCCTGGTCGGTCAGGCCCGTCGCGCAGGATATGTTGCCGCCGGCTTCCAGGCGCAGGGTACAGGCGTCCCGGGAACTGATGGGCGCGCCCCCCGCGGCATACAGGGCAGGGCTGGGAGAGGTGCCCTCCACGACGGTTGCGAGGCCGATACCCTGATAGATCCCCTTGTCACGCCCTGCATCCCGTTCCTGCTGCAGCCTGTTGTAGTCCATCATCCGTAACAATTTATCCAGCGAGGCCTGTTGCGACAGGCACTCAAGGTATTCGCCGGAAATACCGGTAACGGGATACGCGTCATCCCTGAACAGGTTGCGTTTTCTGATCTCTGCCCGGTCGAGACCCGTCGCCCTTGCCGCCGCGTCCATCAGTCCCTCCGCCACCAGGCTGGCGACAGGCATGCCCACGCCGCGATACTGGCCGGTGCTGACCTTGTTCTGGTAGACCAGCGAGGCATTGGCCCGGTAGTGTTTCAGGTCGTAGGCCAGCGGCGTACAGATAGCGACCAGCAGGGGTTCGATGACGCTGGTGCGGGGATGGATCAGGTAAGGCCCGGCGCCGGCCAGGTCGTCCACTTCCAGGGCCTGTATCTTGCCGTCGTTATTGACCCCGATGCGCGCCTTGACCCGGTGTCCCCGGGCATGGATATCGGAAACAAACGACTCCAGCCGGTCAGCGACGAATTTGACCGGCCGGCGGATCAGCATGCTGATGGCAGCGGTCGCGATCTCGTCGGAATAAACGTGCAGTTTCAGGCCGAAGCCGCCGCCGATATCCGGACAGATGATGCGCACGTTCGCTTCGTTCAAGCCCAGTTGCCTGGCGTAAATATAGCGCTGGATATGGGGCACCTGGCTGGTCAGGTACAGGGTCAGGTAGCGTTTGGCGGGGTCATAATCGGCAATGGCGCCGCGCGGTTCCAGCGTCACGCCGGTTTGCCGCTCCACCCGGAAAGTTTTCTCTATGACTACATCTGACCCGGCCAGGGCCTCATCCACTTCACCGGCATCGATGTTGATTGACCAGGCGACGTTGGTTCCGAGATCGGGATGAACCAGGGGCGCATCCGGTTTCAGGGCCGTCTCCGGGTCGACTACAGCCGGCAGTTCCGCATAATCCACTTCAACCAGTTCCGCCGCATCCTCGGCAACGGCCCTTGAACCGGCCACCACGGCCGCTACCGGTTCACCCTGCCAGCGAACAATGTCCGCCGGCAGCGCGGCCTGCGGCGCGCTCTTCATCTCACCCAGGTTGGTCAGTTGCGCAGTCCAGGGCTGGCAGACAGTAGCAATATCCCGGCCGGTGATAACGTGACTGACACCACTGACTTCCCGGGCCGCCGAGGTATCAATGCTGACGATTTTTGCATGGGCGTAGGGACTGCGTACGTAACAGACATGCAGCATCCCGGTCAAGGTGATGTCATCCAGGTAACGGCCCCGCCCCTGGATGAATTTGCGGGCGTTAGGCCTGGGCAGGACCGGGTCGGTAATGCAGGGATCAGGCATCGGTTTGCTT
>JAPOQU010000039.1 GCA_026710545.1 Gammaproteobacteria bacterium | reverse complement strand
GCTCGCACCCTCCGTATTACCGCGGCTGCTGGCACGGAGTTAGCCGGTGCTTCTTGTGTAGCTAACGTCAAGACTCGAGGCTATTAACCCCGGGCTTTTCTTCGCTACTGAAAGTGCTTTACAACCCGCAGGCCTTCTTCACACACGCGGCATTGCTGCATCAGGCTTGCGCCCATTGTGCAATATTCCCCACTGCTGCCTCCCGTAGGAGTATGCGCCGTGTCTCAGTCGCAGTGTGGCTGATCATCCTCTCAGACCAGCTACTGATCGTTGCCTTGGTAGGCCGTTACCCTACCAACAAGCTAATCAGACATAGGCTCATCCAATAGCGCGAGGTCCGAAGATCCCCCGCTTTCCCCCGTAGGGCGTATGCGGTATTAGCTCCGGTTTCCCGGAGTTGTCCCCCACTACTGGGCAGATTCCTATGCGTTACTCACCCGTCCGCCACTCGTCGCCCTTCATTACCCGAAGGTAATGAAGTCGTTACCGTTCGACTTGCATGTGTTAGGCATGCCGCCAGCGTTCAATCTGAGCCAGGATCAAACTCTTCAGTTTATATCCTTCTGCTCCGACATTAAATCCGAATACGGGTTTAATCGATCCCACTGAAACGCCGAAGCGATCAGTGACGGAGCAAATCTTGGCTCGGTAATTACAAGGTTTGACGCTATGTCAAATCCTGTATCCACCGAAAATCAAATGGTGACACAATCATCGACGTAAGCGCCCACACAAATATCTTGATCTGGATTGTTAAAGAACTGTGACCAGGAAGAACCTGGTCGAAGGATGGGGATTATACACCGGAAACATTGCCCGTCAACATATATTTATAACAAGAGGAAATATTATATGTCTGCGCTTGCAGCGCATGACCTGTCAGGGTGTATAACAGTGTGGTTTCTACCTCTTGAGAATCCCCTTCTACGGCAAGACGGCGGAACAATACCGTAGCATGAGCATAGCGTTTCCTCTATTTTCAGGCTTCAGATTTCATCACCGTAACCCGGGCAAACCTGCGCTTGCCGACCTGGTATACATGGGAGGATCCTGCATGGATAGCCATCGCGCCGTCTTCAACTCTTTCGGAATCAATGCGTACCGCACCCTGTTTCAGCATGCGAATGCCGTCCGACGTGCTTGCCACCAGGCCGCTTTTTTTCAACAAGCCGGCAACAGGTATCGTCTCTCCTTCAATTACGACCTGTTTTTCTTCAATATCGGCCGGCATTTCTCCCTTCCGGAAGCGCGCATTGAATTCATCTTCAGCTTTTTTTGCCGCTTTTCCATCGTGAAACCGCGCAACGATTTCCAGCGCCAGTTCAACCTTGGCCTGCCTCGGGTTCCCGCCGTCTTTCACCTCGTTGCGCAAGCGCTGCACCTCGCTCAAGGACCGGAAACTGAGCAGCTCGTAATAGCGCCACATCAACTCATCCGATATGGACATCAATTTCCCGAACATTTCATTTGCCGGCTCATCAATCCCCACGTAATTCTCCAGGGATTTAGACATTTTCCTGACCCCGTCCAACCCTTCGAGGATAGGCATGGTGAGGGCTACCTGGGCTTCCTGTCCTTCCTGTTTTTGCAACTCCCTGCCGACCAGCAGGTTGAACTTCTGGTCGGTGCCACCCAGTTCAACGTCGGCGCGCATGACAACCGAGTCATAACCCTGCATCAGCGGGTAGAGAAACTCGTGGATCGAGATAGGCTGGTTGCCGGCATATCGCTTCTTGAAATCGTCCCGCTCCAGCATGCGCGCGACCGTGTAACTGGATGCCAGCTTGATCATTCCCGTAGACCCGAGCGCATTACCCCACTCGGAGTTGAAACAGATTTCCGTTTTCTCAGGGTCAAGAATCTTGAATACCTGCTGCTTATAGGTCTCGGCATTTTCTGCAAGTTGTTCAGGCGTTAAAGGTTTACGCGTGACGTCACGCCCGGAAGGATCGCCGATCAGCCCGGTAAAGTCACCGATGAGGAACATGACGTGGTGCCCCAGTTCCTGGAAATGACGCATTTTATTGATCAATACCGTGTGCCCCAGGTGCAGGTCGGGAGCGGTGGGGTCAAAGCCGGTTTTCACCCGCAACGGCCTGCCCCGCTCCAGCCTGGCGCGCAACTCGTCTTCCCGGATAATTTCGTCTGCGCCCCGGCGTATCAGTCCCAGCGCCGCCTCCAGTTCAGGCATATTCCACCAAGGGTTTTTCTGCCGATTGACTATTCATAAAATAATGGCTACTTTTCCAGGTCACGGATCAAGCAGATATCATGGCCTACAGAGTATATATAAAAAACGACTATAAACCAGAGATCGTTTGGGGTAAACCGGCAACCCGGGGCCGGCGCCCGGGTTACTGGCTGTTGTTGGCGGCTGTCCCGCTCCTGCTTGCTTTTATCTGGTTTGCGGGTCCCGGGGAACCCGATACGGAAATCATGGATAATGCACTACAACCCCGTAGCTTTACATCTTCCGTAACACCTTACCCGAAAGACGAGCCGGCAGACCGGGACAACACCGGCCCGGCCAATTCTGAACAATTTGCCGGCAAATTCTCTGACCTGATTACCCACAAACAGCCCGGCAGCGATGCGGAAGCGGCAACCGACTGGATCGATATCGACATCAAGACGGGCGATAACATGGCCGACATCTTCAAACGTCGCGGGCTGTCCCCCCGAGACCTGCATGAAATTCTGAATTCACATGAACTCGCACCGGCGCTGAAACAGTTACGGCCCGGCCAGATCATCTCCTTGCAGGTAGATGACGGCCGTTTGCTCGCACTCAGGTTCGATCTGGACCTGACCCGGACCTTGTTGGCAAGGAAACAGGCCGGTTCATTTTCCAGCGAGATTATTACGGTCGAACTGGAAACCCGGGTCAGACAGGCACAGGCCGTTATCAACGAATCCCTGTTCCTGGCAGGACAAGCCGCCGGTCTGCCGGACCAACTCATCATGCAACTGATTGGCATATACGGGTGGGATATTGATTTCAGGCTGGATATTCGCAAGGGCGACAGTTTCAAGGTCATCTTTGAAGAGAAATATAAACTCGGGGAAAAGGTCGCCGGGGGCCCCGTGCTTGCCGCCGAGTTCAATAACCAGGACAGGAAAATCCGCTCAGTCAGGTTTGAACACGAAAACGGCGATATTGACTATTACACCCCCGCTGGCACTAATCTGCGCAAGGCCTTCCTGCGTAACCCTTTGAATTTCAGCAGGATAAGCTCACATTTCAATCTGAGGCGCAAACATCCGGTGTTAAACAGGATCAGGGCGCACAAAGGAGTGGACTATGCCGCAGCCACCGGTACACCGATCAAGGCGACCGGTGACGGGACAATTCAACACATCGGTAACAAGGGAGGTTATGGAAAGACGATCATCTTGAAGCACGGCGGCAAATACAGTACGCTGTATGCTCACCTGTCACGTTACAGGAAGGGCATGAAGCACGGTCGTTCGGTCAAACAGGGACAGGTCATCGGTTACGTGGGGAAGACTGGCCTGGCAACGGGCCCCCACCTTCATTACGAGTTCCGCGTGAATGAGCAGCATCACAACCCGCTGACGGTCAGGTTGCCTGCGGCGGAGAACGTTCCCACTGCCGAATTGGACAGTTTCAGGGTTCAATCTTCGTACCTGTTTGCCCTGCTGGACACTTCAGATTCGGGGCTGCTGGCACGGTACGACTCCGGGAACAGGTTCTAAACAGGCGCCATACGCTTCATGTATTACGTCGGTCTCATGTCAGGTACCAGCGCGGACGCCATTGACGCGGCCTTGGTCGACATCTCCGGCGACAGCCTGGAGGTGCTCGATTACCGGCAATATCCCCTGGACACAGATATACAGCGGTCCCTGAGAGATACGGACCTGGCATCTTCAATCGAAAAGACAACCGAACTGGATGTGCGCCTGGGGCGGCACTTCGGCCAGGCAGTCCTGGCGTTACTCGAGGTTAACGCCATAACGGCCCAGCAGGTCAGGGCAATCGGCAGCCACGGACAGACCATCATGCACCTGCCCGGTGCGACGCCGCCGCGGACATTGCAGATCGGCGACCCCAACCAGATATCCGGCATGACCCGCATCACCACGGTGGCGGACTTCCGCCGGGCGGACGTGGCCGCCGGTGGACAAGGGGCGCCCCTTGCCCCGGCTTTCCATGCCTGGCGCTTCCGTAGCCCGTCCGGTAACCGTATTGTCCTGAATATAGGCGGGATAGCCAATATCACTGTATTACCCGCCTCCGGTGCGGGTGAAGTCACGGGTTTTGATACCGGCCCTGGCAATATCCTTATGGACGCCTGGGTCCAGCGCTGCCTGAACCGCGATTTTGACGACCATGGTCAATGGGCAGCCTCCGGCAAAGTGAGGGAAGACTTGATCAAGCTGATGCTGGCTGACGGCTATTTTTCTGCCCCCCACCCTAAGAGCACCGGAAAAGACGACTTCAACCTGGCGTGGCTGGCGTCTCTCACGGAAAAAACCGGGGCGGCATACAGTAATGAAGACATTCAGAAAACCCTGCTGGAACTGACTGCAGCCAGCATTACCAACGCAATTCTGGAGTGCGCGCCCGAAACCGACGAGATCCTGACCTGTGGCGGCGGCATACACAACAACCTGCTCATGGAGCGCCTGCAGGGACTGCTGCCCGCCATCACCATCAAATCCACCGCTGATTACGGCGTCAACCCGGATGCGGTCGAAGCATTAAGCTTCGCATGGCTGGCGCAGCAACGCCTGGAGAATATACCGGCAAACCTGCCTTCAGTTACCGGCGCCAGGAGACCCGTTATTCTAGGTGCAATATATGAGCCGGGTAGTATTGGAGGTTAATATTTGGGGTCAGAGTAAAAATACTGTTGGATTGACAGATGACGCTGGTTTGTCATCAGGTATTTTTACTCTGACCCCAAACTCTCATGATCAGGTCTCTGCACACCCCGACAGCATTTAACTCAGCTTGCTGGGGACAGAATTAATTCTGTCCCCGAATTTACACAGCAAATATGGCTTACACGGAAAATGAAGAACCGCAACCGCAGGTCGTCTGGGCATTGGGATTGCGGATAACGAATTGCGCGCCTTCCAGGCTTTCCGAGTAATCGATCTCGGCCCCTGTCAGGTACTGGACGCTCATGGGATCTATCAGCAGCCTGACTCCTTCTTTCTCTACGACCGTGTCACCGTCTGAAACGGTTTCGTCAAAGGTGAACCCGTACTGAAACCCGGAACATCCTCCTCCGGAAATGAAGACTCTGAGCATCAACGCCTCATTCTCTTCTTCATCGATCAATTGTTTCACCTTGGATGCCGCAGAATCCGTGAATACCAGCGGATCCGGCAGTTTCTCTATTGTCTGCAACATGTTTTTAACTATCTCCGATACAATTTAACACTCTCATTAATCGAGGGTAATGATTAAACAAGTATAAGTGATAACAGCAGTTGTTTCAAGAGACAGCCAGGCGCAGGCAACGGAGATGCTATTCGTCCGCTCAGTTATAATCGTCAGAGGTTATATCGTCGATGAGTTTCGGTTCTGCCTCGCCGGCATCCGGCGTGTGCACAAGCCGGCCGCTTATCTGGGCGCCTGAAGCGATTTCCAGCAGGTTGTAATAAACGTCGCCGGTGATACGGGATTTCGCTTCAAGTTCAACATGTTTACTGCCGTAGATATTGCCGATTACGGTTCCATCTATGACGTTGTACGGCACGTTTATCTCCCCTTCTATCGTACCCTGCTCACTGAGTGAGAATAGCGAGTTGGTGTCGGTATCCGCACTGATGTTTCCCTTCACGATACCGTCTACATGCAGTCCGCCAACGAAGTTGACGTCACCCGTCAATTCCGTATTCTCACCAACCAAGGTGTCAATTTTCGTAGATTTTTTCTTTCGAGTGTTACCCCACATCTGCAGTCTCCCCATCGTCAGTTTCAGGCCAATCAAATATCTTTTCAAATCCGGTTTGGTCCGGATCATCCGGAGATAATGTTACAAACACCCTTTGCGGCTCAAAATTTTCCGGCAAAATAAAATTGTTTTCAAATCGCTGGAAATTCCTGAACCTGATATTGTAATCCCGGTTTTTGTCAAGGCTGACGGCACTCAGGGGCAACTGTTTGGTCGCACTATCCAGAATGCCTTCCAGAACAATCTCTATCTCACCTTCCACCATCTTACCCGTATTTGCAATATTGAGTAATATCAACTCAAGCCGGTAACCGTTGGAACGGGTCAACGGTTTTATCCGGATCCCGTGTACTCCGGGAGAGTTCGTTTCGTCTGTTGCAGCGATGATCCCCTGGTAAAATTCAAGGTCTTTCCTTAATTGAAAAATTTCTTCCTGGGAATCGATTAACTGCTCCTGCATCGCCGCTGTCGCCTGCCTGTCGATCCGGTTGTTCTGTTCCTGTATCAACAACTTGTCCCGAAGTGCAGTGTTTTCACCAAGTAACTCTTCGGGGGACAAGCCCTGGCTCCATGGGTATCTGATCCCCCATGTGCCGTCCTGCCACTGGTAGATGCCGGGACTTGTCAGCAACAGCGCTGCCAACAGTATGAACAGGGCGAGATAAACGAACCGGCGGCGAGGCCGGCGTGGCTTGATGACAAAGTATCGCATTATCGGTACATCCAGGAGGAAGTTATTACGGTCTACGGCCAGATTCCAGCGTGGTCGAGCCCGGTCGTCTCATCAAGTCCGTACAGGATATTCATGTTCTGTACTGCCTGTCCGGCAGCGCCTTTTACCAGGTTGTCCTCGACCGCCAGGATTACCACAGTTGCCCCGTTCTGGGGTTGAAAAACAGACATCCTGCAAACATTCGAGCCGTTCACGGAGGCAGTATCGGGGTGGACGCCGCGCGGTAGCACGTCAACATAATGTTCCTGGGCATAACGCTGCTTGAATATCGAGTGAACATCCACAGCGGGTTCTTTCAAACGGGCATACAGGGTGGCATGTATGCCCCTGATAATCGGCAACAGGTGGGGGACGAAAACCAGTTCCAGGGCATCTTCAGCAAACGCGGCAAGGCCTTGTTTGATCTCCGGCAGGTGGCGATGCCCGTCAGCGGAATAGGCGGAAAAAGACTCGCCTGCTTCACAAAACTGGGTAGCACGCGTTAATTTGCGCCCGGCCCCGCTGACACCCGATTTTGCATCGGCTATCAGGCTGTCCGTCTCGACCAGGTCCTGTTCCAGCAATGGCAAAAAACCAAGCTGGATCACGGTCGGATAGCATCCCGGGTTTGCAATTAATTCCGCTGCCCTGATTTCATTCCTGTTGACTTCCGGCAGGCCGTACACCGCCCTGCTCAAATAACCGGGGCAGGCATGCTTCCGGCCGTACCAGTGCTCCCATTCATCCTTGTCACGGAGGCGGAAATCAGCGGACAGGTCGATGACCTTGACCCCGGCCTCCAGCAGGTCCGGCGCCTGGTGCATGGCGGTCCCGCTGGGCGTGGCAAAAAATACCACGTCACAATGTTTCAGCGCGGTCGTTTCCGGATCCGAAAATGCCAGACCGGTTACGCCGCGCAACGACGGAAATATATCGGCAACAGGCTTGCCCTGTTCGGTGCGGGATGTGGCCGCTGCCAGGTCCACTTCGGGATGCCGTGACAGGAAACGCAACAGTTCCACGCCCGTATACCCCGTTCCGCCAACAATGCCTGCCTTAATCATTTTTACAACTACCTTAAGTATCTACCTGTTATATTTGAGATAATAACCTTATCTGAATATGATATTCAAATGCCGCGCCTTTTAATTGTTTCCCATGTGCCCTCCGTCAATACCAGTGCGATGACCGATGCGGTGGTCAGCGGCGCCTCTCATGAAGATATCAGCGGCGTGGACCTGCGCGTACGCAACCCGTTTGAAGCCGGGGTGGAAGACGTGTTATGGGCCGATGGCCTTATCCTCGGCACGACAGAAAACTTCGGTTACATGAGCGGCGCCATAAAGGATTTTTTCGAACGGATCTATTATCCTTGTCTCGACAAAACCGAAGGACTGCCCTATGCCTTGTTCATCAGGGCGGGGAATGACGGGCTGGGCGCCAAAACCAGCATTGAACGTATCATCAAAGGCCTGGCATGGAGAGCGGTTCAGGAACCGCTGATCTGCAGCGGCGACTACCAGGAGAGTTTTCACGAACTATGTGAAGAACTCGGTATGACCATGGCCGCCGGACTGGAGGCGGGCATCTTCTGATCAGGTATAATATTTTTCACCGCAGAGAGCAGATTCTTTATACTCTGCAGGTTAATCAGGCTATGAAAATTAAAGAGACCCTTGCAGTCGTATTCATACTGGCCATAGCCGGCCTGGCTTTCTGGTTGTGGACCAGTCCGTCTGGACTTAAATGGGCGCCCGAGGTGACCTTTTCCACCCTTGAGGGTGAGAAAATCAATATGCAGGAACTGCGTGGGCGGCCCGTGCTGGTCACCTTCTGGGCGACCACCTGTCCGGGCTGTTTGAAAGAGATGCCGCACCTTGTCGAGTTGTACGAGGAATACGGGAACGGCGGGTTCGAATTGATTGGCGTCGCCATGAGCTATGACCCCCCCAACCGGGTACTGGAACTGGCCGCTGAACGGCAACTGCCCTACCCCATTGCCCTGGACCTTGACGGCGGTCTCGCCTCCGCGTTCGGCAACGTCATGCTTACTCCAACGTCTTTTCTGGTTGCGCCGGACGGGAAGATCATCAAGCACAAGATCGGTGAGATGGATATTGTCGAACTCAGGCGGCAAGTCGAAACCCTGATTCACACAGAAGCCCAGCCGGGCAGCGTATAATAATGTTGCTGCTGAAATCCCTTCACCTGATCTTCATGGTGACCTGGTTCGCCGGCCTGTTTTACCTTCCAAGGTTGTTTGTCTATCACAGTATGAGCAGTGATGATACCGGCATTGACCGGTTCAAGACGATGGAAAGGAAACTCTATTTCGGCATCATGACGCCCGGCGCCGTACTGACCCTGGTATTCGGCGCCTGGCTTGCCGTAATCAACGGCTGGGACCTGTACATGGAGCAGACATGGTTCAAGGCCAAGCTGGTATTACTGCTGCTGCTGGCGGGATACCATATCTATTGCGGTAAATTACTGAAGGATTTTAACTACGACCGCAACACCCGCTCACACGTCTGGTACCGCTGGTTTAACGAAGTCCCGGTCATCTTCCTGATCGCCATCATCCTGCTTGCCGTTTACAAACCCCTGTAACTGCCCCGGCAGACTTGAATCATGGCTTACAATGTCTTCCATGGAGAATAACGCCAAACCCGTGGTGCTTGCCCTGTCCGGCCACGACCCGTCAGGCGCTGCAGGGATACAGGCTGATATCGAAGCGTTGGCCGGCGCGGGTTGTCATTGCGTTTCCGTCCTCACATCGCTGACAGCACAAAACACCCGGGAATTCAGGTCCATGGAACCGCAACCACCGGCGCGGTTCGGCGAGCAACTGGACCTGTTGACGGATGATATACGCGTAGACGCCTGTAAAATCGGCTTGATCGGCAGCAGTCAACTGGCAGGGATCATTGCAGCTTACCTGCGGGATGCGCAGTATCCGGTCGTGCTGGACCCGGTCCTGGCCAGCGGCACGGGCGCTGACTTAACCGCCCCGGGGCTGGTTTCCTGCATGACCGAACAACTATTACCCCTTACTACCGTAATCACGCCGAACCTGGAGGAGGCTGTTGCGCTTACCGGTTATGACGAAACGACAAAGGCATTGCACGCATTGCTGGACCTGGGCTGCCACACGGCCTTGATCACCAGTGACGGCAACGGGCGCGACGAGGTAGTAAACACCTGGATGGACAACAACCGTGAAATCCACAGCTATCACCGGAAAAAACTGCCCGGGATTTATCACGGTTCCGGCTGCACCTTGTCGGCGCACCTCGCCGGACGGCTTGCACGGGGAGATTCAGTACGGACTGCGGTGGAAAACGCGCAGGATTATACCTGGCAGGCGCTGAAAAACGCGGTAAGGATAGGAAAATCTCAATTACACCCCGGCCGGTTCTGCCGATGAGAGGACTCTATGCCATTACAGACAGTGACAACCTGTCCACGCAAGAACTCCTGCCGGTAACGGAAGAAATTCTCAGGGCCGGTGTGGCCGCACTGCAATATCGCGACAAGTCCGGAAACCACGACAAACGAAGATACGAAGCAGACAGGTTGCGGGAACTGTGCGGGGAACATAACTGCCTGTTTATCATCAATGACGACGTGCAACTGGCTAAGGAGACGGGCAGCGATGGCGTACACCTGGGCAGGGATGATTGTGACTGCAAAACTGCCAGAGACGAACTGGGAGAGGATGTTATTATCGGTGTCTCCTGTTACGACAGACTGGAAGCGGCACAGGATGCGGTTGCCGACGGTGCGGATTATGTTGCCTTCGGCTCATTTTATCCGACCGAGTCGAAGCAGAAGACAGCGACTGCCGAACCTGAAATCATAATACGGGCAAAGGAAAGGATGTCCGTGCCGATAGTTGCAATAGGTGGGATTACGCCTGCAAACTGCAGGGTGCTGGTCGAGTCCGGCGCTGATCTGCTTGCGGTCATCAGCAGCATTTACCGGGCAGACGATCCGTATTCGACGGTCAAGGAGTTCAACCGGTTGATGGATGTGGTTAAATAGGGAATGACGGATCGTGAACTGAAAATACCATGAGTAGCGGCTACTTCAAAGAAGCTAAAGAATTTATTGCCGGCGGCGTCAACTCGCCGGTACGGGCATTCAAGGCCGTGGGCGGCGCCCCGGTCTTTTTTGCACGCGGCAGCGGCGCATACCTGTACGACGTGGAGGGGCGCTCATATATAGACTATGTCGGTTCCTGGGGACCGATGATACTGGGCCATGCGCACCCGGTCGTTATAGCCCGCGTGCAGGAAGTCATGGCAAACGGTCTCAGTTTTGGCGCGCCGACCACGCTGGAGACCGACCTCGCAAGAAAGATCTGCACAATCATCCCGTCCATCGAAAGGGTGCGCATGGTGAATTCCGGCACTGAAGCGGCCATGAGCGCAATCCGGCTTGCGCGCGGCGTCACCGGCAGGGATAAAATCATAAAATTTGAAGGGTGTTACCACGGCCATGCCGATTCCCTGCTGGTCAAGGCAGGTTCGGGCGCCCTTACCCTGGGCGTCCCCACCTCGCCCGGCGTACCGGCAGATACGGCAAGCCATACGGTTACCTTGGCGTTTAACGATGCCGGCCAGGTTGAAGATGTTTTCCGTGGTATCGGCGAACAGGTTGCCGCGGTCATCGTAGAACCGGTAGCCGGCAACATGAACTGCATCCCCGGCTCGCAGGTTTTCCTGGATACGCTGCGCCGGGTATGCGACCGGCACGGCAGTATCCTTATCTTTGACGAAGTGATGACAGGCTTTCGCGTAGCGCTGGCCGGGGCGCAATCATTATACGGCATCACGCCCGATATCACCCTGCTGGGCAAGGTCATCGGCGGCGGCATGCCGGTAGGCGCTTTCGGCGGACGCAGAGAGATAATGGACCACCTGGCGCCGGACGGACCCGTTTACCAGGCGGGGACATTGTCAGGCAATCCTGTTGCGATGACGGCCGGCCTGGCAACACTGGAACTTGTTTCGGAGCCGGATTTTTTTACCAGCCTTACGAACGACCTGGGCAGTCTGCTCTCGGGCCTGAAACAAGCAGCGGATTCAAGCGGCATAACCATCTCCACCAACCAGGCCGGCGCCATGTTCGGGCTTTTTTTCACCGGGGACACGCAGGTAACCACATACAAACAGGCGACGGCGTGCAACAGGGAATTATTCAACCGGTTTTTCCACGGCATGCTGGATAGCGGTGTTTACCTGGCGCCGTCCAGCTATGAAGCCGGCTTTATATCGAGCGCCCACGGCGCACTTGAGATTGAAAAGACCCTGAAAGCCGCCACGGCCGTATTTAAAACCCTGCGCTGATACGGGATACAGCGGGAAACACCTCCCGCTCTATCTGTCGTGTTTACATCTAAGGATGTCGTTTCGCCATGTACGCGGAGTGTCGTTCTCATCCAGACTTCACGCGAAGAAACACAAGCCTGCAGTGAACTTATTTCGCAATCATGAGCAGACCATCAAGGCGCAGACGTTCGGGAAGCCGCGACGCCAAACGGGCTGAACGGCAACGACCCCTGGTACGTGAAGCGCCGTTTATCGAACGGAAGATTCCTTACTACGAACTCATGGATGAGGCGGGGTTGGCGTTAATCGAAGAGAACGCCGAGGTGGTGCTGCAGGAAATCGGCATCGATTTCCGTGATGATCCGGAAGCCCTGGCGCTGTTACGGGACGCCGGCGCAGACGTACAAGGAGAACGGGTGCGGTTTCCAAAGGGCATGTGCCGCGCCGTCATCCGCGCATCGGCCCCGGCGGAATTCACCCAGCATGCGCGCAACCCGCAAAGGAGCGTGATTATCGGCGGCGACCGTACCGTACTGGCCCCTGCTTACGGTCCGCCTTTTATTCGCAACCTGGATGACGGCAGGCGTTACGCGACGATCGAAGACTTTCGCAATTTCGTCAAACTGGCTTACATGAGCCCGGGCCTGCACCATTCCGGCGGCACCATTTGCGAACCTGTGGACCTGCCGGTAAATAAACGCCACTTCGATATGGTCTACAGCCATATCAAGTACAGCGACAAGCCTTTCATGGGCTCCGTGACCCATCCGGAACGGGCACGGGACAGTATTGACATGGTCAGGATTGTCTTCGGCGATGAATTCGTGGAACAGAATACCGTCATCACCAGCCTGATCAATGCAAACTCACCCATGACTTACGATGCCACCATGCTGGGGGCGGCAAAAACCTACGCCCGCCACAACCAGGCCACGGTCATATCACCGTTCATACTGGCCGGCGCCATGTCGCCCGTTACCGTGGCAGGCACCGTCACCCAGATCCTGGCAGAAGCCCTGGCGGGCATGGCTTTTATACAGTTGGTAAAACCGGGCGCGCCGGTGGTTTTCGGTACCTTCTCCTCCTCCATGTCCATGCAGTCCGGTGCGCCCACCTTCGGTACGCCTGAACCCGGCCTGGTGCTCTATGTCGCCGCTGCCCTGGCGCGGCGACTGGGTGTTCCCTTCCGCAGCGGAGGCGGCTTGTGCGCGGCAAAGATACCCGACGCACAGGCAGCCTACGAGTCAGCCAATACCCTGCAGGCTGCCGCCCTGGCGGGCGTCAATTTCATGCTGCATACGGCCGGCTGGCTGGAAGGCGGACTGGTCATGAGCTATGAAAAGTTCATCATGGACGCGGACCAGGCCAACATGATCGGTGTGTTGCTGCAAGGAGTGGACACCTCGGAAAATGCCCAGGCGCTGGATGCGTTGCGCGAGGTGGGCCCGGGCAATCACTTCCTGGGGGCCGCCCATACCCGGGCGAATTTCGAGTCAGCCTTCTACCGGTCCCCGCTGGCAGACAACAACAGCTTTGAACAGTGGCATGAGGACGGCGCTCTGGATACCGCACAGCGCGCCAACCGCATCTGGAAAAAAATGCTGGAAGAGTACACGCCGCCGCCACTGGACGACGCCGTCGATGACGCGCTCCTGGCATACATCGGACGGCGCAAGTTGCAGTTTCCCGACAAGGAATACTGAGCGGGCATCCCTGTGGAAAAGATCATCGTTTACTGGCGTGATATACCCTCCCAGGTGATCGTGAAAAAAGGCCGGAACAAGAAAAAGGCATTATTGAAACAGCGCTTCCAGGAGGCCATTGACCGGGCGGCAATGCGGGCGCGCAAGCACGACAGTGACGCTTACATGAGTGAGTGGAAAAGAGTGAGATCCCTGCTGGAAGACGCGGACGACCTGGAGACGATTGTCCGGCGGGAGGCGCAACGTATCGAAGCGGCCTACTCCGATGATCGATTGTTGCAACTGATTAAAAATCACGGGGAGACACCCAAATAAACCAGGAATGATGATGTACAGAATGCGTCTTTGGTCGGTACGTAATGCCCGCTGGCTCAGCGTGCTTTACAATGCCTGGGAGAAAATTCTCATACTGTTTCATCCCGTATACCTGCGTATCGGTTATCAGCGCCTGGATCGGTTCTTTCTCGCTGTTGAAAAGCCGGTGAAAGGTTTCCTCTTCGATTCCCGCTCCTGCGGCCAGTGCACCCTGGGCGATACCGGCATGTCATGCCCGATGAACTGTCCCAAATCCATGCGCAACGGACCCTGCGGCGGTGTGCGCCCCGACGGCAACTGTGAAGTGAAACCGGACATGCCCTGCGTGTGGGTGCTTGCATGGGAAGGCAACCGGCGCATGAACAAACACGAACAGGCCATGGGATTTGTTCTGCCGCCTGTCGATGTGCGCCTCAAAAACACCTCGGCCTGGCTGAGACGGGTCAGGCAGCACCACGGCCATCCGGAACCTGACGCCCTGAGATAGACATGTACTTCGACGATGAACCCATAGCAGGGGAAAACCTGCCAATACTCCCGGGGCACGTATCGCCGGGCCGCCTGGAGCGGGTATTACGCGCGGGCGGGTTTGCAGTCACAACTGAAATCGCGCCCCCGGATTCGGCCGATCCGGCAGAAGTATACGAACGCGCCGCCCTGTTCGACGGATACGTGGACGCCATCAACGCGACGGATGGTTCGGGCGCAAATTGCCATATGTCCAGTGTCGCCATGTGCTCCCTGCTGACCCACCGCGGCTACGCGATGATCATGCAGGTCTCCTGCCGGGACAGGAACCGCATAGCCATACAAGGGGACGTATTGGGAGCGTCGGCAATGGGTGTGGCAAACATACTCTGTCTCACGGGTGACGGCGTACAGTCGGGGGACCATCCCCAGGCAAAACCGGTATTCGACCTGGATTGCATGAGTGCGTTGGAGATGCTGCGCGGCATGCGTGATGACAGCCGCTTTCTCAGCGGCCGCAGGATTACCAGTCCGCCACAGGTATTCCTGGGCGCCGCGGCCAATCCGTTTGCCGCACCGCATGATTTTCGTCCGTTACGCCTGGCGCGGAAAATCAAGGCCGGCGCCCAGTTTATCCAGACCCAGTATTGCTTTGACATAGACATGTTCAAGCAGTACATGGAACGGGTCCGTGACCTTGGCCTGCATGACAAGGTATTTATCCTGGCCGGCGTGGGACCCCTGGCTTCAGCCCGCTCGGCGGAATGGATACGCACCCATGTTGCCGGCGTACATATACCGGATACGGTAATCAAACGTCTTCGGGGCGCCAGCGACCAGGCCGGTGAAGGCGTCAATATCTGCAAGGACATGATTCACCAGGTGCGTGAAATCAATGGGGTACACGGCGTTCATATCATGGCCTACCGGCAGGAGCACAGGGTCGCAGAGATCGTTGAGGCAACGGGAGTCCTGCAGGGCAGGACACCTTGGCATCCCGGGATAGACAGGTGGGGCCAGGCTGAAATACCCGGCAACAGGCCGGCCAGCCTGCCGGCCTGAGCGTATTCGCCCCGGCTCCGGATAAAAGACAATGACAGAAACCGTTATCAGTTCGGCAACCAGAGAAGTCGTCATAGGTTTTGATCGTCCATTCGTCATCATCGGCGAGCGCATTAACCCGACCGGCCGTAAAGTCCTCGCGGAAGAGATGAAACAGGGCGATTACAGCCGCGTTATGGCGGATGCCGCGGCCCAGGTTGAAGCCGGGGCGCACATGCTGGATGTGAACGCCGGTATCCCGCTGGCGGATGAACCGGCGATCCTGGCGCAAGCTGTCAGGCTGGTGCAATCCGTTACCGACGTCCCACTGTCCATCGATTCTTCCATTGTGGCGGCCCTGGAAGCCGGCCTGGACGTGTACCAGGGCAAGGCATTGGTCAATTCCGTTACCGGCGAAGAGGAGCGGCTGGAATCGGTCCTGCCCCTGATTGCCAGGCACAACGCGGCGGTAGTGGCTATCTCCAACGACGAGACAGGCATATCGGAAGACCCGGACGTGCGTTTTGAAGTGGCCAGGAAAATCGTTGAACGGGCCGCGGACCACGGCATCCATCACAGCAACGTGGTGGTGGATCCGCTGGTGATGCCCATAGGGGCGATCAACCAGGCCGGCAGACAGGTCATGCATATTGTCAGGCGCCTGCGTGGAGAATTGAAAGTCAATACGACCTGCGGCGCATCCAATATCAGTTTCGGACTACCGAACCGGAACGGCATCAATGGCGCTTTTCTTACCATGGCCATCGGCGCCGGCATGACCTCCGCCATCACCAACCCCCTGCACGGTGAAGTGATGCAGGCAGTGATGGGTGCGGACGTAATGATGGGACACGATGCCGATTGCGCCCGCTGGATAAAACAGTACCGCGAGCCGGGCGCAACAGCAGAAGCGAACGGCGGGCGCAGGGACAGACCCCGGCGCCGGCGCCGCGCCTGAAAGAAGATTCAATCCGCAGATTACGCAGAAATGCTGATCTATCCGCAGATTACGCAGATTATCGCAGATGTAATATATCTAAAAAAATGATTTTATCTGCGCTCATCTGCGTAATCTGCGGATAAATCACTACATAATCTGCGGATAAATCACAGCGCAACCTGCGGATATAATGGAAAATTCCGATAATACGGCAAAGGTTGTATTCACCCCCTCCGGCCGGAGAGGCGTGTTCCGGCTGGGCACCCCGTTGCTGGAGGCGGCGCGTGAACTCGGTGTCGATATAGACTCCGTCTGCGGCGGGCGCGGCCTGTGCGGGCGTTGCCAGGTATTGTGCAGCGAGGGCAACTTCAGCAAGCTGGGCATTGTCTCCAGCAAGGAACACCTCTCCCCTTTCAGCGCCACCGAACGTAAATACGGGGAGCGGAAAACGCCGCTGCAGGCCGGACGGCGCCTGAGTTGCCACGCTGCCGTCCAGGGCGACGTACTCATCGACGTTCCCCCGGAGAGCCAGATCCACCGCCAGATTGTGCGCAAGGAAGCCGAACAGCGGGATATTACACTCGATCCTGTCGTCCACCTGCATTACGTAGAAGTACGGGAAGCGGACATGGATGAAGCCGGAAGCGATATGACCAGGTTAATGGATGCGTTACGGCGCCAGTGGGGGTTTGCGGACCTCACCTGGCGCTCATCTGTTCTGAACGGTATCCAGCAGGCGTTGAGGGAGGGCAACTGGTCGGTGACGGCCGCGCTGCACCAGGGCAAGGAAATCATCGCAGTATGGCCTGGATACAGGGACGTTGCATACGGACTGGCCATGGACGTCGGATCGACCACGGTCGCCGCACACCTGTGCGATTTAAGCAACGGCGAAGTCATTGCTTCGGATGGCATGATGAACCCGCAGATCCGCTTCGGCGAGGACCTCATGAGCAGGGTGTCTTACGTCATGATGCATCCAGATGGCGCCGGCGAGATGACCCGGGCGGTACGCGACGGCATCAATCAACTCATTTCGAATATCAGTAGTGCCGCCGGCATTACCCCGGACGATATCGTCAGCATCACGCTGGTGGGCAATCCCATCATGCACCACCTGCTGCTGGGCATCAGTCCCGTCGAACTGGGAAGCGCACCCTTCGCCCTGGCAGTCGACGCTTCCGTTTACGCCGGCTCAACAGAGCTTGATCTCAATATAAACCCCGGCGGGGTCGTTTATATTCTCCCCTGCATCGCCGGTCACGTCGGCGCCGATACGGCTGCCGTCATCCTCTCGGAACAACCCCATGTCCGCAATGGGGTGAGCCTGCTGATTGATATCGGCACCAACGCAGAGATTGTACTGGGGAACAGGGAACGCCTGCTGGCCTGTTCCAGCCCGACCGGGCCTGCGTTTGAAGGCGCACAGATAAGCTGCGGCCAGCGCGCCGCTCCCGGCGCCATTGAGCGGGTACGAATTGACCCCGATACCCTGACGGCAAGGATAAAGGTCATCGGCTCCGACCTCTGGTCCGATAACCCGGAGTTTGCACAGTCAATCGCAAATACGGGCGTTACCGGCATATGCGGTTCCGGCATCATAGAAGCCGTGGCCGAGATGTACCTGTGCGGGATCCTGAGCAGCGACGGCGTAATCGGCGGCGCCCTGGCAGGCAGGGCGGATTGCATCGTACAGGATGGCCGTACTTTCTCCTATATTCTCTACGAAGGCGCGGCCACGATTTCCGTCACCCAGAACGATATCAGGCAAATACAACTCGCCAAGGCAGCCTTGTATGCCGGGGTGAAACTGTTGATGGACAGGATGGAGATAAAATCCGTGGACCGGATACGGCTGGCCGGCGCATTCGGCAGTCATGTTGACGTCAGGCGCGCCATGACGCTCGGCATGATACCGGATTGCCCGCTGCCGGAGGTCGCATCCGTCGGCAACGCTGCGAGCACCGGGGCGAGAATTGCCTTATTGAACAATGAATCCAGGAACGAAATAGAAACCACCGTCAGGCAGATAGAAAAAATCGAAACCGCGGTGGAGCCGAAATTCCAGGACTACTTCGTCAACGCCATGGCCATCCCGCACAAAACAGATCCCTTTCCCAACCTGTCGGCCGTCTTGACCCTGCCGGACAGGCAGGCGCAGGTTTCCGTCCAGACAACAACCAGGGCCGGTAAACACCGCCGGCGCAACAGAGCGGGTTAACCGGCATCCGGCAGCACGATGGTAGTGCCGGGCGGTGTTTATCTTTTCAAAGGCCAGAAGTCAAAGTAATCCGTCACAACGACCAGGACCGGGAATGTCAGTCCCAGCAGGGCGGACGCCAGCCATAATTCTTCCTGGTAATGGCCCTCCGGCCCGGCGACCAGCGGTCCGGATACGACCGGGCCCAGGAGCAGGTATAACCTCTGCAGGACTACCGCTGTGACGACACTGAACAGCACTAATGCCAGTCCCTTGAGCGGCTGTTCCAGGTTGGGGAACAAGCTTCCCTGCATCAGTGTTAACGGCAAAAATATGCCGAAGATATAGGAAACCGGTACCAGGGACAGGTACCGGACCTTGTCCATGCCTGCCAGACACACCCCGAGGTAATACACAAGGGCTGCCAGCGCTAACACCAGAATGGTTGCGGCGAGCACCCTGACAGCTTGATTCCGGATACCGGCAATGGGCCAGAAGTCAAACAGTATCAGGGTCAAAATCATTGCTACTGTAGTTACGGCAAAACTCATCGGTATCCAGGCCATGAACATGCCGCCCGGATCGGCACCAGGAAAATACACCGGCGCGCCCTGCAGGAATGAGAAATCAAAAAATACCGTAAACAGGCCGTACGCCCCGAGGTAAGCTACCAGCAACGCGCTGGCGCCGATAACAAGTGGATTATTGCTGAGCAACGTGACAGGCCAGCATTGCCATAGAACAGCGAACCAGAACGTCACCACGACAGTCATTATGGAATACATTATCAGCATGGGCGTGACGCCGTGGCCCTTGCCTGCCAGTTGATAGGTAAGCACGGCGATAACCATGCCGATCAGGGCCGTCAGGACCGTCAGGGCTATCCCCCTGGCCGGTTGCGCCAGCCTGGATGCCGCAGCAGGTATGGAGCAATGCCAGACCAGCGCGAACACGATTTGCGCCGGAACGCAGCACATGAACAGGAAGGCGACCCAGGTACTGAAGGTGGCCTCTTCAAACAAACTGATTATCCCCAGTGAAATAATGATTACCAGTAGTAAAGCGAGCAGCCCGAGCAGCGGTTGTTTCATGACCTTCCCCCTATAGATATGTAATACGGCAGCAATAATACTGGCAAAAAGGATACAGGGTTTGTCACGAATGTCGATACCACGGCAGTTAAACCGCTTGTCGAACCCCATAGGACAGATGCTATGCTACATTTCCGGATGGAGAAAACATGAACCGTGCTGAATATCTCCGCAAATGTAGCCCTTGCCGATGATGAGATCGAGATCTCGGCAGTACGCGCGCGCGGTGCGGGAGGACAGAACGTCAACAAAGTGTCTTCCGCAATTCACCTCCGTTTCGACATCAACGCCTCATCACTGCCCGGCCTGTATAAGCAACGGCTCCTGAACCTGAGAGACAGGCGTATCAGTAAAGACGGGGTTGTAGTCATCAAGGCGCGCAAGTACAGGTCCCAGGATAAAAACCGGACAGATGCACTTGAACGGTTACAGAAATTAATCAGGGGGGCTGCGCTGGCGCGGAAAGCGAGACTGCCGACAGAACCAACCAAAGCCGCCCGGAAGAAAAGGCTGGACAGCAAGACGCGCCGCGGCCTGCTCAAAAACATGAGAAGGAGAGTGGCAACCGAATGCGACTAGGCCGGCGGTGAACGGAGGTGATGCGGGAGATCGGGCAGGACGCCCCTCACGTCATTCTGTAACCAACCAGCCTGACGGAGTGGGGAGAATGATGGGCGCCCTGCCCCATCCACAGTTTTCTGTTTTTACCCTGTAGATATGATGCCTCCTGTAAACCTTTATTCCGTGATCATGAAGATGCTTCATGACAACGACGGGGGAAAGAATAGCACCCATCAGGCGTGTCATGTTGCCGGTTTAGGGTAAAAAAATAAATTTAAAGGGTAATAAACGTCTGTTACCGGGTAGGTTTTATGCGCAGTCAAGGCAGAGATCACAGAGGAAATGCGGAAGCACTCTCTCTGCGATCTCCGGGGGAAAACAATTCCTTCAGGTAACCACGGTCAGGAAGTTCTCATTCAAGCGCCTGTCGTGGTAGAAGATGGCCCTGCCGAGTTCCTCGGCGGTCCAGGTAATCGGTTCCCGGTCGGGATACCAGGTGTAATCGCCGCAGAACACCTCATTGCGATTGCCTGACGGGTCGAAGAAGTAAATGGTGCGCCCCCTGGTGATGCCGTGACGGGTCGGGCCGATGTCGATGGAAATGTCATGCATGCTCATGAGATCGGCAGCCCGCAACACCTCCTCCCAGGTCATCAACATGAACGATACGTGATGTAACTTGTTCGGCTCCGGGTATTCCACGAAGGCCAGGTCATGGGCCTTGTTGGAACAGGAGACAAAGGTGACATTCATTTCACCTTCCGGAGTCAACACCCGTTCGGTCAGGTCAAATCCCAGCACGTCCGTAAAGATCTTCGTGGTTTCGATAATATTGGGTCCGTACAGCAACACGTGATCGAAGCGGTATACCTGCATGCCTTTCAGGCCTTCCGGCCAGGGGTTGGGGTTGGTGCGGCCGAGGCCGTCGCCAATCTGCTTTTTCTCCGAATACAGCTCGAACGAATGACCGGACGGGGTCTGGAAGCGCGCGCGTTCGCCGCAGTTGTTGAGTTCACCCTCTGCGATCCATTCTATATCGATACCGTAATCCTCCAGTTTTCCGACCAGTTCATCCATGTCGGCGCGGGAGAAAGTCTTGTAGCCCGTGTAGTCAATTCCCGGCGAGTCCGCTTCCCTGAGCACGATCGAAAAGCAATCCAGTTCATCCCATGCCTTGAGATAAACCCTGCCCTGGTCATCTTCGTCAGTCTTCATCAAACCCATCCGCTCCGTGTAGTAAGTAACTGATTCATCCATATCCAGCACACGGATTGCCGCATGACCGGGTCGCATCACACCTGTAAATGACATTGTCTTCTCCTCCAGTTATAGATGTTGCTAATTCTTAATAGTATATTTTATATTTGGGGTCAGAGTAAAAACCTATTCATCGGCCGTACCTGGTACAGGTCAAAAGCAGGTTTTTTACGCCGCCTCCGGATTCATGCCTGTAATAAAATGTTTTTGCCATCTTCCCAGAACTTTCAAGCGCAGGTCAGCCTCGGGAAACAGCTTGCACGCAAGACAGATGCCCTGCCGTTCATCATCCACCGGTACCTGCTCGCGACTCATCTTGCCGGTCCGGTAACGGCCGTCTCCCACGACCTGCACCCGGCACACGCCGCAACCTCCGCCCCGGCAACCAACCGGAATCCCCTTCCTGCCGAGCTGCTCCATGGCCTTGAGAACGTTCCGGTCGGATGAGCAGGTAAATGCCTCATCCGAATCTTCAATGGCAATAGTAAATTTTTCAGCCACCATTGAAATCTCTGTGTCCTCTGCGGCTTTGTTTTAAAACTTTTTGAACAGGGCGCTACGCCGTGCCGGTTTCGCACTGTCCGCCGCAGTGAAAAAGTTTTCCATGAAGATATGCTCTTCGAACAGCCGCCCCCGCATCAGGCTGGTGATGCAACTGTCGACCATGGGAGGAGGTCCGCACAGGTAGGCCTTATGGCCTTCAAAACGTTTCCCGAAGTGTTCTTCCGCCAGTTCATGTACAAAACAGCGCGGTCCGTCCCAGTCATCGGTGTCTGCAGGCTCGGATAATGCCGTCAGGTAGTGAAAATTGTCATGTTGCCGGGCAAGTTCGCTGAACAGGTCGAAATAATACAGTTCGGCCCGGTTGCGGGCGCCGTATACGAGGGTGATGGCGCGATCGTCGCCATTTTCCAGCAGGTCGAGGATCATGGACTTCGGGCTGGACAAGCCGGAACCGCCGGCCAGGAATACCATCGGCTCAGGCGAGGATTTACGCACGAAAAACCGGCCCAGCGGCGCGGTGAAGTTCAATTCATCGCCAATTGCGAGGCGCTCATGCAGGTAAGTGGTCGCCTGGCCGCCGTCAACGCGGCGCACGTTCAACTCGATGACGTTCTTCCCGGAGGGCGGGTTGGCCAGGGAAAAGGCCCGGGGCACGTCAACGCCGGGAATGTCCAGGTTCAGGTACTGCCCGGCCTGGAATTCAATACCGTCACCGGGCACCTCCAGCCAGATTCCTTTGACGGTAGGGGTCAGGTCCTCCATGCGCACTACCGTGCCGGCATGGTCCCTGACAGGCAGGTTTTGTGCGTCCTCTTCTTCCTCTATGTCCGCTTCTATGACGATATCCGAGGACAGGGTTGCGCAACAGGCCAGGGTCTTGCCTTCGTCGCGCTCGATATCCATCAGTGCAAACGACGAAGCTTCGTTATGGTCAACATCACCTTCCAGTACGTCCACTTTACAGGTGCCGCATACCCCGTGGTTACAGGCGTACGGTAACCAGATCCCGGCGCGCAGCGCCGCATCCAGCAGCTTCTGGTCTTCTTCAACCTCTATCGTTTCCCCAAGAGGTTCAATGGTTGCCTGGAACGACACCTGGGCACTCTTGTGGCGCTAATTGCCTACTCCGTGCATGCCTTCCAGGCCGGGGGTGGTGACCCGTATGAACGAATTATGCGCAATGCCGTTCTCGGTAAAGGACTTGTCCAGGTCCGGCTGCCAGGGTTCGTTCTCGAGTTGCCAGACGCCCTGGTCCCAGTCGACGCCGGCTGTGTCGGGATGTTGCGGGTAATCCGGCGCAAACACCTGTTCCAGGAAGTCCCTGAATTTCATGCCAGGCGGCAGCCGGTAGGCATTGGGGGCACAGTAGATCAGGTGGTGGTCCCAGACCACGTATATGTTTATGTCATCGCCATAATTTTCCTGCCGGTTGGCGCAGGGAAAATCGTACGAGTCACCGACGAACTTTACCGCCATCTTGCCCTGCCCCGTATCAGGCCGACGCTACGGCCGTGCCGGCTGCCTGGGCTTTCCATTCTTCCCACATCCGGTGGTCTTCCGAGCCGTAATACTCACCGGTTTCCTCTTCCTTGATGTGCAACCACTCTTTATACGCCTCCAGCGTGGCGCCGCCGCAATTCCCCTGGTAAATCTGTTGTGGGGGGATATAAGCCTGGCAGTATTTCTCCGGCTCATGGTCGAATATATCCTTGCAACCCTGGGAACACATCTGGTGCTTGGTGCCCTTGTATTCCGTTACCAGGCAACAGTTCATCAACGGGTCATCGGGCATGGTGTGGAAGATGGGGATCTGGCAGACGTTGCAGACCACCGGCAGGCGTTTCTGAAAGAAACGTTCACCGTTTTTGTGCAGTTCAGCCCAGTATTCATAGCGCGGACGGTACACGGTGTCGAACAGTTCACCGTACTCGGCTGAAAACCAGTCCAGTTCTTCGTTGGTCGGGATCCAGGTATACAACGCAGTTGCATGGGAAAACTGGTAGATGGTGGACCAGAATTCATGGGTGATACGGTATTTCTCCTTGGTCGCCACCTCATGATATTTGGGCGGCCGCAAGCCGTAACGGGACAGGTCATTGAACAGAGCCATCCCGCTTTCCTCCCAGTATATCTCCCAGGCCTGGCGCCAGGACATCACTTTCTTGGGCAGCATGTAATCCATCATGGTGCCGACCAGGCCAAGCAGGCGGTAGCCGCGCCAGAACCACTTGTCCAGCCATCTCTGGACAATGGGCAGGTTGTCTTCGTGCTGCTCCAGCATGAACTTGATGACCTCGAGACCCAGCGTCATGTGGCGTGATTCATCGGATTGTGCCGAGAAGCCGAAGGTGGTGGTCGCCATGTCGCCGTTATAGGCTGCGCCGGACACGAACGGCATGAACAACAGGTTGGTCAATACGTACTCAAAGGAGAACGATATGGCGGTGATCAATTCAAATGGTCCGGCAGTAACGGCATCCTCAAAGTAGCTCTTGGGAATGGACAGGTACCAGGCCCGGTCCCGTATTCTTGAATATTGCCGGAACCCGTTGAAAAATTTGTTGTAATGGCTGAACGCATGCATCTGCGTCTGGTAGTGGCGCATTTCGTCGATGGACTGGAACTGGCAGGCAACCCGGGCGCCGGCGCCGCGAAAACCGCGGCCCAGCATGGCGTAACCCCGGAACGCGGCGTACTCCAGCGGCGTGACGCCCTGCATCCAGATCTTGACGGCGTTCATGTAGCGCGCATCGGAAATATTCAATTGGCTGTTATTCTGGGCGAAGCTGTCCAGGATGGCGTAGAGCTTTCTTTCCTTTTCAGCCTGGTATTTCCAGTAGGCGTCCATGGTCAGGCGGAACGGGTCCTGCCACTTGTCCCAGTCCTTGATCTTGATACCCTCGTACTTGTCATAGGGGAATACGTCATCCATTGACTGGTAGGTGGTCTCCCAGTCCAGCCCGCGCGTCATGAGCTGGTATTTCTGGTTCAGGTTGAGACGTCTGGGTTTGTCTGCCATAGCATGTGCCTCTTATTCACTGGGGACGGATTCAAATCCGTCCCCTTGTTGGGGAATTAAATGTTCCAATGCAAAACGAATTCATCGTCATCTTCTTCGATATTTCCCGCCAGGGAAATCAACGTCAGGTGGATATCCTGCAGGTTGAATTCCCCACCGATTTTTTCTTCCACGGTCCGGCGTCTTATTACCAGCCGTTTCGGGCAATCTATTTTTACCATTCCCGGGGAATCATTCACCACCGCGGCAGGATTATCATCAACGATGGCCTCTATAATCGGCCGGGCGTCCGGGTTGTTCTGCAATGCGATAAATACGTTTTCGGCCATCATCTCACTCCAAACCGATTTTTCCCGACCTGGTGTCAAGCTTGTCGGCGATCTGCTTCATCACCTCTGCGCTGCGGTCCGCAAAGATGTATTCCGCCAACGGTGCCGCGGCGTTCTTGACTTCCGGCAACCATTTGTCCCTCCATTCAGTCAGCAAGGCCTTGTTCTCTGCGGATTCACCAGCCGCTGTTTTAAGTGTGTGGTCTGTCCAGCGGGTTGCTTCTCCATACCAGTCCACAAAGAATTCAGTGACCATGGCAAACGCCGCTCCGCCGTTATTCACAACCTCTCCTTCAAGGTGCTGGAACAATAACGGGTGCAGTATGCCGTCAAGGAGGAAATTCTGCAGCAGGTGCAGTTCAAACCAGTCCTTGAGCACGAAGCTGTCCTCCAGCATTTTACGTAACGGTTGCCACATCGGCTCATCCAGCCATTCCGCTTTGGCCTGATCGAGTATCTCCGGGTCGTTGTTTGACAATATCAGGCCGATACGCGTGATGTACTGGGCGTTGCCGAGCCTGTCCATACCCTGAAAATCCGCAGCGATGGGCATGGGTGTGCCGAAACCGTAGGCTGCGATGAACAGGTTATTGGTGTTGGCGCCCCACTCCGCATGGCGGAAAGGGACGATGATTTTTGTGATCCGCTCGGTAAGACCGGCATCAAGGGCGGTCAGCAGCCCCCTTTTTTCAACCACCGAGAAATTTTTCTCAAGAGCCTCCTGCTGTTTCGACCGCTGGATGACGTAGGTGCCGTAATAATACTGGCGCGGGTCAACCAGGTCGTCGAAATCCTGCATGTTAATGGCTGTGCGGTCCGCATCGAATATCTCATGCTCAGGGTCCCAGGTAGGGCGGTAATGGAACACTTCTTCCTGTTGCACGCCAATCATCACTTCCTGGTAACGGCTGGGTATCTTGCCCTCGCCCAGTTTTTCGGCAACATTGTCGAAGGTGACCCTTCTGGGTTCTATTTTTGTCGTTTTAATATCGATGGACATCTGATCAGCCCCGGGTCTTTCCCGTTACAGTTCGTCAAACACACATATTACCAGTTTCACCATTGCGCCATTTTTCCTGTTGCCTTGCTACCGCTTCCGCCTGCTCATCCGTGAGATACGTTACCTGGTTCGACCGGCAGAATTCATCAAAAGCATTTACCGGCAAAATCATTTCCAGGTAGAGAGACGGGTCGCCGATGGAAAAATTAAACTCGACCAGACCGGGCCTGTCTCTGCTGGTGATGCGCACAAATCGTTTTTGCGTCTTCATCATAGCCATATTTTATCGTTTGTCATCCCTCCGGGCGATTAAAATATCGATTCTTTTAAATAATATCGATAAATCGTCAAATCTCCATGCCCAGCAGCTTTGCATAAACCCGGTGTGGCTCGGGCTCGGTCTCGCCTTCCAGGCTGATACTGATATTGACCGAATCAAAGTAATCATACCAAAGTGATTGTTGAATGTTCCTGTCTAGTTCGTGAATGTCCTGTGCCGAATTCATCGCGAACACACCGACGTAACCCTCTTTCGGCGCCTTGTTCAATGTCCGGTCCACCCTGCTCCAGCCCAGCGTCATCACTCCGTGACTGCGTGCCTCGTTGATGGCGCCGTCCAGGGAACGCAGGTAGCCGGCCTGTTCATCACGCGACAGGGCTGACCATTTGTCATTGGGTTCCCAGAGAATGAGTAAAACCTGCATGCTTACAGCCTCATGAAACAATCAACCAGGTCTTCAGGGCAGGCATAAAACGGCGAGTGGTCCGTTTCCAGCGTGAGCAACGCATCCAGCCTGGCCTTTTCCTGCATCTGCTGCTGCATGGGCCAGGTCAGGGCCTGGTCCTTGGTGCATTCGATATAGCAACGGCGCACCCGGCCGTAATTTTCCGGGGTGATGCTGACGGTCTGCAGTAACGGGGCCAACGGTTGCGGGCGCAACCGCGCGATAGCATTACGGGTGTCTTCCTCGCTGCACAAGCCGTAGAAACAGTCCGGCAGCCTGTCGGGCGGAATGGTGAAATACCCCTCTGCCTCGTTTACCTGGTTGAACCGCGTGACGTGGGATTCAGTATCGGCCATGGCATGCTGGAACAGGGATTCACCGTCCGCAGGAGAGAAGGCAGCCAGGTAACCCAGGGCGCGTATCCTGTCGGGAAGCAGTTCCGCAGTCTGGGTGATGACCAATCCGCCCATGCTGTGGCCCACCAGTATCACATTATCATCTATCGTCAGGATTAAATCCCTGACGGCGTTCACGTAGGAATCCAGGGTAATATCGGCAATCGGCGTGGGATCATTGCCCAGTCCCGGCAGGTCAAGCACATGGGCTTCGTGCCCTGCCTCGCTAATCAGCGGCGTTACCTTCTCCCAGCACCAGGCGCCGTGCCAGGCGCCGTGTACCAGGACAAAATGTTTCTTGTCTGTGCTGTTCATCGCTGTCGGCCTCAGGATTGTTTGCGTTCCCCAACATGGAAACAATACTGATAGAATATCGATTCTTTATATAATAATCGACAAAAAAAACCCATAACAAGGACACCGAGATGACTACCTCTCCTGAAATCGGCTTATCAATCAATTCCGGCGGGATCGTTACCAACTACCATGACCAGGGTCAAGGCGCTCCCGTGCTGCTCCTGCACGGATCAGGTCCCGGCGTCAGCGCCTGGGCGAACTGGCGCCTGGTCATTCCCCACCTGGCGGACAATTTTCGCGTGATCGCACCTGATATCGTCGGTTTCGGGTTTACCGAACGGCCTGACGATATCCGTTACAAGATGGAAACCTGGCTCAGGCACGCGCTGGATTTCCTGGACGCCATGGAGATCGAACAGGCCCACGTGGTCGGCAATTCCTTTGGCGGATCGCTGGCGGTGGCGCTGGCGGTTCATGCGCCCGAACGGGTCTCGCGCCTGGTGCTGATGGGCAGCGTCGGACTTGAATTCGAGTTGACGGAAGGTCTGGACCTGACCTGGGGTTATACCCCCTCCCTGGACAATATGCGCAGATTGCTGGACCTGTTTGCCTACAACCGTGAACTGGTCACTGATGAACTGGCCCAACTCAGGTATGAAGCCAGTCTCCGGCCGGGAGTACAGGAGTCTTACGCGGCCATGTTTCCGGCGCCGCGCCAGGACGGCATCAGGAAAATCTGCAGCAGCGAAGCCGACGTCAGCAACATCGCACATGAGACCCTGATCGTCCACGGCCGGGATGACCGCATCATCCCGGTGTCCTGCTCGGAACAGTTGTTCAAATGCATCAAAAACTCGCAACTGCACATATTCGGCAACTGCGGCCACTGGACCCAGATTGAGCATAATCAGCGTTTCAATAAACTGGTTACCGATTTTCTGCTTGAAGTGGACTGAACTTATACCACCTAAAGACAAGTGCAGGGCGTAGACTGGTGAAATATGCAGGCTAAACTGCCGGGCACTCTCCTGTTTACCATGGCAGTGCTGGCAGTCGTGTCAGCGTCCTCTTCCCTGATCTCTCCACTCTGGCCCGGTCTTGCCGGCTGGCTGGCGGCTGTAATGTTGTTTCACCAGTTGCCCCGGACCATGGTGTACCAGATTTCCGGGATGCTGGCTGTCGGGTCGGGTTGCATAGCCTGGGTGATACTGAACGGCAATTCCCTGGATCTGACCAGGGCAATTTCGGCGAATATCCACGTGGTCGCCCTGATCGCCTCGGTAACTTTCCTGCGCCTGATAACAGGACCGGGTGACCAGGAAACAGATTCAATCCCCAGGGGAATAAAAGCCCTGGTAAAAACTGCCTGGGGGTTGCACCTGTTCGCATCGGTAATCAACCTGTCAGCGATCATGATATTCGGCAACCGCATGGAACAGGCGGCAAAGATCAACCGCTTGCAGGTAATCCTGTTTTCCCGATCATTCTGTAGCGGCTGTTACTGGTCGCCGTTCTATGTCTCCATCGCCACCGCCCTGGTCTACGCACCCGGTTCCGACTTCATCACCCTGGTGCTGGCGGGTATTCCTGTTGCCTTGGCGGGTTTGCTGATTACTACCTGGCAACTGGCGCGAGATGAGGAAAGCCACGATACCTGCGGCTATCCCCTTCGCTTCGAGGCGTTGTTTATTCCTTTGCTGCTGTCGATAGCAGTTATCGTGTTAAATAAACTGTTTCCGGCTTTTCCCGTGCTTACCCTGATAACGATCCTTTCCTTCCTGCTCGCCTTGGTGGTGCTTGTTATCCGCAACCCGTCCACCGCAATCCGGCAAATTGGGGGGCACATTGCTACCGGCCTGCCGAGTATATATCGCGAACTGATGCTGTTCCTGGCCGCAGGGGTCATGTCCACCGGCATATCCACCCTGTTGCTCAGCAGCGACACCTCTCTTGGCATAGCGGACGTATCACCGCTGGTCGCCGGCGGTTTTATCCTGGCAGCGATGCTGTTTTCACTGGTCGGCGTGCACCCAATCATCACGATTTCAGTCGTGGGAAGCCTGCTTATCAATACCTCTTACAACGTCAACCTGCTGGGCGTGGCAATGATGATGATGTGGGGGAACAGCATTGTCGCCTCCCCGTTTTCCGGGGTTAACCTGACCCTGCAGGGCCGGTTCGGGATATCTTCCTTTTCGATAATGCGCTGGAACCTGGGCTATGCGTTTACCATGCTGATCGTCTGTGTTCTGGCGCTCAGTATCTATAATTATACAAACGCCATCTGAATTCGCGGCAACTACCGGGCGCCGACCGAATGGTTCTCAGGCAAACGCGCTGTCCGGCAACTCCAGGATGGCCTTCCACACATCGTGCATGGATGTCCTCGCATGACGCGTCGCCTGTGTGGTATTGCTGTCGAGCAGGGCGGAAATAATCTCTTCATGCCTGGCGATCCATTGCTCATGGTTGCCGCTGACCGTCAACCCTTCCATCGCCAGCCTGAACAACGGCGCCTGCAGGCGTATCCTGATGTCCGACAGCACCGGGTTGCCGGCCAGGTCAGCCAGGTCCCCCCAGAACCGGGCATTCTCGTCCATGTAGTCGAGCACCCTGACGATGTTGACCGACCGGTCATGGAATTTCCGGGCAGCAGCAAGAGACTCCCCCAGGTGCCGGCGCATCTCCTCATCCTCACTTCGGCTGCCCACCTTCCTGATGATCAGGATGGAAACCTCTTCCAGCACCTCGAAAATGTTGTATACCTCCTCACGCGAAACTTTCCTCACCGAAGCGCCCCGGTTCTTGTCCAGTTGCACGATCCCTTCAGCCTGCAGGCGTTTAAATACGTCACGCACCCTGCCCCGGGTTATATCCAGGTGGGACATCATGTCCACTTCGACGAGGCGCTGTCCGGGGACAAAGCGTCCCTGGAGTATGTCCCGTTTCAGTTGTTCTACAGCAGCGTCTATATCTTGTCTCATGTTTTAGGCTTCAGAGCCTGCAGTATCTTGTCCGGTGTGATGGGTGGGTCAATGCGCGCCCCGATGGCGTTGTACACGGCATTCGATATTGCAATCGGCACCGCGCAGGTAACGCCTTCGCCGATTCCCTTTGCCCCGAACGGGCCGTGTTCATCGTATACTTCTTCGAACATGATCTCCGGATCGGGCATGTCCAGGGGCCCCATCAGTTTGTAATCCATGAAATTCGGGTTGAGGATGGCGCCCGTCTCATCATCGAATACCAGGTGTTCGGTGGTGGAGAAGCCCATTGACTGGTAGTAGCCGCCGGCGACCTGGTTCTCGCATACCGCCGGGTTGACGATGGTGCCGCTGTCATGCACCGCGACAAACTTAAGCAGCTTCATTTGCGCGGTGCGGGTATCGATCTCGACCTCGGCGAAATCCGCCATCATCATTTTGCCCGCCTTCTCGAACTCTACCCCCTTCGAAGCGCTGCCTATCACTTCCGGCGGCGCCAGGTATTCATAGATAGGCGTGCTCATCAGTTCCTTGAGGGTAACGCCGCGCTCCTCGCTGCCTTTGACGAAGACCCTGCGGTCCTTGATATCCAGGTCCGCCGCATTGGCCTCAAGGTGTTTAGCCGCGTATTCAAGCAATTGTTCCCTCGCATGCTCGGCAGCGGCCTTGGTGGCGCGGGCAACCATGTGCATCCCGTTGCTGCCGAAGGTGACCATGGTATGTCCACACACCTCGGAGTCGCCGTCGATAACGTTAATGTCTTCCAGTTCCACCCCCATGACCTCGGCGCAGACCATGGCCTGGGTGGTGTCGCCGGCCTGTCCCATACGGCCGATACCCGTGGTCAACGCCATGGTGCCGTCCGGGTTGACCTTGACGGTGATGCCGTTAAATCCGAAAAAGGCCAGACCGCTGATGTGGGTTGATATGCCCATGCCGATACCGCGCACCTTGTGCCCTTCCACCGAAGACGGCTTGCCCCAGCCCTTCCACTTGTTGCTCCAGTCAATGGCATCGGCGCCCCGGGTAATACATTCGGCCAGTCCGGAACTGGTCAGTTCGACCTGCGGGTTTTTGTTGAACAACAGTTTGGCGAATACCACCTCCTGGGAAGTATGGCAGATATCGCCGGTCTTCCAGTGGTTCATCAGGTGAAACTCGACCGGGTCCATATCGAGCTTTTCCGCGGCCATGTCCACAGTCTGTTCAATGGCGTAGGCCAGGGTCAGGTCTCCGACCCCGCGCATGCACCCGGCCGTCACCAGGTTGGTCGCCACGCCGATAAACTCCACCCGGCCATGTTCGGTAGTATAGATATCCGCGACGGACTGGTAGGGGTCGAACTTGTTGCCGTAAGCGCCGTTATCCAGGATATGGCGAAATGACTGGGCGGTCATCCGGCCGTCTTTGGTCAGCCCTATCTTCACGTCGATAAGCGGCCGTTCGCGCCGCTTCACGGTCGTCTGCACCTCGTCCCGCGTCAATACCAGGCGTACCGGGCGTTTCGACTTGCGCGCCAGTGCGGCAGCCAGGAACATGAAGTTGTTCCCCCACCAGAGTCCGAAAGAACCGCCGGTGGGCGTGCTGTACACCCGCACCTTGCTGGGAGACAGGTCAAAGAAGTCAGTCAGTGCATCCCGCATCCAGAACAGCGCCTGGGTTGAAGTCCAGACAGAGAGCCTGTCTCCCTCCCAGCTGGCAATACAGGCATTCCGGTCCAGCGGCGCATGCTGCTGGTTGCCCATGGTTACCCGGTTTTCGAGGATCATGTCCGCCTCGGCAAAACCCTGCTCGATGTCGCCCCACTCGAATAACGACGGCGGCAGGGTATTGGGGCCCCAGGGACGGACCTGCGGCGCGTCTGCGCGCATGGCTTCTTCCAGGTCGAACACCGCCGGCAGTTCCTCGTACTCCACCTCGATTAATTTCAGGGCTTCCCTGGCGACGTCTTCGTCCACTGCCGATACGGCTGCAACCTCGTCACCGACAAAACAGACCTCCTCTGAAATCATGGGGCCGCGAAAATTGAAACTGGGATCCACCCAGGGCGTGCCGCAGGTCTTTTGTTTGCCGGTAATATCGTCCTGGTGGGTGATCACCGCACTGACCCCCGGCAACGCCTCTGCTGCAGAGGTATCGATCGAGACGACCCGCGCATGTGCATAAGGACTGCGCAGCACCTTGGCATAGTGCATGCGATGGTGCGCCGGCATGTCACCGGCGTATTTCAACTTGCCGGTTACTTTTTCGTAAGCATCCAGCATGGGTAAACTTTTGCCGATCACGGACGTTTCAGTTGTCATCTTTTACTACCCCTGTCTCTAATTGTGATATTTCAAACCTTGGCCGTCTTTTTCAACTGCCGGCACGCATCACTGCAGCAGCGTTCAATATGGAACGCACAATCCTGATATAGGTGCCGCAACGGCACAAATGCCCGCCTATGGCTTCGCGCACCTCCTGTTCGGTGGGGTCCGGGTTGTGCTCCAGCAGGTGCTTGGCTGCGATAATCATTCCGGGCGTGCAGAACCCGCATTGCATACCGTGGTCCTGGACAAAGGCTTCCTGCAGGGGGTGCAGTTCGCCATTATTTTCCTCTTCCACTCCTTCGATGGTGCGTATGTCGCAACCCTGTGCGTCAATGGCCATCCTCAGGCAGGAAAAGACCGGTTTGCCGTCCAGCAGCAGGGTGCATGAACCGCAGGTACCCATCTCGCAACCGGTTTTTGTCCCGGTTAACCCTACCTTTTCCCTGATGACGTAGGCCAGGGACCAGTGCGGTTTTACCAGCACATCATAGTGCTCTTTGTTTATCTTCAAATTGATCGCATTCACGACTGTTCTCCCTGCCGGGCTGCTGCAAAAGCCCGTTTTAACGCGTCTTCGATGCCGCACTTCACCCAGAGACTACGGATTTCCGCAGACACGCGAAAATCATTGATACACGCTACATCAGCGGACGCAGCAGCGGCCGCTTCAATCAGCGCAGCGTCAATCACCTGGTTGAGCAGCGCGGCTTCCGCTGCGCCGGAGCGTTCGGGTATGCCGGACAGGGTGGCCGCTCCGGCAACCACTCTTGCGTCCGTACAGACCCCGGCGTCATCCAGCGATATCCGGGTCGCCACGTTGACGATGGGCAGGTCTGCCGCAGTTCTTTCGAACTTTGCAAATCCCCCGCCGGTGTTTGCGGGCGGCTGCGGAAGCTGGACTTCAAGCACCATCTCGCCCGGTTCCAGGGCATTGTTCAGGTAGCCGATATGGAAATCAGCCATGGACATCCGGCGTACTCCCTTGCTGCCGCCGATGACGATATCGGCATCATAGGCCAGCAGGGTTGTCGGCATGTCCACCTCGCCGGCGATGCATACCTCGCCGCCGATGGTCGCCATGTTTCTCACTTCATTGATATTCAACTCCTGTACGGTTGTTGCCAGGATGCCGAACGGACCCTTGCGGGTAAGACCATGGGCAAATATCTCATTCAACGTGGTCGTGGCGCCGATATGCAGGCCATCACCGTCCTGCCTGATATAACTCAAGCCCAGTTGCTTGATGTTGATCACCGCTTCCACCTCATCGAACAGTTCTTCCCGGTGGCCCATGTAAAATGTACTCCCGGCGATGGGAATGGCGTCCTCGCCGTATTTATCCAGCAAGGCGTAGGCCTCGTTGAGGTCCGTCGGACTGTAGTATTCCATCAGTTGTTCCTCATAATCATTCGCTTGTTGCAGTTAGCCGCCATCTGCTAACGCCTTCTTGATATTCTGCTCAAATTCATCAAACAAACCACCCATTTGTCCGGCCGCCACTTTCTCGATGATAGCGCCGCCCAGGCCGCTGGCCCTGACATCACCGGAGAAAACTATCCGGGTCCTGTCCTGTGCCAGTGTTTCAAGGTCGGTTGTACCCGTTATCGTCAGCTTGTAGTGGTTGGAACGTTCGAACAATCTCCCCTCTCCGACGAATTCCGCGTGGGTCGGCGGTTCCATCTTCACCGCCGTGGTCCTGGCGGTAGCCTTGCGCGTGGTGCGCAGTACTTTGGTCTCCAGTTTCCAGTCGAATTCCGTTTCGCTTACCGTCCTGACTTCCTTGCACCCGGGGATGCACAGGCTGAACCGTTCCATGTCGCTGACCAGTTCCCAGGTCTTTTGCAGCGGCGCATTGACGATAATTTCCTTGCTGATCTCCGGCATGTTGCCCCCTGCTAATTCCTGCTTGTATCCAGTTGGTTAAATTCATTCCGTATGACGTCAGAACGCCTGAGCTTGTCCAGCGATACCGCCTCGCGAAACCGGTGCAACTTGTCGAAACTCAGCGTGGCGCTGACGATCTCTTCCTTGTCTTCCGCCTGCGCATGGATATGGGAAAAACGCGGGTAGGAAGGTCCGGCGATGGTACTGCAACCGTAATACGAAAGCGTGCGCTCCTTGCCGACGAGGTTGGCGCTGGCCGTATACACCATATTTTCAGTTGCCCGGGCCGCGGTCATGGAGGTGATATAAAACGGCCTCCCCGGCATGGACATGCTGGCGGTGCTGTTGACAATGATACGTGCGCCTTTCAGCATCAGGATGCGGGAAAGTTCCGGGAACACCCAGAAATCGGCACAGATCTGTATCCCTATAGGGCCGTAGCGCGTGGCAAATACCGGCACGCTGTCGCCGCCCGTGAAGCATAAACTCTCCCTGAACAACGGCGGCGTACCCAGGTGAAGTTTTCGGTAATTGCCGATAAACCCTTCCGGCCCGAGCAGCGGGCAGGAGATGTAACAGGTAGCGGCGTCACCGGGGTCGCGTTCCGGCATCCCCAGGATCACGTAGATATCCAGTTGTTTCGTCAGTGCGGCAATTTCTTCAGTGGCAGGCCCGGGAATGGTCTCGGCAAATTCCCGATGCATGGTGTTGTCCTCGTTTGATTCGTAACCACTCAGCGACAACTCGGGAAATACCAGGATGTTAATCCCCTGGTCCGCGGCTTCGCCGATCAGTGTTTTGACCTTGCCGATACTGGCTGCCTTGTCATTCCAGATACTGCCGTAGTTCACGCAGCCCAGGGTGACCGTATCCTCGTACTGCCGGTACTGTTCCGGGATCATCGCGGTCGCATTCAATACTTACTGTATGTCATTGCGGGAAATATAGCTGCCCTGTCCTGCCTGGCGCTCGCCGGGTTCCCCGTCTTCGACGATGACCTGGCCGCGCAGTATGGTATGGGTCGGCCAGCCTTTCAGGGTCCAGCCGTCATAAATGCTCCAGTCGCACATGCTGCGCAGGTTTTCCGTTTTCACCGTGACTTCCTTGTCCAGGTCAACGATGACGATATCCGCGTCGGCGCCGACTGCAAGCCGGCCTTTCCTGGGAGCAAGCCCGAAGACTGTGGCCGGGTTCAGCGCGCATATCTCGGTAACTTTCTCCAGGCTGATGCGGCCCTTGTTGACGCCTTCACTCAGCATGACGGGCAATAACAGTTCCGAGGTGTTGCCCAGTCCCATGGGCGCGTTCCAGATATCCTCGCCCTTCATTTCCAGGGTGGTGGGCGCCAGGTCGGAACCCACACATTGTATGATCCCTTCAGCAATCCCTTGCCACAGCCTTTCGTTGGCCGCCTTGTCCCTGAGCGGCGGGTTGACACAGGCGCAGGCCGGATGGTCCAGCAATACCTGCGCCGGCTCCTCCCCGTTATGGGTCAGGTATTGCGGGCAGGTCTCACCGGTTACTTCAATACCTTTCCTGCGCGCATCGGCAATAATATCCACGCCCTCGGCAATGGTTATATGAGGTATGTACAAGGGGCAGCCGGCGCTCTCCGCCAGGTAAATCGCCCGGCGCATGCATTCTGCCTCCACGAACGGCGGACGCGACTCGTTCCAGACCGCGAAATCATTACGGCCCTGGGCAATCAATTCATCCCTGAGCATCAGGTGAATATCAATGTTCTCGGTATGACAGGCAGCGAGACTGGGAGGTCCGGACCTGTTGATCAGGCGGAACCCCTTGTACACCGCCCCGTCATCGGTTGCGGTGATGCCGATCAGGTCCGCATGGGGTCCCTTGTAGCCCATATTGAACTTGAACGACGTCAGGCCGATTTCAGCCGGACAGGTCGCTATTTCACTGGTGGTAATGGCGTCAATCACCATGAGGTGCCAGAACCCGTCTATAAAACTTTTACCTTCGAAGGTGCTTTTAAAACGGTCGAACTGCCTCAATACGCCTTCCTTCAGCGCCAGGATATAAACACCGAGGGTAGTGACGCCGCCACAGGCCGCGGCCCTGGTCTCAGTCTCTACCGCTTCCAGCGTATCCATGTAACCCAGGTGCGCATGGGGGTCGATGACCCCGGGCAGAACATGGCGACCGCGCGCGTCGATTTGTCTTGCCGCACTGATTGAAGCGTCCCCGGCGCCGACGGCAACTATCCTGCCCTGGTTGACGGCGATATATCCCGGGAAAGATTTCTCCGGCGTTACAATGGTGCCGTTACGGATGAGTAACTCGCAGGTCATGATTTCAATTAGGAATTACGAATTAAAATGAATAGGCTTGATTGGATTATTGATAAAATAAATTGTAATAGAACTTAATACCGGACTTTACGCATCCATTCCTAATTCGTAATTCCTAATTCCTAATTTTCCCCAAAGTATAATCATTAATAATATGGTTTACAATCCGAACAAGGCTTATGGCTAAAACTCCGGTCAGTCTTATCGCCGGTTTTCTCGGCGCCGGCAAAACAACGCTGCTGAACCATATCCTGAATGGTGAACACGGCCGGCGCATCGGCGTTCTGGTGAACGATTTCGGTGAAATCAATATCGACTCCCAACTCATCAGCCGTGTGGAAGGAGATACCATCAGCCTGACCAACGGCTGTGTCTGTTGCAGCATCCGGGACGACCTGGTCGGCGCAATCGAACAACTGCTGGAACTGGAGCCCCGTCCCGACATGATCGTCGTCGAAACCAGCGGCGTGTCCGACCCGAAGGCGGCGGCAATGGCCGTCGTCATGTCTACCCGTCTTGCCGCGGTAACGCAACTCGATGCCATCATCACCGTTATCGATGCCAGTGAATTACTTGAACTCGACGAGGTAAACGGGAAACTGGCTGAAGACCAGATAGCCGTAGCCGATATCACCATCATTAATAAAGCCGACCTTGTAACAGATGCAACCATTGAGCAAGTTGCCGCATTTACGAAGGAGATAGCGCCACAATCACGTATTATCAAGACATTTCATGCCAAAGTGTCCCTGCAATTAATCCTCGGACTGTCGTTACATGCAGATCCGCCCGCGCTGATGGACAGAAATACCGGCAAAGTTTCAGAACAGGGGCACGGCACGCATGCGCATCACGAACACACTTACTCCAGTTATTCCTGGCAACACGCCAAGCCGCTTGGATTTGAAACCGTTTACCTGGCATTCCAGTCGCTGCCCGTATCCGTATTCCGCTGCAAGGGTATCCTCCATATCCGTGAGGTACCGGACAAGCGGGTCATACTGCAAATGACGGGCAAGCGCGTGACCCTGGCCAAAGGCGAACCCTGGGGCGCGACAGCGCCCGCATCACAGGTAGTTGCCATCGGCGCAAGAGACAGCATGGATGATGAAGACCTGGACGATCGTTTCAATGCCTGCCTCGACGCCCCCGCAACCCTGGCCGCCAATCCGATGACCGAAGCAGTTATCAACATACTCCGCCGTCCCTGAACAGTTGATTTATCCAGCGGGTTACGTACTGTATAATGCGATAATGGACTCAGGCCCGATCAACTATGCCGGCGCGCCCTACCCGGTGCGCGATGATTTTGCCGCCGCTCATAACCGCTATTGGCGCCGTCTTGCCAAACCGGGCGCGTGGCTGACCGGCCAGCAGCGCGTCGATATCGCCATGCCCCGGTACCGGCAATTAATCGACAGCAAGAACAAGGCTGCGTGATCAGTGCAGCACAGCCGGGAGCGCCCTCCTGCTTCAGGTGAAATAGTCCTTCAGGTCAACCTCGTACAGTCCGGGCACGCGCTTCCTGTCGTAGTTCTCGCGCATGTCGAAAGGCTTGGTGGCGTCGATGCCGAGCCGTCCCGTATAGACCCCGGCGGGATCACGGAAAAACCCCGGGACACCTTCAACTATCATGATGTCTTTCTCGATACGGCCGCGGGTCATCACTGCCCACCAAACATCCTGAAAATTATGGATATCCACATCCTCATCCACCACTATGCATACCTTGTTGTACTGGAGGTGGGAGCTGAAGACTTTCATCATGACATGTTTCGCATGGCCCTCGTATTCCGGCCTGAGCTGGACGATTGTATGCATCGGCATCGGGTAACAACTCACGTCCAGCACACTGGGCATGCCCGCTGAGACGTGCCGGTAAGTGCGGGTCGCAAATGCGACCTCCAGTGCGCGCAAATCTTCCATGTAACCGCACAGCAGGCCGTGGAAATATGCCCCCTCGCGCCGGCTCACGTTTAAAACTTCGAACACGTGATTGTCCGTGCGTTTGACGTAGTAACCCTGGAACTCGCCGAACGGCCCTTCCGGTTTACGCTGGTGCGGGAGAATGCGGCCCTCTATCACGATCTCGGTCTCTGCCGGGACCTGCATATCGATATGCAGGCACTGGCGCATCCTGATGGGAGCCCCTTTTATCTGCGCGGCGATAGCCATTTCATCCTGTTCTATGGGCACGGACGCGCAGGCCGCCATGAACACTTCCGGCGGCGGCCCGATGAGTATCGCCACTTCCAGGGGTTCGTCTCTTGCTTCGGCCTTCTTCTGGTACTGGGTGATGTCATGGGGCGGCGCCAGGCGTACGCGCAGTTCAGCGTCGTCAACCATCATGGAGCGGCAGAATGACAGGTTCGGGACACCCGTGTCCGGCTCTTTGGCCAGGAACACACCGGCCGTTATATAAGGCCCGGCGTCGTGCTCAAAATAGGTTATATGCGGCAGGTCGCTGACCTTCCCGTCAATGACACCGTCAGCGGCGTCAACCAGTTCGGTATACTCGCCAGGTCCGGGCAGTTGGTCATCGATGATGGTTTGCCAGTGACGGCAGAAATTGCCCTTGTGCGTGCCGATGATCTCGCACAGACGGTCATGGCTGCCGTATATATTGGAAATAACAGGCAGGCCAGTTCCCGTTACGTTATTGAATAAAACCGGCTTTTCACTCTCCAGTTGGGAACGCCCAACCACCGCGGCGAGTTCAAATTGCGGGTTTACTTCCCGTTCCACCACGTGCATCTCACCGCGCGTTAACAATTTTTCGATATATTCACGCATCTGGCCGTTCCTGTATGTTATTTCAGACGATTATTTACAAAATTATTGATATTATGCACTATGTAGCGCCGTTTTATTAACAAACCAGGCAGCAACTTTCATTCGAAGCCAGTCTCCATAGCATATGCAATTCGGTCGAACACCGGTCGCGAACGCCGCAGGCGGCATCCTCGCCCATTCCGTTAAATACAGCAGCATAAACCTGAAGAAAGGCGCGGTTTTGTCAACGGAAGATATCAGACTGCTGGCCCGGGCCGGTTGTGAGTCAGTGGTAATAGCACGCCTGGAAGAAACCGACCTGGACGAAAATGAAGCGGCGCGGCGTATTGCCGTGTGCATATCCGGCGAAAATACCGGAAGCCAACGCCCCAGTGCCGGTAGAAGCAATATTATTTCCCGGGTTCCCGGTGTGCTCGTCTACGAAGCCGCTGAACTGGACAGGTTTAACCTGGTGAGCGAGGCGGTAACAATTGCCGCGCTGCCGCCCTATTCCGTGGTTGCATCCGGACAAGCCGTGGCGACGATAAAAATCATTCCCTACGGTGTGGATGAACAGATTATAAGACGTATCGAACAGATGCATCCTCACCTGCCGCCCCTGCTGCGCGCCACCGTATTCAACGAGCTCGATATCGGCCTGGTACAAACGTTTTACCAGGGCATGAAACAAACCATCCTGGACAAGACCCGCAAGATACTTGATGAGAGATTGCGGCGCCTGGGAAGCAGCAAGGTGATCGTGGAGGAACGTTGCGAACACCATGAGGATGCCATCACGGATGCGTTCAACAAATTGCTGGAGGGAGGCTGCAACATCATCCTTATAGCCGGCGCCAGTGCGACCGCCGACCGCCGCGACGTGATTCCTCTTGCAATCGAAGCCGCCGGCGGTGGCATCACGCACCTGGGGATGCCGGTGGAACCGGGCAACCTGCTGGTACTGGGCGAATTCCCGGATGAGCGCCCCGTCATAGTCATGCCCGGGTGTGCGCGCTCCCCTGCCGTAAACGGGTTTGACTGGGTGCTGGAACGGTTGCTGGCGGGCCTGCCCATCACCCGGGAAGATATCATGCTGATGGGGGCCGGTGGTTATATAAAGTGAAGCCCTCTATAATTTTACAACCGCCTGCCGCTTCGGTTCGTCGGGAAGAGCAGCAGACAATTTAAAAAGGTCCATTAAAATGTTTCATTCAATCGAAGAAATAGAGCAGCAGTTTGCAACCCAGGGTTATATCGCCGACCGCCACCTGGCGACTACGGTTTACCTGGCGACATCGCTGGGAAAACCGCTGTACCTGGAGGGGGAACCGGGAGTCGGTAAAACCGAAGTGGCCAAGGTCCTGGCAAAGAGCCTTGATACCGACCTGATCCGCCTGCAGTGTTACGAAGGTCTGGATACCAACCTGGCGCTTTACGAATGGAATTACCTGAGGCAAATGCTTGAGGTCAGGCTGCAGGAGGCGCGCGGCGTTGATAAAGACGAGATTGGCAACAATATTTTCGAAGAACAGTTCCTCCTGAAGCGGCCGCTGCTGCAAGCCATACAATCCGCCGGCAAGCGTCCTGTCCTGCTGATAGATGAAATTGACCGCTCGGACGATGAGTTCGAAGCGTTCCTGCTTGAAGTGCTGTCGGATTTTCAGATCACCATACCCGAAGTAGGCACCATCAAGGCTGAACAACCTCCCATCGTGGTTTTGACCTCGAACCGGACCCGCGAAATGCACGACGCCCTCAAGCGCCGCTGCCTGTACCATTGGATTGATTACCCCACCCTGGAAAAGGAACTCAATATCGTCCTGACCAAGGTGCCGGAAATCAAGGAAACCCTGTCCACCCAGATCTGCAAATTCATGGAATTGTTGCGCCGGGAGGACTTCTACAAACGGCCCGGCATTGCCGAAACCCTGGACTGGGCCAATGCCCTGCTGTCACTGGGCATAGACGAACTTGACCAGGGAACTATAGAAACTACTTTAAGTTGCATACTTAAGTATAAGCAAGACCAGGATAAGTTGAGCGGAGAAAGCCTGGATAAAGCCCTGGCGGTCACCAAGAACTTCAAGGGCGGCCCCGGGGTAAGCGCACAGGGGAGTATAAACTGAACGGCGGGATTATGAACGTGCGTTACCTGGTTCCGGCCCATGCTTGCGGCATGCGGGGATGAACATGCACAGTAATGACGCGGTATCGCAGCGGGGAGATGACGGTGCATCAGTGCCGTTGATCACGCATATTGTCCAGTTTGGCAGGAAGCTGCATGACGCAGGGATAGATGTCAACCCATCCAACCTGATAGACCTGAGCCGCAGCCTGTTATATATCGACATTGCCAATTACGATGACTTCTACGCGGCGGCCCTGGCAACCCTGATCATCAACAGGGAAGACATGGAGTTGTTCTCCCTGCTGTTCCGTGAGTACTGGCAAAACCGGGAAATTCCATTTGAAGACGAATTCCCCGCCAGCGAAGAGAAAAACGGCAACGGTGCGGGAGAAGCCCGGCAATTGCAAAAACAGCTTCAGCCTGCGGATGGGGAAGCGCCGGGTGATGCCGAAGAACACGATGGCGACCCGGAACAAACCGGTTATTCGAGCCGTGAATTACTGGTGAAGAAAGACATAGACGGGATGACTGACAAGGAACTGGATGAGGCCCGCAAGATCATTGCCGAATTGATTGCCATCCTGGCCAACCGCAAGAGCCGGCGCTTCAGCCCGGCCAAATCGGGACAACAACTTGATTTCAGGAAGATATTCCGGCGCAGTATGCCTTACGGGGAGTACTGCCTGAAACTGTCCTATAAAACCCACCGGCTGAAAAAGAACAAGCTCATCCTGTTCTGCGACGTGAGCGGTTCGATGGAGCGCTACAGCCGGTTCCTGATTCAACTCATCTGCGCCATGGGCGCGAAGATCTCTAATATCGAAGTCGCGGTATTCTCGACCCGCATGACCAGTATTACGCCTTACCTGAACCGCAAGGATATTGATGAAGTCATTAAGCAGATGTCGGACCAGGTGCACGACTGGGCCGGCGGCACGAATATCGGCGGCTGCCTGCGTGAACTGAATGAACAACAGGCCCACCAGATGCTGAGTTCCCATACTGTCGCCGTGATCCTGAGCGACGGCTGGGACCAGGGCGACGCCGACCTGATGCGTAGTGAAATGGAACAACTGCGCCGGCGTGTCAACAAGATTATCTGGCTGAACCCGTTGCTGGGCAATGCCAACTACCAGCCCCTGTGTAAAGGAATGCAAACAGCCCTGCCCTTCCTGGACCACTTCCTCCCGGTGCATAACCTGGAAAGCCTGTCAGAGGCGACCAGACTCCTGCGTACGCTCTGGCACTAGTACCCTTTCAATTTAATTCTGACCGGTTAACTTGTCATAGGCCCGGTGCAGTTTGGTCCGGGCCTTGTCGACATCAAACATCCAATTGATACTGGCCTGCTCCCGGTTGCGTCGGGTCTCCCAGGCTGCCAGTTCCGATTCCAGCAAGTCCATGCTGTCAATACGACGGTCCAGACATTGCCGGTTCATATTGCCGATCTCTCACCACCATGTTCAACCAACTGGCATGCTTGGGCGTATAATGAAATT
>JAPOQU010000038.1 GCA_026710545.1 Gammaproteobacteria bacterium | reverse complement strand
GTCCGCGCCGCTCAGCATGGTGTCTCGATGGAAGAGGAAGTCCGGCAAATTATCAAACGTGCGGTGTCAACACCGGAAAGACTTGGTGACCTGGCTGTCCGCCTTTTTGCGCCAGCTTACGGTGGACCGGAGCTTGAGTTGCCGGAGCGGGAAATAACCGAGCCAATGGAATTTCCTGAGTGATAATCCTGGATACCAATGTTCTTGCGGAATTTATGACCTCACCACCGTCCGAAACGGTGGTGGAATGGCTGAATGCCCAGGACCCCATATCACTTTACATAACATCAATTTCCATAGCGGAGGTCTGTTATGGATTACAGGCAATGCCGGAAGGTAAACGGCGGCTATTGCTCGAAGATCGCTTCGAGCAGTTCATAGCAATGGCATTTGCATCCCGGATATTGAATTTCGATGAATCCGCTGCCAGGGTGTATGGCGAATTAAGGGCTTACCGAAAGAAAATTGGCCGGCCATTGAGCGATTTTGACGGACAGATCGCAGCAATTGCCCGCACTCACGGTTTCTCGCTTGCTACCCGTAACGTAAAAGACTTTGAACATTGCCTGGTTGAACTCATCAATCCGTTTACTTTTGACAGAGCAACAGCGAAATAATAATGGATTTACCTTCGAGTGATTCCAGCAATAAAGAGGTCACCCGATGAGCATTTGTTGGTAACGAGTTTTATTTTTTGATCGATGGAACCTATCAAGTCACCTATGTAAAGTACGGGTTCAGATACAAAGGCTATGAAACATAAAAAAAACTATATGTCCCTTATAATGAGATAAGCCAAACATTTAAACCCATAACGGTAATTATCAACTTTATTATGTGAGGGTACGCCATCGATCTCGACGACGGTGTTAAGCTTAACTACCCCAAATTCGGCCCGGCATTGAAAAAGATACCGGGCTTGTCAAGCTAAGGAGGATTGATATGCATATCCGTAACCTGACCCTGGCTGGATTTCGTTGCGCTCAGCGTCTTGAGCTTGAATTGCATGGGAACCTGAATGTCTTTGTCGGCATGAACGGAGCGGGCAAGACGAGCATTGTGGATGCCTCCGCGATTCTTCTCTCCTGGCTGGTCAATCGCATCATAAGAGCCGGAAGCGCAGGCAAACTTATCGTGGAAGCGGCGATCAGGAATGGAGAACCTTACGCCAGTCTTGGGATTGTCCTCAATCACGAAGGCGCTGCCTGGAGCTGGAAACTGGCCAAGGCTCGAAAAGGCCATGACAGTGAAAACAGTGTTTCAGTATTGGTTGCCGTATCGGAACTGGCGCGGCAGTTTCGGTCCGCAATCACGGACAGCGCTGAGAATGTCAACCTGCCACTTTTTGCCTGTTATCCGGTCAACCGTGCAGTGGTTGATACTCCTTTACGCCTCAAGGGAAAACAAGGTCTCGACCTGTTATCGGCGTATGCCGGCGCTTTGAGTGGGGGCGCTGATTTTCGAACCTTTTTTCAATGGTTCCGGGAACGTGAAGATCTGGAAAATGAGGTGAGAAGGGATGCGCAGTCCCGCGTTGCCGATACATCCGGCGCCTGCTTCCCTGATGTGCAGTTACAGGCGGTGCGCAATGCCTTGTCTTCGTTCATGCCGGAATTCAATAACCTGACAGTGCGGCGAAATCCCCTGCGCATGGAGGTTGAAAAAGAAGGAAAGCGCCTGATGATCAACCAGCTTTCAGACGGAGAGAAGTGTCTGATGGCGCTGATTGGGGACATGGCGCGGCGCATGGCTATTCTCAACCCTTTGCGCGCCAACCCCCTGGAAGGAGAGGGAATCATCCTGATCGATGAAATTGACCTTCACCTGCATCCTAAATGGCAGCGCATGGTAATTCTCAACCTGGTGCGCGTATTCCCCAACTGCCAGTTTTTGATTACCACCCATTCACCTCATATCATTACCCACGTAAAGCCGGAAAACCTGTTCCTGTTGTCCATGACAGCTGAGGGTCTGGCCTCAATTCCCGCATCGGAATGTTACGGCAAGACGGTCGAACGGGTACTGGAGGACCTGATGGGTCTGGAAACCACCCGCCCGGATGCCGTTCAGAACGATCTCGGGAAAATATATGAAACGATCGACAGCAATGACCTCGAAACAGCCCGCGAGTTGATCGGGAAACTGGAGAAACAGATCGGCGAAGATTCGGACCTGGTCAAAGCAAACGTGTTGATTAAACGCAAGGAGTTGATCGGCAAGTGAAACATATTACAAAATACCGGGAACCTGAGGCGTTTACCCAATGGAAAAGAGAAGCCAATGAGAGTTGGCAACCCACTTATGGCGGTATACCGGGCGAAGTCAAACAAATTGTTAAGGAGAGCTTGCGGTCTGAGCAAGGCAACATCTGTTGTTACTGTGAACGTGAACTGTCGGATATTGACTCCCACATTGAGCATTTCATACCGCAAAGCGCCCCGGACGTTGATCCGCTCGATTACACCAATTTACTTTGTTCTTGCCAAAATCGGACAGAGAAGGGTGAACCACGCCACTGCGGTAGTCTGAAGGAAGACTGGTATGACCCAATCTTGCTGATTTCACCACTGGCTCACGATTGTGAGGAGCATTTTGCGTTCACTGGTGACGGTTTGCTCAAACCATCGGTGCACAATGATGCGGCAGCTTTAGAGACCATTGAAAGACTGGGATTAGGTATTCCAAAGCTCAATGACTTGCGGGCCAAGGTGATCGATCCCTTTTTGGATGACAGTTTGTCTGGGGATGAGGTGGCCACCTTTGTTTCCGGTTACCTCAGTAGAGATACGGCAGGACATTTCAGCGCTTTCTGGACAACGATACGTTACCTGTTTGGAGATTACGTCCGCGCGTGAACGACCGTATAGCCCAGGCCCTGACCAGACTCTTCGATCGTCACCGCATCGTCTTCTGGTACGACGCCGGATGGGAGTTGCGCGCCGATTTTGACGCGCTTGAACTGGCAGGCATTGAAAAGCTGGAACTGGCCAACAACGAGTTCGGCATAAAACACAAAATACTGCGCGAACATCGGACACAGAAATTCCTGCTTTATCAGGAAGGACCAAAACCGGGAAATCTTGAGAACTGGTTATTGGATGTGCAACTCGCTCAGGGTGTTTTCCGCACCGATCAGGTCGGGCTCTGGTTAGCCGAACTTGAGCTTGGTATTGAAGCGGTATCTGGATGCAAAAAGAGTCTGAAATGAAACAGCAAATAACTACCGGGAGCGTGTTTGATGATCTGGAACCGGATCCGGGTAAGGCTGAGCAGATGAAAATCAAGGCTGCCCTGTTTGACGCCATTATTGCTTACATCAAGGACAATGGCCTGACACAGGAACAGGCTGCTGAAATAATGGGCGTGCAGCGTTCGCGTATCGGTGACGTGTGCAGGGGGAAAATGTCAGGGTTTTCAATTGATGCCCTGGTTTCCATGGCCGCCAGGGCAGGTCTGCATCCGCTGCGAATCGCTGCCTGACGGCTTTAAATCTACTCGGGATTTATCTAATGGATTCCCGCGTACGCAGGAATGACATGAGTCCCGGAAAAATAAATCTGTCACATTTACTTATCACCCCGCCCCCCACAGCAGCAACCCCCCGCCGAACAGGAACAGCGTCAGCAGGAAGATCACGAAGGTGTAGCCCATGATCTGGCGCATGTGCAGTCCTGCAATCGCCAGCAGGGGGATGGTCCAGAACGGCTGGATCATGTTGGTCCACTGGTCGCCGTAGGAAATGGCCAGCACGATGATTGACGGGTCCACCCCCAGGTTCTGTGCCGCTTCAATGAATATCGGACCCTGCACCGCCCACTGGCCGCCGCCCGAAGGGATGAACATGTTGACCAGTCCGGCGCAGAGGAAGGCGAAGAAGCTGAGCGTTTCCGGGGTCGCTATCGAGGTAAACCAGTCGGAAATGATACCGGCCAGGCCGGTGCCCTGCATCATGCCCAGGATGCCGGCATAAAAAGGGTATTGTATGAGCACCGGTCCTATGGTCGAGCTCGCATTATTTATCAGCTTGACGTAATGGGATGGTGAGCGGGCCAGCAGCAGGCCTGCGCCGAGGAACGACCAGTTCACCAGGTTCAGGTTGAGGTGGAACCCCTTGGCGTAGAAACTGTAGCCGATGTAGGCAAACAGGCCTGCGCCGAGGATCAGCGTGAGGCCGCGCATACTGTCGAGGTACTGGGCGAATGTCCCGTGCCCGGGTGTGCTGCCGGTTTCTTCGACATGGTCCTCAAGCAGCACCGGGTGGATCTCGATGATATCCTGCTCCCGGGGCCGCATTAACGGACAGACAACCGTAATGATCGCCAGGGTGATGAACGCCAGCAAACCATTATGCAAGGTGAATACGGTCTCGGTGATGGGGATAATGCCGATTTCAGATTCCAGCAAATGTCCCGGTGTGGCCACAAACAGGCCGGCCGAAGAGGAGTATCCCATGTGCCATATCACAAACCCGCCGTACGCGGATGCGACCAGCAGCGGGTAATGTATCCGTATTCCCCTTGCCACTGCCTGCCTGGCGACCTCCCGCGCCACGGTAGCGCCGGCAATCAGCCCCAGCGACCAGGCAATCAGCGAACCGATGCCGGCGCAGAACGCGACCAGGGCGTAGGCGCCGGCAGCGCTGTCCGGGATGTTGCCGATGCGCTTCAACAGGGTTTGCACCTTGTCGGTGTGAGCCAGTGCGTGGGCCGTCAGCAGGGTGATGCAGATCTGGGCGGTGAACGCCAGCAGGCTCGGCAGTCCGTCACCCCAGGCGGACAGGGCGCCGGCCGGTGTTGCATCGGCCAGCACCATCGACAACAGGAAAGTGAGCACGGAGAGCAGCACCACGAACACGAACGGGTCCGGGTAGTAGCGCTCTACGAAAATTACAAACGGACGCGCCAGTAATTGAAAAAAATGCACTTTTTTATAATTACGAATTAGGAATTACGAATTACGAATTGGAGGTGTTACGTCACTGTGTGTTTTGATCCGACATTCGTAATTCGTAATTTAAAATTCAAGATTTTTGGGAGTGCGCGGAAACGGGATAACGTCCCGTATATTGGCGGCGCCGGTCAGCAGCATGAGCAGCCGTTCAAACCCCAGGCCAAAACCGCAGTGGGGCGCAGTCCCGTACTTGCGCATGTCCAGGTACCACCAGTAATCCTCCGGGTTGAACCCCAGTTCTTTAATGCGCCGGTACAGGTGGTCGTGACGTTCTTCACGCTGGCTGCCGCCGATGATCTCGCCGATGGAAGGCACCAGCACGTCCATGGCCGCGACGGTCCTGCCGTCTTCATTCTGGCGCATGTAGAATGCCTTTATGTCTTTCGGGTAATCAAACACTATCACCGGCTGCTTGAAATGCTGCTCAGTCAGGAAGCGCTCGTGTTCGGACTGCAGGTCCTTGCCCCATTCAGGCTTGAACTCGAAGTTTCGTCCCGACTTCTGCAGTATTTCGACGGCTTCAGTGTAGGGGATACGGATAAAATCATTGTCCGCGATATTGTCCAGGGTGGCGGGCAGGGATTTATCGACAAAGCGGCAGAACAGGTCGAGGTCGGTGCTGCACTCCTGCCGCACGAAGTTCACCAGGTAGCGGATCAACTCTTCTCCCAGGTCCATGTTGTCGTTCAGGTCGGCGAAGGCCATCTCCGGTTCTATCATCCAGAACTCGGCGATATGACGGGAGGTATTGGAGTTCTCCGCACGGAACGTCGGGCCGAAGGTATACACGCGTCCCAGGCTGAGGCAGTAAGCCTCCACCTCCAGTTGTCCCGAAACCGTCAGGTTCGCCTCCTTGCCGAAGAAGTCTTCGGCGAAATCGACCGCGCCGTTGTGCTTCGGCACTTCCTGCAGGTCCAGGGTCGTCACCCGGAACAATTCCCCGGCGCCCTCGCAATCGGCGCCGGTGATGATGGGCGTATGGATCCAGTTGAAGCCGCGCTCCCGGAAGAAACCGTGAACCGCCTGTGCCAGCGTGGAACGGATGCGGAACATGGCGCCGTACTTGTTGGTGCGCGGGCGCAGGTGGGCAATCGTGCGCAGGAACTCGTCGGAATGGCGCTTCTTTTGCAGGGGATAGTCTTCCGGCGCTGAGCCTATCACCTCAATGGCAGACGCCCGGATCTCCCATTTCTGGCCCTTGCCGGGGGATTCGATCAAATCCCCCTGCACCCTGATGGCTGCACCTGTGGTGATGTGCCTGAGCGTGGCGTAATCTTGCAACTCCGCATCGGCGATGACCTGGATGTTCGCCAGGCAGGAGCCGTCATTCAGTTCGATGAAGGAAAAGCCCCTGGCCTCCCGCTTGGTCCTGACCCAGCCGGATAGCGCCAGGTCACGGACGGGACCGGCGCCAGTCAACAGGGATTTAACCGTGTCATTCCGTTGCATGGATCAGCGCTTCCTGATCAGGGTGATGCCGTCGCCGACAGGCAGCATGCACATGTCTACCCGGTCGTCTTCATGCACCATCCTGTTGAACGCGCGGATGGCATTGGTTTCGGCAGTCTGGTTGTCCGGGTCGGCCACGTCGCCTCCCCACAGCACGTTATCTATAACCATCAGCCCGCCGTTGCGCAACAGGCGGTAATTCAGCGGGTAATAGGCGGAATATTCTTCTTTTATCGCGTCGACAAAGATAAAATCAAAGCTGTCCGACTCGCCGGCGTTCAATAAATCATTCAGGGTGTCCAGGGCAGGGGCAAGGCGCAAATCGATTTTATCCGCAACACCTGCCGCTTTCCAGTATTCTTCTGCCTTGCTGGTATATTCTTCTTTTACGTCACAGGCGACGAGTTTCCCGCCAACCGGCATTGCCCTTGCCATGCACAGGCTGCTGTACCCGGTATACACACCCAACTCGATGATCTTCCTTGCATTCAGCATCTTCACCAGGAGTCCCATCAACTGGCCAAGTTCCGGCGATATCTGCATGCCGGCCCATTTATGCCGGGCGGTTTCCGCGCGGCAGCGCTGCATGACGTCATCCTCCCGTAGCGTTACGGAATGATAATATTCATACACCTGGTCGGTTAAATTGATGGAATGTCTGGACATTCTTTGTGCTCGGTAATTTAATAGGAATTATGCTACAGCATATTGAAATTCAGCGTCAGTATCCAGGGAAAATCAAACTGGTGCAAATGACGGATACGCACATCTCGTCGGTTGAGGATGACACATTGGCCGGGGTTGACACGACCGGGACCCTGGTGGAAGTGATTGCTGCCGTCAAGCGTGAGCAACACCCGGACCTGGTGTTGCTGACGGGAGACCTGGCCCAGACTCCCACCGAGGACACGTACAACAAGCTGGCGCGGTTGTTGCGTCGTATTGAGCTGCCGGTTTATTGCCTGCCCGGTAATCATGACGATCCGGAACTCATGCAGCGATTGCTGAATACCGGCAACGTCAGTACGGCCAACTTTATCACCTGCGGGAACTGGTCGATAATCCTGCTGGATACCCACGAACCCGGTAAAGAGGGAGGTTGTTTATCCGTAGCAGAACTTGAGGGCCTTGCGGAAGCCCTGGAACGTTCTACCGGCAGGCATGTGTTGATCTGCCTGCACCACCAGCCCGTGAACATCCACAGTCCCTGGATGGACAGGATGGCGCTGGAAAACGGTGAGGCGTTGTTCCAGGTGCTGGACCGGCATACTAATGTAAGGGGGATCATCTGGGGGCATATCCACCAGGAGTTCACGACTACCAGGAACGGCGTGCTGTTGCTCGGCTCCCCGTCAACCTGCATACAGTTTCGCCCGCAGGCGGATGAAGCCTCGGTCGACGGCAAACCGCCGGCATACCGGACCCTGACACTGGTTGAGGATGGCGATATCGAAACCCGTGTTCACTGGGTGTAAACAATGGGATTTTCCCGAATTTCAAAAATTGTTACCATTGCGTACCTGCAGTGTTATGCGTCAAAATAACAGATACCGGAAATGAGGAGATTTTTTGCAGATGAGCGGCCTTAAATTTACCGAAGACCATGAGTGGTTGCGCCTGGAAGATGACGGAACGGTCACCATCGGTATAACCGATTATGCCCAGGACCAGCTTGGTGATATCGTCTATATCGAGTTGCCCAATGTAGGAGAGTTACTGATCTCGGGCAGCGAGGCGGCAGTCATAGAGTCCGTCAAGGCCGCGGGGGAAATAAAAGCGGCTATCGGCGGTGAGGTTCTGGCGGTAAATAATGCTCTGGAAGACAAACCGGAGGCGGTCAATATTGACCCGGTCGACAGCGGCTGGTTTTTCAGAGTGGCCCCCGATGACGTGGATGAACTGGACCAGTTCATGGACGAGGACGCCTACCAGGAGTTTATCAAGGAGCTTTGACCGGTTAATGTGCCGCCTTCGGCGGCTGTCAAATTTACCGGGTTCCGGCTTGCGCCGGAATGACGATCTTTAACCCTGTTTTACGACGTTATCTCTCAGGTAAACAGGTAAAGCCTGGTCTGCGCCGACACAGCGCCCGGCGTTGTATTCCCTCACCGCCAGCGGCAGCATGTCCCTGGCCAGCGGGTAGCATTCCGGGTCCATGCCGGTAACCTGCCCGTCGAGCACGTCCTCGAGACGCAGCCGGTAGGTTCCCCAGCCGCTTCCGATACCGAATACGTGTTTGTCAACCGGGACCTGGACCGCGTCGGGTGACGTTACCTGCTCTGCTGCCACCGGCCGCACCAGGTTGTCCTGCACTTTTTCGTAGGCAGCCCAGTAAATTTCGCCCATTCTCGCGTCTATTGCCGGCAACAGGACAGCGGACCGGCCGGCGGCGCCTTGCGCCAGCGTTGCCAGCGATGACAGCGGTATAACCGGCAAACCGGCGCCCAGCGCCAGGCCCTGGGTCACCCCGGCGGCGATGCGCACGCCGGTGAAGGCGCCGGGTCCGCGGCCAAAGGCAATGGCATCGAGATCCTGCAGGCCCAGTCCGGCTTCCGCAAGGACGCCGTCCACCATCGGCAGGATCAACTCCGCATGCCGGCGCGGCGCGATTTCATGCCGCTCATGGACGCTGTCGCCATCGAGGAGTGCCGCGGAACAGGCTTCTGTCGCGGTATCAAGTGCCAGGATTTTCATATCCGTTTCATTATATTCGCACTCAGGACAGACTCATACTTTTGATTCCAGGCTGGATAATTTACCGCTATGGCGCCGGATTCCGGCTTACGCCGGAATGACGATTGGTTCGTCAGAAAGGCGATAGGTTGTATACTGGCCCGATGTACAACCCGTTCGAAGCATTTATCGGCCTGCGTTACGTCAGGGCGAAGCGCCGTAACCATTTCATTTCATTCATATCCCTGGTATCGATCCTGGGCATTGCCATCGGGGTATTGGCTTTGATCACTGTCCTTTCGGTG
>JAPOQU010000037.1 GCA_026710545.1 Gammaproteobacteria bacterium | reverse complement strand
TTACAAAGTACACAAACAACAAAAAATCCGACCAAGAATAACCGCCCGTCAGCTGAATAAACGTCCCCGACAGGCCGCAGCTTCCAGAACAACCGCACTACCACCACAGAACCCGCGGGCATTATAGTCCCACCCGAGCAGGTACAAACTTATTTGTGCTAGTTACAAAGTTATTTGTTCGCACACAGTTGCCCAGCACGTCCCAGGTGTAGCCCAGGGCCTGGCGCTCGCTGCCCAGCAGGGTGGCGCTGGTGGTGTCGGCAATGCGCCCGGTCCGGGCGTCGATAGTTAGGATGGTCCGACCCCTTCCCGCCGGGTGGAAACCTTACAACTTCGTTTTTGGCGACAAAAAGGGGGGTTTAAGGGAAAATAACCAGCAAAAACGGTATATAAATGGAACGGAAACAGCTAGTTAAGATGGTCCGACCCCTTTCTTATTGGGCCACCATACGCTGCCCCCTGGCAAGCATGTCCGGCATTTTCAGGGCGGTATTGATCATTTCTCTTTCCGTCGGATCCACAGCTCCCTCTTCATCACCGGCTCCACCGAAAGGCGCCGCAACATGAGGCCCCATCAGTTTACGGGTGGCAATACGGGTCAGCGTCTGGTGGGTATACAGGTACTGGTTGATTTGAACGCGTGCAACGAGGTCAACGGGATATAAATCGTTCCAGTGATGCTTGTCGCACAGGTAGCCCAGGATTGCAGGCATTTCGTACAGTATAAATCCGTTGTCGTTGATAGTGGGTATTTTACCCATTGGGTTCAACTTCCTGTAATCCGGGCTTTTCATGTAGCCTATTATATCTGCGGGGGCAGCCAGGGCGATTTCGATGCCTTTTATCAAACAGGGCCAGATAACGGCCCGAACCGGTTGGCTGGACACAGTCCCGCACACAATCAGTTTGGAATTGAGAGACAAAATGATGTCCTCTTCATATCACTATAACCATCCCACCGGCACTTGAACGATTTCGGGTGTAACCCATTCAACCTTTTCACCCTGGTTAACCAGCAGGCCCATAGGCAACCCGTTGTCCTTAACAAAACCTGCCAGGGATTTCAGACTGCTTCGTTTGACTGAACTGCCGTATTTGATTTCAACAGGCAAAACGCCAAAGGGGCCTTGAATGATCAAATCAATTTCCGCTCCGCCACGGGTTCGATAATAATGTGCAGACCAGTTGGTTACCATGGTCGCTTCTAGGCCCTTAATCAATTCATCACATACGTAAGCCTCGAAAGAGGTTCCGACGGCCGGATCCGTCATTAATTCCTCCATGTTGTGTATCCCAAGCAGGTAATGCAATAAACCCGAATCTCGTACATACCCTTTGGGCATTTTTGTAATGGATTTTGCGACGGACCCTTCAAAGCTGCTTAACTTCCGCCAGATATACGTACCATGAGCTATATCGAGGTAATCACGGATGCTCGATTCACTCGCTTCAACGGCTCTTCCCACCTGGCTTTTATTGATAATCGTGCCGGATAATTTAGATAACATCGTGAGAAACCGCCTGTATGTCAGGCGATTGAGTTTTGGAAATAACCTTGCAACATCCCGGTTGATATAGGTATCCCTGTAATTGTCCATCCAGACTGCATGACGCTGTGGGTCATTGCCAAGCACCGGTTCAGGATATCCTCCATAAAACCAACACTGTTGAATCTGATTCCTGCTGAGCGGCGGCACGCCGGCAACCGGGAGCGCTTTGTTTAATTCGGATTCAAAAAGAGAAAAGAATGGACTCAGCGGTAGCTCATAGTACTCATTACTCTTGAAAGTACCGAGTTCAACTATTGCTACTCGGCCCGCCAGCGTTTCTGAGATCTCAGTAATCAAGGCGGGGCTACTGGAGCCCGTGAGAATAAAACGCCCGGTTTTCTTTCTGTCTGCATCAATCACGCCACGCAGTACTTTAAAGACCTCCGGATATTCCTGAGCCTCATCAAGGATCAGTGAGGACGGGTACTGACTGAAAAAAAATGCCGAGTCATAGCTCAGACGATCAAGGTCATCAGGCTGTTCGAGGTCCACATAAGCCCAGCCTTTTCCAAGCGCTTTTGCTAGTGTAGTTTTCCCTACCTGTCTTGCGCCAAGGATAGCCACTGCCGGGAACCAATCCAATAATTTAAGGCATTTGGGATAAAGGTTTCTTTTTTTATCTATCATATTCGTGAGTATCTCACGAAATTTACATGTAGACAATATTGCTTCGAAGTAAAGTGGCTGGATGATAGATGCGGGCACGGACTCACAGTGAAACGGTGCCGGATGACGGATTCGAACCGCCGACCATCCGCTTACAAGGCGGGCGCTCTACCAACTGAGCTAATCCGGCATTGACTGAAATAATGCGTGCCGCGAGGCCCGCATATAATACAACACATTTCGGCTTCAGACTTATTCCATCGGATATTTCAGGCCGAATTGACCCCGTATCTCATCCATCGTCCGCATGATGCCCAGCGTCTCGCCCAGCGGCATGACGGCGCTTTCCGTTTTTCCTTCCCTTAAACAACGGTGTACTTCCATGGCTTCAAACTGGTAACCATTGGAAGCGAACGGTAACGTTATTTCAGTCTCTTCCTCATCGAACAGGCTCAGGATGATTTTACTGGGACAGAACAGGGGCGGGTGGACGTAAATCTTTCCTTTACTGCCCAGGATGGTAATGTCCGGAGAGGACCTGGTGCGCATTGATACGTACAGACCGGCAATCGCGCCGCTGTCATACTCCAGTAACATTGCCTCGTGCTCATCGATACCGTGTTCGTTCAACCTGCCCGCGCAGCGGATTTTATCCGGATAACCCAACAGCCAGGACGCCAGCGAGACGAGATAAACGCCGGCGTCGAGCAGCACCCCGCCGCCCAGGTCTTTCCTGAACAGGTAGAAATCCGGGTCAAATTCCGGGAGAAATGCGCCCCCGGCAAACAGGTACCGGATTTCGCCGATGGTTTTATCCGCAACCAGTTGTTTCAGCTTGATTGCCGCGGGGATGAAACGGGTCCACATCGCTTCCATGAGGAACAGTTGCCGTTGCCGTGCATAAGCGATGACGGAGTAAGCTTCCACAGCATTGATTGCAAACGGTTTTTCACACAACACGGCGTTACCGTGCTCGAGACACATCAGGCTGTTTTCCTTGTGCAGTGAGTGGGGTGTGGCGATGTATACGACGTCGACTTCAGGGTCGGCAGCGAGACTCTCGTAGTCGTGGAAACTTTTCGTTACCGAATGCTCTCGGGAAAATGCCCCGGCTTTTTCTGCAGAACGGGATGCAACCCCGTATAGCTCCGCATCGTTGAAACTATTCAGGGCAGCGGCAAAACTCCCGGCAATACGCCCCGTTCCCAGGATGCCCCATTTAATCCTGCCCGGCATGATTGTGTTGTGTCAGGCCGGCTGACGGCTGCCCGTCGCCGAGAAACCGCCGTCCACGAACAGCGTCTGGCCGGCAATAAAAGAGGCCTGGTCCGATGCTAGGAAACCGATAGCGGAAGCAATTTCTTCAGGTTCCGCGGCGCGGCGCAGCAGGCCGTAACCGCGTGTGACCTCCCGCAATTGCTCCGGCGTGATCCCCTTGTCTGCCGCACGGTCCAGGTGGTAATCGGTCAGTGTCGCTCCCGGGCAGACGGCATTCACCCTGATACCGTACTCACCGTTTTCCACCGCCAGGTTGCGCATCAGCGCCAGCACGGCCGCCTTGCTGGCGTCGTACATGGCCATACCGGCCGAACCGACCGTGGCGTTCACGGAAGAGACGATAACGATTGACCCCTGTCGTTGTTCCCTCATGACCGGCAGGACGGATTTGCACGAATGCGCAACACCTTTCAGGTTGACTGCCATGATCCTGTCCCAGTCCCGTTCCCCGGTATCGAGCAGGCTGCCGCCGGTCTGTATCCCCGCGTTGGCCACCAGCACATCGACCCGCCCCCATGCGTCCAGGGATTTATCCCTTATTTCCCGCGCGGTTTCCTCCAGGGAAATATCACCGGCTATGCCGATAGTTTCGCCTCCTGATCCGGTGATTTCAGCGGTCGCCTTTGCAACACGTTCAGGGTCGATATCCGCAACCGCGACCCGGTACCCTTGTGTTGCAAAGTATCCGGCGCAGGCCCTGCCGATGCCGGCCCCGGCGCCTGTTATGACGGCAGTTTGTTTCATCAGGATTTCTCTACGGTTGCAAGACAGGGTAACATATACACATTACCCGGTATAACAGAGGAGTTAAGTAATGAAGCTGAAACATTATCTGGTCGTTCTGGTAGCGATTCTGTGCCTGCCGGCATTTCACGCCGCCGCCAATGAGAACATCGATCAACTTAGCGCGCTCGCCGACGGTGACCATCGTTCCGACGCCTACAAGGCCCGTAACCAGTACCGCCACCCGGCGCAAACCCTGGACTGGTTCGGTATCCGCAATGACATGACGGTGGTCGAGATTTCCCCCGGAGCGGGTGGCTGGTACTCGGAAATCCTGGCCCCTTACCTGAGGGACAACGGGAATTTCTACGTGGGGAGCTACGACAGCGAATCCGAGGTCGAATACTACCGGCGCAGCTATCAAAAATACGCGGACAAGCTCGCGGCAGAACCGGAAATCTACGGCAAGGTCAGCATGTTCGAATTTGCGCCTCCGAACAAGCCGGATCTGCAACCGGAAGGGCAGGCTGACATGGTGCTCACTTTCCGCAATGTCCATAACTGGTTGAACAACGACACGGCGGACCAGATTTTTGCCGCGATATACAAGGTGCTCAAGCCGGGCGGCACCCTGGGCCTGGTGACGCACCGGGGCGAGGAGCACATGGTCGGCAAGGAATGGTCAAAACAGGGTTATGTCCCGGAGGCCGAAGTGATCCGCCTGGCGCAACAGGCCGGCCTTCAGTTTGTCGACAAGGCCGAGATCAATGCCAATCCGAAAGATACCAAAGACCACCCGAAAGGCGTCTGGACCCTGCCGCCGGCCTACCGGCTGAAAGATGAGGATCGCGAGAAATATGCGGCCATCGGCGAGAGCGACAGGATGACCATGAAGTTTATGAAACCGGAATAGGAATTACGAGAATTACGAATTCGTAATTCCTAATCATCAATTACGACGCCCCAGGGGAATTTGCCGACCTCGATGGTCTTGATGACCTCGTCCTTGCCGGTGTCGATCACGGATACCGTGCCGCTGACCCCGTCGGTGCTGAACACCTTGCTGCCGTCTTTGGTCATGGCAAGACCCCATACCCGCTTGCCCACGGGGATGCCCTTGATGACTTCCATCTGATCCGCGTCCATCACGATGACCTGGTTGGACCTGCCGCCCGCTACGTAGAGCTTGGTTTCGTCCTTGTTCAGGATTACGTCCTTGGGTTTGGCTTTTTCATCGGCTATTTTCCTGACTGCGACCACCTCAAAAGTGCTCATATCGACCTTTTTCACCTCGCCGCTGATCTCGGAGGTGGAGTAGGCTATCGCGCCGTCGTTGGTGAACGTGGCCGCGCGCGGCCTGGCGCCCACCAGGATATTGGCGACGATGGTGTGTTCGGGGACCTGGATGACGTGCAGCATGTTGGTCGATTCGCTGGTCACGATCACGTGCTTGCCGTCGGGTGAGATAGCCACGCCTTCCGGCTCCAGGCCTACCTCTATCTCCGCCAGTTGCTCGCCCGTTTTGGGATTATAGACAGAGGCCTTGGCGTCGTCTTCGTTGGAAATATAGATGTTCCCGTTCGGGTGTACCGCAAAGGTTTCCGGATCGGAACCGGCCTGGAATTTCCGCAACAACTCCAGGGTCTCCAGGTCGATGACCGCGATGACGTTTTCTTCACTGACCGCGATATAGAGCTCGGCGCCGTCCGGTGAGATGCCGATTCCCCTGGGCCGGTCGCCTACCTCGATGGTTCTTTCGACCTCCAGGGATGAGCCGTTGATGACGGATATATCGTTGCTCCGCTCATTGGTGACGAAAATACGGCCGCTGGCGGCATGGGCAAGTTGCATGGCCGCCAGCAAGATTACGCTAACAATAATTAGATGTTTCATCTGTTACTCCTGAATAAAATATGTAGTCAACCACAGGGTAGACAGAGGTTGCTGAGCAAAGTTCTGCTGTTTCTGACTTTTCTCTGTGATCTCTGTGGCTCAATTATAACAGGAAGCCAGGCCCAGGCTATCCACGTCATCCGGCGCGACGACCCCTCTTACCGGCGCCTCACCCACAAGATCTCCGGCGGGATCAACCATCAGCAGCAGTTGGCGCAACTGGCCGGTGTCGCGAAAATCCATGTCCAGACCCTTCTGGCCGTCAAACGACAACCCGGTTTTCAGGTACTGCAAAAGCCCGGCAGGGTCCGTGAGGTCTTTCCTGGCCACCGAGTCCGAGGTCATTTTGACCGCGGCCCAGCCGGCCCAGGCATACTGGTCCATGGGCCTGGAAAACCTTTTTTTGAAGCGTTTGTTCAAATCCCGCGCCGCGAATTTTACAAAATCAGGATGCCACCCGGACGCAGTGACCCCGGCGTCCGGTGATTTTTGCAGCCACTGCGCTTCGGCATCCGCAAGCATTCTGCCGCTTGGAATCACGTGCAGCAGGTTTGAACTGCATTCGTTCCGCAGCGCATCATCATGTACCGCGACGTTGAGGACGGCATGGTCCTTGAAACGGTTACCGGCCTGGCGGACGTCGTCTGCATTCGTTGCGACGATGAGGGCGATAAACACACCGGGGTCGATAGCGTCCATGTTGTCCGCGCTGAACTCATGCAGGGTGTAGTTCTGGCCCAGGAACCGGCCTTGCAGGTTTGCCTCGTGGATACCCTGCGCAACACCGTCATAGGCGTTGCCGTCCGTAGCGCCGATGAACGCGAAATTGATTTCCGTTTTCTCCACGGCGCCGGCTGTGACGCAACCCAGGAAGATGAATGCAGCTATTGTGATTTTAAGGGTGTTCATATTTATCCTGCCGTTTGACCCCCGCTTGCGCGGAGCCTGCCCCCGCGGCAACGGAGGGCAGACCAAGTATGCGGGAAATAGTTCTGCTCCGCCATGTATGATAAAGCAGGTTGTCATCATCGGAATAATTTTGTATTCTCTTCATAGAGGGTGACTGACCTCATTGATAACTATAAACTTGCTGTAAGAAAAAACCGGCATGTCCTATTATAATTAAAACAGGGACGAAAACAGCCGGGATTTTTTCCCGATTTTACATGAGATTTTTTCGATCTCTGTCTTTTAAACGTTGCTACTTAAGGAGGATGTGATGCTGAGAGCGCTCCAGATTGAGCCGGAGAAGTGCACCGGTTGTCTCCAATGCGAACTGGCCTGTTCCTACCAGGCGGAAGGGGTATTCAACCCCGCAAAATCCCGCATCAAGGTATTTACCTTCCATGATGAAGGCCGGTTTGTCCCCTATACCTGCACCCAGTGCAGCGAGGCCTGGTGCATGCACGCCTGCCCCGTCGAGGCCATCGTGCTCAATGAAGAGACCGGCTCCAAGGACGTGCTGGCCGATGTTTGCGTCGGCTGCAAGGTCTGCACCATTGCCTGTCCGTTCGGGACGGTCAACTATAACCAGGACACCAAGGTTGTCTATAAATGTGATTTGTGCGGCGGCGACCCTGAATGCGCCAAAGCCTGTCCGACGGCCGCCATCACGTATGTTGATGCCGACCATACCGGACTCGGCAGGATGCGCGCCCATGCAGCGGCAAGCGCCGGCGCCAACTGAACGGAGGAGATAGAAAATGGCTTGGGCTAATAATGTATTACGAGTAAATCTGACTGACGGCACAACCAGCAATGAACCGCTGAACATGGAGTGGGCCAGGCTCTACCTGGGACAGCGCGGGCTTGCCACCAAGTACCTGGTGGAAGAGATCGACGCCAGGTGCGATGCCCTGAGTCCTGATAACAAGCTGATCATGACCACCGGTCCGCTCACCGGCACCATGGCCTCCACTGCGGGGCGCTACTCGGTCGTCACCAAGAGCCCCCTGACCGGGGCTGTCGCCTGCTCGAATTCAGGTGGATTCATCGGCGCCGAGTTGAAGGCCGCGGGCTACGACATGATCATTTTTGAAGGTAAATCGCCTCAGCCGGTTTACCTGTACGTCGAGAATGACAAGGTGGACATCGTCCCCGCCGATGAGATCTGGGGCCAGTCGGTCTGGGCTGCGGACGAGTGGCTGCACAAGAAATACCAGGACCCGCTGTTGCGCATCGCCGCCGTGGGCCGCGCCGCCGAGAAAGGTTGCCTGTACGCGGCGATCGTGAACGACCTGCACCGCGCGGCCGGCCGTTCCGGCGTCGGCACCGTTATGGCATCCAAGAACCTCAAGGCGGTTGCGGTGAGGGGAACCAAGGGCGTAGGCAACATCAAGGACCCGGCCGGATTCATGCAGGCGGTCAATGACGGCAAGCAGGTCCTGGCCGAGAACGCGGTCACCGGACAGGGGCTGCCCACCTACGGTACCCAGGTTCTGATGAACGTCATCAACGAGGTTGGCGCCATGCCGACCCGCAACATGCGTGAAGTGCAGTTCGAAGGCGCCAGCAAGATCTCCGCCGAGGCCATGCACGAACCGCGGGAAAGCGACGGCAAGCCCAACCTGGTTACCAATGCCGGTTGTTTCGGCTGCACGATTGCCTGCGGGCGCATATCCACCATCGACCGGGGCCATTTCTCCATCGAAAACAAGCCGCAATACTGGGGCGCATCAGGCGGCCTGGAATACGAGGCGGCCTGGGCGCTGGGCTCGGACACCGGGGTGGACGACATGGATGCGCTGACCTACGCCAATTTCATCTGCAACGAGGACGGGATCGACCCCATCTCCTTCGGCGCCACCGTCGCTGCGGCCATGGAGCTTTACCAGATTGGCGCTATTACAAAAGAGCAGACGGACGGTGTCGAACTGAAGTTCGGTTCGGCGGAAGCGCTGACCTGGGCGACTGAAGTCACCTGCAAGGGTGAGGGTTTTGGTCAGGAACTGGGAATGGGTTCCAAGCGCCTGTGTGAAAAATACGGCCATCCTGATTTGTCCATGACGGTCAAGGGGCAGGAATTCCCTGCCTACGACCCGCGCGGCATCCAGGGCATGGGCCTGACTTACGCCACGTCCAACCGCGGCGCCTGCCACCTGCGCAGTTACACCGTTTCATCCGAGGTGATGGGCGTGCCCGTAAAAACCGACCCGTTGGAAACGGAAGGCAAGCCGGAACTGGTCAAGGCGTTCCAGGACGCTACCGCGATCGTGGATTCGTCCGGCCTGTGCGTGTTCACCACGTTTGCCTGGACCCTGGAAGACATTGCTCCCCAGGTGGCGGCGGCCTGCGAGGGTGACTGGACCCCGGAGTCCATGCTGGAAGCGGGCGAGCGTATCTGGAACCTGGAACGCGAGTTCAACCTTGCGGCGGGACTGACCGCGGCGGACGACACCTTGCCGAAGCGCCTGCTGACCGAACCGGCCCAGACCGGACCGGCGAAGGGCCATGTGAACCGCCTGCACGAGATGTTGCCCAAGTACTACGAGGTACGCGGCTGGAACAAGCAGGGCGAGCCCACCGACGAGACCCGGCAGCGTCTGAGCCTGTAATGAAGGGCGCCGGGGACGCGCCGGGGACGGACTTAAGTCCGTCCCCAGGCGAGCAAAATAAGAGACTGAAAACATGCAGCACGTAATCATAGGCGCCGGACCCGCCGGCGTTATCGCGGCGGAAACCCTCAGGAAGAACGATGCCTCCTGCTCAATAAAGCTCATAGGCGACGAGACGGAACCGCCGTATTCGCGCATGGCCCTGCCGTACTACCTCATTAATAATATTGATGAGGACGGTACTTACCTGCGCAAGGCCGCATCGCACTATGCGGACATGAATATCGAGGTAATCCAGGATCGGGTAGAGTCGGTAGACACCGGCGCTCACACCGTGACGCTGTCAGGCGGCGCTGCCGTTAATTTCGACAAGCTGTTGATCGCCACGGGTTCCCACCCGATTCGGCCACCGATACCGGGACTCGATTTGCCTGGCGTGCATTCCTGCTGGACCCTGGAGGACGGCAGGAATATCGCAGACAAGGCCGATACAGGCGCTGACGTAGTCCTGATGGGAGCGGGCTTTATCGGCTCCATTATCCTGGAGGCGCTGGCCGAGCGCGGGGTGAACCTGACGGTAATCGAAATGGAAGACCGCATGGTGCCGCGCATGATGGACCAGACTGCAGGAAACCTGATTAAACAATGGTGTATTTCCAAGGGCGTCAACGTGCTGACATCGACCCGGGTTGAATCCATCGAACAGGACAAGGCCGGCAGGTTGACGGTGAAACTGGATAACGGCGAACAGTTGGGCGCCGACGTGGTGATATCCGCCACCGGCGTGCGGGCCAATACCCGGTTCCTGGAAGGCAGCGGTATCGAGGCTGACTTCGGCGTGCTGGTAAACGATCGCCTGCAAAGCAGCCATCCCGATGTATACGCCGCCGGCGACGTGTGCCAGGGCAAGGATTTTTCTACGGAAGAATTCAGCGTTCAGGCCATTCAGCCCACAGCCGCCGACCATGGCAGGATCGCAGCGATGAACATGTGCGGCAGGGATACCCGCCACCAGGGCAGCGTCAACATGAACGTGCTGGATACCATGGGTCTGGTTTCCACCTCCTACGGTTTATGGATGGGTGTCGACGGCGGCGAATCCGTCGAACTGGTGGATGAGGAAAGATACCGTTACATCAGCCTGCAGTTCCAGGACGATGTCCTGGTAGGCGCCCAGGCCCTCGGGCTGACCAACCACGTGGGCGTACTGCGCGGCCTGATACAGACAAAGCTGAAGCTGGGCAAGTGGAAAGATCACCTGCTGCAGGACCCGACCCGGATCATGGAGGCATACCTGGGAGCGACCCAGTCCATCGGCCACAACGCCGCACTGCTTTGATCGACTTGATCGACCCTCCGTCGTCATTCCTGCGAATGCAGGAAACCAGTTGATTAACACGCCGTCGCGCGACGCATTATCATGAAACTCACACTCAAACTCTACGCCGGTCTGACCGATTATCTCCCCCCCGACGCGGTGGATAACAAACTTGTCATAGAGATATCCGAACACATTACGGCCTATGAACTTATAGACAGGTACAGCGTCCCCAGGGAAATGGCGCACCTCGTCCTGCTGAATGGTGTTTATGTAAATCCGGAAGACCGCAGCAAGGCCGTATTCAACGACGGAGATACCCTGGCAATATGGCCGCCGGTGGCCGGTGGCTGAGCGTTGACCGGGGACACGTTGACCGGGGACACGTTGACCGGGGACAGATTTAAATCTGTCCCCGGTTATACAGCGCCAGATACCCGCCTGACCCGGGAAATGAGCATCACCCACAAGGACTTCTTCCGGTTGTTGCCGCGGGCGGTGAACGGAGTGCCTGTAACCCGCCGGGACAACCAGGCGCACATCGCTACAGAAGCAGGACGGGTGAAAATTACCCTGGCGCCCGAGAGCATCAGGAAACTCGGCCTCATGGAATTTCCCGTGACGCCGGTCAGCATTGAATTTGACGGTTTCAACCCTGCCGACCAGGCGGCTTTCCTCGCCCGCTTCGACCTGGCGTACCAGCGGGGAGGAGGGTAATCAGGGGAAAAAGTTTTATTCAGGTTAAAATGGTTATATACTTGCACTGCATGGAGCCGAAAGGGAAACGAAACTGACATTCCCCAACATGGACAAAAATTATGACACCTGAATTAATTGCTGTTATCACTATCGGTATTGGTCTGGCGGGCCTGATTCTACGCCAGGGTCAAAGGCTTGAGCGGCGTATTGACAGGCTGGAAGAACAGACGAATGAATGGTTCAGCAAACTCGAACAGCGCATGGCAACAATGGAGATTCAACAGGCAAAACTGGAAGGGCTGCTGGAAGGATTGCGGGAAGCCGTTACCCATCCCCGTGCGGCTTGAGAATAAACCGACCTGATTTTTGTTGCGCGAAAGAAACACAATGCCGGCATATTACGCAAAAAAATGAAAAAAAGTGTTGTAAATGTGCCTTTTATATGTTGCAATTTCTCCAGTTATGTAATATTCTGCAGAAATAGGTAGCACTCTATAAGCTGGAATAAAGAATTTTTAAAAACGAAGTAACTTTTGGCTTAATACCTTTCCTTGAGGAGGAGAATGATGAAATCATATACAACCAAGATCGCAACCACACTGAGCTCGCTCGCGCTGGTCGCTGCTTTCAGCATGCCCGCCAATGCGGCCGTCGTACTGGGTGGCGCGGACGGCTGGGAAGTCAGCTACGGCGGCTTTATCAACCTGTTCTATACCCAGAGTGATTTCGGTAGTGAAGACAGCGCTCACTTGCAAGAGGGTCTGCTGCCTTCCTTCCATACCATGGTGGTCAAGACTCCCGAGGTCAACGGCCTGACCGGTACCGGACAGATCACCTTTGCGGTGGATAGTTCTGCTGAGAAGGGCGGTCGCCTGAATAAATCTGGTCTGTTTGGAACGACTTCGAATATCGATATGCGTGAAGTGTTCTTCAACGTGTCCGGTGATTTCGGCACCATCAGTGCGGGTCGCACCCTGGCCCTGTTTGGTCGCCAGGCCATTCTGCAGGACATTACCTTGTTTGGCGTGGGTTACCTGGTAGGTCCGGATGGCGGCGGCACCACCCTGGGTCGTATCGGTGCCGGTTATGTGTATCCTGATTTCCGCACCCGCTTTGTCTACCAGACCCCGGATATGAACGGTTTCCAGTTATCCGTAGGTATCTTTGACCCACAGGAACCTGGAGGCCTTCTTTGTAGCGGGAGTGCGAGCACGTGTCCGGGTACATGGGCGTCTGAAACAGATACTCCCCAGTTCCAGGCCGAGGCTACTTTCAACTCCGCCTTCGAGGGCGGCAGCTTCAGTGGCTGGGCCGGCTTCCTGTGGCAGGAGCAGGAAATAACTGCTTCTCCGGCAGGTGGCACGGGTGACGTGGAATCAGTAGGCTGGAACGTCGGCGCCACAGTCTCTGCTCAGGGATTCAGCATGACCGGTCAATACTATGACGGCGAAGCTCTGGGTGTCATATTATTCAGCAGTGGTGGAGGTTTCGGTTTTAATTGCGATGCTACGGGTTGCGGCGAAGCCGACAACGACGGTTTCTATGTCCAGGCCAGCTACACCTTCAACGGCACCACCAAGATAGGCGGCGGTTACGGCGAATCAAGACAGGATGCCGATATGATGAATCCCGGATGGGAGAGCGACTTGTGGACAGTAGGTGTTTACCATGATGTCACTTCCTGGCTGAAGGTTGTTGCCGAATACGGCAACTATAGCCATGACATACTTGGACACGATGACGTCGATACCTTCTCCATCGGCGGGTTCCTGCTCTGGTAAGCAGCAAGCCGACCAAGGAGAGTTGATGAGCATTAAGCTGCAAAGGGGTAACCGGTGTGTTACCCCTTTGTTTTTTTACAAGATAGCCTGGCAACTGACAGCCAGGCGGAGATAAGGAGACAGGAGAGTGAGCCCTGAAATGTATAGCATTATCGGCGTGGGTCTGGCATTGGCCGGACTCATAGTTCCGAAAATGAACGCAATGGGAAAAGATATAACGGATTTGCGCGAGCGGATGGCGCATTTAGAGGGATTGCTGGAAGGTCTGCGCGAGGCAATTACCCACAGCCGCGCATCTTGAACCCCCTTACCTTACTCGAGGCGCACAGCGTGCGCCTTTTTGTTTTGGGTGTAATAAATATCCATTTTTGTAAGAAACATATATGCAATACACGCCGCGAGAGAGACTATGGGTTTATCCCTGAACCGTTTTTTAGTACACTTTTAGCAAATGTGATGAATAGATCAGGCGAGGGTCAGGAGGTTTTATGAAATTCAATATAACGTTTGACCGGGATGAGGATGGAGTATGGATTGTTGAATGCCCCGCCATTCCGGGTTGTGTCAGCCAGGGGGAGACCCGGGAGCAGGCGCTGGACAATATCAGGGAAGCGATTGCTCTCTGTCTTGAAGTACGCGCGGAAAAAGGGTTGCCGTTAACCATTGAGACACAGCAAATAGAGGTAGCTGCTTAGTGGCGATATTGCCCACTTTAAGCGGGCAGGAAGTTGTGCGGATTTTCAAGGATTTTGGCTGGAATGTTGTGCGTCGGAGAAGCAGCCACATTATTATGACAAAAGAAGGAGAAATGGCGACGCTTTCTGTGCCTGATCACAAGGAGGTTGCCAAAGGAACTTTGAGGAGCCTGATTCGTTCTGCCGGTCTTACCGTTGATGAGTTTTCCCTGAGAACATAGAGCTTATGAACAACGATGATAACACCCTTAGAGCAGAATACCCTGAAGACCTGGTAAAATCAGGAATTCGTGGAAAATATACCAGACAATATCGAGAAGGCGCGAATATCGTCCTTATGGAGCCTGATTTGCACAAATTATTCCCTGATTCGGATGCGGTAAACCGCGCCCTGCGCGAATACGTTGCCGAAAAACAATTGACCACCTGATGTCTACGCAAACTCTTTCAAAAACCGGCATCCTGTATTTGCTCCTGCTGTCGTACGCAGGCATTACCCAGGCTGATTTGTTGCCTGATTTCGGTACAAACGATGAAGACCTGTGGAAGTCCGGAGCCAACCTGTATATCCGGCTGACGGACCAGGATAAGTCCAAAAAGGAGGTCACGCCTCCGAACCAGCACCCGGTGCAGTTGGAAGCCGACCTGGTTGCCAATGCCCTTGAAGGAATCGAAGCCAATTCTGGCGGGGGTTTCTTCAAGAAAAAGAAACGCAAGACACTGTTTTCCCTGCAACAGTCACGCCTGCTGGGCCAGTATATCGCCACCGGATTATCCAAAGCCAGGCCGGACCAGGATATCGTCTTTGTGCTGGCCCGGTCGGAAAAGAAATATGTGGTCATCCAGAACAGGGGTTATACCGGAGGACGGGTTTTCTACCTGGACGGCAAGTTGCATCTCATCATCGGCGATTTTGATCACGAAGGCGACAGGTTCAAGGAAACGGTTGAAAGAAGCCACGGCGTAACGGATGTAAAGCAATACTTCAAACACGGCCGCCGCGCCAAACCCACCGGTTTCAAAGGCGCTATTCTCGCCGGCGATGGAGTCAGTCTCCACATCGACGGTAAAAAGGCACGCAGGGACTGGCTGGAAATAGACCTGGAACAGGCGGCATCGGTACATCTGGCTCAGAAGGCTGAACAGGCAGCACAGGAGGCCCCGACCAGCGCAGCCATGCAGGCAGAAGCGGCCAGGATGGCGCGGGAAAGACGGGAAATGCGCCTGGAGATGGCGAAGATGCGCAAGGAGATGAAATCCTCAAACGGCGACAGCTCACCCCAGACCATCGAGCAGAGACTGGCGACCTTGCAGGACCTGCGTGACAAGGAACTGATCAGCGCCGAAGAATACCAGCAGAAGAGAGAGCAGATCCTGGGCGAAATCTAATATCGCCCATGCGCGAGTTATACCCTGAAATAAGAGCGACGAAGAGCTATCGCCTGGAGGTAGATCAGGTACACACTCTCTATGTCGAGGAGACGGGCAATACACGTGGTATTCCCGTTATATTCCTTCACGGTGGTCCCGGTTCCGGCTGTAACGAGAATCACCGGCGCTATTTCAATCCGAAAAAATACCGGGTGGTCCTGTTTGACCAGCGCGGCTGCCACCGCTCAACACCGGCGGGAGAGACAAGGAACAATTCAACTCCGGATTTGCTGCGGGATATCGAACGCATAAGAGAGCACCTGGGGATCGATCAGTGGATGGTTTTCGGCGGTTCCTGGGGCGCCACGCTGGGATTATTGTACGCGCAATCGTATCCTTCCCGGGTTCTGGCACTGGTCCTGCGCGGCGCCTTCCTGGCGCGGCAAAAAGACCTGGACTGGTTCGGCAGGCACGGCGCCAGCATGATATTTCCCGATTACTGGCGGGAGTTCACGGAAATCATCCCGGAGGAAGAAAGACATGACCTGGTTTCCGCTTACCATGCCCGTGTGCATGGCGCGGACCGGAAACTCCGGCAGGCCGCCTCCCTGGCATGGTCAAAATGGGCGGGGCGGATTGTCACTTACCTGTTGCCGGGAGTGGAGTATACTCCGGGCGACGTGGAGAAGACCGTCCATGAAGTCCTGATAGAAACCCATTACGCGAAGCACCGGTATTTTATCGCTGAGAACCAGATCCTGGATAATGCAGATGAACTCCCCGCCGTGCCTACCAGGATCATCCACGGACGCCGGGACCTCACCTGCACGCTGGATGCATCCTGGTCGTTACACCAGGCGCTACCGGAATCAGAACTTGTTGTAGTCAAGGAAGGAGGGCACCTGGCCGGTGAATCCGTCATGGTGGATGCCCTGGTTACCGCAACCGATGAAATGGCAGGGCGTTTAGGTTGAAACTGCCTGATTCATCCGCCAAACCACTGCTCATGGGCGTGCTGAACGTCACCCCGGACAGTTTTTCCGACGGCGGCCAACATTTCGATCCGGCAGTCGCCGTGGCTCGCGCGCACGAGATGGTGGAACTGGGTGCGGACCTGATAGACGTCGGCGGGGAATCCACCCGCCCGGGTGCCGGCCGCGTGCCGCCTGAGGAACAACTGGAGCGAGTGATACCGGTGATCAGGCAACTGCAGCAGGAGCTTCCGGCAGAAGTTCTCATCAGCATAGATACCGCCTCGTCCCTGGTAGCCGGTGCCGCGCTCGAGCAGGGGGCAGCCATCGTCAACGATATCTCGGCGGGGCGTGACGATCCCGGTATGTTCAGCCTGGTTGCCGAAGCCGGTGTCCCCTATATCATCATGCATATGCAGGGTGTTCCCAGGACCATGCAGGACAATCCGCGTTACACCGACGTAGTGGAGGAGATCAAATCTTTCCTGCAGGAACGCGCTGCGGGCGCCCGGGATGCCGGCGTCAAGAAGGAGAACCTGGTAATCGATCCGGGCATCGGGTTCGGTAAATCCAAATACGACAACCTGGATATCATCATGAACCTGGACCGTTTTAAGGCAACCGGCTACAAGGTGATGCTGGGAGCCAGCAGAAAACGCTTCATGGGCTCAATCTGCGATATAACCGAGTACAGCGAACTGGTTGGAGCAACCTGCGCCACCACGGCCATAGGCGTTTTTGCCGGAGTCAGTATCCTGCGCGTGCACGATATAAAGGAAAACCGCCAGGCCCTGGACGTGGCCTGGGCGTTAGCCGGAAGACAGGGGAATTAACATGGATGTTTGGGGTCAGAGTAAAAATACCCCGCAAGAAACAAGCATTACTTGCCAGCCTGACGGTATTTTTACTCTGACCCCAAACTCTCATGATCAGATCTCTGCACACCCCGACAGCATGTAACTCAGCTTGCTGGGGACAGAATTAATTCTGTCCCCGAATTTACACAGCAAATATCCTTTTTTCAGCCAGGAATGACGCTGTCTCTCATGATGTCCTTCGAGTTCCGCATGTTCCGGAATACCAGCGGCTTGCTCTCAAATTCTTTCGTGCCGGACAAGCTGCCGATCCGGTCCACGTCGGCGTGTAATGTCCCGTGGTGGGGTGATTTATCGCACACGGGGTCGGCGTTGGTGGCGTCGCCGGTCAGCATGTACGCCTGGCAGCGGCAGCCACCGAAATCTTTCTCCTTTTCCGGGCAACTCCTGCAGGGTTCCTGCATCCAGTCAAATCCGCGAAATTTATTAAACGCATCGGAACCGTTCCAGATTTCGTCGATGCTGTGCTCCCTGACATTGGGGAATTCCAGTCCCGGCAACTGGGCGGCGGCATGGCAGGGAAGGGCGCTGCCGTCGGGAGCGATGGTCAGGAAGATCGACCCCCAGCCGTTCATGCAGGCCTTGGGCCGGTTCTCGAAGTAATCCGGGATCACGTAGATGATCTTCATCCTGTCCTTCATCTTTTCCTGGTATTCCTGCGCCACTACTTCCGCCCTGGCAAGCTGATCCCGGGTGGGCAGCAACTGCTCGATGTTGACCCTTGACCAGCCGTAATACTGGGTGCTGGCCAGTTCCACGTAATCGGCGTTCAAATCCACGGTCATATCCAGGATATCGCGTATCTGGTCGACGTTTTTCCGGTGCAGCACGATATTCAGGACCATGGGGTATTCAAACTCCTTGACCACCCTGGCCATCTCCTGTTTATGCCGGAAACTTTTCGTGCCGCCGAGATAATTGTTCAGATCTTCATTGCTGGCCTGGAAACTGATCTGGATATGGTCAAGGCCCGCCTCCTTGAATTTCTCCACGCGATCGGCGTCCATACCCACCCCGGAGGTAATCAGGTTGGTATAGTAACCAAGACGCCGGGCCTCGCGGATAAGGTCCTCCAGGTCCCGCCGTACCAGGGGTTCGCCCCCTGAGAAACCCAGTTGTGTCGCACCCATCTTGCGCGCCTGCTGCAGGACCCTTATCCAGTCTTCGGTGCTGAGTTCATCGTTGTATTTGGCAATTTCTACCGGATTGGAGCAGTAAGGACACTGCAACGGGCAGCGGTAAGTGAGCTCGGCCAGCAGCCAAAGCGGTTTGCTACGATTTGTATCTGATCCAGCCATTGTCTCTTGCACTCTCTATAAAGTTACGCACGTCGTCTTCCAGGTCTACCCCCGGAAATGCGGTTTCAAGTTCGGCGATAATCTCACCGGTGCTTTTGTTGCCGTCGCAGCGTTTCATGATCTC
>JAPOQU010000036.1 GCA_026710545.1 Gammaproteobacteria bacterium | reverse complement strand
TGCTGGAATCGGAACTGGCTGCCTGGGAGACCCGACGCAACCGGGAGCAGGCCAGTATCAACTGGATGTTTGATGTCGACAAGGCCCGGACCAAACTGCACCGGGCCTATGACAAGTTAACCGGTCAGAATTAAATTGAAAGAGTACTAGTACTGCATCCTGGCGAGAAACGGACGCAGGGCAACGCTTTCCGCAACTTCTTATTGATGCTGGTGATGATAAAACCGCTAGAGTTATTCGAGACATACTGCGAAAAATCGTCGTGTACCAATTCCATAATACGTCAGCTACCGCTCGTATGCGTAACCGGTGGAATATCAATGATAACCGGTGGCTCAAGGAAGATGCTGCCAATGTCGCTCCCGTCTTACTTCGCCTTAGGGAGGAAAATGGCAGGTGCTATCAACGCATAGTAGATACTATCCGCCTGATCCTGCCTTTTTTTTCTGACTTTGAACTGGAACCACATTACGATTCTCTTCTTCTGAATTGGCGTGAACGAAACAGCGATCAGGTTTTCAGTGTTTCGCAAGCCTCGGATGGCATGTTGCGGGTTGTGGCTCTTGTTACGCTTCTCCTTCTACCCGAACAGGACCTGCCGGACGTATTGATTCTTGATGAACCTGAGCTTGGATTGCACCCGTACGCAATCAATGTTGTCGGCGGTTTGATTCACGCAGTTTCGACTAAAATACAGGTCATTGTCGCTACGCAATCCATGCCACTTATCGATTGTTTTGAACCAACAGATATAGTCGTTGTCGAACGCGAAGGGCGCAGTTCTGTCTTCAGAAGATTAGACGCAAATGCCTTGGCAGAATGGCTTGAGGACTATTCTCTTTCTGAATTGTGGGAAAAGAATGTAATCGGTGGGCGTCCTTAATGGCAATAAGACTGCATTTCATCGTTGAGGGACAGACCGAAGAGGCTTTCGTAAACAAGATTATGAGCCCGCATTTGGCAGAGTTGTCTATTTGGGTGAAGGCCCGATGCGTTATGACGGGAAATAAACATGGAATCAAGTATCGAGGAGGTATCGGGAAGTATGCTCAAGTCAAGAAGGACATTAAGGCCTGGATGAAAGAAGATCAAAACCCGGATGTACGATTTACAACCATGATTGATCTTTATGGTCTTCCAACTGATTTCCCCGGCTATGAAGATGCCCAACGAAAAAACAATCCATACGAACGCGTTACGACTTTGGAAAATTCGTTAAAGGAAGATATCTCTGATTCCCGATTTATTCCCTATTTCCAGCTTCACGAATTTGAGGCGTTATTGTTGTCCGACCCTCAAAAACTTGATGCCCAGTTTGTCGACCGTGCAACCCAAATTAAGAAGCTTGTTAAAAATAGTCTCTAAATTCGATTCACCGGAGTTGATTAATGACAAAACTGCCCCATCAAAGCAAATTATCAAGGAAATACCGGAATACGAAAAAATGAAGGCATCCGCAGGTCCTATTGTAGCTGGAAAGATTGGGTTGTCGTCATTGCGATTGAAATGTAGACATTTCAGCGAGTGGATTGACAGTTTGGAGACCCTCACTCCGCATAACGCGCCAGTGTATCCTCCAGGTCCGCCTCTTCAAAATCCGGCGTAACCACGGCCTTGCCTATCTCCCGGAGCAACACCAAGTGCAAGCGGCCATGACGGGTTTTCTTATCGACTGCCATCAGTTCCCTGAGATGTTCACGCCGCATCGTTTCCGGCAGTGTTACAGGAAGACCCGTCTTTTCCAGCAACGCGTTCACCCGCCGGACGTCACTCTCCGGGAACCCTGTCGTCCTGGCGGAGAGATGGGCGGCCATGGACATGCCCGCGGCCACCGCTTCGCCGTGCAACCAGGTCTCGTAATTCAAGGCCGTCTCGATGGCGTGCCCGAAGGTGTGCCCCAGGTTCAGGATAGCGCGCAGACCGGCTTCCCGCTCATCCCGGCTTACAATCGCGGCCTTGTTCCGGCAGGAAACCTCTATCGCATGGGCGAGGCAGTCCGCATCCCGCTGCAGCAACCCGTCCATGTTGTCTTCGAGCCAGTCGAAGAACTGCGCGTCATTGATGAGGCCGTACTTGATGATCTCGGCCACCCCGGCGCGCAGTTCCCGCTCCGGCAGGGATGCGAGCACGTCCGTATCACTGAGTACCGCGGCAGGCTGGTGAAACGCGCCTATCATATTTTTCCCCAGCCTGTGGTTCACCGCGGTCTTGCCGCCGACGGCAGAATCAACCTGGGCAAGCAAGGTGGTGGGGACCTGCACATAACTCACGCCGCGCTGGTAGCAGGCCGCGGCAAACCCGGTCACGTCGCCGATCACGCCTCCGCCCAGGGCGACAAGGGTACAGGTACGGCTGAATCGCTCTTCCAGTAACCGGGTGATGATAGCGTTCATGGTTTCAACTGTTTTCCGGCGCTCGCCGTCTTCGACGATCAAGGTCCGGGATGTTATGTCCGGCAAGCCATCAAGCAATGCATCAAGGTACAGGGGGGCGACAACGGTATTGCTGACCACCAGGGTCTGCCCGCTCAAGCGGGGGCCGAGAAGGTCGGCAGCTTGAGCCAGCAGGCCGGCGCCGATATAAATGGGATAGGAGCGGTCTCCCAGTTCCACGACAACCTGTTTCATGCCTGTTCCACCATTTTGCTGATGTGCCTGACAACACGCGGAATACTCCTGTTGTTGGTTTCAATGACCATGTCAGCCAGTTGTTGATAAATCGGTTCTCTCTGGGTCAGTAACTCACGAATCTTCGCCAGTTTATCACCGGATTGCAGCAACGGACGCCTGCGATCCATCCTTATCCTGCCGGCCAGGTGTTCCGCAGTAGCCCGAAGGTAAATGACCAGGCCGTTGTCCCTGAGTAACTGCTGGTTTTCCGAAGCCAGCACCGCGCCGCCGCCGGTCGCCAGTACGATGTCCCGTTTTTCCACCAACTCCCTCAGCATGCCGGTTTCCCGCCGCCGGAACCCCTGCTCTCCTTCGATGTCAAAAATCACATCGATGCTGACCCCGGTTCTTTTTTCAATCTCACTGTCTGAATCGCGGAAATCCTTGCCCAGTTCCCGCGCCAGTTGCTTGCCGATAGTCGATTTACCGGCGCCCATGAGGCCAATGAGAAAGATATTTTCAGCCATCTTCTGTTTCGTCCGGGTTAAGGCGCGCGCAGGTTAAAACGGTATTATGTACCGGTAACAAATCTATTACACTACTAATATGCGGGTGAACTCCCTATTCAAGGCGCTGGCGGTGGTGATTATCATCGGTGTTGCCGCGTCGAGCTTTAATATCGCTTCCAACCTGCCGGAAATCGATATGCTGCGCGACGTACGCATGCAGGTTCCGTTGCGCGTCTACAGCCAGGACGGATCGCTGCTCGGGGAATTCGGCGAAAAACGGCGCGTTCCGGTGTTGATCGATGAGGTTCCCGAACAGTTGATCCAGGCCTTCATCGCGGCCGAAGATGACCGCTTCTACGCCCATCCGGGCGTTGATTGGCAGGGCCTGCTGCGAGCCGCCATTTCACTGGTCAGAACCGGGGAGAAAAGACAGGGCGGCAGCACAATCACCATGCAGGTTGCCCGCAATTTTTTCCTGTCCCGGGAAAAAACCTACATGAGAAAACTGAACGAAATTTTCCTGGCGATAAAGATAGAGAGAGAACTGACCAAGAATGAAATTCTCGAACTTTACCTGAATAAAATCTACCTGGGTCAACGCGCCTACGGCGTGGGCGCCGCGGCCCAGGTCTACTACGGCGCCGGTATAACAGGCCTGAACCTGGCGCAGCACGCGATGCTGGCGGGGTTGCCGAAGGCGCCGTCAAGGACAAACCCGGTAACCAGCCCGGAGCAGGCGGTGCAACGCAGGTCGTACGTGCTACGGCGCATGCTGGAACTCGGTCATATCGACCAGGCCCGTTTCCAGGTGGCCGACAACGCGCCCGTAACTGCTTCCCTGCATAGTCCCAGTATCGATCTCGAAGCCCCCTATGTCGCCGAGATGGTGCGCAAGCACCTTGTCGAAGAGTACGGAGACAGCGCCTACAGTGCCGGTTACGTAGTGACCACGACCATCCGTGACACACTCCAGGTTGCCGCGAACCGCGCCCTGAACCGGGCGTTGCTGCAATACGATGAGAGACACGGTTACCGCGGCCCTGAGCAACACTACGAGCTTACTCCTGGTATGACCGGGGACGGCTGGGATCAACTGCTTGCAGCCCATTCCGCTGTCGCCGGCCTGCTGCCGGCGCTGATTATCGATGAACGGGGATTTGCCGCGTCAGCCTGGGTCCAGGGTATCGGCCGCGTAGAGCTTGACTGGAACAGCCTGGGTTGGGCGCGCAGGTATATCAATGAGAACGTGCGGGGTCCGGCGCCAACAAACACCGGTGAAGTAGTCAGTGTCGGCGACATCGTGAGGGTCAGGGAGGACTCCGATGGGAACTGGCGCCTGGCGCAGATTCCCGACATAGAGGGTGGTCTGGTTTCCCTGGATCCGCATAACGGCGCCGCCCTGGCATTGGTCGGCGGCTTTGAATTTTATCGCAGCAAGTTCAACCGTATCACTCAGGCCGAACGCCAGCCGGGATCAAGTTTCAAGCCGTTTATTTACTCGGCTGCGCTGGAAAACGGCTTCACCGCGGCCAGTATCATCAATGATGCGCCTATCGTATACGACGATCCCAGCATTGAAGACAAATGGCGCCCTGAAAACTACAGCGGCAGGACGTTTGGCCCAACCCGGCTGCGGGAGGCGTTGCGCCGTTCGAGAAACCTCGTATCCATCCGTTTGCTGCACGCCATGGGTGTGCGGAACGCACTGCGGCACGTGGAAAAATTCGGTTTCGACATCGATGAACTGCCCAGGAACCTTTCACTGGCCCTGGGTACCGGTTCCATCACTCCCTGGCAACTGGCCAGTTCCTATACGGTACTCGCCAACGGCGGTTACCGCGTGGAACCGTTTTTCATTACCCGGATTGAAACCTACACGGGCGACCTGTTGTTCGAGGCGCAACCCGCCACCGTCTGTTCCCACTGCCCTGATAACGGTACGACAGGGGTGGAATCTGCAGAGACCGGTACGGCAGACGAATCCGGAACCGCGGATGCGGTCCCGGTAGAAAATATTGCCGAACGGGTAGTCAACCCGCAAAACATCTGGATCATGAACGAACTGACCCGGGACGTGGTTCGGCGCGGAACCGGGGCTAGGGCCTACCGGGAATTGCAGCGGGATGACCTCTCCGGCAAGACGGGCACTACAAACGAGCAGCGTGACGCCTGGTTTGCCGGGTTTAATTCATCCGTTGTGGCCGTTACCTGGGTAGGCTTTGATGACTTCGAACCCATGGGTCAGGGTGAGGTAGGCGGCAGGACCGCGTTATCGATATGGATTGAGTATATGCGCACCGCGTTGAAGGACACTCCGGTCAACCTGGGGGAACGTCCTGCAGACATTGTTACCATCAGGATTAACGCTGAGACAGGCTGCCCGGCAGGAGCAGGCGATACGGATGCGGAATTTGAAGTCTTCATGGCAAACCGGTTACCCGATGCTACAGAGTGCAGCAGGATGCTGATACCCTACGACAACAGTCCGGAAAAGCCTGACGCCCCCGGCCGGTTGTTCTGAATCCGTGAAAAAAACATATTTACAGGTGGCATTGCCGGTGCCGCTGCGCCGGCATTACGACTACGCAATCGGTGAAAATTTCCTGCCTGTAGAGTTTCAGCCCGGGATGCGGGTAAGCGTCCCGTTCGGCCGGCGCAGGGAGCAGGTCGGTATAGTGACGGGTGTTGCCGACCGGACTTCCCTGCATCCGGATCAACTGAAATTCATCAACAACGTCATTGATTACGAGCCGGTTTTTTCAGCCCGCCATTTTAAGTTGCTGCGTTGGGCTGCCGACTATTACCACCATCCGGCTGGTGAGGTGTTGTTCACTACGCTTCCCGTGCTCCTGCGCCGGGGAAAGCCGGTTGACAGGGGCTACGACGAGATATTTGTGGCCGGTGCCGAAGGAAATACGGCAGAGCCGGGAAACCACGCGCCTGCGCAACAATCGTTGTTGCGAATTTTGCGCAGCAGTCCGGCAGGATTGACCCGGCAGGAACTCAGGGCGCGACAGGCCCAATATGCCAGGCCGCTGAATGCGCTGCTTGAGAAGGGGCTGGTGTTACGGACGGTAACCGGACTCCCCGGCGCGGTAGCGGAAGAGATCGAAGAGCGGGGATTTGCACTGAACCAGGAGCAAATCGAGGCGGTCAACTCGATCGCGGCGAACCCGGAAACCCACCGTACACACGTATTGCAGGGGATCACCGGCAGCGGCAAGACCGAAGTCTATATCGAAGCCGTGAGACGCGTGATAGCGCAGCACAGGCAAGCCTTGATCCTGGTGCCGGAAATCGGTCTGACCACGCAGTTTATCGACCGCGTCAGGCAGAGGTTACAGGTCGATATCAGGGTGCAACATTCCGCCCTGAATGAAACTGAACGCCTGCGCAACTGGCTGGCGGCAAGAAATGGTGACGCCGCGGTGATCATAGGAACCCGCTCGGCGGTGTGGACGCCACTGAAATCACCCGGGATATACGTTGTTGACGAGGAACACGATCCGTCCTACAAGCAGGACAGCGGGTTTCGATACTCAGCCAAGGATATCGCAGTGGTGCGCGGCAAGTTTGATAATGTGCCGGTGGTGCTGGGCTCTGCCACACCATCCCTTGAAACCATAAAAAACATAAGAAGCCGGAAATATATACGGCAGCACCTGCCGTCACGGGCAACCGGCGCCGAAGCGCCGGAAATCCGTTTTCTCAACCTCAGGAATAAACCCGTCTACAGCGCCGTAGCGAAGACCCTGCTTGACGAGATCGCCGTCACCCTGGAAAACAATAACCAGGTACTGCTGTTTTTGAATCGCAGGGGTTATGCACCGGTCATCCTCTGCCACAGTTGCGGCTGGCACGCTGAATGCGATCGTTGCAGCGTGAAGATGACCTGGCACGAAGATAAAAACAGGCTGGTCTGCCACCATTGTGACGCACGCCGGAAACTGCCTGGCAGGTGTCCGGATTGCGACCAGTCCGAACTCCTGGAGGTAGGTCACGGCACCCAGCGCCTGGACAGGGCCCTCGCCGAACATTTCCCGCAGGCCAGGATACTGCGTATTGACCGCGACAGCACCCGGCGCAAAGGCTCAATGGAAAAGATGATCAGGCAGATCACGAGTGGTGATGCGGACATACTGATAGGCACCCAGATGCTTGCCAAGGGTCACCACTTCCCCAGGTTGACACTGGTAGGGATCATCGACGCGGACGCAGGTCTTCTGAGCACCGACTTCCGCGCCACTGAGCGCATGGCCCAACTCATCGTCCAGGTAAGCGGCAGGGCCGGACGCGAGGACAGGCCCGGCGTTGTTTTCATCCAGACCCATTTCCCCGGCCATCCGTTGCTGCAAGCGCTGGTGGCCCGGGATTATAACGAGTTCGCCGGCATGCTGCTTACCGAGAGAAAGAAAGCGCAATTACCGCCATATTCCTACCTGGCACTGCTGGGGGCCGAGGCCGCAAGCCAGGAAGCCGCAGAGAAATTTCTGCATTGTGCCCGCCGTGAACTGGAAAAACTCGATACCGGACTGACTGTTCTTGGACCCGTCAGTGCGCCCATAGAGAAGCGGAAAGGGCGCTTTCGCAATCAGTTGCTGATCCAGTGCGGCAACAGGAACCTGTTGAGAAAAGTGCTCGCACCGTGGTGCCGGTTACTGGAAGACCTGCCGGAAGCAAAAAGGACACGGTGGTATCTGGACATCGATCCCCAGGACATGTTGTAAATATCTTCAGGTCGTATCCTGTTCCGCCCGTAGTTCCAGCAGCACGAATTCAATCTGGTTGTCCTGCAGCCTCCGGCGGATGTCCCGCATCTCGTCGATACTCTTGAACGGTCCGAGACGGACCCGGTGGCGGACATCCTGCTCATTGAGCAGGACGCGCTGGATATCGGCAAATATGCCCAGTAACGCAAGTTCAGCCTTGACCTGGTCGGCTGAGCTGAAATCCCTGAACGAGCCTACCTGAAGGACATATCCGGTAATATCATCGTCTGCGTCCCGGTGACGGGCCGCTTGCTGTTCCTGTTCATCAGTATTATCCCCGCTCTCATCGCGTTCGCTGATTTCCACCGTGTCCTGGTCATCTGCTTCTTCCTGCTTGTCCTTCTCGACGGCCATCCATTCGGAGATATTGACCTTCTTGTTGCGCAGCGTGTCGTAGAACGTGAACTTGACATCCGGTTGGTTCCGTTCGGTTTGTGACTGGCTACCTGCATCCACTGCCGGTTTATTCACTTCACTGCCCGGCTCAGATTCGACCGTCTGGTAACGCAGAAAGACAATAAATGCAACCAGTAAACCGATGGACAACCCGGAAAGAAAGGACAGGAAATTTCCTGTTATAAAGGCCCGTTCCTGCCTGAAGCTGTTCATGGTTTTTCTAGTCTCTCGGCATTGACCATTTTTCGGGGAGCGGCTGTTCAGGATATTGGCTGGTAAATTCCAATTCAGACAGTTTTTATTCTAACATAACTGCATGACTGAGAATAATTGTTACGGCCTGCCCGCCTCAACCAATGCTTCGGCCAGGAGTTCCGGGTTGGTATAACACACCTCATGGCTGCCCGGCTTTTGCACCACCCTGCACAGTCCAAGCCGGTCCGCCATCCTGGGATACCAGGCATATTCACCGTGGGGCAGTACGATATCATCGGTAAAGTTGATGTAACTCCTGGGCACCTGTAATCTCTGGAAGCCGCGCATCGGGATTTTCTCTTTCTGGGAATAAGCGCAGATCGGTCGCAGCCTGGCGTAGACCTTTTTGGCCGTTTCCAAATCCGCATCATTGATAAACCTTTCACGAAAAACATCGAACGGCAATATCCAGTTCGCTCTCTCGCCGTCTCTCTTGATCACTGCGTCAAACATCTGCTGATGTACGGGTGGTATGACATCGTAGATAGCTTCCCCGTCTTCCATCACCATGGCGTTCTGAAAGACGACCCGGTTGATCCGGTCAGATACCTGTTCTGCAACGCCCGGGATGACGATCCCGGCAAAACTGTGGCCTGCCAGTATGAAGTCGCGTATGTCTCTCTCGAGAATGTAATCGACCACGGATTCCACGCAATCCGTCCGGGTAAAAAAATTCCCGGCCTCCTCGCCGTGCCCGGCCAGTGTCGGCGCGTAAGCGACATGACCCTGCCTGTTGAGTTCCGTGATAACCCCGTCCCAGCAGGACCCGTCGTGCATGGAGCCATGCACCAGTACAAATGTCAGTTTCAAACCTGTTTCCTCCCCTGTTCCGTTAAGCCGGGCTATCGCCCAATTCATTAATTACTTCAGCTACGGTCACCACTCGTCCGAATAATTCGCGCACCGTGCCCAGGGTGGCTTCATGCAGGCGTTCTTCAAATGCTGCCGTCGCGTCGCTGGTAAAGGCGACCTTGTAATCATGTTCGAAGGCGCTGCGCGCGGTGGATTCGCAACAACAGTTCGTCGTCACTCCGGTAATGATAACCGTGTCCGCGCCGATGTTTCTTAGCAGGGTATCCAGGTCGGTGCGGTGAAACGCATCATATTTGTGCTTGACGATATGGAACTCGTTTTCCAGGGGAGCCGGCATGTCCGAAAAAAGCTCGAAGCTGTGCGTCCCTTTATACAGTACCTGCTGCTCCCGCAAAGATGGATACTTTTCCAGGAGAAGACCGCCGTAGGGCGCGCTGCTGTCGAGCCGGACCCAGATTACCGGTACGCAAAGTTCTCGACACACGTCGATAAGCCTTGCGAGGCGCGTAATAATGTCGCGGCCCATAGGCGCCTCAAGTATTGCACCCGGTTCGAGAAAGGCGTTCTGCATATCGATGATGAGCAGGGCCGATGTTTTCCGATTGATACGGAAAAATGCATCAGCCACCCGTGTTTCTTCACGCGCGCCGCTCATTCCCCTGTTGGCTTATTGAAGATCATCGGGAAAACATTCTATCTGATTGACCCACGGGACGAAAACGATCCGCGCAGATGTAGACAAATGATTATTGCCCAGCGCCCGTTTTACTTACGGATTCAGTCAGCGCCGAATCCCAGGCGATGAGTGCTCTCTTGCGTTCGATTCCCCAGTGATAGCCACCCAGTTCCCCTGATGTGCGGAGAACACGATGGCAGGGTATCAGGTAAGAGACAGGATTGGCGCCCACCGCAGAAGCAGTGGCTCTTACGGCCGAGGGGTTTCCGGTTACGTGAGCCAATTGCTTGTAGGATATAAGGCTGCCTTCCGGAATTCTGAGCAACGCGCGCCAGACGTTGATCTGGAAATTTGTCCCTTTTACGAACAGGCGAAAATCTGCTCGAGCCCTGTCTTGTGTCCGGCTGCGGGGGCTGAATATCCTGTCGGCGGTCGGCGCGGTACGTTGCGGGTCGTGAAATACCTGCGCGGCAGGCCAGCGCCTCCCCAGGTTTTTTACTTCCTGGTCGAGTATCTCCGCTGACCCGAATGCCAGCTCACAGATGCCTTTATCGGTCAGCGCCAAAAACATCAGCCCGACCGGACTCGGATGGATACCAAAATAAATCCGCAATCCGTTGCCGAACTGCTTGTACTGGCCGGGGGTTACGGCATCAATGGAAACAAACTGATCGTGCAACCTGCCCGGCCCGGATAACCCCAGGTCCAGAGCCGCGTCAAGCACGCTAGCCGACTTATCCAGTAGTTCCTTGGCATGCTGTACGGTCAGGTACTCAAGAAACCGCTTGGGGCTGACTCCCACCCAGGCCCTGAATTTCCTCTGGAAATGCCACGGACTCAATCCGACGTGGGATGCGATCTGCTCAAGAGAAGGCTGTAGCCCGGCGTTATCACGGATATAGGCAATCGCCTGCGCGATCTGTTCGTAATTTTCTGCCGAGCTTGAACGGGAAACGGTTTTCATGGGAGAAGTATAAGTTATTCGCTGATCCCGGCCACCCGAATCTTGCTGTTTTAAGAACGGCCGGCGCCTTTCCCGTTCAGTAGTGGTAACGGCACTGAATGACAATAATCGTGCTGCCCGTCTCTTTGTAGACCAGACGATGGGTACGGTCGATACGGCGAGACCAGTATCCTGACCAATTATGTTTTAACGGTTCGGGGTCCCCGATACCGGTGCAAGGCTGTCGTTGAATACCTTTAATCAGGGTATTGATGCGTTCAAGTATTTTCTTATCGACTGACTGCCAATACAGGTAATCTTCCCAGGCTGTTTCAGCCCAGGACAAAATCACTCTTCGATTATCCCATGTTGCACCGTCCTGCCTTCCCTTACCTCTGAGATAGCTTCGTTCAAACGTCTCATATTTTCAGGGCTTGCCATAAGGTAGGCGGTTTCTTCATAGGCATGAAAATCTTCCAGGCTCATAACTACAGCAGGTTTACCATTTTGCCGCGTAATCAGGACAGGCTTGTGGTCGTCATTCACCTTATCCAGAATGCCGGCCAGGTGACGTCGAAATGCGGAGTAGCTGAGTGTTTCCATCGTATTTGCCTCTTTCATTGTACTTATTATTGTACCTGCATCCCTGACTGTACGCAATAAGTTGAATTGCTGCGGGAAAGAGATAATCCGGGACACCCAAAAAATATTGCATTTCTCATTAACTTAAACTATATTCATATTTACTTATTTTGAATAGTTGAGGTGCGTTATGGCTACGACAAGTCTCAGCCTGGGGAAGCATTGGGAGACATTTATCAGAAATGAAGTTTCCAGTGGTCGTTATGGCTCTGCCAGCGAAGTTATCCGGGATGCCTTGCGCGTGATGGAAGAACGCAAGAGCAAAATTGAAATTCTGCGAACTCACCTGGCTCAAGGCGCTGAACAAGCCAGGGCCGGGGAATTTATTGATGATTTTTCCATGACTACTGTTATTAATGACCTGGACAATGAAGTTTGATGTCCGCATTCAGGGTCACGCCAAGGGCGCGGGATGATTTAAAAAACATCGGACGATATACAGAACAGCAGTGGGGCAAAATCCAACGTAATATCTACTTGGAGCAGCTTGAAAAGCGCTTTGGCCGGTTAGCTGAAAATCCTTTGTTGGGCAAGCAACGCCCGGATATTGCCGAAGGGTACTACAGTTTCCCGCAAGGCGAGCATGTTGTTTTTTACCTGGTGGGTAAGGATAGTATTGATATTATCGGCATTCCACACAAGAACATTGCATCAGGCGGGACCAGAAAAAAGGTGGAAAAAAATATGAAAGAGGCTATTGAATTTCACCTTGAAGGATTAACGATGGAAAAACAGAAAATACCGGTAGAGCCAATCGGCAGGTTATATGGTGCGTTACAACATACCGGTTCTTTCGTGACACTGGAAGAAATGGAAGAAGCCGTAAGCAGTGGTGCCTGTGAAAGTGGTCGTCCTTGAGGGGTAAGGCGTTTTCAGTCAAAGCATGAACTGCCCGGCCTCAGTGCCACAAATCAGCATGATGTCGTTTTTCTCTGCTATCTTTTTACATTCATCTGTAAAAGAATCTGCACTGCTGAATAATATCTTGTATAACACTGTGTAGTCTGCTTTCTCATTATCATTAAGAGCCCATTTCACCAACTGGTTCACCCCTTTAACATCATTATAGTCACGCCCTCTTTTATGCTTGACCTGTACTATCAGCAACGGGGTACGATCCAATACATCCAGTTCATCAATTCCAGAAATCGGTAAGCAAAACACATGGTCGGCGTCCCCGCCGTTTCGAGTGCTGTTTCCCCAGACGCGCTCATATCCTTTGCGCTCAAATGCTTCTCCCACGTTCTCCTCGAATTGATGAGGACCCCATTTGTCATTAACGTATTTTATAAAAAATTTTGCTGCCTCTTTTCGGCTTATAACTACACGTTCTTTTAAGAGTTTATCGGAGGATTCAGATGCGAGTGTATCTTCCCTCTGCAACAGTCCTTTTGCAGCAGAAACAACGTCTTCTCTCTTATATTCCGGAACCAGATTAATTGCTGACCTGAAATTTGCGCTCCTGAATAAGGACAAAAAGCGCTTCTGTCCTTGTTTAGCATTGCAGCAGCCTTGGCTAATAGTGCACGCTTATCATGTTTCACACGCATGTTGACAGGGGCAGTTTTGGACATAATGATAAATCTCTCTGTATATCTTGAGACTATACGTTTTAGTGTAGTTATCAGATACACGCTGTTCCTGTTCTTGGTCTTGATAGTCAGGCGCAACTAATTGCTTCGCTCTCTCAGAAAAGAGCAATTGGGGGAATCGGTTCCGGGCATGTCAACTCATCAGAGAAGATCCCACGTCCTTATTTACGTATGGCTTCTGTTGGAACATACAGCACGACGGAATCGCTGCTGGCATAAACCCGAATTTTTGACGTCGCAAAACCAATGTCAACGGTAGAGTATTCACGCCCTTTCAAATTGAAACACAACAGGGCTTCCATAAGCGCCTGCATTTGTCGGTAGTCTTTTTCAATTGCCGCGCCTATGAACTCATCAAGCGCGCTTTACGAGAGACAGCCTACGTAATCGGCCTTAATTGTACCGCTCCGCGCGTAGGCCGGCACATTCAGGACCAAGCACACCGATAACACAACGATAAAGATTCTCATTTTCATTGTTCAATTCCTCGTTTGTCTATTACGGCTTTTCCAAAATAGAGCGAAATTTCCGCTTCCACAATCGGCGCGCCCGGTACGTTGAAAGGACCTTGCAGCATACCTGACGTGAGTGGGTCATGCCTGCCGGAGACCCTTGCAACAAATTGATTCAGGTCGCGGGCGTTTGAGGCGCGTTTTGTGTCGCTCGTAGCGGATGTGATGAATTCATGAATCATGACAACCGCGCGTTGTATGGACAGTCGCTGAGCCTCAGCCATTACGGCTGCAGTGGCGGTCATCAGTTGATACCTGAGATCAAGAATATCGGTTTGAGTTGTGGTTGCGCCGAACAGCGCGTTGAGGAGTTGCTCTATTCTCGCAACACCTTTTGATGCAGGGTTGTTTTTAAGCCGTGATCGAGCGCTTGACAATGTTTCCCGAACTGTCTGACTGAAAGGTTCGTCGGCTTTGGCTTCGACTGCGACAACAATGTGACCGTTCTGGTCTTGTCCAACAAGCAATACGTCGAGGTTGGCAGGTTCGCCGCGAAACCTGTCGAATGGCACCCGCGCCTCCGGTTCTGCACACCAATCACTGAGCGGGCCAAAGTCATGGTGTGAAGAAAGCGTTTCTATAATCTCAGACGGGATCGAAGGCACGGAGGCAAGCCATGCTTTGGCGCTCTCTTTCGCGCTTCGTTCGTCTTTCCACTGGTCCCTTCTTTTGGGCTTTGGCCATTCCTCAAACGTCGATATGCGTCGCCCATTTGTTTTAATCACACCATACATGTGACAATCCTCCATGTAGCTGCGATGGCTTGTTTCCGTAATAACTGTTTCATAGACTAAAACAACTTCACCGGACTGAGCAGGATGCCGTCCTCATCGGCATAGAGATAATCTCCCGGTTTAAAAGTTGCATCGCCAAAAACGAGGGGAATGTCGCGTTCGCCCTTGCCTTGCTTGACGCTGCGCCGGGGGTTGGCGCCGAGGGCTTTTATGCCGGTGTCCAGTGTAGAGATGACTGCGGTATCCCTGATACATCCATTGATGACCAGTCCTTCCCAGCCGTTCTTTATGCCCAGTTCCGCCAGCTTGTCGCCCACCAGGGCGCAGCGGATTGAAGCGCCGCCGTCCACTACCAGCACCCGGCCGTTGCCGGGTTCTTCCAGGGCTGCCCGGACCAGGGAATTGTCTTCGAAACACTTTACCGTAGAGATGGGACCGGAGAAGCTGGTCTTGCGCCCGAAAGACTGCATCAGGACATTGGCCACCTGGACCTTGCCTTCGTGTTCATCATGGAGATCTGCTGTGGAGAATGTCATTTCGTTCGCCCACGCTTCCAGTCTTTCACGACTTTCGCTTCCCGTTTGCTCATTGCCAGGGAACCAGCCTCTACGTCTTTGGAAATGGTGGCGCCCGCGGCGATAGTGGCGCCGTCGTTTATTTTGAGAGGGGCGATAAGCTCGGTATTGGAGCCGATAAACACGTCATCACCGATGATTGTCCTGTGTTTCTCAACCCCATCGTAGTTGCAGGTAATCGTCCCGGCGCCGACGTTGACCCGTTCGCCCACCTCGCTGTCGCCGATATAGCTCAGGTGGTTGGCTTTCGAACCCTTGCCAATCTCCGATTGTTTTATTTCGACGAAATTACCGATATGCACGTCTTCGTCAAGGTTTGAGCCCGGGCGTATCCTGGCGAATGGCCCGATCCGGTTTCTTGCGCCGATATCGGCATTATCGATAACGCAATTGGCCAGGATGTTCGCCCCGTCCCCGATACGGGTGTCCCGGATCACGCAGTTGGGTGCGATTGAAACCTGGTTGCCGATACTGACCTCCCCTTCGATGACGACGTTTACGTCGATAAACACATCCTCGCCGGCTTGCAGGCTGCCGCGCAGGTCGAAACGGGCCGGATCGGCCAGGGTCGTTCCCTTGCCCATCAGTTCCCTGGCCTGCAAATGCTGGTAGTGTCTTTCCAGTTCGGCCAGTTGGGCGCGATCATTCACGCCTTTTATCTCCATGACCGAAGCGGGGGAAACCGTTCGGACATCAATACCTTCGGTAACGGCGAACCCGACAATGTCCGTCAGCAGGTATTCCTTCTGGGCGTTATCGTCGGTCAACATGCCCAGCCATTTTTTCATCAAATCTGCGCGCACGGCCATCATCCCCGTATTGACCTCGCACAGCAGTTTCTCCTGTTCGTCCGCATCCTTCTGCTCAACGATCCTCAGGATATTGCCTGCCTCGTCCCGCACAATTCGGCCGTAACCTGCCGGGTCTTCAAGAACAGCGGTGAGCAGGCTGAACCCGGAATCTCCCGCCGCTTCTGCAAGCGCGTTCAGGGTCTCCCCGGTAATCAGCGGCACGTCGCCGTAGAGCACGATGACAAGATGGGTAGCGGGAATGGAATCGATGACCTGCAACACGGCATGGCCTGTCCCCAATTGCCGTTCCTGCCTTACCCAGCGGGCGTTGAACGTTCCATGCGCCTCGCGTACCTGGTCCCCCTCATGGCCGTAGACGATATGGATTTCATCGCAGGAGAGGAGGCAGGCCGTGTGGTACACGTGCGCCAGCAGGGTTTTCCCCGCCAGGGTGTGCATCACCTTGGGCAGCGAGGAGCGCATGCGCTTGCCTTTTCCGGCGGCAAGGATGACGGCGCTCAGGGGCATGGCAATACGGCCGCGCGGGCCGGGTTCAACTGCGTCCGGTGCGTTTACGCATCCTGCGGATGGCCTGAAGTTGTGCTACGGCTTCTGCGTTCTTTGCCAGGGCTGTTGCGTATTCTATATTCGCATCCCGGTCGTGTAACTGGCGTTCCGCCTCTTCCCGGGCCTTGAGTACCGCGGCCTCATCCAGGTCTTCAGCCCGCATGGCCGAATCCGAGAGTACGGTCACCACGTCAGGCTGCACCTCCAGCATGCCGCCGGAGACATAAACCCCTTCTTCCTCGCCGTTATCCTGCTTTATGCGGACCTCGCCGGGCGCAAGCCGGGTGACCAGCGGCGTGTGACCGGGCGCGATTCCCACCTCACCCAGGATTGCCGGGGCAAAGACCATTTCCGCCTCGCCGGAAAAGATTTCCTTTTCCGCGCTGACGATATCAACGTGAATGGTTGCCATATTCAGCTATAGTTTAGACCGATTTGCTCTTTTCCACCGCTTCTTCGATCGTCCCGACCATGTAAAACGCCTGTTCCGGCAGGTGGTCGTATTCACCGTTGACGATGGCCTTGAAGCCCTCGATGGTGTCTTTTAACGGGACGTACTTGCCGGACGTGCCGGTGAATACCTCCGCCACGGTGAAAGGTTGTGACAGGAAGCGCTGGATCTTGCGGGCGCGCGCCACCACCAGTTTATCTTCCTCGGATAATTCATCCATACCCAGGATAGCGATGATGTCGCGTAATTCCTTGTATCGCTGCAGGGTATTCTGTACAGACCTGGCAATATCATAGTGGTCCTGTCCGACTACCAGCGGGTCCAACTGGCGCGAGGTGGAATCCAGCGGGTCAACGGCGGGATAGATGCCCAGTTCGGCGATCTGCCGGGACAGCACCACCGTCGCGTCAAGGTGCGCGAACGTGGTGGCAGGAGACGGGTCGGTCAGGTCATCCGCGGGTACGTACACGGCCTGGATCGAGGTGATGGAACCCGTCCGGGTGGAGGTGATGCGTTCCTGCAGCCGGCCCATCTCCTCGGCCAGGGTCGGCTGGTAACCCACGGCTGAGGGCATGCGTCCCAGCAGGGCCGATACTTCGGTACCTGCCAGGGTAAAACGGTAAATATTGTCGATAAACAACAGCACGTCCCTGCCTTCGTCGCGGAATTTTTCCGCCAGGGTCAGACCGGTCAAACCGACCCGCAGCCTGTTGCCCGGCGGTTCGTTCATCTGCCCGTAAACCATGGACACTTTCGAGTCTTCCAGGTTTTCAATATTGACCACGCCTGCCTCCTGCATCTCGTGGTAGAAGTCGTTGCCTTCACGGGTGCGCTCACCTACCCCGGCAAATACGGACAAGCCGGAATGCTGTGTGGCGATATTATTGATGAGCTCCATCATGTTTACCGTCTTACCGACACCTGCGCCGCCGAACAGGCCGACCTTGCCGCCCTTGGCGAAGGGACAGATGAGGTCGATAACCTTGATCCCGGTTTCCAGCAGTTCCGTCGTCGGGCTCAGGTCCGTAAACTTGGGCGCTTCCCGGTGGATACTCCATTTCTCATCGGCGCCGACAGGACCGCGTTCATCGATAGGGTCACCCAGCACGTTCAGTATCCGGCCCAGGGTCTTTTCGCCCACCGGGATGGAGATCGGCGCGCCGCTGTTATCCACTTTGAGGCCCCGTTGCAAGCCGTCCGTGGAACCCAGGGCAATCGTGCGCACGACGCCGTCACCCAGTTGCTGTTGTACTTCCAGGGTGGTCTCCACCCCTTCGGCATCAACGTTCAGCGCATCGTAGATTTTTGGTATGGCATGGCCGGGAAATTCCACGTCAACTACCGCGCCGATGATTTGTACAATGTTTCCAGCACTCATCAGATTTCTGTCCTCTGCTTAAATTATTATCCTGCGATTACACCGCTGCGGCGCCGCCGACAATCTCCGAGATTTCCTGGGTAATTGCGGCCTGGCGCGCCTTGTTGTAAATTAATTGCAATTCATCAATCAGGGTGCCGGCATTGTCGGAAGCGCTTTTCATGGCAACCATGCGGGCCGCCTGTTCACAGGCGATATTTTCCACTACGGCCTGGTAAATCAGTGATTCAACGTAGCGCTGTAACAACTGGTCCAGCACTTCCCTGGCATCCGGTTCATAGATGTAATCCCAGATATGCGTAAGATCATCGTCTCCCAGGTGACGTATCGGGATCAGCTGTTCCACTTTCGGCCTCTGCGTCATTGAATTGACGAATTGGTTGGTCACGATATAAAGTTCATCGATTTTCTGTTCCAGGTAAGCATCCAGCATCACCTTGATGGCGCCGATCAGGGTATCGAGCCCGGGAGAGTCACCGATGTGGGTGGTCTGGGCTACGATATTCGCGCCAAGACGCCGGAAGTAGCCCACTGCCTTGTTGCCGATGATACTGAGGTCAATCTCGACCCCGGCATCATTCCACTCTTTCATCTTACCCAGCACGTCCCGGTACAGGTTCGAGTTAAGTCCGCCGCAAAGACCGCGATCGGTTGAGATGATCACCAGTCCGATGCGCCGGATTTCCTCGCGGGGTACGAGATACGGGTGTTTATATTCCGGGTTGGCCGCCCCGAGGTGCGCGATCACGTTGCGGATCTTGTCGGCATAGGGCCGCGCCATGCGCATGCGCTCCTGGGCCTTGCGCATCTTGCTGGCGGCCACCATCTCCATCGCCTTGGTGATCTTCTGGGTGTTCTTCACACTGGCGATCTTGGTGCGGATTTCTTTACCTACTGCCATTCGTTTTCTTCAGTTCCAGATTGTTTCATCCGCAGATTACGCAGATTACCGCAGATTATTTTTATTTATTTCTTAGTTTCGCATCCAGGCTGATTAACGTGCTATCGACTCAGCATAATAAATTGTGAATAACAATCTTTATTCCATCTGCGTTAATCTGCGTCATCTGCGGATATATTCTGTCATTACCAGGTGTGGTTATTCTTGAATTCTTCCAGGCCGTCCTTCAGTGCGGACGCTATGTCGTCCGTGTACTCCGCCTTTTCCTGGATCTCAGCCATGAGTTCCTTGCGTTCGCTGTGCATGAAGTTATGCAACGCTGCTTCGAAATCGCCTATCTTTTCCAGCTCAACGTCATCGAGGAACCCGTTTTCCACCGCATACAGGCTCACGGCAATGCCGGCCACGCTGAGCGGGGAATACTGTTTCTGCTTCATCAACTCCATCACCCGCTGGCCGCGCTCCAGTTGTTTGCGGGTGGCCTCGTCCAGGTCGGATGCAAACTGGGCAAATGCCGCCAGTTCACGATACTGGGCCAGGGCCAGGCGGATACCACCGCCCAGCTTCTTGACGATCTTCGTCTGCGCCGCGCCGCCTACGCGGGACACCGACAAACCGGCGTTGATCGCCGGACGGAACCCGGAGTTGAACAAGTCCGTCTCCAGGTAGATCTGGCCGTCGGTAATGGATATCACGTTGGTAGGCACGAACGCGGAGACGTCGCCTGCCTGGGTCTCGATAATGGGCAGGGCCGTGAGCGATCCGGTCTTCCCCTTGACCTTGCCATCCGTCAGTTTCTCGACAGCCGCCTCGTTGAGACGCGCAGCGCGCTCCAGCAGGCGTGAATGCAGGTAGAAAACATCGCCCGGGTAGGCTTCGCGTCCCGGCGGACGTTTCAGCAGCAAAGATACCTGCCGGTAAGCCCAGGCCTGCTTGGTCAAATCGTCATAAATGATCAGGGCGTCTTCGCCGCGGTCGCGGAAATACTCGCCCATGGCGCAACCTGAGTAGGGCGCAATATACTGCATTGCCGCCGAATCCGAGGCCGTTGCCGCAACCACTATGGTGTGCTCCATGGCGCCGTGCTCCTCCAGTTTACGGATCACCACGTTAACGGAGGAGGCTTTCTGGCCGATGGCCACGTAGATGCATTTAACCCCGGTGCCCTTCTGGTTGATGATGGTATCTATCGCAACCGCGGTCTTGCCGGTCTGGCGGTCGCCGATGATCAGTTCGCGCTGGCCGCGGCCGATGGGCACCATGGAATCGATGGATTTAAGGCCGGTCTGTACCGGTTGCGCTACCGATACCCTCTGGATGACGCCGGGGGCAATCTTTTCGATGGGAGAGGTGTCGCCGGCGTTGACCTCACCCTTGCCGTCGATGGGGTTCCCCAGGGAATCGACCACGCGGCCCAGCAGGGCTTCCCCTACCGGCACCTCGAGGATGCGCTTGGTGCACTTGGCGGTGTCGCCTTCGGATATGTGCTCATAGTTCCCCAGGACAACGGCGCCGACCGAATCCCGCTCCAGGTTGAGCGCCAACCCGTAGGTGTTGCCGGGAAACTCGATCATCTCACCCTGCATGGCGTCACTCAGGCCATGGATCCGGGCGATCCCGTCGGACAGGCTGACGACGGTGCCTTCCGTACGCGCATCGGTATCCAGGTCAAAGTCCTGTATTTTCTTTTTGATCAGTTCACTGATTTCTGTTGCACTGATTGACATCGCTGTTCCTCATATATGTTTTATCCGCAGATTACGCAGATTACGCAGATTACGCAGATTAGCGCAGATGAAAGACAAGTCTTTTTTTCTCTGTGTTCTCTGTGGCTTTCATATTTATCTTCTTAACCATAGAGCACAGAGCTAATAGCTGTTTTATCTGCGTTCATCTGCGTCATCTGCGGATAAGTTCGTTGCGCAATTCGGACAGGCGGCCGCGCAGGGATGCGTCAATAACTGAATCTCCGGCGCGGATAATGGCGCCGCCGATCAACGATTCCTCTACTGAAGTCTTTACATTTACCTGTTTACCCAGGCGCTCCGCTATGATTTCGGCTATGCCGGTCTGCTGCTGTTCGTCCAGCGCATATGCCGCCACAACTTCTACGTCCACCCTGCCTTCTGCGGCTGCCCGCAGTTGTTCATACTGGCTCTTTATACTGGACGCGTACTGCAACCGGTCTCCCTGCACCAGTACCTTTACCAGGTTGCGTCCCAGGTCTGAAAGTCCGTCACCACACACCTCGAACACCAGGTCCTGAAGCTGCCGACGGCTGACCTTGGGATTGGTGATCAGCTGGCGCATGGTCTTGTCTGAAACCAGCAGGCTCAACAACCCGAGCATGGCCGACCATTCCTCGACCTGGCCGTTCTCCTGCGCCAGTTCGAAGACCGCACTGGCATACGGCCTGGCAATGGTTGAATTCTCAAGCATATTTCGAGGCTTTTATAAATCGGCGCCTATTCCGGCCAGGATCTTGTCATGCGCATTCTTGTCGACTTCGCGCATGAGGATGCGTTCTGCGCCGGCCAGCGCCAGCGTAGCTACCTCTTGCCTGAGCTGGTCCCTGGCCTGGGTACGTTCCCTTTCGATTTCAGCGTGGGCAGCTTCAATCAGGCGTTCCCCTTCCTCCCTGGCTGTGTGTTTCGCCTCTTCCAGTATCTCGTCCCCGCGCTTCTGTGCCTGGACAATGATCTCGTTGGCTTTCTGCTTGCCTTCGTCGACCAGTTCCACCAGGCGCTGATCCGCCTCGACAAGCTTGTCCTGACCGGCGTCGGCGGCAGCCAGGCCATCGGCAATGCGTTTCTCGCGCTCATGCAAGGCATTGATAATAGGCGGCCAGACATACTTCATACAGAACCAGACGAATATAAACAGCGATATCGCCTGGCCGAACAGGGTCAGATTAATGCTCATCCAGCTATTCCTCGTGTTGTACGCTGACCTCTGTCGCGTTGCCTTCGGCCCCTTCGTACTGACCCAGGAACGGGTTGGCAAACATGAGAAACGCGGCGAATGCGATAGCGATAATCGGCACCGCGTCCGTCAGACCCAGCATCAGGAACATCCTGGGCGTCAGGACGCCGGCCAGTTCGGGTTGACGGGCCAGGCCTTCAAGGAATTTACTCCCCAGGATGCCGATCCCCACACCGGCGCCCAGGGCTCCCAGACCGATCATGATGCCGGATGCCAAGGCAGAAAAACTGATAATTGATTCCATAGAACGTCTCCTGTCAGGTAGATAATATGTTAATGGGTTTCATGTGACATACTGAGATAAACAATAGTCAACATCATAAAAATATAAGCCTGCAGGGTGATCACCAGGATATGGAAGATCGCCCAGGGCACGGACAAGGTCCATTGCGCCCAGAAAGGTAACAGGGCAGCAATTAAAATAAAGATGAGTTCACCGGCGAACAGGTTGCCGAATAGCCGCAGCGACAACGACAGCGGCTTGGCAAACAGGGAAACCAGTTCCAGCACCAGGTTGACCGGCAGCAACGCCTTGCCGAACGGATGGAAGGCCAGTTCCCCGAAAAATCCCCCCACCCCCTTCACCTTGATGGAGTAATAAATCATCAGGAAAAACACGGAGAACGCCAGGCCGAAGGTCGCGTTCACATCGGTGGTGGGCACCACTTTCATATACTCGATACCCAGCAGGTAGGAAGCGTGCGGGATAAAGTCAACGGGTATGAGGTCCATGAAATTCATCAGGAATACCCACACGAACAGGGTCAGCGCAAGCGGTGCGATGAGTGGATTTGTTCCGTGGAACGTCTCCTTGACGGAGTTATCCACCATTTCAACGATGACCTCGATACAGGATTGCAGGCGGCCGGGCTCGTCAACGGAAATGGAAACGGCAACCCTGCGGAACAACCACAGGAACAACCCCCCCAGCAGCACCGACCAGAACAGGGTATCGACATGGACCGCCATGAAACCCATGTCGGCGGCCTCCCCGGCCGAGTGGGCAAAACCCCAGCTACCGTCCGGATGGCGGCCGTAGGTCAGGTTCTGCAAATGATGCCGGATGTAATCTCCCGGCGTATTGGCTGCCAATGTTCCGCTCTCCCTCTGTTTCCCGTTACCGGATTATCCCCGCCGGGGCCGCATGTTTTCGGCCAGCGCCCAGCCGTACACCGCCAGTGTTGCGGCGTAGGTGGTCACGAATACAGGGAAATTGACCGGTATGGTCGCAAATACGATGCAGAACAGCGCAATCACCAGCAACAGTTTCATAAAATGCGCGAGGTAGAGGTTCCGTACGAACTGCTGCGCGTTCTTCGCCCTGCTGTTGAATACCTTCCTCCCCGTGTACCAGGTCGACAACGCGCTGATGACGCCCGCAAGGATGGCGGAGAAGGCCGCGCCGCGGCCCAGCGCCGGCAGCAACAGCGCGCCGGCAGCAAATGCGAGTCCGATCTGTATCAATGCGATTCTGTCAGGAACAGCATTGATATACGGAGATTTCAAATATCTGTCCACCAGGTACAACTCCTGTGTGTGAGATGTGTTTCGTTGTGTTTCTGCCCTGGGATCGGACCGTTCAGTCGTTGATTTTTATCCACGGTAACGGGCAGAATTGCGGGATTATAAATGACTTGCCGGATTAATTCAAACGCCCTTACCTGACCGGTATGGTCAACGCCGGCACCTGGGGGTTGGTCTGTCCGGCCTGCAGGTCGAATAGCTGGCGCAACAACGTGAACGTGGACTTGGATTCCAGGTCGGTGTCTTCTATATAGAACCAGTGTCCCCGGTAACGGGTGGCTATATATGCATTATCCGGCCGCTCCTCACTGGTCCTGACCTTGAACAGGCGTCCTGCAGGCGTGTCGTCCCAATCGAAGAATCCACCGTCTACAGGCCTGGTAACTGTTACCAGTTTATCGAGGTGGCCGGAAGGCGCATCAATATTGTGCGACAAGTAATACAACAGGCCGGAAATGGAGCGGGTACGCACGGTCCATTGCGTACTTTTCATTTCCAGAAAATCCGTATTAAGCGTGAATTCATCTTTGCCGCGGTCAAGTTCCAGCAACCTGTATACCTTGTCAATGTCATTTTTGTATGAATCGTTATCCCCGATCAGCTTTATCACGATATCAATGTCATCCCCATTCTGCCTGGTGCCGATTTCTATAAGCTGGTTTTTTTGCAACGTCTGCAGCGCGTCCATCAGTTCACCGAACTCCTCATGGTCCGGTTCCCGGGCAGGTGTCGGTCCGGATGCGTTGGGCGCATTGTAAAGATTGTTGATCCTTTCAAAACACAGTCCGAACACCCGGCTGATATTCCAGCCCGATTGCGTCAGTACCAGGATGGCCTCCAGTTGCAGGGGACTGAGGATGCTCCTTAGCAGGTCTTCGCCCCGCAGCGGCGTGTAACTGATGGTCGGTTTGTCGGTATAGGCTATCCCCGCGCCGGGACTCAGGGTGTCGCCGCTGCCGAGGTTTACATCAGAGTTCAGCCCCACGTTGGCGCCCAGGGACAGACTGGCCGTTACGCTGCCTATTTCCAGGAAAAAAGTCACATCACGGTAGCGCATGCGCACCAGGTTCTGCAGCATCTGCTCGTTGATCGAGGCGATGATGGCCTCGTTATAGGCGGGGTGGGTACGTGCGAGGGCCTGCGGGCCGAATGCCGACTGGCAGCCGGACAGAACAACCGGCAGTGCCGATACCAGGAGGATGTGAGTAAGCAGCTTTCTCGTAGTCATAGCTGCGGGCAGTTTACCGGATAGTGTTGCGAACATGAAGATCACGTACGTAATGTTTAATGGCCGGATTAGACTTTTATCACGCGGAGGTGTAATGCGCCTGCATTAATTTACCGGTATGGTGTTGACGGTGGATTCCCGCCCCTTCCTGCTAAAGTTCATCCCTGCGAAAGCAAGGGCAAGAATCTGCGTGCAAGGATAATCCTGTGCAGGAATGACCAGCCGCGGGAATGGGTTCCTGCTTTCGCAGGAACGACGCCAGGATTTCCCAGTCGGCGTCCCTGGCCGCAGACTACCTGGGAATGGAGGAAAAACTTGAGCCCACGAAGCCGGTAGGAGACAATGCCCATGAACGGGAGCACCTGCTGTTGAATGTATAATATATTGGGGTCAGCGTATATTTGGGGTCAGAGGAAAAATACCTGCGATGTACCGGCAGCATATATCTGCGCCTGAATTTTTACTCTGACCCCAAATATGCCAAATATGAACATTTGGTAAAAACGAAATGAGCACCGCGAACTGGCAGGCAATCGACAGCGCACATCACCTGCATTCCTTTACCGATACCAGGGCATTGGCAGAGGAAGGATGCCGGGTCATTACCCGTGCCGATGGTGTGTATATCTGGGACTCGGACGGCAAGCGCCTGCTGGACGGCATGGCCGGCCTGTGGTGCGTAAACGCAGGGTATGGCAGAAAGGAACTGGCCGAATTGATTGAACTGGTGGTCAAGTGCCTGGACCTGACCGCAAATGAACTGTAAACAGGAGACCATGATATGAGTTGGCAACGGCAAATACTGCGCATAAACCTGACTGAACTGAGCGTCACAATTGAACCGTTGAACGAGGAGTGGGCGCAATCCTACCTCGGGCAGCGGGGACTCGGCACCAAATACCTGTTTGAGGAGATCGACCCTGCGGTCGATGCGTTGTCCCCTGAGAATAAAGTGATCTTTGCGACCGGACCGTTGACCGGCACCATGGCCTCAACCGGGGGGCGGTACTCGGTAATTACCAAGGGCGCCCTGACCAATGCCATTGCCTGTTCCAATTCCGGCGGCCAGTTCGGCGCAGAACTGAAGCTGGCAGGCTACGACCTGCTTATCCTGGAAGGCAGGGCGCCGGAACCCGTCTACCTCCATATCGAAAACGAACGTGTACGCCTGCTGCCCGCCGGCCACCTGTGGGGCAGGACCGTCTGGGAAACGGAAGAGATTATCAAACAGGGCCACCAGGATCCGTTGATCCGCATAGCCTCAGTGGGACCCAGCGCGGAAAATGGTTGCCGCTATGCCTGTGTGGTCAATGACATGCACCGGGCTGCCGGGCGCTCGGGTGTAGGTACGGTAATGGGTTCAAAGCACCTCAAGGCCATTGCAGTCCGGGGTACAAAAGGCCTTGCTGTGGCAGACCCGGAAGCATTCATGCAGGTAGCTCAAAGCACCGCCCGGGCCATGCGGGAAGACGACGGACGCAAGTCCCTGACCGGGGAAGGCACCATCGCCATGATGGATACCACCAATGTCTACGGCACCCTGCCCACCCGGAACTTCCGCGAGGTCCAGTTCGAAGGCGCCGGGAAAATAGGCCTCAGCGCGATGAAGGAAACCAGCGAGAGCGGCCATACAAACCTGGTTACCAACAGCGCCTGCTTCGGTTGCACTATCGGCTGCGGCAGGGTCTGCCATATTGACCCGGAACATTTTTCCGTCAAGGACAAGCCGCAATATCACGGCGCATCCGGCGGACTCGAATATGAAACCGCCTATGCCCTGGGCTCCGCGGTGGGGGTGGCCGACATTGACGCCGCCACCTATTGCGGTTTCCTTTGCAACGAATACGGTATGGACCCCATTTCGCTGGGTGGCTCCATCTCCGCGGCCATGGAGTTGTTCGACATCGGCGCGATTGATGAATCCGTTACCGGCGGCGTCAAACTGGAATTCGGTTCCGCCGAAGCCTTGTGCGCAATGACGGAGGCAGTCGGCAAGGGAGAGGGCTTTGGCCGTGACATAGCCATGGGCTCCAGACGGTTGTGTGAGAAGTACGGTCATCCGGAACTGTCCATGTCGGTCAAGGGCCAGGAATTCGCCGCCTATGACGGGCGCGCCATGCAGGGCATGGGCCTGGGGTATGCCACCAGCAACCGGGGCGCCTGCCACTTGCGCGCCGCTCCTTACGAGGATGATTTCACCACCTTGGAACCTGACGGTAAAGCCCAGGTTGTCAAGGCAACACAGGACATGATCGCGGCGGTCGATTCCAGCGGCTTATGCCTGTTCTCGGGCTTCGCCGGTTTTTCCGAAGAACTCGTCGCCGAACACATCAACGCCGCCTGTACGGGAGAATGGGATTTGAACCGGTTACAGGAGACCGGGGAGCGCATCTGGAACCTGGAGCGCCAGTTCAACCTGGCTGCCGGGTTGACCGCCAGGGACGATACCCTGCCGCCCAGGATACTGACCGAACCGGCCCCCAGCGGTGCAGCGAAGGGATGGGTATGCCGGCTGGACGAAATGCTGCCGAAATATTACGAACTGCGCGGCTGGGATGAGGGCGGCAGGCCTGATCCGGAAACCCTGGAACGTCTTGGACTTTCCTAGCCCCCAACCACACTGCAACTCCTATTATGCAGCGACCGCGAATGTAACCACCGGCTACCCCCCGCTCAGGGGTGCAGATAATTGCGATGTCTGCATCGTCGGCGCCGGTTTTACCGGCATCTCCGCGGCGCTCCACCTGGCCGAGCGCGGCTATAAAGTCATTGTACTTGAGGCAAACCGGGTAAGCTGGGGAGCATCGGGGCGCAACGGCGGCCAACTCATCGGCGGAATCAGCGGAGAGGAACGCCTGAGGAAATCCCGGGGCAGGGACATCTCCGATCTAATCGAGAAAATGCGCTGGGCCGGCCACGAGATCATCAGGCAGCGTGTCGAAAAATATGCCATCGACTGCGACCTGAAATTCGGTTACATGGACGTGGCCATCAAACCACGCCACTGGCGCGACCTGCTGGAAGAATACGAGTCCCTGCAGCGACCGGATTTCCCCTATGAAACCAGGCTGGTGCCGAAACAGGAAATAACCGGCGTGATAGGCACGGAGGCCTATATCGGCGGCCTGATCAACATGGCAAACGGCCACCTGCACCCCCTGAACCTGTGCCTGGGAGAGGCCGCGGCGGCAGTGCAGCAGGGCGCCGTCATACATGAGCAATCCCCGGTGGTCCGGATTGAACACGGCAACAAAGCGCGGGTGCATACCGAATCAGGCAGCGTCTCCTGCGATTTCGTGGTGCTGGCGGGGAACGCCTACCACCGCCTTGAAGCGCGCCGCCTGAGCGGGTTCGTATTCCCTGCCGGCAGTTTTATCCTTGCCACCGAACCACTGAGCGATGAGCAGATCAGTGAAATCAACCCCCTCGACCTGGCTGTCTGCGACCCGAACCACGTCCTCGATTACTTCAGGCTGAGTGCAGACAGGCGCTTGTTGTTCGGCGGCCGCTGCAATTATTCCGGGCGGGAACCTGACAGCATCAGGAAATCCATTCTCCCGAGAATGCTCAAGATATTCCCGCAGTTGAAAGGCGTGCGCATCGATTACGAATGGGGCGGCAAGATCGGCATCGTGATCAACCGCGTGCCGCACATCGGCAGGCTGGATGACAACATCTTCTATTCCCAGGGCTATTCCGGCCACGGCGTGAACGTCACCCACCTGGCCGGACAGGTTGTGGCCGATGCCATCGCCGGCACTTACGAACGCTTTGACGTGTTCGAGAAGGTGAAGCATTACCGCATCCCAGGCGGGCAGTGGGTGGGCAACCAGTTGCTGGCCCTGGGGATGATCTATTTTCGAATGCTGGATTTGCTGTAAATTCAGGGATCAGCCAGCCCCATTCCGGCAAATGCCAGCCACTGGCATCATGATTTTTGCTGTATAAATTCAGGGGACAGACTTAAGTCTGTCCCCGGCCAAAGTTACATTTTGTCGGGGTGTGCAGATCCCTGATCATGAGAGTTTGGTTGAATATGCTTGTCATGTCGTCACTTTTCGGGTATTTTTGACGTCATGGTGTACCAAAGAATCACCAGACTACCAAGCCGCAGTTTCTTCCTGTTCGGTGTGCGAGGCGTTGGCAAGAGCTCATGGGTGCGTGTAACTCTTCCAAACGCGCTACGCTTTGACCTGTTGGATGAAGCACTATATCACGATCTCCTGGCTGACCCGTCGCTGTTTCGAGAATTGGTTTCCACCGTTTCACATGGTGATTGGGTTGTCATCGATGAGGTACAGCGCATTCCTACGCTGTTGAATGAGGTGCATCGACTGATAGAGGAACGCGGTCTCCGCTTTGCCCTGCTCGGCTCCAGCGCACGAAAACTCAAAACCGCGGGCACAAACCTGCTGGCCGGGCGGGCAAGTCGTAAGGCCATGTACCCGCTGGTTCCGCAAGAACTCAGCACCGATTTCATCCTGGAAGACGTGCTCAGGTACGGCAGCATTCCCCTGGTCTGGACTGCGGGGGACCGTCGTGAAGTTCTGGAAAGCTATACTCAACTATACCTGAGGGAAGAAATTCGCGCGGAAGCCATAGTCCGCAACCTGTCCGGTTTCGTTCGTTTCCTGCCCATTGCCGCGTTGCTTCACGGGCAGACCGTGAACGTAACGGGCATCGCCCGGGATGCCGGGGTAGCGCGCACTACCGTTACCGGCTACCTGGATGTTCTTGAAGACACCTTGCTCACTTGGCGCCTGCCCGCTTTTGAAGCCAAACTGCGGGTGCGTGAACGACGACGACCAAAACTCTACTGGGTCGACTCCGGCCTGGTGCGGGCCGTGAAACGCCAGTTCGGACCCGTGTCAGTGGAAGAACGCGGCGCCCTGTTCGAGGGTTGGGTTCTCAGTCTATTGCGCGCTCACGCGGAAGAGCAATCGGTATTTGACACAATTCATTACTGGGCGCCGGCAGAATCGAACACTGAGGTCGATTTCCTGCTCAGCCGGGATAACGAATACCTCGCCATCGAGGTCAAAGCGGCAAGACGGTATAACACTGTCTTACTCAAGGGGTTACGCGCCATTAATGACCTGCCGCACCTGGTCCGCCGCATTCTCATCTACGACGGCGCGCGCGTCTTCCGTACCGAAGACGGTATTGACGTGTGGCCGGTAAAACAATTGCTTGAAGCGTTGCAAACAGGTGCGCTTTGGCCTTAAAGCTGGAAACGGTCAGGGAGAATATGATGTCTTAGTTCAATTCATTAAGAGACAAAGCTTGTGCCTAGGGTAACCGTATAATTTTGTTGCTGTCAACGTCTGGACAGTTAGTGGATAAACTTTTATTATCTGAACTCCATCACCGAATTGAGAAACTACCTGGAGGGATGCCGGGCAGCCCGGAAATAAAGGAATGACGACCACAAACCAGAACCACCAAAAGTTTCAACGCCTGCTGCGCGAGCTGTTCCAGTTTGATTGCGCCGACCTGGATTTCGGCATTTACCGCATCATGAATCATAAGCGGAAGGTGATTGAGAAATTCATTTCAGAAGATTTGATCAAGGCCGTCAGTGAGGAACTTGACCGGGGTATCCTGCACGACCAGGACATGGCCGTCATTGAGTTGCAGGAAACGGCCAAACTGGTCAGGGAGACTTTCGGCTCGGACGCGCTCGACGCAGCCGGCAAGCTGCTGCTGTACCACGAGACCCCGTTGGGTAAAAAGTACCTGAAATGGCAGCAGCGCACTATCGGCGCCCGCAGCCGCGCATCCCTGGAAGCGGACATCTTCAACCACCTGTTCGCTTTCTTCAGCCGCTATTATCAGGATGGCGACTTTATCTCCAAACGCCGTTATTCCGGGCAACAACGTTATGCCATTCCGTACAACGGCGAGGAGGTGTACCTGCACTGGGCCAACTCGGACCAGTACTACATCAAGACCGCCGAGCGCTTTCATGATTACTCGTTTATCTCTGCGCACGGCGTCACCGTGCATTTTAAACTTCGCGCGGCCGACATCGAGCAGAACAACGTCAAGGGTGAGCGGCGTTTTTTCCTGCCGTGTGTTGAGGCAGTAGACGCCGATGAGGCAGGTGGCGAGTTAACCATTCCTTTTGAGTACCGGCCTTTGACCGGGCAGGAAGAAAGCGATTACGACAAAAGTGATCAACAGGCCGCCATAATTGCCGAGGCTGTAACGACGCTCCCGACGCTGCCGGGTTTGCCCGATGACATGCGGCTGGCGCTGACTGCCGAACACCACCACAATGCCGATGGTGAACCGGTCACGCTTCTGGAACACCACCTGCGGCAGTATACCCGCCGCAACACGTCCGATTTTTTCATTCACAAGGACTTGAAAGGGTTTTTAACCTGCGAGCTGGATTTTTACCTCAAGAGCGAAGCGCTGAACCTGAATGACATGGAAATCGCCGGTGAAGATCTCGCCGAGGGCTGGTTCCAGATTATCCGGACAATCAGCACGATGGGTGCCCGCATCATCGATTTTCTGGCCCAGGTCGAGGGATTCCAGAAGCTGCTGTGGGAGAAGCGCAAGTTCGTCACCGACACTCAGTACTGCATTACCATCGGTAACATCGATGAACGCTTCTACCCCGCCATTGCCGCCTGCGAACCGCAGTGGGAAGAATGGAAGGCGTTATTCCATATTGATGAGAATAAACCCGACCTGTTCAATTCCAACGGGAACAAACGCATTGTCTTCATGCAGGACCACCCGACGCTGGTACTGGATACAAGGCATTTTAATGATGCCTTCAAGGACGATCTGCTCGCATCCATCGAAGACATTGATGAGTTCTGTGACGGGTTGCTGGTACATTCGGAGAATTTTCAGGCGCTGGGCTTTTTGCAGGACGGATACCGGGAGCAGGTAAAGTGTATTTATATTGATCCGCCCTACAATACGGACGCTTCGGCAATTTTGTATAAGAACGACTATAAGGACTCCTCATGGCTTTCATTGATGGAAAACCGCCTTGCCCTTTCGAAAAACCTGTTGTCGAAAGACGGCATATTGTGTTGCGCCATTGATGATGAGGAGATGGCTCTGTTACGGCAGGTCATGCAACCGATTTTTGAAAAAGAGTTAGGCATCGTTCCTGTACGTTCCAATCCCGCAGGACGTAAATCAAGCGGGCAGTTTTCTCCCGCTCATGAGTATGCGCTTTTTTACGGCAATGCCGATGCTATTCCTGGAACCCTGCCTAAGACGGAAAATGAGCTTGCACGTTTCCCGCTTCAAGACAACAGGGGCAGGTTTGCCTGGGCCAACTTGGTTCGAAGTGGTTCGAACGATAGGAGAGAAGACCGGCCAAAGATGTTCTATCCAATTTACGTCACGAAGAATGACACGCTTCGCATTCCCGAAATGGAATGGGACGAGGATAAACGGGAGTATAAGATTCTGGAACAGTCCAGAGAGGACGAAACCGTGGCGTGGCCGATCAAGGTGCAGAATGGAACACGTGTTGAAAAAAATTGGCATCGTGGTTGGGAATTGGTCAAAAGCGACTTATCTGAATACAGAATTCGTCGTGATGAAAAAGGTAGTGTCAGCATAGATTTCAAGACACGCATGGATACGGATTCGATGCCCAGGACTTGGTGGGATGACAAGAAATATGCCTCGGCAAATCTAGGGCCGAAAACGCTAAAAGATCTTTTTAGCAACAAAGATTTCGACTTTGCAAAAGCGATCGACCTGGTTGGAGATTGTCTGCGCGCCTCGCTCTGTGAAGCACGCTCCGTAGTCCTTGACTACTTCGCCGGCTCGGGCACCACCGGCCATGCGGTCATCAATCTCAACCGCGAGGACGGTGGCAAGCGGAGGTTTATCCTGGTTGAAATGGGACAGTATTTCAACACGGTATTGTTGCCGCGCATCAAGAAAGTGACGTTTACCCCGGAGTGGAAAGACGGCAGGCCCGAACGTATGGCCACTCAGGAAGAAGCCGAGCGCAGCCCGCGCATCATCAAGCGCCTGCGCCTGGAAAGCTACGAAGACGCGCTGGGCAACATCGGTTTCGACGACTCAAGTGGCCAGCAGGCGATGCGGTTCGATGACTACATGCTCAAGTACATGCTGACGGCGAAACCCCGCCGCAGCGCAACCTTTCTGAACGTGGAACAACTGGCCCGGCCCTTCGATTACAAACTGAACATCCACAGCAGCGGCGAGACCCGGGAGACAATCGTGGATATTCCCGAAACTTTCAACTACCTGCTGGGCCTGCACGTGCAGACACGCCGAAACTATTATGACGAGGGGCGCCGCTACCTGATCTTGCGCGGCGTGATGCAGCAGCGGCAAGTCGTGATTTTGTGGCGCGAAACCGAGGGATGGCAAAAGGCGGAGATGGAACGTGACAAGCAGTTCGTCACCGAGCAGGAATTGACCGAAGGGGCGGACGAAGTCTACGTCAACGGCGATTCGTTTATCCCCAAAGCAAGATCGCTGGACCCTGTATTCAAAGATCGTATGTTCGCGCCAATGTCGGCATGATTGAGTTATATTCGGGCCAACCACAGTACGTCAAACTCGAGCAACGCCTCGCCCTGCTCGCCTGGCTGAACTACCAGTTCGGCTATAACAGCAACCGGGAGCTGCTCTGGCACGTCAAGCAGGCAGGTGAAGGTTATGACGCGGAAGGTCGCAGTTTCGTTTACCGGCTGCTGACCTCGCGCGGGAAACAACTGCGTATCCCGTTGGATGATCTTGCCTGCTACGACGACAATATCCGCGCGCACCTGCGCGCCGTCACTGCCCGGCGGCCGGCATTCAGGCTGAAATACTTTCAACACCTGGCCCTGCTTTACACGGAAGTCTTCCTGGACCGCTATTTCAACGGCCGGGCCAATATGCTCCGGTCCCTGAACGATTTTCTGGCAAGCCAAAATGTTGTCAGGGGCGTCCCGGAAGGAGGGAGATTCTCGGAGACAGACCTGAGGAAACTCGCCTTCTGGATGGCGACCGGCAGCGGCAAGACGCTGATCATGCACCTGAACTATCGGCAGTTTCTGCACTATAACAATGCGGCGCTGGATAATATCCTGTTGATCACGCCGAACGAAGGCTTGAGCGAGCAACACCTGCAGGAGCTGGCGCTATCTGATATTCCGGCAAAACGCTTTGTCCTGAACGAAAGCGGCCTGTTGTTGCCGCGGCAGAATACCGTGCGCGTGCTGGAGATCACCAAGCTGGCGCAGGAAAAGCGCGGGCGCGGCGAACGCGTACCGGTGGAAGCATTTTCCGGCAACAACCTGATTTTCGTGGACGAAGGGCATAAGGGTTCGGGGGGCGCGGCGTGGTTGAAGTTGCGTAATGCGCTGGGCGCAACCGGGTTTACGTTTGAATACAGCGCCACCTTCGGCCAGGCTTTAACGGCGGCGCGCAACGACCCGCTGACCATAGAGTATGGCAAGGCTATTATCTTCGATTATTCCTATCGTTACTTCTACGGCGACGGCTATGGCAAGGATTTTCGTATACTGAACCTGGCAGAGGAAACCACGGAGGAAAAAACCAACCTGCTGCTGCTCGGCAACCTGTTATCTTTTTACCAGCAAAAACGGTTGTTTATCGAACAAGCGCAAGCCTTGCGTCCCTACAACCTGGAGCGTCCGCTGTGGGTATTTGTCGGCAGTACGGTGAATGCGGTTTATATGAGGGACAAACAGGCGCGCAGCGACGTACTGGTCGTCGCCCGTTTCCTGCACCGGGTCCTGGACAATAAAACCTGGACGATGCAGGCCCTGGAAAAACTACTCCAGGGGGTCAGCGGCCTGCTTGCGCCGGGCGGGGAAGACGTGTTCAGGAACAGGTTCGATTACCTGCGCAAGAGCGCTATGGATTTGGAACAGATATATACCGATATCCTCGCCAAGGTGTTTCGTACGCCGGGTGGGGGCGGGTTACGCCTGTGCAGCATTCGTAACAGCAGGGGAGAGATCGGCCTGAAGGCCGGCGGCGGCGAGGACTACTTCGGGCTGATCTATATCGGCGACGTGGGCAAATTCAAAAAACTGGTAGCGCAGGACTCCGCCGGCATCACCCTGGAAGAAGACGCCATGGCCGACTCCCTGTTTGACGGCATCAACGCGCCTGATACGGGAATTGACGTGCTCATCGGCGCGAAGAAATTCATGGAGGGTTGGAATTCCTGGCGCGTATCGAACATGGGACTGCTGAATATCGGCCGTAAGGAGGGGTCGGAAATCATACAGATGTTCGGGCGGGGGGTGCGACTGCAAGGCCGGGACTACAGCCTCAAACGCAGCGCCGCGCTGGACGGCGACCACCCGAACGACCTGGGGTTGCTGGAAACACTGAACATCTTTGCGGTGCGGGCTAATTATATGACGCAGTTTCGCGATTACCTGGAACGGGAAGGCGTCGATACCGAGGGATTCCTGGAATTACGTCTTCCTGTTCGGCCGAATGCGGATTTCCTTGACAAGGGACTGGTGGCGCCGCGTGCGCCCGAAGGACGCCATTTCGCGGATGAGGAAAATGTATTTCTTATAGCTGATAAAGCAGCCCGGGTGCATCTTGACCTGTCCACCAGGGTCAGGATCATGGAGAGCGGCGGCGCCAGCGTCAAGGAAGCTGAATTTCACTCCGGACAAAACCGGCCCATCCCGGCGAGCAGCCTGGCGCTCATTGACTGGCAGAGGGTGTACCTGGAGCTGCTGGAATACAAGGAAAACAAGGGATGGAAAAATTTTGCCCTGACCCCGGAAGCAGCCAAAAAGATTATGACGGCCGGCGAACCCGTGAGACTGTACAGCTTGAGCGCGGAGGACTCAATCATGGAACCGCGTTCTTATGCCGACGTGGAACGCTTGCACGAGGTGGTGGTCTCCATACTGAGAAAGTATATTGACAAGTACTACCGCGTGCAGCGGGAGCGCTGGGATTCCGAAAACATGATCTTTACTGAAATTGATGCAGGAGACACCAACTTTGAGGATTACACACTCAAGATATCCCGTGATGAAAGTGAATTGATTGCTATAATTGAGGACTTGCTGCAGGAAGGCGAGCGTCTTTACCGGGAGGAAAACCATTATCTTAAAAACGTTTATTTCGACCGGCATCTCTACCAGCCACTGCTGGTGGAACAGGATGACAGGCTCAGTAGCGCGCCGCCGGGGTTAAAGCCGGGAGAACGAAAATTCGTCGAGGACATGCGCGCGTATTGCCGCTCAGAAAGCGACGGCTTTTTAACAGACAAGCAGGTTTACCTGTTGCGCAACCTGAGCCGGGGCAAAGGCATCGGTTTCTTCGAGAACAGCGGTTTTTACCCTGATTTTATCCTGTGGATTAAGGATACCGAAGGACAGCGAATCGTATTCATTGAACCCCACGGCATGTTGAATGCGCCTTCATACGAGCAGGACGACAAGGCGCAACTACACGAACGCCTGCCGGAATTTGCCGGGAAAATCAGTCAGCGCAGCAATTACCGGAACGTAACGCTGGACTCGTTCATTGTTTCAGGCACGCGCCATGAGGACCTGTGGGACAGGTATGGCGATGCTTCCTGGGATCTGGACCGGTTTGCGCAAGCCCATATTCTCTTTCCGGAACAGGGAGATAATTACGATTATATCGCAGCCATAATGCAACCAGGTGAAGCAGGCTACAGCAGTTCCCGCTAAATTCCGGGATCGTTCCGGCGAACGGCCTGGTCGATATAGTATTCTTCAGTCATGGTTATAACGGGATTGGCGCTTCCACTGCGCAATGCCGGCATTGGTTGTGATGTGTACATTTTTCCTTGGCATGCCTGACGATCAACGCATGGTATTCATTATACAGCCTGTGATCCGGAGCAAGGCAGCATTCGAACATCTGCCGCAACGTTTCATAGTCTTCCCTGCCCCGGATCAGTCCCAGCCTGTTTAACAGGCGGCGGGTGTAGGTGTCGATAACGAATACCGGGCGCTCAAAAGCATAGAGCAGGATGTCATCAGCCGTCTCAGGCCCTACGCCGTTGATTGACAGCAACGCCTGTCTGAGCCTGCCGGTGTCCCATTGAGCTACGGCGTCCAGACCACCCTGTGAATGCAACCACCCGCACAGGTTCTGCAGGCGTTGCGCCTTTACATTGAAGAAACCGGAGGATTTGATCAGTTCGGCCAATTCATCCCGGGGTAGCGCAACAATCCTGCCCAACTCAAGCGGGCCGGCATCTTTCAGTCCTGTTATCGCCTTTTCGACGTTCTTCCAACTGGTGTTCTGGGTGAGTACTGCGCCGACGATCACCTCGAACGCGGATTCTGCCGGCCACCAGCGCTGCGGCCCGTAAGTATCCAGCAGTCGATCGTACAACGCGGCCAATTTGTCGCAGGAGATCATTTGTTATATTTTAATCAGTGAAAACAGCCGGGGACAGATTTATAAATCTGTCCCCAATACCCGGTATCCTGTATATCCTGTCCATCCATGTTAAACACGTCTTATATCGGGCGCTTTGCCCCTACTCCCAGCGGTCCGCTCCATTTCGGGTCCATCGTGGCGGCGCTGGCGAGTTATCTTGACGCCCGGTATAACAAGGGCAAATGGTTGCTGCGAATCGAGGATATCGATACGCCGCGGGTGCGCGCCAGGGCCGACCGCAAGATTGTCGATACCCTGGAGATCCTCGGACTGGAATGGGACGGCGATATCGTGTACCAGAGCGACCGTCTTGAATATTACCGGCAGGCCCTGGCGGCGCTTGCTGAAGCAGGCCTGCTGTACCGCTGCTTTTGCCCAAGGAAGATCACCAGGGGAAAACCTTACCCGGGCACCTGCAGGATGCGCACGGTTCAGCAGGAAAAACCCCATTCCTTGCGCGTGAAAACGCCGGATCGGCCGATAACCTTTGACGATGCAATTCAAGCTCGTCAAACAGGACTGCTGGACGATATGACCGGAGATTTCATCCTGCGCCGCTCGGATGGCTTAATCGCCTACAACCTGGCAGTAGTCATCGACGATGCCGCCCAGGATATCACCCATATAGTGCGCGGCGCAGACCTGCTCGACACCACCTTCAACCAGGTCTACCTGCAATCCGTTCTCCGCCTGCCCTCACCTGCTTACGCGCACCACCCGGTTGTCGTTGATGCCAACGGGAAGAAGGTCAGCAAGCAGGACGGGGCAACGGACGTGCTCGCCGGGGTTTCCCCTGAAACAGTACTGTTGCGCGCGTTACGTTTCCTCGGGCAGGCGCCTGATCCGGAACTGGCGCAAGCCGGCAAGCGGGAGATCCTGGACTGGGCTATTCACCATTGGAAATTGGATTTGGTAATTGAACGGCGCGCAGACCATAATATTGACAAATTCTAAAGTCCGGACATTTACCGATCCATGCGAGTAACCATTATCGGAGGCGGGGTGACAGGAGTTACAACCGCTTACTACCTGCAGCAACACGGGGCTGAGGTCACAGTCCTGGAACGGGCTGAGGGGACCGGTTTTAATACCGGCGTTGTTAGAACTTGCCGGCCAACATGTGTATAGTAATTCAACAGTCCTGATGACGGAAAACAGACATGCACGCACAAGCGGAACCACTGCATAAACTGGTCCCGGTAACCTCCCACTGGGGGAATTACCTGGCCGAGGTCGCCGGCGACAGGCTGGTGGCGATCCATCCCTACGCCACCGACCCCGACCCTACGCCGATCGGCCAATCGTTACTGAACGCCCAGGATGAGGATGTACGCGTCCTCCAGCCGATGATCCGGCAGGGATACCTGGAACAACGCCACAACAGCGACGGGGCGCGGCGCGGCATCGACCCGTTCGTGCCGGTGGCCTGGGATACGGCGCTTGATATGGCTGCCGATGCCATTCAGCGGGTGCGGCAGGAATTCGGCAACGAAGCCATTTACGGCGGCTCGTACGGCTGGGCCAGCGCCGGCCGTTTCCACCATGCCACCAGCCAGGTGCACCGTTTTCTCAACACGGCCGGCGGCTATACCCGTTCCGTTAACAGTTACTCTGTCGCTGCGGCCGAGGTCATCATGACCCACGTGCTGGGCACGAATTTTTATGACCTGATGATGCAGGCGCCCACCGTCGAGGACATCACAAAACACACCAGGCTGGTGGTGTGTTTCGGCGGCATTGCCATGAAGAATACCCAGATCATGGCCGGGGGCCTGGGCGCGCACACGGCCAAAGATCAATTGCAGGGCCTGAAACAGGCCGGCGTCAGGTTCGTGAACGTCAGCCCGGTGAAGGACGACATGGCGGATTATCTTGATGCCGAGTGGTGGCCGTGCCGGCCCAACAGCGACGTTGCCGTCATGCTCGGCATTGCCCACACCCTGGTGGCGAACAAGCTCCAGGACAAGCGCTTTCTCGATACTTACTGCACGGGGTTTGAACGCTTCCTTCCCTACCTGATGGGCGCTGAGGACGGGATCGTCAAAGATGCCGGGTGGGCGGCGCAGTTGGCCGGGATACCTGCCGAAAAAATCGAGGAAGCCGCAAAACAGATGGCGGCAGAACGCTGCCTGATCGGTATAAGCTGGTCTCTGCAACGCAGCGAGTTCGGTGAACAGTCCTACTGGATGGCGACGCTGCTGAGCGCCATGCTGGGCTACGTGGGCCTGCCCGGCGCCGGTGTCGCCTATGGCTACGGCTCCGTCCACAATATCGGTTTTGCCGGCCGGCGCCTGCCCAATTACAAGACCGCGGCATTGCCGCAGGGAGAGAATGCCGTAACCGCGTTTATCCCCGTGGCCAGGATCTCGGACATGCTGTTGAACCCGGGAGAGCAGTTTGAATACAACGGGCAGACGCTCACCTATCCCGATATCAGGCTTGTCTACTGGGCGGGCGGCAACCCGTTCCATCATCACCAGGATTTGAACCGCCTGCGCAGGGCCTGGGCCAGGCCCGAAACCATTGTAGTCAACGAGCCATTCTGGACGGCTACCGCGCGCCATGCCGATATAGTATTTCCCTCAACTACCGCACTGGAGCGCAATGATATCTGCATCAATCCGTACGATTGCCATCTCGCCCCCATGCCCAGCGCCCTGCCGCCTCTCGGCCAGTCGAAAAACGATTACGATATCTTCGCCGGGTTGGCGCAACGGCTTGGTTCGGAGCAGGAATTCACCGAAGGCAGGGACGAAATGGACTGGGTCAGGCACCTGTATGGCAAAACCAGGGAAGCGGCGGCAGGCCTGCATGTGTCATTGCCGGAATTTGATGATTTCTGGCATGGCCGGCAAATCACGGTAGAGGAACAAATCCCGGACCGTGTATATATCCTGGAGAAATTCCGTACGGACCCGGAAATAAACCCGCTACGAACACCCTCCGGCAGGATCGAACTGTATTCGGAAAAGATCGCCGGCTTCAACTACGACGACTGCGCCGGCCATCCAAGGTGGTACGACAGGCAGGAATGGCTGGGCGCCGGGAGAGCTGCGGTCTACCCGTTGCATTTAATCTCCAACCAGCCGAAGACCCGGTTACACAGCCAATACGACCATGGCGTGACCAGCCGCAACGCTAAACTCAAGGGGCGGGCGCCGGCCAGGATGAACCCGGACGATGCTGCGGAACGGGACATCAGGGATGGCGACATCATCCGTTTGTTCAACGACCGCGGCGCGTGCCTGGCCGGGGTCATCCTCACGGAAAACCTGCGTCCGGGCGTTATCGAACTGGAAACCGGGGCCTGGTATGACCCGCAGGATCCAGGCGATCCCATGTCCCTGGAAGTACACGGTAATCCGAACGCGTTGACGCGTGATGCGGGAACATCGAAATTGGCCCAGGGACCGTCCGCCCACAGTTGCCTGGTTGAAGTGGAGAAATTTACCGGGGAACTGCCGGAGATCCGGGTGTTTTCGCAACCTGCTACTATCAGCCGTTCTTGAGAATGAAGGCATGACCACTCCTATTCGTCATGCCGGGCTTGACCCGGCATCCAGTATAATAAAGGGTCGCCCTTCAGGCGACACAGTATTTCACTGGATTCCGGCTTTCGCCGGAATGACGAGGGAGTTTATTCATGAATGATCAAATAGTCATTGCGGGTATGGCCCGGACACCCCAGGGGGGGTTGCAGGGAGACCTGTCAGCCGTGCCGGCCCCGCAGTTGGGCGCCGTTGCCGTCAAGGCTGCATTGGACAGTGCAGGAGTTAATCCGGCAGAAGTAGACGAGACCATTATGGGCTGCGTGTTGCCTGCCGGCCTGCGCCAGGCCCCCGCGCGCCAGGCATCCATAGGCGCAGGTATCCCGGCCAGCACAGGTTGTACCACCGTGAACAAGATGTGCGGTTCTGCCATGAAGGCCGTGATGCTGGGTTTTGACGCCATCCGGGCAGGTTCCGCGGATTGTATAGTCGCGGGAGGGATGGAGAGCATGAGCAATGCGCCGTACCTGGTGCTCAAGGCACGTAGCGGCCTGCGCCTGGGTCACGGGGAGATGGTGGACCACATGTTCTTTGACGGCCTGGAAGACGCGTATGACCAGGGCAAGTTAATGGGTTCTTATGCAGAAGACTGTGCTGGCAAATACGGTTTTACCCGGGAAATGCAGGACGCCTATGCCATAGAGTCGCTGACGCGTGCCCAGCGCGCCATCAGGGAAGGAAGATTCAAGGAAGAAATCGAACCGGTCGTAGTCAAAACGCGCAAAGGTGAAACCACCATTGATACCGACGAGCAGCCGGGCAAAGCCCGGATCGACAAAATCCCCACACTGAAACCGGCATTCGCCAAAAACGGCACCGTGACCCCGGCCAATTCCAGTTCCATTTCCGACGGCGCGGCAGCAGTGGTTTTGCTCAGGG
>JAPOQU010000035.1 GCA_026710545.1 Gammaproteobacteria bacterium | reverse complement strand
CTTTTTCCAACATGCTGGTCATGATTTATTACCTCGTTCGTTGTAACGGCAATACCTTCCGTGCGGGGGTCGAAACCGACGACCTCGCGTAACCCCTTCATAATACTTACATTAAAGTGGCCCACGTGGTGTGTCAATACCAGGTGGCCGGAGACTATCCATCCGGGTAGGCAGGTAAAAAAGAGGGGGAAGTAGACACTACTCAAAAGAAAAGAAAACCACACCATGCGTTCAGCTATTGTGCACGAGGTACTTTAATCCAGATGAGGAATTGTGATGACTACACAGGTTTCAGTTATGAAATACCCTCTTGCCAATGAAGTGTTCATTGCCGCTGCTCTCATTATGTCCCTGTATTTTGCATCACCCCGCATCATCCAGGCACAACCGGAAGTTTTGTCGGGGGAGGAAGGCGCGTTGGTCCTTGAGGAAATTGAAGTGACTGCCAGGCGGAGGACGGAAGCCCTGCAGGATGCCCCTGTTGCGGTTACCGCCCTTTCCCAGGAATACCTGGAAAATATCGGCGCTCGATCATTTGCTGATTTTGCGGCAAGTGTCCCCGGACTTTCTTATGTAGGCAATAACAGCCCGGAAAACAAGATTGTCCTGCGCGGTGTATCCACCGGCGTTGCTTCCCGCGATGAAGGCGCGGTGATAGGAATGTATTTTGATGATGTGCCGGTTGGAAGCCGGCGTTTCAGTCCGGACCTGCGTCTTTTTGATATTGAGCGCATAGAGGTGTTGCGAGGTCCGCAGGGGACTTTATTCGGGGAGGGTTCCATTGGCGGAACCTTGCGTTATGTTCCGAATAAACCCGACCTGGAAAATTTCAGCGTTGAATTTAATTCGAGCCTGGGGTCAACGGAAAAAGGCGGCACAAATTACGAGCTTGCAGGTGTGGTAAATGTGCCGGTGGTAAGAGATAAACTCGGGTTAAGACTGGTGGCTTACCAGGTTGAAGACTCGGGCTTTGTAGATAATGTAACGCTCGATGAGAATAATGTAAACGAGACGGAGACTGCAGGCTTCCGGGGCATGGTAACCCTTGATTTCAATGAAGACATTTCCGCTGTATTTTCATATTTGTACCAGGATTCGGAAACGCCCGGCAAAGCTCAGTATGATCCCGGCCTGGGAGATCTGAAACAGGCGCGTAATTTTCAAGAAGAGCTTGCCGATGAATTTCACCTGGCAAACCTGACCCTGGATTGGGACCTGGGAAACGCAACTTTAAGTTCGTCAACGGCTTACTTTGACAGGGAGGTCATCAACCTGCGCGATATATCGCCCTTGCTGGGCGGCCTGCCGATTTTTCTGGATGATTTAACCGGGTTCGAATCCTGGGTGCAGGAAGTTCGTTTGACTTCAAACAAAGGATTGTTCGGGGGTTACCTGGATTGGGTGCTGGGTGTGTATTACCGGGACGATGAGGAAATATTTATCCAGGATGCCGGGGCTGAGGCGCTGGGCGGAGACGTTCTTGATTCCGATACGACGCTTGACCGTAAACAAATTGCAGTATTCGGCGAGTTGGATTTCAATATCACTCACAAGTTGACTGCAACCGCAGGCGCGCGCTGGTTCGATATTGAACAGGACGTGGTTGATCTCAGCGGCGGGCTGCTGGTGGGGCGTCCGGGTATGCTTGAGACCATTTATTCGGGAGCGGATGAAAGCGGAGTCAGTCCGAAATTCCGGTTGTCTTACGGTGTTAACGATGAAATTCTCGTTTATGGCGTGGCTTCCAAGGGCTTTCGCGAGGGAGGTCCCACAGGGCAGGGGGTGCCTGCTGACCCGGTTACCGGCGAGCCGGCGCCATCCCAGTTTGATTCGGATTCCTTATGGAATTTTGAAGCGGGTTTCAAGACCGGTTGGGGGAACAACAGGCTTGTTTTTAACGGCGCCGGGTTCTATATCGACTGGACTGATATCCAGACCAACTTTATACGAAGTGATGGTCATACCTTTACGATAAATGCAGGCGGCGCAAGAAGTGTGGGCGCCGAGTTGGAATTGCGCGCCCTGCCATTTGCATTGGCAGATTTTGAAATCTTCAGTACGGCCGCTTATGTCAACAGTGAACTTACCGACGACCAGCTTCCGCCGGGAGACGGGCGTTCGGGTGATCGTATTCCCGGTGTGCCCGAAGTTACTTTCACCGCAGGATTTAACTACCAACGGTCGTCAATCTTTGAGGGCATTGACGGCTTTGTCAATTTTAACTTTCAGCATGTAGGCAGTTCCTACAACGGATTTGCCGCGGCAACGGGCACGAGCGGCGCCGGCGCGGACCGCCAGAAGCCATACCAGCTTGGGAATTTGCGCCTGGGAGTTGAGACAGACAAGTGGCAGCTTGCCTTCTTTGCGGATAATCTCTGGGACGAGAGGGCTGTCCTGTATTTTAACCGTATTGTCGGTGATGTCCGGATTAATACCACGCGTCCCCGTACCCTTGGCGTCGCCTTGAAAGGAAAGTTCTGATTTTTACCGACGCGCTGGTTAGCGCGCAAATCCTGCTGATTGTAGTCTTCGCGCTATGGTGTGGGCGCTTCGACTTTGGCAGAAAGGTCTCTGCGGCAGTGATTGCCTTGATCACGGGGGCGATATTCTCAAATTTCGGTCTGCTGCCGCACGTTTCCCGCGTTTATGAAATCATCGTCGTTTATCTTGTGCCGTTCGCCGTTGCATTATTGTTATTCAGGGCAAACCTGCGTCAGGTAGTTACCCACACGGGCGGATTGGTTTTTGTTTTTCTGGTTTGTGTATCAGGCACGGTTTTGGGGGCGGTCGGCGGATTTCTCCTGTTACCCCTTGGGGCGGAAGCGGACAAACTGCTTGGGGTGTTCATCGCAACCTATACCGGTGGGTCGATGAACTTCGTCGCCGTCTCACAGGCGCTGGAATTAAATGATGCAGGGCTGTTGTCCGCGGCGCTTGCCTCCGAGGCGATAGTCGGTACGGGGTACCTGGTCTTATTGGCATTAACGGCCGCATCGACATGGTTTATGCAGCAGTTTCCTGCGCAGTCGGATTTGTCTGTTTCCTCTGCGCCGCTGAATACCGAAGCGTCTCGCCATCAAAGCAAACACTCTGCGTGGCTCGGCATCGCACTGGTAATATTGCTGGCTTCAGGAATCTGCTGGTTCGGTTTTTTTATTGCGCAATATTTTTCCATGTCCCGCTTTTCCTTATTGCTCATTACCTTGTTCGCGGTCCTGACAGCCAATGTAATGCCGCGCCAACTGGGCGCGGCGCGCGGCGATTTTGAAATCGGGATGTTTTTGATGTATGTCTTTTTCGTCGTGGTCGGGGCCGGCGCCGATATATCAATATTGTTTACCTTCGGTCCTGTTTTGATGGTTTATGCAGCCGTTATTTGTTTGGTTCATGTCCTCGTCACATTAACTGCCGGGAAGCTGTGCCGGTTTAATTACGCGGAATTAATCACCGCGTCGAATGCCTGTATTCTGGGGCCGGCGCCCGCTGCGGCGCTGGCTGCTCACCACAAGTGGCACAGCCTGGTTACTCCCGGCCTGCTCTGCGGTATCCTGGGATATGTCATTGCCAATTTTATCGGCGTCTCACTATCGCTTTGGGTTGGAGGTTGAGAGTTTATGAATGGGAAATACTCAAAGGACGGGAAACGTAACTGGAATGTGTCGCAAGAAGCAGAAGCGCTGCACAACCGTTCCATAGTATGGGATAACCATGGATGCCTGCCCCTGGAGTTGAAAAAGAACCTGGAATTTATTCCGCAATTACAGCGTTACCGGGATGCCGGTGTTGACGTGATCAGTATCAATGTCGGTTACGGGGAAATCGGACTGGGGGCCTGCATACGCGTTCTTGCACAAATGCGGGACTGGATCCGGGCGCGTCCGGACAATTATCTGACGGTTGAATCTGTTGAGGATATAGAACTCGCGCATGCCACAGGTAAATTGGCAGTGACCTTCGACCTGGAGGGAGCGGCTCCCTTGCAACGGCAGATCAGCCTGATCCCGATGTTATATGACCTGGGGGTTCGCTGGATGCTGTTAGCGTATAACCGCCGGAATTGGGCGGGGGGCGGCTGTCATGAACCTGATACGGGACTTACCGCGGAAGGGAAGGAACTTATTGATAAAATGAATGAAGCAGGGATGGTTGTCTGTTTGAGTCATACCGGCTACCGAACTGCAATGGAAGCCATGCAGTATAGTCGCCAACCTGTCATTTTTTCACATTCAAATGCCCTTGCCCTCAAAAAACATGACCGTAATATTCCGGATGAGTTGATAACGGCCTGCGCTCAAAAAGGTGGTGTTACAGGCATCAATGGCGTGAACATTTTCCTGGGCTCAGGTAGCGCAGACGTGGAAAGTATCGCCGGCCATATCGATTACGTTGTGCAACTTGCCGGTATCGACCACGTGGGTATCGGGCTTGATTATATTTTCGATGATACGGAAATAGCCGAAGTCACCAGGAAGATGACAAAAACCTTCCCCAGGACGGCAGGTTATGATGTTCCCATTGAGGTGGTTATGCCGGAAAACTTTCCTCGGCTCACACAGTGTTTGCTGAATCGAGCCTATACAGAGAACGACATCCAGAAGGTACTTGGCAGAAACTTGCTTCGCATCGCTGAGCAGGCGTGGAAGTAAGCCTATGCGAGTTGAATTAACTTTTCGGTAGCGCTTAAACAATCGGGGTCTGTGAAGCAGCGGGTAGGTGATAATTTCTATAAATCCCCCAAGGCCCGGCGGGGTCAGCGTAAAAATTCCCAAACTACGGGGTCAGAGTAAGTGTCGCAGAATTTTTACTCTGACCCCGGCTATCCATTCCCAATTCCCAATTCGTAATTCGTAATTCGTAACTCGTAATTCTAAAACCGCAGCGTCCCCTCCAGCATCAGGGCGTACTCAGGCGGGGTGCGGCCGTCCTCGCGGCGTTCGCCGTCCAGGCTCAGGCTGAGTTGCCGGCCCAGGGTGTAGCG
>JAPOQU010000034.1 GCA_026710545.1 Gammaproteobacteria bacterium | reverse complement strand
CTGGAAATCGGCTTGTATACTATTTCGGCGCCGATTTTCAATGATGACAAAATTCCCATTGCCGCGCTGTCTTTTGGCGGCAACGTGGCGCGCATCAATGACCGGAATATCGAAAAAAATACCTGCCTGAACTATTCAGTGTTGCGCAAACCATTGGCAAACTACTGCCCGGCAAACATTCGATTTTTTGACGTGAATATTATTTTGAGATGTGGGCTGGTGCTGGATTATACGGAGGCGCCGGGGGCGCCATAGGCGGCATGGTAGTCGAGGCGTTCGGTTTGCCGGCGCTCGGCTGGCTGGCGCTCCTGGGCGGAGCAGTTGCCGTCCCTCTCCTCATCGCGGTTTGCAGACCCCTGGACCGGCATATACCGGCCGGTCTTTCCTGATGGCGGCAGCCTCCCCGTCCGGCGTCTTTTCGGCACGCCGGCAAAGATACCGGTCTGAACTGATCCTCTCTATGAGTGCAACGGTCTCAGGAAGATTTCCTCACGCAGCACCTGCCAGCGGCCGGACTCAAACACCAGGTCGATGCTGCATAACAGTTTCATTTCAACGCCGTTGAGATCGTTAATGCGGGACAGCGCCACCACGGCATCATCACCCAGGATATGGATGTGATGGTACTTGACCCAGGTGTTCATTTGAGCGTTGCCCGCCTCTTTCTTGCCGGCAAACAGCGCCATGAACCGGGCCTTGTCGGATATGTTGACGTTGTCTTCATGGTCAACCATGACGATATGCAGGTCGTCATGGTAGATAGCATCCAACGCTTCAATATCGTAACTGGTGGCCTTCTCGATCAACTCATCGATTTTAGCGCGGACTTGCTCTTCGGAGTGGGCAGGTTGTGTCATGGTATTACTCCCTCCTCGCTTACGAACCCAGCAAGGACATTACCCAGCGAATGTAAAACGGGCCGATAGCCAGCAGCACAAAGGTCAGCGTCACCATCAACGCGCCCAGCTTGATGACAATCTTGTTCTCCATTCTTTCAAACCTGCTGTCCACCTGGTCGAACCTGCTGTCCACTGACTGCCGCAATAATTCGAATTCGGATCTCAGCAATCCGAAGTCAGACCTCAGTAAATCGAAGTCAAACCTCAGTAATTGCAGGTCGGCTTTTGTCGCTACGGTCTCACTCACTGCTTTGCTGATAGTCTCCACGAGCGCGCCGGCCTGCCGGTCTTCAAAGCCGGCCTTGCTCAATTCCTGCGCTGCTTTCAGGGTGTCAAAGGTCACAGGCGTCGCATCACCCGCGGTTTTGGCTTCATTAGCTGCTTTCATTAGCATTTCTCCTTAAGTTCATGGCGGAAAACCAACTGCCGTTTGCCCGGCCCGGCTCTCCCGCCTCTGCCTTGGCGGTACAGGTCACAGCCTGCCGGGCTGCGACCCGGTGAAACTGCACCTTAACATACCGGGATCAACGTTTGCAATTCCCTTTCAACGTGAGAACCACACACCTCCCGGTCTCCTTCACTCCGGGTGTGACTCAAAGTGTGGTCAAACGCCTTGGAGATCGCGGATGGCGGGGCGGACGAAGCCACCCGAGCAACCACCGGAGCGGACTCTTCTGTGAGTTTCTCTCACACTTTGTCCGAAAAACTCACACTTAATCGTGCTCACATGAACATATAATCGGCGAGTTGCGCGAAGGCCAGGCACAGGAACTGGTCGAGGCAGGATAAGGCTTTGACTTTGTGGTGGCCGCGCTAGCGTGCGACACAACGCCGGAAGGTGTGCATGGGCAGGTGGGCCATGAGTTGAGAGAAGACGACATTGCCGGCATACATGATGCTGAACTCCCTGGTAGTGGATGAGAGTCAGAGCATGGCAGGAAGGCGTCACCGGGCTCAAGTCGATGACAGGCTGAAATGAGCTATTTGCTGTGTAAATTATTGGGGACAGAATTAATTCTGTCCCCGGCCAGGGTTACATTTCGGCGCGGTGTGCAGAAACCTGATCATGAAAGTTTAGTAAATAATATTAATGAGTTACAAATGCTTACACTTCAAACGTCGGGACAGTAGTGGTACGAGATATTGAAACCCTTTTCCAATTATTTGTTAGATACCCGGTCTAGCTGGTCCTCAATGACCGGGTAATGAAAACGCTGAACCGCGCACTCCACTTCCCCCTGCTCTCCTGCCTTGCGCTGCTGCTCGGCGTGTTCCTGCAGTTCGCCGCCGCGCCCGCGCAGGCGCAGAGCAAAACCTACGCCCTCACCCCATCGGTGACCGCCGCCGAGGGCACAAATGCCGAACTCACCGTGACGCTGGGGGAGGCGGCGCCACCTGACGGGCTGTCGTTCGACGTGCGCTACGACTACTCGAGCGGCGGCGCGAAGCAGGAGGACACCGGCACGACGCCGTCTACGGTCAGTGTCGCAGGCAGCAGCAGGACGGCAACGATTTCCGTGCCGATCGCCGCTGATCTCGCTGACGTGGACAATGGCGAGACCTTCACCGTGACGATCGCGCCTGCGACCGGCGTGACGGGCTGGTCGGTCGCGCCCGGCGGCACGGCCACGGCGACGGTGACGATCACCGACAACGCGGCCCG
>JAPOQU010000033.1 GCA_026710545.1 Gammaproteobacteria bacterium | reverse complement strand
TTCTTCATTGATCGCGGCCAGCTTGTGGCGGATGATCTCAAAGGTGACAGGGTCCACGGCCAGAGGTTTCTTCAAAACCTCCCAGTCGGCAATGGCCGGCCCCAGTACGTAATCAGTATTATCAGTCATCACACTCTACCGTTATATCCGGGGACGGATTTGAAATCCGTCCCCCTGCGACCTGCGTCATGACAGTCATCAAGTTCTCCTGATGGAAATGCCCAGTAACTCATCGACTGTTGCCCTTTGTCCTGCATGAATTGCAACCGTCGTAGTCTCATATTCAATAATCGCGGGCCCGTCAATACGGTTGCCGTGTTGCAGTGCCTCCCCCCGGAATATGGGCGTATCGACGAATACCTGTCTCACCATATCATAAACCGGACGACGTCCTTTAACAGCCTGGTTCGCGTCCTCTCCTGCGGATGGGTAGCGGGCACAGTCAGGACGGGGCAGCAGGCCGGCCGCTTCAACCACGTAGGTGACGAACTCGAACCCTGCCTTTTCAGGCACAGCCTCGGCGCCGTAGCGTTTTTTATACGCATCAAGGAAGCTTTCAACGAGACCCTCAATCGTGCCGGGAAACGGTATCGCCAGGGACTTTGTCTGGCGGATGAAACGCACCTCTACAATGCGGCGGAAGCGGCGGCGCTCCGGCGCTACATTCTGCAGGGCCAGGGATTCATTGGCCTGTTCTTCAAGATCACTGAATATGGCTTCGATGCCGGAAAGTTCAACGGCGCCTTTTCCATCCCTGCCGTAGCGTTTCGGTTCTGCACGGCCCACGCTTAACGTAATGTCGGAGGCAACCGCGCCAAATGCGCAGAAAACGGACTGGCTGGAAGGGATCATGACCTCATCCACCACATCAAGGGCAAAAGCCGGAGCATGGGCAGGACCAGCGCCGCCAAATGCGTACAGCACGAACTCGCGGGCATCGTGGCCCTGCTCGATGGTAACGGTCCTCAGCAAATCCGCCATGCGCGCATCCACAATCCGCTTGATGCCGGCGGCCGCTTCCTCAACCGACAGCTTGAGCGGGCCGGCCACATGAACCCTGACTGCCTCACGCGCTTGTTCCCGGTCCAGAGCCAGTTTCCCGCCCAGAAACCCGGCAGGGTCGATCATGCCGAGCACCACGTCGGCGTCGGTCACGGTCGGGCGTTCTCCTCCGTGTCCGTAACAGGCGGGACCGGGCTCGGCGCCCGCACTCTCAGGTCCTACGTAGATGTATCCGCCTTCCTCTACACCCGCGACTGATCCTCCTCCGGCGCCAATAGCCCGCACGTCCAGCATGGGAAGCAACAGGTGATATTTATCCGCAACGGTTTCCTTGCGTCTGCTCGCTTCTCCCCCTGCAATCACGGCCACGTCCGTGGATGTGCCTCCCATGTCGAATGAGATGATATTTTCGTGGCCGCACATATTGCCCATGTACTTCGCCGCGGTGACGCCGCCGGATGGGCCGGAGAGCAATAACCGCACAGGCGCCCGGCCCGCTTCGTCGGGGGTCATACCCCCGCCGCAGGAATCCAGCAAAAACAAGCGGTTGTTACCCAGCCGCCGGTTAAGCTCATCGGTATAGTTGCGTACCAGGGGACCCAGGTAGGCGTTGATGACAGTCGTCGCCGTGCGTTCATATTCTCCCAGGCGCGGCACCAGTTCGCAGGACAACGACAGGTAAACACCGGGCAGTTCCCCGGCAAGGATTTCCCGGGTCCTGTTTTCATGGGCGGTATTCTTGAACGACCAGAGGTAAGAGACGGCCACTGCCTCAATCCCGGCCTCCTTGATCCTGGCGGCGGCATCGTACACTTCCTGTTCAGCCAGCGGCGCAATCACGTCACCGCGATAATCGATACGCTCGCTGATTCCGAATATCAGCGATCGGGGAACTATCGGGTCAGGAACACTCCGGTTTGAATAATCGGTCAACTCGGAGGGACTGAGACCGGCGGTCATGCCCATCATCCGCTGCATGATCATGGTGTCCTCAAACCCGCGCGTGGTCAGCAGCGCCACCCTGGCGCCGCGCCGTTCGATAAAAGCATTGGTCGCAGCGGTAGTGCCGTGGGCGATCCGGTCGATGCGGCCAAGCAGGGTAACAAGATCGGTCTTTTCCTTCTCTGCTGCCGCTGTTAGTGCCTGCAGCAGGCCTTCCTGCAACCGGCCCGGCGTCGATGGCGACTTGGTCGTACTGACGGAACCGTTATCACCCATGACGACGACGTCGGTGAAGGTGCCGCCGATGTCAATTCCTATGGAACTCATGACTCAGACATTGTACGGAAAAAAAGAGTATATGAATGGTTTACAATGTCGGATCCTGAAAAAATATGTCAAAAGCAATGGAAACAGAGCAGGTGGAGAAAACAGAGCGAGATGATCTTGAATATGCAGGCTTCTGGATACGCGCCTGGGCATTCCTCATTGACGGTTTTTTGATCGCGCTCATTACCACACCTTTATCACCAATCATGTTCGGGTTTGCTTATATTGCAACGACAGATCTCCTGCTGGATTTTCTTATTTCCTCATTGCTGCCGGCAGCATACGTGATCCTGTTCTGGGTATTCAATGGAGCGACACCGGGCAAGATGGCCATATCCGCCAAGGTAGTTGATGCGGTTACGGGAGAGCATCCAACCACTCCCCGGCTTATCGCCAGGTATGTCGGTTACCTGTTGTCAATGTTGCCGCTTGGGCTGGGATTTATCTGGATAGCGTTCGACAAGAGGAAACAGGGCTGGCATGACAAGCTGTCGGGGACTGTGGTGGTTCGGAAAAAGCCCGAAAATGTCGTCTTCTCCCGCCAATAACAGCAGAAAAAGAGATTCTCCATCACCCCTGCGCCCGGCTCTGCGCTTCCACCACGGCCAGGGCGGACATGTTGACGATGCCGTGCGCGGTCGAGGCGTTCGTCAGGATATGGGCGGGACGGGCAGCCCCTACCAGCAAGGGTCCTACCGTAACACCGCCGCCCAGCATTTTTAACAGGTTGTAAGAGATGTTGGCTGCGTCTATGTTGGGCAGTACCAGGGTATTGGCGCGGCCGCGCAGTTTGGAGTCGGGAAACGCATTGGCGCGGATGACTTCAGAGATGGCGGCATCGGCATGCATCTCGCCTTCCACCACCAGTTGCGGTTCGCGCTCCTGCAGGATTTTTGCCGCGGCGCGCATTTTGGCGGAAGAAGCGTTATCCCTGGTGCCGAAGTTGGAATGTGAGACCAGGGCAATGCGCGGCTTGATGCCGAAACGCTGCACGGCTTCCGCGGCCAGCAGGGTCATGGCTACGACATCGTCAACTTCAGGAACGGGCAACACGTGGGAATCACAGAGGAAAAACGTACCTTCCGGAAGCACCAGCACCGTCACGGAAGATAAATCCCTGACATCACCGCGTTTACCTACGATGTCGCGCACGTGCGTCAGGTGGTTGATAAACGGTCCTATGGTGCCGCACAGCATGGCATCCACGTCCTCGTGCATCAGCAGCAGGGCGGCAAGCGCCGTGGACTGGGTACGCACGATGCGGCGCGCCTCGTCCGGTGAGATGCCGGACCGCCCCTTGATGCCGTGATACAGCTCGGCCAGTTCCAGGCAACGCCGGTCCTTGACCGGGTTGATCACCTCGAAGTCCCTGTCCTTGACCATCCCCAGGCCCAGTTCCTTGATGCGGCGATTGATCACTTCGGTGCGCCCGACCAGTAACGGCCGCGCCAGGCCTTCATCGATCACCTGTTGCGCAGCCTGAAGTACGCGGCGTTCTTCCCCTTCGGCGTAGGCAATTCGTTTCGGGTCCCGCGCGGCCTGGTCGAACACCGGGTTCATGATGGTGCCGGTCTGGAAGACGAACTGGATCAGCCGCTGGCGGTAGCTCTTGAAATCTGCAATGGGCCGTGTTGCCACGCCGCTCTCCATGGCGGCCCTGGCTATGGCCGGGGCCAGTCGTACAATCAAGCGCGGGTCGAACGGCTTGGGGATGATGTAGTCGGGGCCGAATATCAGGTCTCGCCCACCGTATGCGCGGCTTACCACCTCCGAAGATTCCGCCATGGCCAGGTCGGCGATGGCCCTCACGCAGGCAATCTTCATTTCCTCGTTGATGCTGGTTGCGCCCACGTCGAGCGCGCCGCGAAACAGGTACGGGAAACATATTACGTTGTTGACCTGGTTGGGAAGGTCGGACCGTCCGGTTGCGATAATGGCGTCGGGACGGGCCTTCTTCGCCACCTCGGGCGCGATTTCCGGAACCGGGTTCGCCAGGGCCATGATGATGGGCTTGTCCGCCATGCGCTTGAGCATGCCCGGTTTCAGTACATTCCCCACGGACAGGCCCAGAAATACGTCTGCATTTTTGATTGCCGCGCTCAGTGTTCTCGCTCTCGTGGCCCGGGCATAGCGGGCCTTGAAGGGATCCATCATTTTCCTGCGCCCGCGGTAGACTACTCCGGCAATATCGGTGACGATGACGTTCTCTTGCTTCAGGCCCATGGCAACCAGCAGGTCCAGGCAGGCCAGGGCCGCGGCCCCGGCTCCCGAGGTGACCAGCTTGATCTCTTCCATTTTCTTGCCTACCAGGTGCAGACCGTTGGTGATGGCGGCGGCGACGATGATGGCCGTGCCGTGCTGGTCGTCGTGGATAACCGGGATGCTCAGCCGTTCCTGCAGTTTCTGCTCAACGATAAAACACTCCGGCGCCTTGATATCTTCCAGGTTGATGGCGCCGAAGGTGGGTTCGAGGCTGGCGATGATATCGACCAGTTTATCCGGATTGGTCTCATTCACTTCCAGGTCGAACACGTCAATACCCGAGAATTTCTTGAATAACACTGCCTTGCCTTCCATGACCGGTTTGGACGCCAGTGGTCCGATAGGGCCAAGTCCCAGTACCGCAGTGCCGTTGCTGATGACGGCAACGAGATTGCCCCGGGTTGTGAGCTCGGACACCTGCGCCGGGTCCCGGACGATCTCTTCGCAGGCGGCGGCTACACCCGGCGAATAGGCCAGGGCCAGGTCATGCTGGTTGGCCAGGGGCTTGGTCGAGTGGATCGTCAGTTTTCCGGGAGGGGATTTCCGGTGGTAATCCAGCGCGGCATCCCGAACCTCGCCGATTTTCTGCCGTGTGGTTTTGACCTTCTTCATTGACATGGATATACAGGATTTATCCGCAGATGACGCAGATGAACGCAGATGAAATAATGATTTTTGTTCACAACTTCTTAAGTTTAGTCGGCAGCAATATCATCAGCCAGGATACGGAATCACAGAATTAATACAAAATAATCTGCGGTAATCTGCGTCATCTGCGGATAAATCCTGTGATCTCTATGGTGGAAAAAGTCTGTCTATGTCTGGGATTTCTGCAAAGCCTGGTCCAGGTCCCAGAGAATATCGTCGATGGTCTCCAGACCCACCGATATGCGCACCATATCGGGGGTGACGCCGGCGGTCAACTGTTCTTCTTCGGACAGTTGCCTGTGAGTGGTGGAAGCCGGATGGATGATCAGGGTTTTTGCATCCCCGACATTCGCCAGGTGACTTAGAAATTGTGCATTCTCGATGAATTTAACCCCGGCTTCAACGCCCCCTTTTACCCCGAAACACAGAATCGAACCGGCTCCTTTGGGCAGATACTTTCTGGCCAGATTATAGTATTCATTGTCTTCGAGACCGGCGTATTTCACCCAGGAGACCGCATCGTGCGCGGCCAGGTAATGCGCCACCACGAGGGCGTTTTCGCAATGCCGGTCCATGCGCACAGGCAGGGTTTCCAGCCCCTGCAGGAACAGGAAGGCATTGAACGGACTCAGGCTGGGACCCAGCGTGCGCAGGGTTTCACAGCGCGCCTTCATGGTAAAACCGAAATCGCCGAACGTTTCATAGAAACGAACCCCGTGATAACCCTTGGACGGCTCGGTCATTCCGGGGAAATTGCCGTTGGCCCAGTCGAACCGGCCCGATTCGACCAGCACGCCGCCGATGGACGTGCCGTGCCCGCCGATGAACTTGGTCGCGGAGTGGGTCACGATATCCGCCCCGAAATCCATTGGCCGGCACAGGTAAGGCGAGGCAAACGTATTATCTATTACCAGCGGGATACCTGCCTCGTTTGCTATCGCCGCGACGGCTTCCAGGTCCAGGATATTGTTCAACGGGTTGCCGACGGTTTCGGCGTAGACGGCCTTGGTCTTTGCCGTTATCGCCTTGCGGAAATTATCCGGGTCGTCCGGATCGACGAAAACGACCTTGATCCCGAATTTTTTGAAGGTCACGTCAAACTGTGAATAGGTTCCCCCGTATAACGTTGTGGCGGAAACAAGCTCGTCACCTTCTTCCATCAGGGTAAGCAGTGCAACCATCTGCGCGGCCATGCCGGAACTGACGGCCAGTGCGGCGCGCCCGTTCTCCAGCGCCGCCATGCGTTCCTCGAACACCGAGGTGGTCGGGTTCATCATGCGCGTGTAGACGTTGCCGAAGGTTTGCAGGTCAAACAGGCTGGCCGCATGGCTCGGGTCATCGAACACGTAGGACGCGGTCTGGTAAATCGGCACCGCGCGGGAACCGGTTACCGCGTCAGGTATCTGTCCTGCGTGGAGGCACAGCGTTTCAATACCGAATTCTTTATCAGCCATAAATTAATTTAACATGGATGAACGGGATTTATCCGCAGATTACGCAGATTACCGCAGATTATTTTTTATTTATTCTGTGATTCCGTGCCCTGGCTGATTATATTGCTACCGACCAAACTAAAGAAGACGTGAATAACAATCATCATTTAATCTGCGGTAATCTGCGTCATCTGCGGATAACTCTCTGCTCTTGTAGCAAAAATTATCGGTTAACAAACAGTGGGCGTTTGGCCGAGATGACCCGGGTGTTGACGCCGGCATAGTTCAGTCCGCCGTACAGGCGGGCGTATTCGATTTTCATGCAGCGGTCCATGACCACTTTCAGTCCGGCGTCCCGCGCCAGTTTTGCCGCCTCTTCGTTAATGATGTTCAGTTGCATCCAGACAACCCGGGCGCCGATGTCAATGGCCTGCCGGACAAACGGCATGACCCGGTCCGGGCGTTGAAACAGGTCGACCACGTCAACCTTTCCCGGTATGGAAACCAGGTCGGGGTAACAGGTTTCCCCCAGTATTTCCTGGTAATTGGGGTTGACGGGGACGATATCAAAGCCGTGATTCTGCAGGTACTTGCCGGCAAAGTAACTGGGCCGCATGGGGTCGTTTGACAGGCCGACTATTGCCACCCTTTTGTTTGTGGCAAAGATCTCCATCAGGTCGTTGCTGCTGACAGAAAACATGCCGGTTAACCACCCATGTTGCGCGCCTGATCGCGCAGGATGAATTTCTGGATCTTGCCGGTGGAGGTCTTCGGCAGCGGTCCGAAGACAACGGTTCTGGGTATCTTGAAGCGGGCCATGTTGTTGCGGCAGAATTCGAACACGTCTTCTTCCGACAGGGTTTCCCCGTCTTTCAGGGTGACGAATGCACAGGGGGTCTCGCCCCATTTCTCATCGGGCCGGGCGACTACCGCCGCTTCCATGATTGCCGGATGATGGTAAAGCGTATTTTCCACCTCGATGCTGGAAATGTTTTCGCCGCCGGAAATAATGATATCCTTCGAGCGGTCCTTGATCTCCACGTAACCGTCTTCATGCCAGACGGCCAGGTCGCCGCTGTGGAACCAGCCTCCCTTGAAGGCGCTCTCCGTTGCGCCGGGATTTTTCAGGTAGCCTTTCATCACGATATTGCCGCGGTGTAATATCTCACCGATAGTTGCGCCGTCCCTGGGGACAGGTTCCAGCGTTTCCGGGTCTGCCACCATTACGGCCTCCTGTAATGGATAGCGGACACCTTGCCGCGCCTTGATTTCAGCCTGCTTCTCTATGGGCAGTCCGTTCCATTCCTCGCGCCAGGCGCAGACTACCGCCGGCCCGTAGACCTCCGTCAGGCCGTAAACATGCGTAACAGGGAAATTCATTTCCTCCATGGCCTGCAACACGGCGGGCGGTGGCGCTGATGCTGCGGTCATGACCTTGACCTGGTGATCAATACCTTGCTTTAATCCGGCGGGGGCATTGGCCAGCAGGTTCAATACGATGGGCGCGCCGCAAAGATGGTCTACCTTGTGTTCCCTGATCTGGGAGAAAATGTCATCCGCCCTGACCGCGCGCAGGCAGACGTTGGTACCGATCACTGACGCGATGCCCCAGGGGAAACACCAGCCGTTGCAGTGGAACATGGGCAGGGTCCACAGGTAAACGGGGTGGGCGGCAGTATTCCATACCAGCAGGTTGGAGATCGCGTTCAGGTAGGCGCCGCGGTGATGGGTTACGACCCCTTTCGGATTGCCGGTAGTGCCGGAGGTGTAACACAAGGCGATAGCGTCCCATTCATCCTCCGGCAAACGCCATTCGAACTCCGGGTCCCCTTCCAGCAGGAAGGCTTCATAGTCAATCTCGCCGATCAGCTCGCCGCCGTCGCACATGGGGTCATCGACGTCAATCACGAGGAGTTCCCGGCCTGATATTGCGATGGCCTCCTTGATGATGCCGGAGAATTCGCGGTCGGTAATGATCGCCTTTGCTTCACCGTGGTCCAGCATGAACGCGATGGCGTCGGCATCCAGCCGGTAGTTAAGCGCATTCAGCACGGCGCCGGTCATGCCCACACCGAAGTGAGCCTCGTACATGGCCGGAATATTCGGCAACATGGCCGACACCGTATCGTTTTTCCCGATGCCCCGCCTGCTCAACGCGGACGCCAGGCGCCGGCAGCGCGTGTAGGTCTCGGCCCAGGTAAATCGTAACTCACCATGGATGACGGAAGTGTAATCCGGATAAACGGATGCCGCCCGTTCGATGAAGGTCAGCGGCGACAAAGGCGTGTAATTGGCCTGATTTTTACCCAGACCGGCTTCATAGATGTGTTCAGCGTTCATTCTGTACTATCAACTTCAGAAAAAATACCGGCCAGCCGGTAAACGTCATAGTCTACTATAGAAAAAAGACCTTAGCCGCTTTTGTACAAATCTTTTATCATGACCGCTATGCCCAGGGTATGTTATATCGATAATGACGATAACCCGCACGAGATTGAGGTCGAATCCGGTTATTCACTCATGGAAGGGGCGTTCAACCACCAGGTTAAGGGAATGCTGGCTGAATGCGGCGGGGCCGCGGCATGCGGCACCTGCCACTCCTATGTGGACGCAGACTGGCTGGATAAATTACCTGAAATGGAAGACCTGGAAGAGGCCATGCTGTGCGCAGTTCCGGGGCGCCGCAGCAACAGCCGTCTTGCCTGCCAGATCCGGGTGACCGATGAACTGGAGGGGCTCATTCTCCGCATTGCGGACAATCAGCCCGGATAATCGCACGTCGCTGGGGACAGAATTAATTCTGTCCCCGGAAATTCTGCTGTCCCCGGAAATTCTGCTGTCCCCGGAAACTACTCAGCAAACACAGGCTCGGTTTCGTCTTTTTTAGCGGCCTGAAACAGGTCAATGTTGTCTTTTATACTGACCGCAAGAGGACGCCGGGCGATCTGCGCATCTTCACTGGTCGGGATCACGCTTTCCCAGAGGCGGGCCGGTATGTCGGAGCCTGGTTGGCGGCGGCGCCCCGGGTCCCACTTTTCCGGCAAAGGTTGCCTGGCGATATCGGCAAGCTGCTCACCGGGAGCATCGACATGCGGCGATAATTTTTCAATTATATCGTTGACAAACGTTTCCTTCGCTGACCGCACCGACACGGTCCGTAACCCCTCTTCGAGCAATATATCGGCGGAAGATTGCCGGTCGGTGCCGAACCATGCCAGTACCTGGGGCAAGCGCTTCATCAGGGCCAGGCCGGCTTCGCTTTTTTCCGCCGGGGAAAAATTTTTTATCCAGCCGTCGATACACAGTTGGTGAAAATAGCATTCCTCGCCAAAGCGCCTTACCAGGTTTGCAACAGGCGCGAAAGTTCCTTCCATGAAGGTCGCGGCGAAACGCCATAACGCCAGGTCGGCCAGGAACAGGGTGGTGATAAAATCGGCCCAGTTCTCGGGCGGCATGTCCAGGAATTCAGGGCTGTGGATCCGGCTTGCGTCACGACCGAACTCAAGCTGAAATTCAGGACACCCATAAATTTCCTCAAGAAACCTGAACAGCGCACGCGTGTGGCCCAGTTTTTCCTCGGCGATACCGGCCATGGAGGTAAAATCCGTCAGCTCGCGGCCGTTCAGCATGCAGTTGATGTACCAGTGGCCCAGTATCCAGTTGCTGTCGGCGATGCACAGCAGTTCTGCCTGGAGCAGTGGTTTTATCTCATCGTTCAGTTGCATTATTTTTCCTGTTTATTGCCAATAGAATTTCCGGGGACGGATTTAAATCCGTCCCCAGTCGCGGGTTACATTCCGCCGGGGTATCCGGCCGTTTTATTCGGGCAGGCGCTGTTCCCACTTCAACCAGCCGAAACTGTCCTGGCAATCCTCACATTTGTACAGCATTTCCGCGACACTGGGGCCGTACGGACTGACCATCCTGGTGTTCGGGGATTCGCACCAGGGACATAAGACTTCGCGCTCGGGGCGTTCCGCACAGGCACCGTTCCTGCCGGAATACTGGTCTGCTGAGGCCGGCATCACTATCAGGCCATACCGATGCTGCCGCGCCTGACCGGAGACAGGCAGGCAACGAAAGACTCCGATGGCGCCACGCACAATTCCACCCACTGCCGTTCCGAATACATGAAACGGGCGCGGGCAACAGCCAGGTCCTGGTTGGGCGCCTGGATACTGCCGATGTGGGACAGGGGGCGCTCCAGCTGATCGCGTCCGAATACTTCGAACGTGATATTACCGTTGTTGTCTGCACTGGCTGAGGCCATGAGTGAAACGCCGCCTTAAATCCGGTAACCGTGTTGCTGAGCGTACAGTTTTGCCCGGTCTGACATCTGCGACCGGTCCCAGTGTCCTTCCCAGTCGACCTTCACCCGGACGGATTTGACGCCGGATACCCTGGATACCTGGTGCCTGACCTGTTCCTTCAACATGGTATACGCAGGACAACCCAGACAAGGAAAGACGATGGACACTTCCACGTCCCCCTGGTTCCCTACGGAAATATCGCTGACCATCCCCATCTCATCAAGGTTGACATTGATATGGGGATCCAGCACCCGGCCTGCCGCGGCGCGTACCTGTTCCGGGGTGACTACCAAAGGGCTTCCCCCCATTCCTCGCGGCGCAACCGGTCATAGGCGGAGGGGCGCATCGGACCGCCTTTGCGGGAGTGGGACCAGTATTCCTTCTGGGTACATTCCTCCCACGACCATTGATAGTTTTCCGCGTCGTACAGCATCGGGTAGGGCATATCCAGCACCCACTTGTTTTTTTCCCGGTCGAATTTTGCCGGGATTTTTATCCCCAGCTTGTCGCAGAACGCGCTGGCGGACTGCAGCCATTTGTCACGCATGAAATCGTTGCCCCAGCCCCGCACGCGATATTTCAGCATGTCGGGCCTGTTGCGCAGATCATCGGGTTTGCCGAACCACATCACCCCGAACGGGAACAACCAGTCCACCGCCTTCTGTACCCACTCCCGGGTCTCGTCCGAGTGGTTCCAGTAAAACTCGGTCCAGAATGCGCCATGGCGCATGTGGAAGCCTTCTTCAAAATTGACTTTTCTCAGGGTCCTGCGATACGGGGCAAAACTGCAATGCAGTTCGATGTCCTTGGTCCAGTGTAACCCGGCGCGATCCAGCAGCGCCTGCATGACGACGAACTCGATGTAGTTCCGCAACGGCACTTCCATGATCGGCCAGGTCCAGATAGTCTCGACGTCATCCTCAAACGCCCGCTGGTGCATATCGACGCCGAAGCGTTCCGCGAGCAGTCCCTGGTGGTAGGCATGGCCCACCTCGTCGAGAATGGTGGCGCACACCGCGATCTTGGCGCCGATGTCGGGGGCGGTGCGGTAAGCCGTGTAAGCCCAGGTCAGCACGGAGACCTCGCTGACCGCGGCCAGGTCGGCCGTCATCTTCAATATTGCCCGGAACTTCGGTGACAGATCATCCATGTCCTCGAAGATCTCGCCTGCCTCGATGCGTTTCAATATGGCCGCCTCGATCTCGTTCAGTTCCTGTTCCGTGTGTTCGGTATTTTTTGACCCGGGTTGTGCAGTGTTTGCCATATTTTGAGTTTTGTGTAGTGTTAGAATTAGTATAGCGAATAAATACCGGCCGGACATTATACAAAGGACGGTGCATTTACCTGAACCCGCAAATTACACTAAATGACAACAATCATGCCGGGAAAAACGATTATCAATGACATTCAATGGTTTATGGAACGTGAGGGAGAGGTTATCGCCACCTCCGAACCATTCGAGATCGACAAGGACAGGATACAGGCGTTTTGCCGGTCCATAAACAACGAGGAATGGGTCCACTGGGACGAGGACCGTTGCAACGAGCGGTTCGGCGGCGTTATCGCGCCGTTATTTTTGCTGCCGGCCCTGTTCCCGACCCTGTTCTTCCAGTCCTTCGAGTACGGCAGCATCAATGCCCTGTTTTACGGCACGGACCGGTTTCGCCTGCTGGCGCCGATAATTGCCGGGGCCAGGGTAACCGCAACTACCCGCATTGCCGAAGTGGCAAAAAAGGATAAGGCCATCACCGTCCATTATGACGTCACCTTCAACGTTGCCGGCCGGGACGAACCGGTAGCCGTCGGCACCTTCCTGTTACGTTATTGGTAGCCGTCCCGATGCCTGCAAATAACGCCAAAGGCCCCCTGTCCGGCTATAAGCTGATTGAGATTGCCGGTGTCGGCCCCACCCAGTTGACCGGGATGCTGCTGGCGGACATGGGCGCGGAGATCGTGCGTGTCGAACGCCTCACCAAGGTGGAACTGGGCGTTTACATGCCTGTGAAATACAAGCTGATGAACAGGAGCAGGCGCTCCATCGCCATAGATCTGAAACAACCACAGGGCAGGGATGTCGTCCTCGACCTGTGCGCCGGCGCCGATGCGCTGTTCGAGGGCTTCCGGCCCGGGGTCATGGAACGCCTGGGACTGGGGCCGGATGAATGCATGCGGCGCAACGGGAGGCTGGTTTACGGCCGTATGACCGGCTGGGGGCAGGACGGTCCGCTGGCTGAAACCGCGGGACACGATCCCAACTACATCGGTATCGCCGGAGTCCTGGCCTGTATCGGCAAACAGGACGAAGCGCCGGCTTATCCGTTGAACCTGATCGGCGATTTCGGCGGCGGCGCCCTGTACCTGGCCATGGGAATGCTGGCCGCCATGCTGGAGACGGCAAAATCAGGGCGGGGGCAGGTGGTTGACACGGCCATGGTCGACGGCGCGGCATCCATGATGACGGCGTTTTACGGATTGCTGGCCGCAGGGCTGTGGAAAGAACAACGGGGCAGCAACATCCTGGACGGCGGCGCCCATTTCGTGAATACCTACCGGACCAAAGACGATCAGTACGTGGTTGTTGCACCGATTGAAGGGCGGTTCTACAGCGAATTGCTGGACCGGCTTGAAATCAGCGACCCGGACCTGCGCAAGCAGCAGCACAACCAGGACCGCTGGCCGGAGTTTGCTGACAAATTGCAGGACATATTCCTGACCAGAACCAGAGATGAATGGTGCGAGATATTTGATGGCTCCGATGCCTGCTTCGCGCCGGTACTGGGCCTGACGGAAGCCACGCAGCACCCCCACGCGCAGGCCAGGGACGCTTATGCCAGCGTCGACGGAGTCATACAACCCGCGCCTGCGCCCCGGTTCAGCAGGACTCCTGCGGAGATACAATCGCCGCCGCCGGAAGCCGGACAGCACACTGAGGAGATATTGCGGGATTGGGGGTATAGCGGGGAGCGAATCGCGGAATTGTTGGCGGACAACATCGTATCTGGAATTACGAATTAGGAATTACGAATTAGGAATTATGAATGATTGAAGGCAACAGGTTATGATCAAGCTCTCCTCATACGGCTTCGCGGATGAATACCAGCAGGTTTACGATGCGGTGTATCGCTTCAGCCGGGAGGAACTGCACCCGCTGAACGACAGGATGGACCGGGACGACTGGTTCCCCGAAGAGCGGTTCCGCGCGCTTGCCGACGTCGGACTGCTGGGGCTGACGGTCCCGGAAGAATTCGGCGGGCAGGGGCTGGATTTCCTGGCGCAGTGCGTCGCCGCCGAGGCCATGGCCTACTGGAGCCACTCATTCTGCGCGGCCTGGCTCTCCAGTGAGAATATCTGCGTCCATAACATTGTTCGCAACGGCAGCGCCGGGCAGAAACAGACATACCTGCCGCGTTTCTGTGATGGAAGCGCGATCGGCGCTATGGGCATGACCGAGCCTGGCGCCGGGTCGGATGCGCTGGGCAGCATGAAGTCGGCGGCAGTCAGGCAGGGTGAAAAATTTATTCTCAACGGCCGCAAGATGTTCATCTCCAACGCGCCGGTGGCCGATATCGCGGTCGTCTATGCCAGGACGGACCCGGAACAGGGGCACCACGGCATCTCCGCCTTCATCGTCGAGAGAGAGTTTCCCGGTTTCAGCAGCGCGCAGAAGCTGGACAAGATGGGTTGGCGCGGCAGTCCCACCGGCGAACTGATTTTCACCGATTGCGAGGTGCCGGCAGACAACCTCATGGGCGGCGAGAACAAGGGAGTTGCAGTCATGATGAGCGGCCTGAACGTCGAGCGCCTGGTACTGGGATTCTATAACCTGGGGGTGGCGCAGCGGGCATTGGACATATCCATTGAATATGCCCGAACCCGGGAACAGTTTGGCCGGCCCATCGGCGATTTCCAGTTGGTACAGGCCATGCTGGCCGATATGTACACCGACGTGTACACCATGCGGGCGTTTACCTACCAGACCGCGCAGCAGTTATTTGCAGAGGATAAAGAAGGTTTGAGCCAGGGTGAACTGCAGAAACGCTGCGCCGCGGTGTTCCTGCAAACGGGCCGCGCCTGCATGCGCGTACTGGACAGCGGCGTACAGGTGCACGGCGGCATGGGCTTCATGCGCGAGACCGAGATCAACCAGCTCTACCGCTGCGGCAAACTGCTGGAAATCGGCGGTGGGACGGTGCAGATCCGGCAACTGATTATCGGCGGGGAACTGGTTAAATAATGCGTCCGGGGACGGAGACGTGTTGATTGATGATAGAAATTCGTATAAATTAGTCAATATATTTTAACCAAACAGGTCTTTTATGCAGACTACAACCGTTTCCCAACTAAAAATGTCGATAAGCGCTTGCTTGCGCCAGGTCAAAGCCGGTGAGGAGTTGTTAATCACCGAGCATGGTCGGCCGGTTGCGCGTCTATTGCCTGTCGCCGATATTGCATCCTTGCCTGAGCACTTGGCAGAGATGGAAAAGAAAGGTCTGTTGAAACGCGCCGAGAAGTCCTTGCCGGAAGATTTCTGGAGCCTGCCGCGTCCTGCCGACCCGAATGCAGCAGTGCGTTCCGCGGTCTCGCAGGAGCGGGAAGAAGGCTGGTGAAATTCTGGGACACGTCCGCCATAGTGCCCCTGTATGTGCATGAACCGAATACGTCCGTGGTACGGGATTTGCTTGTCGCAGATCCCTCCATCATCGTCTGGTGGGGCACACGTACCGAATGTATTTCTGCCTTGATGCGGCAGGTAAGAACCGGCGGCATGACAACTCCTGACGAGCGTGCCGGCCGTCATGTATTGCATACCCTGGCGCAAACCTGGTCAGAAATTCAACCAAGTGACGCATTACGCTGCCTGGCTGAACGGCTGCTGGCAGTTCACCCGTTACGGTCAGCAGACGCCTTACAACTGGCTGCAGCTATCCAGTGGTGTCAGGGACTCACGACTGAACAAGGCTTTGTTACATTTGATCAGAGACTGCGTGACGCGGCGTATCGGGAAGGTTTTACTGTTATTCCTGAGTTGGTTTATTGATGAGCGGCCGGGGACAGACTCCAAGCCCGTCTCCTTAACCGCTCGTCATCGGGAATTGCTGATAAAAGTATTGACACATCATTAATGCGACATTATGATGGCGACATTATGATGGTACGTACTCAAATATCCCTTCAATCGGAATTGCATAGCCAAATTCGAGTACGCGCTGCTGCGCTTGGAATCTCGTTCGCCGAATACATTCGCCGCCTGGTAGATCAGGACCTGGCCGGAGTATCCCGAAGTATCGACCGTTCCATTATCTTCGACCTTGGCACAACGGAACCCTCTGATATCGCGACACGGAAAGATCGAATGATTGCTGAAGCCACGGCTTCCGGCAAACCAGGCGCTCCTGAAGTGCCGTGAGCGTCTTTGTGGACAGCTCAGCGTGGTATGCCGCGGCTAATCGTGGTGACCGGCAAAACCACCGCGCCAAGCAAATTCTGACAACTGACGAGCCCCTGGTTACAAGTGACCACGTACTGGTTGAGACCTGGCGTCTCATTCATCATTTCATCTCGGCGCCTGCAGCGGAGACCTTTTGGGACGGTCTTCGAAGCGGAGTTGCTACTGCCGAACAAACAACCAGCGCGGATCTCGAAGCTGCCTGGGCGATTGGTGAACGTTTTCCTGACCAGGATTTCTCCCTGGTTGACCGCACTTCCTTTGCGCTTATGGAGCGCCTCGGCATCTCACGCGTAATTGCATTTGATGCTGATTTTGCAATTTTTCGCTATGGTCGTGGTCGTAAAACCGCATTTGAAGTATTGAGGTGAAATCCATTCCCTTCCCTGTTGACATGATACTGCACAGCCGTATAATGGAACAATGCGTACGGTTGTTGAAACAAGGATGTTCAGCGCGAAAGCGGCCGAGGTCTGGACTCCTGAGCAATATGAAGACTTTGTCGTATATATAGCAAGCACTCCTGATGCGGGCCAGGTCGTTCCGGGATCAGGCGGCGTCAGAAAAATTCGCTGGAGCAGGCAAAGTTCAGGAAAGCGTGGCGGTGTACGTGTAGTTTATTTTAATAATTCCGATTACGAAATTTGGCTGTTTGCCATGTATGAAAAGAATGATCGTGAAATTATTCCAGCCCACGAACTGAGAAAAATCAGAAATGCAATCAATGACCGGGAAAATGAGTAAAGCCGGACAAGCGCTGCTTGATGACGTGCTTGCTATCAAGGCAGGCGCACCGGCTAAAATCTGGACGCCGGAACAGTTGCTGGTCATTTCCGTGCGCAAGCAACTGAAGAAAACCCAGTTGGCCTTTTCCAAGTTGTTAGGCATTCCCGTAGCTACGATCAGGGATTGGGAGCAGGGACGCAAACAACCCGACAGTGCTGCCGTAACACTGGTTAAAGTGGCGCAGAAACACCCAGAGGTATTGGAAGATATTGCGGCTTGAATATAGAGGGCTTTTGAGGTTGCTGACCAAGCCACGATGGAAATTCCTGGTGAACCTGCTATTAAGGTTACGTAAAAATAAATCTGTTGCCCTTCGCCGTGAAGATTCCCAATACCGAGACCATCGAAGCGCTTCGCCAGGCACGCGCACGAGAGGGTCTCACTGAATATGCCAACCTGGAGAGTCTCAAAGCCAGACATAAAGGTCTCAGGTCCGTGAGGCGTCACTGAAAGTCAGGGAGGACGCGCTGCAGTACACCCCTGGATTAGACGCGGCCGATGCCGATGGTTTGTAGCCCGAATCCATAGGTCTGAGGAAAATAAAGCCGGACATTTATGTGAGTACACATAATGATTGTCACCTTATACTCATCTCAAATTGGTTGAAACGCTGTTCCAACAGGTTTGAGTCCGGCTTATCCACAGGATTATCGGGAAGCCGGATTCGCTGTCCTGCCAGGTCTTTAATATTTGCCAGCAGCGTACCGTCTTTTTGGTCGCGCAGTGACGGAGAGACATGGATACGGAAGTCAGGATCTACACCGATGAGGTTTGAATCGAACGCCATGTGGTGCAGCGTCGTCATACAAATGCCGTTGCGAACTGATGCCGGGCCGCCTTCGGCATCCGGAACGATGTGCGCGCCGACAAGCAGTTGACGCACTGGCAACCCACTGAAGGCGCAGCGCCATCGATAAGCCGCTTTTGTCCGCGTGCTGAACCATGCCTGGTGATTTCTCACCCGTGTGGTTCGCAGTGTCCAGGATGTTTCAACAGACAGGGGCAGGTTGCTGCGCGCTGCCGCGACCGAACTCAGGCGATTGTCCCCGATGTCGGCTGCTGCCAGTAGTACGTGTCCCGCTTCCGGGTCAAACGCTTCCACCCACACCGGGAATACAGGCTGGTATGTTTTTTCCTGCACTCCGATGAAATAAATCAGTGGCGCGCCGCGCCACATGGCCGTTTGCAACGCCCGGTTGGTGTGATCGTCCAGTCCTCCGCGCGCCAAATCGTAATGCCACAAACCTGTCAGGGCATCAAGCTTCGATGAAGCCAATCCCTGGTCGCTGTACCATGTGGGACGTCCGGCGCGAGGAACCACCGTTTTGATGCTGAGCGCCGCGCTCATCTGCCTGGGCTTGAAGATGCCCCGGGCGCGGTTGGCGAAATGAATACGTTCGGAACCGACCTGAAATCCCTGGTGGATTGCATCCCAACGGACCAATCCGTCCGGCTGGTAGCGCACCAGCTTCTCCATGGCGGAAAAAGCAGCCGACCGGATATGCGCGTCAGGGTCATTCATACCGGGTTGCGCTCACTTTGTTTACTTGAACCGGGATTGACTAACTCATGCTAACCAGTACCGGAACCAACCGTTCTCCGGCCTGTTCAGCCGAAGGTTCAGGAATATCCCTGCCATGGTTGATGCGCCTGCATAAGGCTTCATCCAGGGCGTCAGCAGCCTCAGCAAGCGCTTCTGCAACCGTATCGCCCTGGGTAATCGCTTCCGGGAGGTCACGGCAGGTAGCAACGCAGCCGCTGTCATCCGTATCTTCGGTGAGAGTAACGGGATAAATATATCTCATGCTCTATTTTCGCGTTGTATACATAACACCTGATCAGCTTCTTTTGCTTATTCTCTCTCGAATCCAGTCGGGATCTCTCCGCATCGGCAGGATGGCAATAATATATGCAGCTTCATCTGATACGTCATAATAAATCGAATATGGGAATCTCCTGGAGAGCATTCGATAGTATCCATACTCTTTCCTGTTTACGCCGCCATAAATAATCAGTGACTCTATATCCGACAAGAGACAATCCCAAAAATAACCTCCAACTCTACGTTCCTGTTTTTCATAGAAATTCCTTCCATCCTCAAGATCTATCACGGCGTCGGACAATATTTTGATGGACCTGATATTCATCCGCCATGTTTTGACCTCAGTTCCTCAACTGAGATGAATTCGGCCTTATCTTCTTCAATTTCTCTTGTTCTGCTGACAAGAATATCCCGGTGCCATTCAGGCGATTCAATTTCAGGGGTTTCGTGGATAAGCGAATCCCATAATGCCTCCATCGTTTGCAGACGCTCCAGTTTGCTCATTTTTGATATTTCATTGAGATTCATTGTATTTCCTCAAATAGTAATAAGGGCTTCTTTTACGCTGATCACATTTTCTAATTCTAACAGGATAGTATAGACGTCCCTGAAAAATTCTGTTCCGGGTTGTCATTCCAGATGGGTTCATTCCAGATGGGTCGGACCAATATAATCCAATATAACGTTTTGATTCTGCTGAATAAATGACTGAATATAACCTTTTATTCCAGCTTTAGATGACATTTTTAGCAGGGAAAAACAGCAGGTTAAGATAAGCAATCGTCCAGACTGACAGGTAATATTTCTTACAGTGCCGGTTTGCGTAACAAAAAGCGTCTGCTAATGCTGAAATAAGCTCATCCATCGATGTATTAGTTTTGAAAATCAAATAGTTATATACAGCTATACAGTACAGCTATACAGGTCTGACCCCTGTATCCTCCCGCGCCAAGGCTTCGACAGCATTGATGCGTTTTGGCCCGATAGTTCGGTGGTCTATAATATCGATTGATTTGAAAACCTGAGGAAAATAAAATATGCCATCGGAAATAGAATCAATCCGTCCGAACTTGTCACTGCAAGATGTAGCCAAGGAGTGGCTCAAATCGAAATTGAGCGATATAGAGGAACGCTCCGACAAAGATGTTCTGACAATTTACGGCGATATCACTACAGGTGTCGATATTCGGGTGCGTATGGCAATTGAGGGATTACAAGAACGGAGAAAAACCCTGCTGGTTATTTTGCATACCAATGGTGGTGTAATTGAAGAAGTTCGAAATATTGTGCAGATACTGCGAAACCACTACGAAGATGTTCATTTCCTCGTGCCAGTATGCGCAATGTCCGCAGGCACGGTGCTTGCCCTATCTGGCGATGAAATCTACATGGATTATTTTTCCAGGTTAGGGCCAATCGACCCTCAGCTTCCAACAGGCAACGGCATGGTGCCGGCGCTCTCATACCTGCATCAATACGAAAGATTGATAGAGAGTTCCAGAAAAGGGGAGCTGTCATCCGCTGAGATGATTCTATTGAACAAACTGGACCTGGCACAGTTGCACCAGTTTGAATTAGCGGCAAATCTCTCCGTGTCTCTCATTGCAGATTGGCTGACAAAATACAAGTTCAAGAATTGGAATAAAAGTGAAACCCGCAAAAAACAAAAGGCAAGAGAAATTGCAGAAGCGTTGAATGATCATCAAAAGTGGTATACTCATGGTTCAAGTATTCATAAAGATATTTTAGAACTTGACCTTGGCTTGGAGATTAACGATTACAGTGAGGATAGTCAGCTTAAGCAAGTAGTATGGGGCTATTTCTGGTCTCTGGCGGAATACGCGGGCGCAGGGTCATTTATACACAGTCGGGCATTTATATGAGCACAATTGAAGAAAATCGCTTTATCAGAGAGGTTGAAGCTGCAACCCGGGATAATCCGAATATCGATATGGATTTGATTAGGGAGTGGCAGAAAATAGCGGCAATACTGGAAAAATTGCCAATATCAGCAGAGTCAAACGAGAAAAAGCAACCCCGTTTGCAACCGATTCCGCTGAAATTGTTCAATAGGTAGGGCTGCGATTAGTTACACACAACTCTATTATTGCGCTTGAGGTTTTTCAGCTATTACAGTTTCCTTATCAAGAATATCCGAGAGAGGCTTTATGTGATTCTTTAGCTTGTTGGCTAAAGTGGAGTCATTTCGGACTTGTGCGAGTAGTATTTTTTCGTAATCTTTCCTGTTTGAGCATTTCAGAACTTTTGCAAGGATTTCAAATACATTACTTTGGCGAAGTGGATAGCGAGCAATAAGTTCATCCCATTTAGACGTATTAACGAACTCATTGAATCGGGATAACTCTTCAGGAAAAGGAGATTTTAAGGATACCTTGATATTTATGTCAGCCTTGACTTCTGTCGATTTTAAGTTAGGAATATTTGAAAGTCATTAGTGTCCCAACGTTTAATCGAATAAAATCAATTGGTTAGGGTCGTCGGACTGGTTCAGGTTGTAATCGTTATTGGTAAGTATATGATCTAATGGCATTTTCTCAAACACGGACACGCTTAAAATCTGTAATATTGTGTAGAGGCTGAGCGGGATGTTAAGGCGTTTTTTGATGATGGCGACGAGGACATAGACACTGACGGCGGTCCAGATTTGGGTTTTCACTGCGTTCTCGGAGGTGCCGTAGAAGGCCTTGATACGCAGGTGCTGTTTGATCCATTTGAAGAACAGTTCGACCTGCCAGCGACAGCGGTAGAGTTGAGTTATCGTCTGTGCAGGCAAGGCAAAATTGTTGCTGAGGAAGACCAGATGTTTACCGGTCTCCGGGTCGGTGAGTTTGATGCGACGGAGCTTGTCGGGATAGTGTTTGGCGGCATAGAAGCCGGTGAGGACGACGGTCTGGTCACACTTGAGGCCGGTGGCGTTATCGACGGGGTGGGAATACAGGCGGCGATAGCGCCAGTTGGACTTGGCTCGGACGATGAAGAATGCGGCGGCCTGGTGGAGGGTGTAGAGGCGGCCAAAGTCCAGGTAGCCGCGGTCCATGATGTAGAGGGCGCCGGGCTCGGGCAGGAGCAGGTCGAGGACGTTGACATCGTGCAGTTTGCCATCGGAGATGTGGATAAACGTGGGAATATTGCCTTTAAGGTCAAGTAAGGTATGCAGTTTAATGGCGCCTTTGGTGGTCCGGAAGCGCGCCCAGGGAAAGACGGACAGACACAGGTCGATGGTGGTGGCATCGAGGGCGTAGACGGTGTGTTTGAGTTCGATGCCGAAGTCCTCATCGAGATAGAGTTGCCGGGCGGTATGGATGAGGGCGTGGGCGAAGTCGGCGTAGATGCGCCAGTCGCGGGTCTGGTTGGCGTTGGCCAGGGTGTTGCGTGAGACGGCGCTGCGAAAGCCCAGGTGGTAGAGTTTGTGGTGTTGTGCGCGCAGACAGGCTTCGATATCGCGCAGACTTTCCCGGTAGGTGAGTTGGGCGAAGGCCAGGCACAGGAACTGGTCGAGGCAGGAGAAGGCTTTGACTTTGTGGTGGCCGCGGTAGCGTGCTACGCAACGCCGGAAGGTGTGCATGGGCAGGTGAGCCATGAGTTGAGAGAAGACGAAATTGCCGGCATACATGATGCTGAACTCCCTGGTAATGGATGGGAGTCAGAGCATGGCAGGAAGGCGTCACCGGGTTCAAGTCGATGACAGGCAAAAATGAGCTATTTAGTAAACAATATTAATGAGTTACAACTGCTTACGCTTCAAACGTTGGGACAGTAGTGTTTGAAAGTATATGGTTATATACTTGATGTTTGCAGCGTCGTTCAGCCATTCTTTCAGCAAGACAATCCTCCTTCAGAGTGTCGAGCGCCTTCCGTTTTGCTGATTGGATCATCTTTTCAACATTAGTGCCTCGTAAGTTAGCTTGCTGGTTCGCGACTGCTGCAAGACGATATTTCGGAAAGACCAGATCAGGAGTACCGGGCAGGTCTTTACGGTATAAACGGAAACGAAAACCCATTCTGTGCGCGGTACGACGAACTACAAGCTCCGGTCCTGTATCACGCCCTCCTATCTTAGACATGTTCCGACTGCGCTGTTCTCTGCTTACGATATCTACCATCAACTTATAAATCTAAACTGTGGTTGAACGAATCGTATTTGCTATCGGTGTAGGGAGATAGGTTATTTCTGGTCTTTCACTTTGGACGATGTGCCAAAAGTTTTTTGCTTGGGATATTTAATGCATGCTCAATTTTTTGTCTTTCTCTATAGCCTATAGAATGAATACGGTAGTGGTCTACAATTCTATGGCGAAGGATATTCTCTGCTATTTTTGAGAAATCGTCTGATTTGATTCTATCTGTGACGTCATCAATCTGTAGATTTTTGCTATACCACATAAGAATTCCGTGCTTAACTAAAAAAGCGGCGGGAGTATGTTTTCTATCACAAACAGTTTCAATAATCTCTATTAGTTTATCGGAGCCTAATGAATGAATTATTTTGTCAATAATAGAAAAGACAGTAAAGAAATTCATATTCCAAAAAATAATTTTTGATAACTTTTCCAATTTGCTATCACTGAGCGCTTTTCCTTTATTTTTTTCCATTAATTGTAATCTGCTTAAAATGAACGCTACCATGTCTTGCTGATTTTCCTCTGTTTTGACTAATTCAATAAATGACTGTAAAACTCGCAAATGAACATTCATGCCTGCTTCAAAAACATCTTCAAGTTTATCTCTTTCCAATGAACCTGCCCGGTTTTTTATTATCGTTCCCATTACTTCAACCGTTTTGATACTCCTTCTCAATTCTCTTATGAGCTCATCATCATCTTCATTATCCAACTCGTCATTTTCATTTAATTCTTCTATCTGGTCTTGTGCTAGTAAATCCTGTTCCCTTTCTCGTTCTGGAATATTATCTGTACCGGGTAATACTGCCTGTGCGATTGTATTTGCCTGTTCATCAAAAAATCTTAGCTCATCACGGGTCAATCCAAATGGTGTATATTTCTCAAACAGACCTGAAGCAATCCTAATAATTTCTTTCAACAAAAAAATATTTTTTGAGTGATGAGATATAAAGATAGCGATATATGCATTATCATTTTTGTGAAGGTTGTTTATTATGTATCCAATCGCTTCTTTATTGTCATCTAAATGTTCAGCAAAATATTTTGCAACAAAAAAGAAATATAGATATGAATAACTGAAAGAATAGTTATTAAAGCCATCTGGCGAGAAGATATTGGTTTTCTGTAAATTTGATCGTAGAGTTTTCTCACTAATGGGGAGGTTATATTTGCCTTTATAAAAACTCATAAAGACATCAAATTCGTTAACTGTTAATTCGTATTTTTTCTTTTCATAAAGATAGAATGCTAATTCGGTAAGAAAATTCACATAAGTATCAATGTCATCATTTTTCACCCCCTGCTTTATTAAATAAATATATATAAGAGCTTGATAGCAATGACCTTGCGACGTTATTTCTTCGCTAAGTGATTTTGTAAAGGTCTCATAAGTACCTATCACCGTAAGTATGAAGAACGGGTAAGCAGGCATTATCCCGCTACCTATACTCTTTCCTAAGGCGGCATCAACTAATTCAGTTGTACGGTCAATACCTTGGTATTTAGAATTTTCATTTGATAATCCTCTGTAGTTAGGATCTGCTAGCTGCCTCCATTTTTTTATCAATGCGTTTCTTTGAGAGGGGATAAACTCTTCAATCTTAAAATGCTTAAATGATCTGGTAAGTTTCTCGTCCCGAAAATTCAAACTGAATATATCATCAACGATAATTATCTGATAATGATAACGAGTTAAAGCTTGTATGATTTTTTCTTTGTTCTTGGCAAAGTGAAAATCGTCGATTATTGGCACTACTCTATCGATGCCAATTTCTTTTAATGAGGTTTCGTTATCATATTGATGGCTAAACGCTTCTGATATTTTATTTTCTATTTTCCCAAGAAAATTATTTTTATCGGACACGTATATTGGAATAAAATTTTTTCGGCGTAATTCAAGGTAAAGTTTCTTGCATAGAGTTGTTTTCCCTGACTGATTTTCTCCTGCAATAAGTATCCTTGCATGGTCATAAAAATTATCTAATACTTTTTCAGAGCTTTCCTTCTTTTCATATTCTCTCAAGCTGTCATATTTCGCCAATTCTGGGTAGACGAATATGTGTTCTAATAAAACCTCTTCTTTTTGGGAGTGTGCTTTAGTCAATAATTCTGTACTTTGTAGAAAGTAAGTGAATTCATTAGAGATTTTAAGCTGCCGAATGGAGATTATTTTAAGAATAAGAGGTCTTAGCTCTTTATAAACACAGGTCCAGGCAACATCAGAATCTTCGAAATTAGCTATTGGGTTGCCGTCAGTCGGTATTGCTAATAATGGGGAAATATCTGGGTCATCTAACCAGCCGCAATCAGAGAGAATTACCGGAATTACAGAAACCCCCTTTTTTTTCTTTAGTTTGATGGCCTCGTTTTTTTCTTTCAGACATTCAGTAGAAGAAAGAAAATTTGCAGAAATAAATAGACAAATGATGTCGGCATCTTCCAGATTATTTCCTATGGTTTTCCTAAAATTCTGACCTGCCATTATTTTACGGTCATACCATTCGGAAATCAGGCCATTATTTTTTAACGGTGCTGTGTGTTTTCTGAATTCATCAATTCTATCTTCGTCCTTGTGAGAGTAGCTAATAAATAGCTTTAGTTGATTAGTTTCGCTCATAGTATTTTTTCTCTGAATGTATTTTATACAATTATCGCAAGATAGCTCACATTTCTGTAGTGTATTTTTGAGTTGAAAATACAGGGATATATGCGCGTGCCTACGTGTTATCTAGTCACATATCAGAATCGTGTTTGTTCATTTTGCTCTTATCGTCTATCTTTTGAGCGCGAGTGCATCTTTAGTCCAGATTTGGGCTATAGTAGCTTGAATTTTTTTTCGAAGTGATCGATTAATTCCCTGTTCGCAGTGACTAGAAGTCCTTGTTTCACAATATGATGGACAAAAAGGTCAAGTTTTCAAGCGGCGATTTTTGCGCATTGGATTTGCCCCTCAATGATTTTTTCTACCCGATTG
>JAPOQU010000032.1 GCA_026710545.1 Gammaproteobacteria bacterium | reverse complement strand
TAGGGTAGGATGTGCATAAGCCTTGCCTGTTGCACCCATTGGGTGATATTGATTGATGACACAAGATATTATACAGGCAGGGCTTTTTTGATTCCTGGGCTTTCTAACGCGGGATCAGGGATTTACTTATTCGGAAGCCCGCCAGAATCTTTCCAACCTGTTAAATATTGCTCAAAGGGAGGATGTTGAGATTCGCAGGAAAGATGGCTCTGTTTTCTCTGTCAAGGCGAAGGACACAAAATCAGGATCCCCTTTTGACGTTGAAGGCATCAACACCAGGGCAACAACCCAGGACATACTGGACGCTGTCAATAAATCAAGACAGGGATCAACCTGAACTTGAACCGGCCGTCGCGGTTCAGGCGATTTCGTACTTTTTTCACCAAAATGTGAGTTTTCTCACATTTTTGTTGATTTCCTGCTTTTCAATCTGTCCGGGCCGGATAAAATCATCGTTGCACAGGGAAACCAGGCAACGGTCGGTCCGGCAAGAACAAGAATAAATAACGCCGGTTGACCGGCCGAATGGAATTCGGGACGTTGTATGCCTGTATGCCCGTATGCCCGAGGGCGGCCCGGTTTGTATTCGCCGGGACCACGGATCAGGGACAGCCCGAGGGCGCCAAGGGGGTGGTTTTGCACCTGTTACTGACCTCCCAAACCACCTCCTTCGGCATGGGCATACCCAGAAGTCAATAATATATAAAACACCTGAAGCGTTATGACCTCGCGACCGGACAGGCAGAAACGCCGGTTCCCTGGAATCATTTCAATATCAGTGAAAATTCAGGTGTCAGCTTTGGGCAAGCCGCAGAAAAAATACGGGAGAGTTTCCTGAGGTCGGTTTGACTGCACCTCAGAAGTGATGTTCCATTGGCCGCCATATTACGCTATCAAATCACTATGAAATGGAAACCTTTTCAACATGATGGCAATACATACGACCTCTCACACCTTCACCCGTTCGAATTGGAGTTAAGTCAACCTGGCAAAGGCAGCAATCCCGAACGTACCTATAATTTTAATGTCAATTTTTCACTTCACTGCTTTTCCAAAGCAATGAAACAAGAAGACAACCCGGGGCTGGAGTATTGTGATAACCGAGAAAGCCGATCAAGACATCTGGATAAAAGAAAGGCCCCGGAGAACCGGGGCCTTTTCACTGGGTGCTCTTGGCTATATCCAGACTTGACTGGAAACCCCGAAAGGTGGCATGAACTCGTAGCTGAACTACACCCTTTTGATGTTCACAAGTCAAATATAGTCTTGCAAAGGCTGTTTGTCAAGACAAGACGATTCTTTGCTTTTCAATCTATCCGGGCCGGATAAAATCATCGTTGCCACAGGGAAACCAAGCAGCGGTCGGTCCGGGATGAACAAGAATAAACAACACCGTCTGACCGGTCGAATGGAATTCGGGATGTTGTATGCCCGAGGGCGCCAGGGGGGGTGGATTCCTGTCCCCACTCTATGTCGTTTCTCCACCCCCCTACCACTACCAGCGCCAGTCCTGAAATTCCGCTGGCCGCAAGCGATAACGGGCAATATATCCACATCGCCTGCCGGATTAACCGAATTTTTACTCCGGCCCCAAATTGCTATACCGTACAGTATATTATTTGTTGACTTACGAACGAATTGTATTATATTTTATCCTTATCGGGATAATATATTGTTTAAAAAATGTCAGATAACCCTGTTCATTACGGTCGGGTTCAAGATACTGAAGACTTGGGGAACCTGGTACGCCGGCACAGAAAAGGCTGTGGATTATCTCTTAAGGCTGCAGGAGATCTCGCCGGTCTTGGCATACGATTTTTGTCTGAGTTTGAGCGCGGCAAAGAAACAGCCGAGATTGGCAAGATATTGAAAGCGCTGGAAGCATTGGGACTCGACGTGATCATACGGCCCGGGAGCTATCGGACGAGTGGTTACATTCGGGACATGCCGGCTGACCTTAAAGGCTTGTATCCGGCAGTCGATGCTGATGACATTATATTGCCTGGCGGCCTCGCGCCGGTTTCCCGCATTGTATTGGCGCAACTGGCACGGCGTTACCATATCAAACAACTGGCACTGTTCGGATCTGCCGCTCGCGGCGAGTTAACCCCCTCAAGTGATGTCGATTTACTGATTGAGTTTGAACAGGGCAAAGCGCCCTCCCTGGGAGGCATGACTGCCATTAATAATGCCTTCAGTTCCCTGTTTGGCGGTCGTAAAGTGGATATCGCAACGCCGGCAATTTTAAACAATCCCTACCGTCGCCGTGAGATAGAAAAAGATATGGAGTTATTGTATGCCGCTTGAAGACAGGGACGCCGCCTACCTGTGGGACATGCTGCAAGCCGCCAGAGAAGTTGTTGAAATGATGGAACATTATGACCTTGCAGCTTTTCTCGGAAATCGTATTTTGCTGAGAGCGGCGGAAAGAATGGTGGAGATTATCGGTGAGGCTGCAGGGCATGTTTCAGCCAGTGGAAGAGAAACCACGCCTGATATTCCCTGGCATGAAATCATCGGACAACGTAATATCCTCGCCCATGAATATGGGCAGATTGATCATGAATTGCTTTACAAGACAATCGTTGATGACGTCCCGGAATTAATTCGGCGCCTGGAAAAAGCGCTCCCGCTTATCTGATATAAGCAAAAGCAGTATAGACGATGGTGTCACTGAGTTCCTGCATCGACTCAGACCACAGGAACTTATCGAAAACTCTTACAACGCTTGCCGGATGATATCGCAAATCCTGCTTTGCGCTTCCTCCTCCAGGTATGGATGCATGGGCAGGCTCAATACCCGTGCGGGCAGGCATTCGGAAATCGTCAGGTCGGGCGCACGGGGATAACCCTCGTAGGCAGTCTGGCGGTGCAACGGCGCGGGGTAATAGACCGCGCTCGGTATGCCTTGCCGTTTCAATTCCTGCACAACCGTATCCCGATGATCCGTTGTTATCGTATATTGCGCCCAGACAGAGGTGCGTCCTTGACGAATCACTGGAACATCGACAAGGTTTTCAAGCAGCGTTGCATACCTTTTCGCAACCTGGTCGCGCAGGGCAATCTCTTTCTCGAATATCGAGAGCTTTTCCAGCAGTATCGCAGCCTGGATGGTGTCCAGCCTGCCGTTGATACCGATATTCACATTATCGTACTTGTCCGTACCTTTGCCGTGTACCCGCAGGCTTCGTAATTTTCCCGCAAGTTCATCATCATCCGTGAACAACGCGCCTCCGTCACCGTAACAACCGAGTGGTTTTGCCGGGAAAAAGCTGGTGGCAGTTACCTGGGTCAACGCACCAACCCTGTTGCCGTCCAGTTCCGCGCCAAAACTCTGCGCGCCATCCCCGATAACGAACAACCCATGCTGCCCGGCAAAGCGGTTTATCTCCATGTAATCGGCCGGCTGCCCGAACAGGTCTACGGGGATGATTCCCCTGGGATTGAGGCCGCTTCGGGTGGCCGTTGCCAGCGCAGCATCGAGGCGGGTCACATCCAGCAGAAAACTGTCCGCCTCCACATCGACGAAAACCGGTGTCGCCCCCAGCAGGGCAACCGCCTCCGCAGTGGCGACAAACGTGAACGAAGGAACAAAAACGGCATCACCCGGACCGGTACCGTGGGCCATCAAGGCCATAAGCAGGGCATCCGTGCCGCTGGCGCAGGTAATAACGTGTCCGGCCCCGGAGAACTCCGACAGTTTCTCCTCCAGTTCCCGCACCTCCGGCCCCATGATGAATTGACCGTGATCCAGTACCCTCTGAATGGCCCTGGGTATCCTGTCGCCAAGGCGCCGCTGCTGAGCCTTGAGGTCGATGAATGCTATGGGTTGTTGCGCCAAACCGGCATCCCTTTATCTGTTATTCCGCATGCTTATGCAATGACGAATGAACCGTCAGTCCCCGGCTTTCAGCAGGCCGTTGGCAGTCAATGAATACTGCCTGCCCGTCTTCGGGCACACCAGGTCATCACCCAGCCGCTCGCCGTAATGGCCTACCCAGCCCACCTGTTTTGCCGGCGCCCCCGCCACCAGCGCAAACGGTGTTACGTCCCGGGTCACCACGGCCCCGGCCGCGATAAAACTGTATTCTCCAAGTTCGATGCCGCACAGGATGGTGGCATTGGCGCCTATGGTCGCGCCCTGCCTGACCCTGGTGTCTGAGAACTGCTCCTTCTTTTCGATTTCGGCCCGGGGGTTGTTCACGTTGGTAAACACGCAGGACGGGCCGCAGAAGACACCGTCCTCCAGCGTAATGCCTTTATAGATGCTGACGTTATTCTGTATCTTGCAGCGGTTGCCGATTACGACGTCAGGACCTACCATGACATTCTGTCCGAGGACACAATTCTCCCCTATCACGGAATTGGCCAGGACGTGGCTGAAATGCCAGATGCGGGTACCCTTGCCGATGCGGCAGTTCCCGTCAACGATTGCGGTCTCATGGATGAAACAGTCAGGCATGTCCTGTCGGATTTGCGGTTTTATTTCTTGTAATTCATATGATAAGCGGCATTCGCACGGATGTCCCGTTCGGAAGCCTGTAATACCTTCAGCACACGTATGCCCTCGTTGCCGTCAGTGCGGCAGCCTGTTTTTCCTGCAATGCAGTCCAGGAAATGAACCAGTTCCTGCCGTAGCGGCTCCGCCGGGGTTACGTCAACAGCTTCGGCCTTGGCCTTGTCCGGTGTGGGCAGGTCGTTTTTCCACACTATCTTATGCTTGTAGACCAGCAGTTTCCGCTCCCAGTCCAGGGTATCGTCAAACACCGCCATGCCCTCGTCGCCCACGACAACAAGTTTCTGCTCCTTGTACGGGTGCAGCCAGGAGACAAACACATGGGCATTCTCCCCGCCGGGAAAAGACATATGGGTGGTGGTCACATCGGCTACCTGCGAGTGGAGAAAAAAGCTGCCGATGGCTGAAACCCTGTCGGGTTCGTCACCGACCAGTGACAGGATCATGGACACGTCATGGGGCGCGAAGCTCCAGAGTATGTTCTCCTCGCGCCGGACCTTGCCCAGGTTCAGCCGATGGGAATAGATGTGGCGCAGGCGGCCCAGTTCGCCTTGCACGACCAGTTCCTTCAACCTTACAAAAGCCGGGTGATACTGCAACAGGTGGCCCACCATCAGCACCCGTCCCTGTTTTTGCGACAACTCGTTCAACTCTTCAGCGCTGTGGACGTCCAGGGCGACGGGCTTCTCGACAAAGACGTGTTTCCCAGCCGATAACGCCTGCTTTGCTATAGCCGAATGGGTGACGGCAGGCGTGGCGATGGCAACAGCGCCGATACCCGGATCCCGGATCACTTCTTCGAACCCGGGCGTTTCGACGTTGTAGCGCGAACCGAACTGCCGCGCCAGTCCCGGGTCCGTATCGCAGACCGCGGCCAGCACGCCCAGGCCGGAAAAGTTGCGCACCAGGTTCCTGCCCCAGTAACCGCAGCCGATGACGGCGACGCGCGCCGGTGTCTGATCAGTCATACTCGTTAGAATCCCGTCTTTTTATCCACACGGCCATACGTGAATGCGCATTAACGCCCGACACAGTGGTAATCAAAACCAGCCGACCGCATCGCATCAGGCTCGTAGACGTTGCGCAGGTCGATGAACACGTTACCGTTCATCGTATTTCTGATCCGGTCCAGGTCCATACCCCGGTAAGCATTCCACTCCGTCATCAACACGACCGCGTCCACACCGGCCATTGCCGCGTAGACTTCGTCAAAATACCTGACAGAGTCAGGCAACAGCGCTTTGGCCTCAGCCATGGCCTGGGGATCATGGGCGTGAACCGCGGCGCCGTTTTCTATCAGCTCGGGCAATATGGACAGCGCCGGCGCATTCCGCATATCATCGGTTTCAGGTTTGAAGGACAACCCCAGCACCGCCAGGGTCCTGCCGTTTTCACTGCCGCCCAGTGCGTTGCGGATCTTGCCGGTCATACGTGCTTTCTGCGCTTCGTTCACCTCCATCACCGCTTCGACGATACGGCTGGCCGTGTTGTTTTCCTGTGCCATGCGCACCAGCGCACGGGTATCCTTGGGAAAGCAGGAGCCGCCGTAACCAGGTCCGGGGTGCAGGAATTTCCTGCCGATACGCCCATCCAGCCCGATGCCCCGGGCAACGGCATGGACGTCGGCGCCCACGGCTTCGCAGAGGGCGGATATCTCGTTGATGAAACTGATCTTCGTGGCCAGAAAGGCGTTGGCCGCGTACTTAATCAGTTCGGCACTTTCGAGGTCGGTCACCATCATCGGCGTCTCAATGAGATTCAGGGGCCGGTACAGTTCACGCAAAACCTGTTCCGCCCGCCGGCTCTCGACTCCGATGACCACCCGGTCCGGACGCATGAAATCCGCCAACGCCGCGCCCTCCCGCAGAAACTCCGGATTGGCGGCAATATCAAACTGCGCGTCCGGGTTCACCTCCCTGACGATGCGCTCCACATTGCGCGCGGTGCCCACCGGCACGGTGGATTTGTCCACGATCACCGTATACCCGTCGAGCAAGGGCGCGATGTCTCTTGCCGCCTGGTATACGTGCTTCAGGTCAGCGTGCCCGTCGCCGCGCCGCGCCGGCGTCCCGACCGCGATAAACACCAAGTCACACTCCCCGATGGTCTCGTCATAGCCTTCCCGAAACGACAGCCTGCCCTGTTCCCTGTTCTTGCCGATCAGTTCAGCCAGACCGGGTTCGTAGATGGGAATCACTCCTTCCCTGAGCCTGGCGATCCTGTCGGAATCAACATCAATACAGGTGACGCTGGCGCCGAACTCGGCAAAACAGGCGCTTGAGACCAGGCCCACGTAACCGGCGCCGGCCATCGCCACGTTCATCTCCGTGTACCCCCCATACCACCACCGGCCATCACAGTCTCAACACCTGAACAGCGTCCGGCGCAGAGTCCCGATCCAGTCTCCCCTTGACGTCATAGACTATCCCTTTCCCATCCGCCAGCAAGGCCGCTACCAGGTCCCAGTTACTCTCAAGATAGACAGCATGGGGCACCGCCAGTATCACGGCCCTGGCCGGCTGCAGGGATTGCAGGTCGACCAGTTCAAGCCCGTATTCAGTCCTGACCTTATCAGGGTCCGCACAAACGTCATTGACCTGTACCCGTACATTGAACTGTTCCAGTTCATTGATGATATCGATTACCCGGGTATTACGGGTGTCGCCCACGTCCTCCTTGAAGGTCATTCCCAGTACGGTAACCAGACTGTTTTCGGGTGAATGGCCCGCCTGCAGCATGGTTTTCACGACCTGCGCGGCGATGTAGTTGCCCAGGCCGTCATTGATATTGCGCGCGGTGAGGATCAAATCCGGAATATAGCCGCTCCTGGCCGCCCGGTATGCCATGTAATACGGGTCGATGCCGATACAGTGACCGCCTACCAGGCCGGGCGTAAAGGGCAGGAAATTCCATTTCGTCCCGGCCGCATCCAGCACGTCGTTGGTGTCGATACCCAGCTTGTCGAATATCAGCGCCAACTGGTTCATCAGGGCAATATTGACGTCTCTTTGAATGTTCTCCACCACCTTGGTGGCCTCCGCCACCTTGATGGAGGGCGCCTCGTAAACGCCCGCCGTTACCACGCTCCCGTAGACCTGCCGGATGACGTCCAGCGCATCGCGGTCCTGCGCCGATACGATCTTGACGATACTGGTGAACGTATGCTCCTTATCGCCCGGGTTGATGCGTTCCGGTGAATAACCCAGGTGAAAGTCCTGCCCGCACGCCAGGCCGGATTCCCGCTCCAGGATGGGAGCGCATATTTCCTCCGTTGCGCCGGGATAGACGGTGGATTCATAGACGACGATATCACCCCCCCTGAGGGCGCGGCCCAAAGTTTCCGAGGCGGCGATCAACGGCCCCATATCCGGGTTTTTGGCGTCGTTAATCGGGGTCGGCACGGCAATGATATGAAAATCGGCCTGCTCCAGCAGCCCGCTGTCCGTGGTAAAGATAACACTGGCCGGGGATAATTCCTGCGCCGCAACCTCACCGGTGCTGTCGTTCCCTTGCTCCAGTTCAGCAATCCGCCGCGCATCGATATCAAAACCGATCACCTCACCCAGGCGCCCGAACGCGACGGCGACCGGCAAACCGACGTAGCCCATACCGATAACCGAGATTTTCCTGTTTTTATTCATCTGCCGTCATTATATTTGGGGTCAGAGCAAAAGCTCTGACCCCAAATATACATCCCCATAATACCTCTTGTACCACTCAACAAACCGTTTTATCCCCTGCTCCAGCGGCATGGCGGGCGCAAAGCCAAAATCATCCCGCAACCTGGACGTATCCGACAGGGTATCAAGCACGTCACCGGGTTGAGCGTCAACAAACTCAAGAACTGCCTTCCTACCGGTTTCATGCTCAAGCATTTTAATATAATCCATGAGGTTGACCGCGTTTTGATTCCCGATGTTATAAATCCGGCACCTTGCCGGACCGGTTGCCGGGTCGGGCCTGGCGCCGTCCCAGTCTGCATCCCTGTCGGGGACCCGGTCCGTTATCCTTACCGTTGCCTCCACCACGTCGTCGATATAGGTAAAATCCCGCCGGTGCTCTCCCCGGTTGAACACCTGCAGCGGTTCGCCGGCAAATAGTTTCCCGGCAAACAGGATGGGCGACATATCCGGTCTGCCCCAGGGACCGTAAACCGTGAAATAGCGCAGGCCGGTCACAGGCAGGTCATACAGGTGGCTGTAGCTGTGCGCCATCAGTTCATTGGCGCGCTTGGTTGCGCCGTACAGGGAAACCGGGTGCAGCGCCGGGTCTGATTCCGAAAAAGGCAAATTCTCATTGGCGCCATAAACCGAACTCGACGAGGCGTACACCAGGGGTTCCACTGCCGCGGCGCGGCAGCCTTCCAGGATATTCAGGAACCCCGCAATATTCGCACTGATGTAGCTGTGGGGATGGCTGATCGAGTAGCGCACACCGGCCTGCGCGGCCAGGTGGACCACTCGCCGGGGGTCAATTTCCATGAACAGGTGTTCCATTTGTTCCCTGTCCGATATGTCCAGTTTCCTGAAACTGAAATTCGCAAAATCCGAAAGCAACGCCAGCCTGTCCTGCTTTAACCCGGGGTCGTAATAGTCATTCAGGTTGTCGACCCCGACTACTTCATTACCCGTCTCCAGCAACCGCCGGGATAATGCCGCGCCGATAAACCCGGCGCAACCGGTAACAAGGATCTCCATACTGATACAAATAATTTTAATGAATTGATCGACAGCCAGGAAAGCATATTACAGGAAATCGGGCAGCCGTTGATATATGTCTGCTATGTAACAATGCAGGCATTAACGGAATAATAGTGTCCGGCAAGCGAGCACAGGGATCATCAGTCGTGGAGACTGATGTGCGCTGGAAACGCTTGCGGGGATAAATAATAAAGTGGCGATCATCAGAGAGAGCAGCGGTGATGATGAACTCCTGGGCAACGGGGGAAAAGTCTTGTCATCGACTTGGCTGATCATGAAGGCGGGAGTATCATACTGACAGGTTTCGACATCACCGACCTGGATGCTTCCGACTTCATCTTCTGACCTGCAGCTTTACATCAACGGCACGCGCCTGGCGGCATTCCTTGTCGCCGCGCTGGTATCATGCGGAGTCCCGGCCGATAGCGCGCCGATCCTGCTGTCATGCCATGGCGAACCAAAGACGGACAGCACCGTCATTGCCTCGTTGTGCGACGCGCTGGAAGCTGAATTGAACGAGCGCAGGCCGGATCGCGTGATCCGGCGCAGTTCAGAACCGGATACCCTGCCTAAACGGGTGTGGGACGTGGTCCTTGAAGTCACGCGTACCGAAAACTACCATTGGGAAGGGTATTTGACCTGGGTAAAGACCGGGCGCAGGAAAGCTGGTGAACGGACAACCGGCCCGGCAGTCGAGATATTCGGTATGGATGCGCCGCTGGGTCCCGGGGCTTACTCACATTTCATCCGCAGTCTTCTGAAAGTGAGCAAGCCGGGATTTCTGGCGTCCCCTAGGGGAGTCGAACCCCTGTTGCCGCCGTGAAAGGGCGGTGTCCTAGGCCTCTAGACGAAGGGGACAATAGATCTAACTAACCTGGTGGAGCCAGACGGGATCGAACCGACGACCTCTACAATGCCATTGTAGCGCTCTCCCAACTGAGCTATGGCCCCGAAACGACAACGTATAATCGTGTCTCAAGAACAACGACGCACATTCTACCCTGCGCCTTTACATTGTCAAGCCGGCAGCCGGACGCCTGCATCTGCCAGTGTGCGCTGACCGGCGCTACTCCCGCTATTCATGAGTCCATGGCGCGCGCATCAACCCGGCGTTGTATCAACTCCAGGGCGCGTCCCAGCCGCGCCAGGGTCCTGTCCCGGCCCAGCAACTCCAGGGTGATGTCGATGGAAGGCGAGACCGCGCTGCCCGTTACCGCCACCCGCAGGGGCTGGGCAATCTTGCCGAATTTCATGGCCTGTTGTTCCGCGACGGCGTTCACGGCGGCATGAATCGCCTCCCTTTCCCAGGCATCCAGTCCGGCTAATGCCTCCCTGACCTGCTGCAGCGCCTCAAACACCACGGGGCGCAGGTGTTTTTTTGCCGCCGTCTGATCGTATTCCGCAAATTCCTCGTAGAGGAAACGGCTCTGTCCGGCCATCTCCGTTATTGTCTTCACACGCTCTTTCTGTATCCCGGCCACCTCCTTGAGATCGGGTGGTCCGCTTACGTCAACACCAAGCCTGACCAATGTTGTCTTAAGCAGACAGGCAATCCGTTCCGCCCTGCCTTCCCTGAGATAATGCTGGTTGAGCCAGGCCAGCTTGTCCGGGTTCAGCGCGGCCGCGGCCTTGTTCACCTGGCCGATATCGAACAGTTCAATCATCTCGGCGGCGCTGAAGATCTCCTGATCGCCATGGGACCAGCCCAGGCGCACCAGGTAGTTCAGCAACGCCTCCGGCAGGTAGCCCTGGTCCCGGTAGTCCAGCACGCTGGCCGCGCCGTGGCGTTTGGACAGTTTTTTGCCGTCAGGGTCCAGGATCAGGGGTATATGGGCATAGGTCGGCGCGTCGTAACCCAGGGCGTCGAAAATGTTGATCTGTCTGGGCGTGTTGTTGAGGTGGTCGTCCCCGCGTATCACGTGGGTGACACCCATAGCGGCATCGTCCACCACCACGGTCAGGTTGTAGGTGGGCGACCCGTCGGACCGGGCAATGATCAAGTCGTCCAGTTCCCGGTTGCCGATCACCACCGGGCCCTGGATGAGATCGTCGATGATCACGTCGCCGTCGATGGGGTTCTTGAAGCGCACCACCGGCGTTTCACCTGCCGCAGGCTGCCTGCCGCGCTCACGGCATGTACCGTTATACCTGGGTTTCTCTCCCCGGCTCATGGCCTCCTTTCGCATCGCTTCCAGTTCTTCCCGGCTGCAAAAACAATGGTACGCCCGCTCCCGCTCCAGCAGCTTCCGTATCGCATCCTGGTACACTTGCATGCGCCGGGACTGGTAGACGATGCCCTTGTCGTCCATACCGGCCATGTTGCCGCTGCCGTCCCCGTCATGGGCCAGTCCCAGCCAGGCCATGCCGTCCAGGATGACCTCAAGCGCAGCTTCGGTGCTGCGCGCCCGATCCGTATCCTCGATCCTCAACATGAACCTGCCGTTATGGCGCCGTGCGTACAGCCAGGAAAACAGGGCAGTGCGTATGCCTCCGATATGCAGGAAACCGGTGGGACTGGGTGCGAAACGGGTGATTACTTCAGCAGTCATGGCTACGGTTCAGTTGCGCTCCACTTCTTCGGTCAACAGCGATACGCCGCACTCGACCCGCCTTCTCAGCCAGGGGCTCGGGCGGTAGCGCGGGTCCCGGGTCAACTCAAACAGGTTATCCAGAATTTCGGCTATCCTTGCCCCCCCGATACTGTCCCCCCAGGACAAGGGGCCGAGCGGGTAGCCGAGACCCAGGGTAACGGCGGCCTCGATGTCGGCAACCGTAGCGATGCGGCGCTGGGCGATATTGGCAGCGATGTTCACTATCACGGCAATGATACGCTGGCTGATAAAGCCCGGACTGTCGTTAATCACGGTGACCGGGACGCCGCCCGCCGCCAGCAGGCCGTGCATGCTGTCACGCACTTCGGCGGCGGTGACCGGCGACAGCATCAGGGTGCGCCGCAATCCGGGATCGGGCAACGGGTCCACGGCCACGGTGCGCACCGGGTCCAGGCCCAGTCCGGAGCAGGTATGGCTTACGTCGCTGCCCCAAGGCTGCACTACGGCCATGGTATCCCCTGCCGCGGGGTTGTCCGCGAACTGCGCGCCGGCGGCCTTCAGATCATCCGCCAGTTGCCGGGACGCACCGGGTCCGGCGCGCTCCAGCCATACCTTGGTGAGGCTGACTTGCGGAACCGGCGCCGCCTCAGGCTCGATCCTGCGGTTGTCCTCGTAACGGTAAAAACCCTGGCCGGTCTTCCTGCCGAACAGGCCGGCCGCCATCCTCGGCGGGACCAGCGACGAGGGACGAAACATGGGTTCCTGCAGAAACTGGTCGTAGACGGACTGCATCACTTTCCCGGAAACGTCAAGCCCGGTGAGGTCCATCAGTTCAAACGGTCCCATGCGGAACCCCAGCGCCTCGCGCATGACCCGGTCCACGTCGGCCGGTTGCGCCGTCCCCTCTTCCAGGATACGCAGGGCTTCGGTGCTGAACCCGCGCCCTGCGTGGTTCACCAGGAACCCGGGCTGGTCGGCCGCGACCACGGCGCGGTGTCCCGTTGAGGTAACCAGGTCCGACAACTCCCGCACGACCGCCGCTTCGGTCAGCGCGGCCGGGACGACTTCAACCACGCGCATAAGCGGCGCCGGGTTGAAGAAATGCAGCCCCGCGACCCGCTCCGGCGCGGCGCAGGCGGAGGCGATATCCGAGACCAGCAGCGAGGAGGTATTGCTCGCCAGGATGGCCTTGCCGGAAATGATCTTTTCCAGTTTCGCAAACAACTGTTTCTTGGCCTCGAGCAGTTCGACGATCGCCTCGATGAGGACATGGCAACCGGCCAGTCTTTCCATGCCGTGACAGGTATCGAGCCGCGCAAGGATTCCCTGCGCATCCGCCTCCGAGTACCTGCCCTTGTCGACCTGGCGCCCGATCATCCTGCCGATGAATTCGGCCGCGCGCGCCAGCGCGTCGGGCTGGGAGTCATAAAGCGACACCCGGTACCCGGCCTGCAGGAACAACTGGGCAATCCCCCGGCCCATGACGCCGGCGCCGATAACGCCGATGCGCCTGCCGGGGACCGGCGCCTGGACGCGTTTATCGTTTGACATGATTTTGCATTACATGATTAATATACGGAATAGTTTATCAGACTGGGTTCCTGCTTTCGCAGGAACGACGGGTGGGGGCAGGGCCGGGTTCCTGCTTCCGCAGGAACGGCGGGTGGGAATCAGACCGGGTTCCTGCTTACACAGGAACGGCGGGTGAGAAAGAGGCACGGCAGACAGGCATGAACGACATAGCGGACAATGGGATAGCGCTGCTGCCCGTACGCGGCATAGCGGAAGTCATGCCCGGGGATGACCTGCCGGCGTTATTGCTGGCGGGATTGCGCGAGTATCCGGTCCGGGACGGCGATGTCCTGGTGGTTGCCCAAAAGGTCGTTTCCAAGGCGGAGGACCGGTACGTGGACCTGGCCGGGATAACGCCTTCGGAACGGAGCCTGGAGCTGGCCGCTAAAGTCGGGAAAGACCCGCGCCTCGTAGAGTTGATACTGGCCCAGTCGACGCGGGTGGTCAGGTACCGGGAGGACGTCCTGATCGTCGAACACAAACTGGGCTTCGTCCATGCCAATGCGGGTATCGACCACTCCAACATCCCGCAAAACCCCGCGTTGGAGAGAGTCCTGCTGCTGCCGGAAAACCCCGATGCCAGCGCCGCGCAAATTCACGATCAAATGAAACAGCGCCTGGACGTCCGTGTAGGCGTCATCATCAACGACAGCGCCGGGCGCGCCTGGCGCAACGGCGTGACCGGCATCGCAATCGGCGCGGCCGGCCTGCCGTCCCTGCTGGACCTGCGCGGTGATAACGACCTGCACGGGAACCCGTTGCGGGTGACCGAGGTGGGTATCGCCGATGAAATCGCCGCCGCCGCCTCCCTGGTCATGGGACAGGCGGCACAGGGGATACCTGCCGTACTGGTACAGGGCCTCGACCTGCGCGGCCCCGCCACCGGCGCGTCCGCCCTGATACGGGAACCCGGCAAGGACCTGTTCAGGTAAGCACATCGTCCTGTGAACAAATCCATCCTGTCCCTGTGCGGCGGCGTGGGCGGTGCGAAACTGGCGCATGGACTCTGCAAGAACGTAAGGCCGGAAGACCTGCTTATCGTAGTCAATACGGGTGATGACTTCCGCCACCTGGGACTGCACATCTCGCCCGACCTGGATACGGTCATGTATACCCTGGCGGAGGTGGCGGACCCGGAGCGGGGCTGGGGTATTGCCGGCGAGACCTGGGACTTCATGGAGGCGCTCGCCGGCTTCGCTGACCTGGACTGGTTCAGGCTGGGGGACAAGGACCTCGCCACCCACCTGTACCGGACCCGGATGCTGGGACAGGGACAGGGCCTGGGGCAGATCACCCGCGCACTGTGCCGTTCATTCGGCATCGAGCACCGTATCGTTCCCATGAGCGACGACCCGTTGCGCACGCGCATCGTCACCGACCGGGGAACCCTGCCCTTCCAGGATTATTTCGTGCGCCAGGGCTGCCGGCCCGGGGTGCAGGCAATCGAATTCGACGGCGCCGGGCAGGCCCGCGCGCACCCCGATTTCGCCGCGCTGCTCAACAGCAGTGAACTGGATGCGGTAATCCTGTGCCCGTCGAACCCGTTCCTGAGCATCGACCCGCTCCTGTCCCTGGAGGACGTCCGGTCAAGCCTGCAGTCCGTCAACGCACCTGTTATCGCCGTCTCACCCATCGTCGGCGGCAAGGCCCTGAAGGGCCCGGCTGCCAAAATAATGGAAGAACTGGGAATGGCGGCCGGCAACCTGTCAATCGCCGGGTATTACCGCGACTTCCTTGACGGGTTGATCATCGACGCCGGTGATGAGCACGAAGCACAGGCCATCGGGGAACTCGGGATCAAGGTCAAGGCCGCCAATACCGTCATGCGCTCCGTACAGGACCGGATTGACCTGGCAGAAACCTGCCTCGAGTTTGCTGCAAGCCTCTAGGCCGGCAGTCAGCAGCCCAGGCGTTTCTCCCAGGCGACCTGGTTGCGGCGGGCGTCCTGGATGAACGGCGAGAGGCGGATCAGCCACAGTACGATCCGGTTGACCAGCGACCCGGGAAACTTCAGCGGCCGCATCACGTCAAGAAACAATACCACCCGCCTGCCCTGCGTGTTGTTCTCCACACGATGCTTGTAGGTATCGTCGAAAACGATGCAGCGGCCTTCTTCCCAGGTACTGGTTTCCCCGCCCACTTCTATCCAGCAGTCCTGCGCCGGTTCGGGCACAAGCAGGGCAAGGTGGCAGCGCAGCAGGCCGCGGTAGGGCCCGCGGTGTAGCGGTATGTGCTTGCCGGGGGCCAGTACGGAAAAAAACGCGGTGTACATGCCCGGGATCGCTTCGATGATGCGCGTCGTCTCCGGGCAGGCAGCGCAGTTGGCGGCCATCTTGTAGCCATAGCCGTAGAGAAACCAGGACTTCCATTTATCGTCCGTGGTGATGTTGGCCTGGTCGCGCGAGATGTCCTGAAAGTTCGGGATGCGCTCGGGGCTCTCCAGCACCCGGTCCAGTTCCGCGCGGATCGGCTGCCAGTTGCCTTCCAGCAAGTCCACCCAGGCAAATGCTGCAGGGTCCAGGAACGGCGTGTCGCCGGCCACGGAATACCTGATCAGGAACCGCTCCAGCCGCTTGATCATCCACAGCCCCAGCGCTACGCTGATGCGATGTTTTTTCTTCTTTGCCGCCATATCCGAATATTAGTGATATTTGCTGTGTAAATTCGGGGACAGAATTAATTCTGTCCCCAGCAAGCTGAGTTACATGCTGTCGGGGTGTGCAGAGATCTGATCATGAGAGTTTGGGGTCAGAGTAAGGGGTCAGAGTAAAAATATGGTCATTTATGGATAGTACCAATTTGTCATTGAGTATTTTTACTCTGACCCCTTACTCTGACCCCAAATATCACCCCAACTATCCAATCTATACCTGGGATCACCGCAAAACACCTTGCTTGACCAGCTTCAGGAACACCCGCCAGCCGAACAACAGGGGATAACGCCGCAGCCTGGGGGTAACCTCAATCTCAACGCCGGTATGGCGGCCTATCTTCCAGGCCGCATAATCGACACTGTTGGTAAAGGTCAGCACCGCTTTCGCCAGCCGCAGGACGGAAAGGATGCGCCCCAGAACACGCCGCCGGCGCCAGCGTGATAACGCCGCAGCGGCGGCTTGCGTATCGTACAGAGGCCGGTAGCTGTTTTCACCTTCCCGGCGCAGGATCTCACCGAGCGCAGGCAGGGCCGCTTCCAGCAGGGCGGTATAATCGGCGAGGTTATGCCGCACCAGGTCGGCGGCCTTGGATTCGGGCTCAGGCCGGAATTCCGCGGAATAGGACAGGGACAAGGCCCGGGTCCAGACCGTTTCCGCAGCGCATGACTTATCCGGCAGCGCCGGGATCGTTGTCCTGAGCAGGGTCAGCACGGCCTGCGCCAGGAGCCTGTGAAGTTCGGCGCGCACGGCCTCGTCCCGCGCATGGAGTATGCGTGCCGGTTGCGCGAACCGGCCCCACAGGTAGGAGTGGAACCAGCGCAGGATGCCGCCGGCAAAGTCCGCCCGGCTGATCACGGCCAGCTTGACCCGGATCACGGCGCCGTTTGCGGGGATTTCCCGGTAAAACACGTTCGGGGGCAAGCGCGCGTTGAGGTACGCCAGGTGGCGCTTGCCGTAGACGTTCCGGTAGCTGTCGACTATGATGAAAATATCGGCGATGCCGCCCTCCATGTCTTCACCCCTGGCACAGGATCCGTAAAACAGAATGCCCTGCAAGGCGTCGCCGTAGGTTTCCCTGAGCGCCGCGCAGATCAGTGCACAGGACCCAGCCACGGAGACGGCGCATTGCTGCGCGACGCGCTCCGTCAATGCCCTGGGGATAAGCGCCGCAGCCATTCAGGTAAAGATCTTCAGCGCCAGCCCGTTATGCCGGGTTCCCTCACCGACTGTCGACAGCCAGCCCACCAGCGGCCCCTGGTCCTGCTTTGCCTTCCAGGCCACACCCAGCCTCAGCAGGAGGAACAGGGTGGAAAGGACGTGCCAGGCGACTACCATCACCAGGCCCGTGTCCGGCCTCCCGGCAACCAGGGCGGCAGTCAGGATCAGCATGTTGGGATTGCGCCGTGCGGTAATCAGCCTGGTCAGCGAATCAACCGGCCGCCACATGAAAATCGAGAAATCGGCAAGGTAATGCTGGAACACCCCTTCACAGAGCCGGCCGCCCAGGTACGCGGCGAGCATCAGGCCCATCAACAGCGCCAACGGCGTTGTCCCCGGCGTTGCAACGGCCAGTCCCACCCCCCAGGCGAGGTACCACAAAGGCGGGTGCACCAGGTCCAGGCCGTGGTCCAGCAGGTCGCCGAAACGGCTGGAGGTCAACGTCACCCGGGCCAGCTTGCCGTCCACGGTATCCAGGAAGGTCATGAACCAGCCCAGCAACAGGCCGCCGGCGAACTCACCCAGCCAGAAGGCATAGCCGGCCAGGATTGCCAGTACCAGGCTGAACAGGGTCACGTGGTTCGGTTTCAGTTTAAGCCTGGTGCAGACTTTGGTCGCCCAGCGCGCGGGCACGGGCCAGACCCATTTGGTCACCAGGTCGGTCACGCCCTTGTAAGACCCGCTGAACAACTCCCGTTCAAGCAACTCCCGGTTGTCAGGCAAAATGCGCCAGACCCTGGCCGGCTCATATTTTTTCAACCTGTCGTTGTAGGGGTTTACCAGGTCGTCGACGGCCACCCTGGTCAAACTGTCCGGGTAATGGTCATGGTCGAATACGTTTGCGTCGTAGTCGGTCGTGCGTATCGCAATTGCAGCATCATCGTCCTGCGGGTGCAGCACGAACCCGTTGTCCATGCCGATGACGGCCTGCAATACACGGACATCGAATATGTAATCACCCCGGAGGAAGATCACCGGCGCGCCGGGAGGCAGCTCTGCCATGCCGGTAATGACGCTGACGCCGTCGATTCTTTCCAGCATGCGGGCCAGCCTGGTGCGTCCGGTCATTCCCCAGATTTCCGTCCGGCTGTCACCGATTATCTGAACATACGAATTCATCGATAGTTTTATTTTGTTCCTGGTTGCCGGTATCTGTTTGCCGTTTTTTGTTACTATAAACCGGCGACTGAAAACCAGATGAGTTAAAGCTTGAAAATAGCGCACATTTCCGACCCCCACCTGTCATCGCTTGACCACGTCAGGCCGGATGAACTGCTGAACAAGCGTATTCTCGGTTACCTCTCGTGGAGGTTGAAACGGCGCCGGTCCCACAGCAGGGAAGTGCTGTCCCGGACACTCGCCGACCTGGCAGGCCGGCAACCTGACCACCTGGTCATCAGTGGGGACTTCACCCACCTGGGCACGGCAAACGAATGCCGGGAAACCGAAGCCTGGTTAAACAGTATCGGCGCGCCTGATTATATCTCAATTGTGCCGGGGAATCATGACCATTACATAGCCACTGAGTTTGCCGAAACGACCGGACGCTGGCTTGCCTACATGCGCAGCGACCCGGAGGAGGACGGCAATGCCGGCGGCTTCCCGTACCTGCGGGTGCGCGGTCCCGTCGCGCTCATCGGTCTTTCGACCGCCATCCCCACTGCGCCGTTCTTCGCCTCGGGCAAACTGGGCAGCGAGCAGTTACAACGGCTTCGCTCCCTGCTCGAAACAACCGCACAACGGGGCTTGTACCGCATCGTTGTACTGCACCACGGCCCACAGTTCACCAGCATCCGGCGCGGGCTGAGCGATGCTGGCAGGCTGCTGTCAACCCTGGCAGCGCCAGGCGCAGAGATGCTGGTTCACGGACACGGGCATTGCCAGGCGCACACAACACTCACGGCCGGCGCCCACTCGATCCCGGTATTCGGCGTCCCGTCAGCATCGGCCAGTTACAAAGACCCGCTCAAAAAAGCTGGCTACAACATCTACGAAGTGACTAAACACGCAACCGGCTGGCAAACCCGCGTCACCTCGTATATCTATAACCCGGAAACACAAAACTTCGAGAAAACCCTGGAACTGGGATATTTGGGGTCAGAGTATTTGCTCTGACCCCAAATATCTCTCAAGGCACCCGCTGCAGCCACAGGCTCCCTACCAGCATCAGGAACAGGCCGGGGGCCAGCGCCACCAGGGCATGGTTCAGGTTCAGCAATAACCCGGCGTTGGAAAAAATCTGGTCCAGCAGGTAGACACAGATCCCCGTAATACCCGCCAGTACCAGGCGGGTGCCGATACCCGTGCGTATCGATCCGAACACAAACGGGACGGACAACAACAGCATGGCAAGCATGATCAGACCGGCGCCGTACTTCCTCCAGTAGGCCAGGGATATTTCATCGTGCTGCTGCCCGGTTTTCTTCAGGTAAAGAATATGGCGGTATAAATCCGTCGGGGACAGGCTTTCGGCCGGCCGCGTCAGTGTCGCCACCTGCTCGGAACTCAAAAAAGGAATCCAGTCCATGCGCGCAAACGTCCTCGTGCTTAAGCGGGCGCCGTTGATCTCCTTCACGGTGACGTCGTGCAGATTCCACCGGGCATTACTGATTATGTCTGCGCCCTGCGCATGGATATGCTGGTCGAGTAATCCCTGCTCATCCAGCGTGAATATTTCCACGTCCTCCACGTAAGCCGCGCGAATCGCCTCGCCAAGCCGCAACACCCGGTTTTCATCGCGCGTCCAGATACCCAGGTCCTCGCCCAGTTCCGCGCTCTGGTTCAAGGCTTCCAGACGGTGGGCGATGGCCTTGCTCTGCGTATAAGGCGCGGCAAACTGCTCCAGCAACCCCAGCAACAGCAACAGGCACAGGCCGATTTTGAATGAAGCCAGGCTGATTTTTGCAGGAGACAACCCGGCGGCGCGCATGGCAGTGATTTCCGAACTCAGCGCCAGCAGACCCAGCGCGACCACGTTGCCGATCAGCGCAATAAACGGCAGCAGCTGGATCAGCCTCCTGGGCAGCAGCAACAGGACGATGTAAAACGCATCCTGCATGCGATAAAAACCTTCACCGACATCGTCCATCTGTTCGATCAGGTCGAAAAAGCTGAACAGCGGCAACAACACCGCGGCTGCGATCAGCAACCCCACGCTGATGCGCTGCATCAGGTAATTTTCAACGATGATCATGAGAGATATCCGCCTCCCCTAGCGAAAGGCCCGCAGGAGACGCCGGGTAAAGCGCCGGAACAGGGACAGGAAGACGATTAGCGCCATCAATACGTGCAACCACCAGACACCGGGAATCTCATCCATTACACCCTGCTCCACCCAGGTCTGGGCAACACCGCTCAGGTTGTAGTAGACAGCAAATATCAGCGCGGCCATGAATACCCTTTCATTCTTTCCCTGCCGGGGAGACGAACGGCTCAGGGGAATGGCGATCAGCGCAAGCAGGAGCGTGGCAACAGGCCTGGACAAGCGCCATTGGACTTCCGCAATGTCCTCCGGACTGTTGGACTTGAGCAAGGCAGGGGTCAATTCAGCCTTGCGTTTGTAGCCGATACTCACCTCCGGGTCTTCATGGTACCTGACCAGCTTTTCATAGCGCACAACCTCATCCTCCTGCGACGCGCGCTGCAACCTGTAGACCAGCCCGTTATTGAGCGAAACCCGCAGGCGCCCGTCCTCCATATCCTGGTCCTGCCTGGCGTGGATCGCCGCGGTAACCTCGCTGACGTCATCCTTGCGGGTATAATAGAATACCTTCGTCATTTCACCGCTGCTCTCATCCTTTTTGTCGATAAAAATAACCGTGCCGGAGTCTTCATTGCCGTAGAACCGGCCCGGCTGAAAGCGGTCGGTATTCAGGTCGGCCCGGGCCGTGGCATCCAGGAGATAACTGTTCTGGTAGGCCCATGGACGGCCGTACAGGGACAACGCAGCCACGATCAGGGCAATGGGTATGGAAATGACGATAACCGGACCGATGATGCGCTTGGCCCCGGCCCCGGCAGCGCTCAGCGCCACTATTTCGCGGTCCCGGTAGAGCCTGCCCAGCCCGATAACGACGGATGTATAAAGGGCGATGGGAACCAGGACTTCCAGGGCGATAATCGTCTTGAGCAGGATCAGTTTGACCATGAAATAGACACCCAGGGTCTCCGTCACCGCTTCCGCCAGGTACCTGGCGCCGCTGAAACAGGCAAACAGGCCGACCAGTATGATTAAGACGAAACTGAATGGCCTGAGAATTTCGCGAATGATGTAGCGTTCAATATGTGACATGCGGCATTGTTTGTTTTTAGTTTTTTTGTTTCCGGATACTGAAAACCGGCGACTAAAAACCCATCGGGAACTGCTGGTTTGATTGTATTATAAATTACTTTAAACTGCTCACCTCTCGTACGGTATTATCCGGCAAGGTAAATTAGAAGTTCATGGTTAACGCGATTATATTGAGCGCGGGTCAGGGTAAAAGGCTGCTGCCCCTGACCGAAGAATGCCCCAAGTGCATGCTTCACGTAGCAGGCAAAAGCATACTGGAATGGCAGGTGCAGGCATTGCTGGCGGCACAAATCGACAAGCTGTTCATAATCACCGGGTTTAATTCGGACCTGGTCGAAGAACACATGCGGGACCGTTTCGGCGCCGAACACGAGCGGATCCATATCGTCTACAACCCCTTCTTCAGCATCTCCGACAACCTGGCGAGTTGCTGGATGGCCCGCCACGCCATGGATGAGGATTTTATCCTGCTGAACGGGGACACGCTGTTCGAACCGGCGCTGCTGGACACGGTGCTCCGCTCACCTCCGGCGCCGGTAACCTTGACCGTCGACTACAAGGACAGCTACGACAACGACGACATGCGCGTCGAGCTGCATGACTCCATGGTGAAATCCGTCGGCAAAACACTGCCGGATGAACACACCAACGCAGAATCCATCGGCCTCCTGTATTTCCGGGGCGAGGGACCCGCGTTATTCCGCACTCAACTGGACCGGCAGATGAAACAGGGTGATGGCTTGCGCTTATGGTTCCTGAGCGTGGTGGACACGCTGGCCAAGCAAACCCTGGTGCGCGCCTGCAGCATAAACGGGCACAGGTGGTGTGAGATCGACTTCAAACGAGACCTGGATAACGCAGAAAAAATAATGCTCCAATAAACAGTTCTGACAGGTTTGAATAGCTGTCCAAATTCGTCCGGGACGAATTGGTGCACGAAATTAGCCGTTCATAAACAACGCTGACGGGTTTGGATAAGCGTTTCAGGACTATCATCCGCAGGGACAGCGGATGGTAAGCGTACAGGGATGTATTCACAGCGTGTCCTGAAACGCTTGTCCAAACCCGCCCCCACAGCTCAGTCACAGCCACCAGCCAGTATCTTTTCCGCCAGTTCAAAATCCGCAACCGTATCAACATCAATACCGGCATGGGCATAGGGTAACTCGATAAAATCCACCGCGACCCCGGTGGATCTCATTATCGCATCACGGGCGTCCTGCAGGCCCAGGCGGCCGCAGGCATACCTTGCCAGCGCACCGAACCCGAACAACCCGAGGGCCATACGCCAGGGCTGTTTACGATGCGCCTGCGCCCGTTGCCACAGAGAAATGATATCCCCGGCCCGGGCGCCGTCGAGCGCGTACAGGTTACAACCGCAATATCCGCCTTCCGACAACTTCAGTACCGTGCGCCGCACCCCGGGGTACGCCGCCTCGATGCGGCCGTAATCCACCAGCCCCACGTTGACGCCGGCGCCGCTGTCAAGCGCCCCGTCCAGAAAATAATTCAATATCGCAGCGTCAAGCAACGCGTGGTCCGCGACCGTTACCAGCACCAGGGCGTCCGGGTCTGTTTCCGCCAGGCCCGCCTGCACACTGCCGCCGAGGTCGCGCCTGGCGGGGATCCAGGCGGCATGGTCGCCGCCGATGAATTCCCGTAACCGCGGGCAACTCTCAACCGCGTCAGGGCCGGGACCGCATATTACATACGAGTCGATGCGGGCGCTCGCCTGCAGGGCGTCCAGCACACGCATGATCATCGGTACACCCGCCAGCGGCGCCAGCGCCTTGCACGAGACGCCGGATTGCCGCGCGACCTCGTCAACGCCGCCGCGCTCCCCGGCCAGCAGCAATGCGGTGATTTTCCGTTTGTGCGCCACGTCAGCGCCGCTGGCCCACCGTAATGAAGGAGAAAAAAGTCATACTTTACAAACGCTTCTGGTAGATCCGGTAGGTCTTGTACAGCTTGCTGCCAATCCGCTCCAGGATACTGCGCATACCCTGGTTGTCTTCCAGGATCCATGACATCTCCACGCCCGTTATCCCCCTGGCGATGACCGGTTCCCTGAGGTCGTGGATAACAAGCAATGCCAGGGCGATGCCCAACGGGGTATTGCGCAATTCCTTCCTGACGCCCATCAGCGGTATCCTGCCGGACCTGATGCGCCGCCCACGTAATGCCCTGATAATCCTGAACAGGCCCGAGGGGAACAGTTTGCCGTCCAGGCCGAGTAATACTTCATTCAGGTTGGGCAGGCACGCGATAAACGCAACCGGTTCCCCTTCGTATTCCGCGATACGGATAAAATCGTCCGGGACGAACAGCCGTAACGCGGCGCCCAGTTCGGCGAACTCCTCCCTGGTAAACGGGACAAAACCCCAGTTGTCCGACCAGGCGTCATTGAATATCCCGCGCAGGACCTCCAGTTCCTGCTTGAATTTCTTCCGGTCAAGCCCCCGCAGACTGACGGAACTGCCGTGCCTGTCCACCAGCTTCTGCATAACCCGGGGGATGTCGAAGTCGGGATTAATCCAGTAGGCATACAGGTCTTTGGCGGCGCAGTAACCCTGTTGCTCCAGCAATTCCGCGTACCATTGATGATTATGGGGCATCATCAGCGCCGGCGGCGTGTCGAAGCCGTCCACCAGCAGGCCGCATTCCTGGTTGATGGAAAAATTGAAGGGGCCGGTAATCACTTCGGTCTGGTGTTGCGACAGCCAGCTTTCGCTTGCCGTCACCAGGGCGCGCATCACGTCCGGGTCGTTTTCACACTCCAGAAACCCGAAATGGCCGGATTGCACGGCGTAATGGCGGCGGTGCAATTCATCAACCTGGGCGCTGATCCGGCCTACCGGCCGCCCTCCCCGCCAGGCAATCCAGCCCTGCCAGCGGCCATGGGCAAAATAAGGGTTCAGGGAGGAGAAATGCAGCCTGCGTTCAAGTTTCAATGGCGGCACCCAGTGCGGATCCTGCGCGTACAGGCTCCAGGGCAGGCGGATGAACGCGCGCAACTGGCGCCCGTTGCTGACAGGAACGACCCTGATCGCGTCACCCGGCGCCCGGCTTTGCCCGGAAAAGAGTTTTGATCTCCTGGTCATGATCATTTAATATACAAGGACTTATCATCAAACCGGCGAAATCGCAGATGTCTTTTAACATCCTTAACGATACGATGTTGAAATTCGGAGCGCCTGATACCAGCATCCACACTTACTCCTCCTGGTTGGTATTATTGCGCCCCGCCCAAGTCACACTGGGCTCCCTGGTGCTGGCTGCGCGCGAGCCGGTAACGGCATTTTCGCAGCTGAGCCCGGCCTGTTTCAGCGAACTGGCCCAGGTTACTCATGATGTCGACACGGTATTATCGCATCTTTTTCAATATGATAAACTGAACTACCTGATGTTGATGATGGTCGATCCGCACGTCCATTTTCATGTGATACCCCGCTATTCGGACAATCGCCGTTATGCGGGGGTGGAATTTTCGGATTCCGCCTGGCCGGGGCCGCCGGATCTGGGGCATAACAACCCTGTTGACAAAAAAGTCTTTAATCAATTACGGGATGATCTGAGGGCGTCGTGGCCGACATAGGCGGATTGCTTAAAAAAATGTTGGAAGTTTTCCTCATGTTATGTAATAGTTGTCGCCTTAGACGCTCATAATATATATATACAATGGCCGTATTTTATGTTTATAATTCGTTTGTGGAAAGAATATGTTAGGTGTCCTATGCTTTCTGAAGGGCACTGTTTCAGGCCAAAAAAATAAATCTGCCTTTGTCAACTGGCGTACAAAGAACCAGACGGGGGTTTATTCATCGTGAATCGAGAAGCGACGACCACTGATAATACAGTAGCCCAGAACTTAGCCGAATTCTCCAGTCTGTCTGAAGCGTTGGATTATGCGGCTGCAGGTGTTACCGGGTGCAATTTTTACGACGCGAAGGGTAAGCTCAGCGTCGTTTTGCCGTATGGTGAACTGCAGCGACAGGCAAGGGTTGCGGCCGGGCGCCTGCTCAGCCTGGATTTGAAACGCGGTGATCACATTGCCCTGGTGGCGGATACCCACCCTGATTTCATTGTCCTGTTCTTTGCCTGCCAGTACATCGGGCTGGTGCCGTTCGCCATGCCGATACCGCTTAATCTCGGCAGTCACGCGATTTACGTTCAACAACTCAAGGGCCTGCTCACCAGCGGCAAGGCAAAGGTAGCCATCGCGCATAAGGAATTCATCAGCTTTCTTGAAGAAGCTGCCGTCGACAACGACGACCTCGAATGGCTCGGCACACCGGAACAACTGTCCGATATTACCCCTTCGGAACGCCCGCTCGAACCCAGCAGACCCGAAGAACCGGCATACCTGCAGTTTACCTCGGGCAGCACCCGTTCTCCGCAAGGCGTAGTCATTACCGGCAAGGCGGTAATGAGCAACCTGCAAGGGATCACGAGAACCGGATTGAAAGTACACGAAGGCGATCGCTGCGCATCCTGGCTGCCGTTCTATCATGATATGGGCCTGGTCGGGTTCGTCCTGGGTCCTGTTGCCTCGCAGTTGTCGGTCGACTACCAGCGCACGCGGGATTTTGCCATACGCCCCCTGCAGTGGCTGCGCCTGATCAGCAGGAACCGCTGCACCATCGCTTTCTCGCCGCCATTCGGTTACGAGCTCTGCGCCCGCAGGATCCGCAGCGCAGACCTGCAACAGCTTGACCTGAGTTGCTGGCGCATTGCCGGCATCGGCGCAGAGATGCTGCGCTCCAGCACATTCAAAGCCTTTGCCGCAACAATGGCCGAAACCGGGTTCAGCTCCAATGCATTCCTGCCCTGCTACGGACTGGCCGAAGCATCGCTGGCCGCGACATTTTCGGAACTGGACCGCGGCCTGGACGTCATGGCGGTCGACGCCCTGACCATGGCCGAACGCGGTATCGCGGTGCGCGTCCAGTCGGACAACCGCAAGGTAAACGAAATCGTTAATTGCGGGCGCGCCCTGCCTGATCACGAGATTATGATCGTTGATAATGAAGGCGGGTTGCTGCCCGACCTGCGCCTCGGCAGGGTACTGGTAAAAGGCCCCAGCCTGATGCACGGCTACCTGGATGACCAGGAGTCGACAAACCGGGTGATGCTGGAAAACGGCTGGCTGGACACCGGCGACCTGGGCTACCTGTTCGAGCAGAACCTCTACCTGACCGGACGGCGCAAAGACATCATCATCGTCAACGGCAGGAACATCCGCGCCCAGGACCTGGAAGAAATCGCCGAAGGGATGGACGGCATCAGGATGGGCGAATCGTCCGCATTCGATATCGAAACCGGCGACGGTGGGCAAATCGTCGTACTGGTAGTTGAATGCCGTCTGACCGAGAGCACAGCCAGGCAATCGCTGGTCAAGCACCTGCAGCGAAAAGTCTACGAAGGCTTCGGGATTTACTGCTACGTGGACCTGGTCGAGCCGCATACCCTGCCGCGCACCTCGTCAGGCAAGTTATCCCGCGTTGCCGCGCGCAAGGGCTTCACGGACAGGGTAGACCTGGCCCAGGCCATCATTTCACAAGCTGAAACCGCGTAATATCACGACTGTCGCCTGTCCGGGAAATCTGCGCTGAAATGACGGAGCAGGTGGCGCTGACCGGCGCCACGGGATTTATCGGACAGAACCTTCTTACCGCATTAGCCGAGTCAGGCTATCCTGCGCGCGCGCTGACCCGCAGGCCGCGTCCCGGATCAGGGTCCGTATCCTGGGTCCACGGCGACCTGAATAATCCACAGGCACTGGATGAACTGGTCGAGGGATGTGCTGCCGTGATCCACTGCGCCGGCGCGGTCAGGGGAAACTCGATGGAAGACTTCCTGGAAGTCAACCTGAAGGGAACTGAAAACCTGTTGGAAGCGGCCGCCAGACCGGCATCCCCGCCCAGGTTCCTGTTAATCTCATCACTTGCCGCCAGGTATCCTGGCTATTCCTGGTATTCCCGCAGCAAATCCATGGCGGAAGCGCTGTTGATGTCGGACAAATATTCCAGCCTATCCCGCACCATATATCGTCCCAGCGCGGTTTACGGCCCGGGCGACAGGGAAATGCGTCCGCTGTTCCGGCTGATGCGCCGCGGATACCTGTTCGGACCCCGGGTACCCGGCAACAGGATCAGCCTCATCCATGTCGATGACCTGGTACGCGCCATCCTGCAATGGCTGCCGGCGAAACAGGCACAAGGCACCTTCGAACTGGATGACGGCACCCCCCGGGGATACACATGGGAAGACATCACGGCTATCGCATGCGACACGTGGCAGCGCCCCGTAACCCACATCCGGGTCCCGGTTACATTATTGAAATGCCTTGCCCATGCCAATCTCCTGCTGGCCAGGACATTCCGTTACCGGGCCATGCTTACCCCCGGAAAAGTCAACGAGATCACCCACGACAACTGGGTATGCGACAATACACCGTTGACGAACTGCCTGGGATGGCAACCGGAAATTAGTCTGTCTGATACCATAGATACGGTTATATAATGACGGTTGGCGGGTTCATGTAACCGATTCAGGACTATCATCCGCAGGGACAGCGGATGGTAAGCGTACAGGGATGTATTCACAGCGGGTCCTGAATCGGTTACATGAACCCCCCCCATGGTAAATATACTTGGAGATAGTTGTATGCCCGCAAGTTATGAGGAAATTCAGGAAAAAGTAATCACCGAACTGTCGAAACTGACCTCGCCGGACGCCGGGCTGACGGAAGATTCGGAACTGGTCACGGAACTGGGCCTGGATTCGTTCAAGGTCCTGGACCTGCTGATGGATATCGAAGACGAGTTTGACATCTCCATGCCGGTCAACCTGCTTGCCGACGTGCATACCGTCAGGGACCTGGCGACACGGATACACACCGTAGTCAACACACCATCATAATGAGCCTGTTTGACAAATTTCAGCCCCTGGCGCAGGACCGGCACACGCTGCTGGACCAGGGCATCGACCCGTTCGGCGCGCCCATCGAAGAGATTTACTCGCCGACGGAAGCGCTCATAAACGGGCGCAGAACGATCCTGGCCGGCACCAACAACTACCTGGGCCTCACCTTTGATGAAGACTGCCTGGACGCCGCCCATGCGGCGCTCGACGAACAAGGCACCGGGACAACCGGTTCCAGGATGGCCAACGGCAGCTTCTCCGGACACCGCGCGCTGGAACAGGAAATCGCCGCGTTTTACGAATGTGACAAAGCCATCGTGTTCACCACCGGCTACCAGGCAAACCTGGCAGTGATCTCCGGCCTGGCAAATAACGAAGACACCATCGTCATAGACGCGGACAGCCATGCCAGCATCTATGACGGCTGCCGTTTGAGCGGCGCGGATATCGTACGCTTCCGCCATAACAATCCCGACGACCTGCACAAGCGCCTGAACCGCCTGGGCCGGCGCGCCGCCAACGCCCTGGTCATCATCGAGGGCATATACAGCATGCTGGGAGACAAGGCGCGCATCGGTGAAATTATCGAAGTGAAAAATGCCTGCGGCGCACTGTTGCTGGTGGATGAGGCCCACTCCCTGGGTGTCCTGGGGGAACGCGGCAGGGGCCTGGTCGAGGAAGCCGGGGTCATAAACGAGGCGGATTTTATCGTCGGCACCTTCAGTAAAAGCCTGGCCAGTACCGGGGGCTATTGCGTCAGCAACCACCCGCAGCTTGATTTCATACGTTACGCCAGCAGGCCGTATATATTCACCGCATCGCCCTGCCCGTCCGTGATCGCGTCCACGCGCCAGGCATTGAAGCGGGTAGAAAACGGCGCCGACCTGCGCGCCCGGCTCTGGCGGCACGCACAGCGCCTGTACCGGCACCTGCACGATGCAGGTTATGAACTGGGACCCGAACCCTGCCCGGTGATCGCAGCCCTGCTGGACACCCGGGAACAGGCCCTGGCCTTATGGCGCGGCCTGCATGAACACGGTATCTACGTAAACCTGATCTTCCCGCCGGCCACCCCCGGAGGCAAATCGCTGGTACGCATCAGCGTCAGCGCCGCGCATACCGACGAGCAAATCGATAAAATCTGCAGGGCTTTCAGCGCGTTGTCGGGGACATAGGAGAGGGCTACTGACGTACGACGGCCTGTTCCGCCGGGTTTTCATGAACTCCGCCATGCTCACCGCGGGCAAGGTGTATACGGCCCTGGTCGGCCTGCTCTACCTTGCCCTTGCCACCCGCGCCCTGGGAGCGCATGATTTCGGCGTACTCATTCTCATCCATGCTTACGCGGTCGCAGTCCGCGATTTTGTCACGCTGAAGACCTCGCAGTGCGTAGTCAGGTACGGCGCCATCTGCCTGGAGAACAACGCACGCACGGAGTTTCAGAAACTGGTCAAATTTACCACGTTGCTCGACCTCGGCTTTTGTGCCGCAGGCACGGTGGCAGGCATGCTGGTCGTCCCCGTAGTCGGGCCGCACTTCGGCGTCAGCCCGGAACTGGTTCCTGTCGCAACCATCTACTGCTTCATGATCCTGTTCAACTTCAAGGCCACCTCCCTGGGCCTGCTGCGCCTGTTCAACCGCTTCGACCTGGTGGCCCTCATGCTCATGGTCGTTCCGACGATCCGCGTGGCCGGCGCCTGTGCCGCGTTTTTCTTCTACCAGCACATCAGCGCATTCCTGCTGTTCTGGTTTCTTGCCGGCGCGGTCCAGTGCCTGGCTACCGTTTATTTCGGCTGGCGTGAATTCAGCCGCCAGGGGTTCAGCAAGGACATGGACCTCGGGCTCAAGGACCTGACCCGGCCGCATCAGGGAATCTGGCCTTTTATCTGGTCTTCACACATTCACAGGACCCTGCATGTTTCGACCGTACACCTTGCAACCCTCGTCGTCGGTTTCCTGCTGGGGCCGGTAGGCGCCGGCCTGTTCAAGATTGCCCAGGAATTCTCGACCGTCTTGATCAAGCCTGCGCAGTTGTTCAACGAGACGGTTTACCCGGAAATGGCAAAGATCGCGGTCAACAGGGATTACCAGGGATTGTGGCGTGTCATCACCCACTCGGAGCTGGTTGCAGGCGCCATTGCCGTTGTTATCCTGGTGATAATTCTCCTGTTCGGACAGTCCCTGCTGAGCCTGTTCTTCGGCGCTGAGTTCAGTAACGCCCACGATGTAATGGTCCTGCTCATGATCGCCGCTGCCGTCACCATGGCCACGTTCGCCCTGGACCCGGCCCTGTACTCCATAGGCCGCCCCGATATATCCATGTATATCAGGATTTTCACCAGCACCCTGCACATCGCGCTCATGTTCCTGCTGCTGCCGGATATCGGCCTGCCCGGCGCGGGTTTTGCCGCCATCGCCGGCAGCGCGGCAACGGCCCTGCTGCTGACGTTTTTTACCCACTCACTTATAAGAAATAAATCCGCGGATGATTTATCCGCAGATGACGCAGATTAACGCAGATGTAAAACAATATTTAGTGGTAACAGAATATGTTATCGGTCAGTTAAATTTACTCCGATGTCCCATAAAACAAAATATCTTTTATCTGCGTTAATCTGCGTCATCTGCGGATAAATCATGTTTTACGCAGCGTAGCCGTGATCTCGGCCATGATGGATACGGCGATCTCCGCCGGTGACCGGGCGCCGATATCCAGTCCCACCGGCGCCTTGAGGCGGGCAATCTCAGTCTCTGTGAACCCGGCTTGCTGCAGGCGTTTTATCCTGGCCGCCTGGGTCTTTCTGCTGCCCAGGGCGCCGATATAAAACGCCGGGGAACGCAGGGCTACCTGCAGGGCCGGATCGTCAAGTTTCGGATCATGGGTCAGGGTGACCAGCGCACTGCGCGTATCCAGGGAGATGTTCTCCAGGGCAAAATCAGGCCATTCCGTGTTCAGCGTCACCCCGGGAAAACGGGACTCGCTGGCAAACGTCTGCCTGGGATCCACCACGACCACGTCATAACCACAGGACCGGGCGTTGCCTGCGAGGTGCTGGCCGATATGTACGGCGCCGACAATGACGAGGCGTAATGGCGCGTTGAACGGCTGGATAAAACAGTCCTGCCCGTACAGGTCGGCCCGCAGACATTGATCAGCACCCAGGGCTTTCATGGCAAGCTCGTGCAATTCCGCTTCCTGCTCATCCACGTGCAGGCCGGGTTCCAGCACGAAGCTGTCACCGGTATCCAGGTACCTGATCAACACGCAGGGCCTGTTGGCCGCGCGGTTGGCGTTGAGCTGTTGCAATAATCCCTTGCGCATGCGCCTACTCCCGGCTTACCGCCTCAACGTAGACCCTGATCCGTCCTCCGCAGGCCAGGCCGACTTCCCAGGCCATCTCGTTGGTCACGCCGTATTCCAGCATGCGCGGCTGCCCTGTCCTGAGCACCTCCTGCGCCTCGCCGATGACGGCAGTTTCCACGCATCCCCCGGAAACGGAACCGATGAAATTGGTTTGCGCATCCACCAGCAGTTGGCTGCCGCTGGGAACCGGCGCCGAACCCCAGGTTTCAACCACGGTGGCAAGCGCGATATCGCGGCCCTCATCAAGCCAGTGCTGCGCAGTATTGAGAATGTCCTGATCCGCCATAACATTAGTATAATTGAGAATTACGAATTAGGAATTAGGAATTAGGAATTGGGGGTAGTAGCAGATACAATGCTGAATTGTCATTCTTAATTCCTAATTCGTAATTGTCATGAAGTATCCCGGCTTCGACACCATCAGCCTGCATGGCGGGCAGCGGCCCGACCCCGTAACCGGCGCGCGCGCCGCACCCATCTACCAGACTACGTCCTTTGTGTTCAGGGAAACGGACCAGGCCTCTTCCATGTTTGACATGGCCCGCTCGGGGCATGTGTATTCGCGTATCTCCAACCCGACCGTGGGAGTACTGGAGGAACGTATTGCCGGACTGGAGGGCGGGACCGGCGCAGTAGCCGCGGCAAGCGGCATGGCCGCGATTCATCTCGCCGTCTGTACGCTTATGGACGGCGGCAGCCATATCGTGTCCTCCCATGCCCTGTACGGCGGCACGCATAACCTGTTCAGCTACACCCTGCCCCGTTTCGGCATCGAAACCACCTTTGTCGACCCGCGTGATCCTGACGCGTTCAAACGGGCAATCCGGCCTGAAACCCGCCTGGTTTACGCCGAAACCATCGGCAACCCGCGCTGTGAAGTGCTCGATATAGAGACTGTTGCCGGGATAGCCCATGACGCACAGGTCCCGCTGATGCTGGATTCAACCCTGACCACGCCTTACCTGCTGAAACCCTTCGAACACGGCGCGGATATCGTGATCCACTCCCTCACCAAGTTCATCGGCGGGCACGGTGTTGCCATAGGCGGCATCGTCGTGGATTCCGGCAGGTTCGACTGGGATAATTCCGGTAAATTCAAGACCCTCACGGAACCTTACCCGGGGATTTTGGACATCGATTTTGCCGAGGATTTCGGCCCGGACGCGTTCCTGCACCGGGCGCGGCGCGAGGGTCTGCGGGATTTCGGCGCCGCTTTGAGCCCCGCCAACGCCTTTTATATCCTGCAGGGGGTCGAGACACTGGCGCTGAGAATGGATAAACACGTCGCCAACACGAGAAAAATCGTCGAGTGCCTGGATAATAACGAGGCGGTCGAGTACGTCACTTACCCGGAGCTGCCGGCGCACGGGGACCATGAACTGGCCAAAAAACTGCTCCCCAGGGGCTGCGGGTCGGTGTTCAGTTTCGAATTGGCAGGGGGGCGCGCCGCGGGCCGCAAATTCATCGAGTCCCTGAAGGTTTTCTCCCATCTCGCCAATGTGGGCGACGCCAAATCCCTGGTGATACACCCGGCATCGACTACCCATAGCCGCATGGATGACGACGCCCTGAAACAGGCCGGCATCAGCGAGGGACTGGTGAGGTTGTCGGTCGGGCTGGAGGATCCGGACGATCTTGTCGATGACCTGAAGCGGGCGTTGTATCGATCACAAATATAGCACCGGGGCAGGTTGGGATGGCATTGTCAAGACACGCTGTAAATACATCCCTGTACGTTCACTGCGCCCTTCCCTGGGCGCAACCCTGCGGGCGGCTGGCGCCGTGCAAATCGTCTTTCCTGACGATTTGTCGCCTCCAGCCATCCCTGGCTTCCGACGGTCTTGACAATGCCATCCCAACCTGTCACACCTCTGTTCCTGAATAGCTTAAACACCAGGATAGACTCATCAGACCTATGGAATTTGAACTGAATAATCAAATCGTCTTTGCAGCGACCGGTAGGGAGGACCTGGTTCCTGGTTTGCCGACGGTAATCTTTATCCATGGAGCCGGGCTGGACCATACGGTGTGGACTCTGTTTAACCGCTATTATGCGAGGAACGGGTATAATTCCATTGCTGTTGACCTGCCGGGTCGTGGCCGCTCCGGCGGGGTTCCGTTGTCTTCCATTGAAGAGAACGCGCGCTGGCTGCTCGATTTTATCCGTGCACTGAAGCTGGAACAGGCTGCCCTGGTCGGCCACAGCATGGGCTCACTGGTGGCCCTGGAAGCGGCATACCAGGCGCAGGCGGCAGTCGAGAGGCTCGTGTTGCTCGGCGCGGCCGTACCCATGCCGGTGGCCGATCCCCTGTTGCATGCCGCCAGGACGAACGACCACGGCGCGGTGGACATGATCATGTTGTATTCCCACGCCTACGCGTCGCAGCTTGGCGGCAACCCTGTTGCCGGGATAAATATCCTCAACAGCAATATGCGCCTGCTGGAACGGGGCCTGGAAAATGTCCTGTATGCCGACCTCAAGGCCTGCCATGAATACGATAACGGCCTTGTTGCAGCGCGTGGTGTCGATAACCCGGTTACCCTGATCCTTGGTGAAGAAGACCGGATGACGCCGCCGCCGCAGGCAACAGACCTCATCAATGCGCTGGACAACGCAAAAGTTGAAATACTGCCGGAGTGCGGCCACATGATGTTGTCCGAACAGCCGGAGGCCGTGCACCGCGCACTGGCCCGGAGTTTCCATGAATAATGAACAACATACTGAATAACCTGGAAACATCCCTGGATGAAGGGAAGTTCTGCTTTACCGCGGAACTGGTGCCGCCGCTGGCGGCCTCAGCCGGCAGGTTGCTCGCGGAGGCAGATGCGCTCAGGGGCCGGGTCGAGGCAATCAACGTCACCGACGGCGCCGCGGCCAGGACTACCATGTCGAGTGTAGCCGCCGCGACCCTGCTTGCCGTCAATCATATTGAGCCGGTGCTGCAACTGACCTGCCGCGACCGTAACCGGATCGCGTTATGCGCAGACCTGGTCGGGTGCGCGGCATTCGGCGTCTCCAACCTGTTGCTGCTTACGGGAGACGACCCTGCCAACGGCGACCAACCCGAGGCCAAAGCGGTTCATGACATCAACAGCACCGCCCTGATGGCCATCGCCAGGGACATGAGCGCGCAGGGCGCGTTACCGAACGGCCGTGAAATCGACCCTCCCCCGCATTTCCACATCGGTTCGGCAGACGTGCCGCGACACCATTCCGGCACGGAAGCCCCCCCTGCCCTCGTAAAAAAAATAGACGCCGGCGCCCGCTTCATACAAACGCAGTTGTGTTACGACATTGACCTGGTAGAAGCCTACATCGGCAAAATGGGTGAATGGGGACTGCTCGACCGGGTGAAAATACTCATCGGCCTGGGTCCCGTGGCTTCCGCCCGGTCCGCCAGGTGGATGCGCGACAACCTCTGGGGAGTGGCTATGCCCGACCCGTTGATACAGCGACTGGAGGGCAGCCCCCACCCGAAACAGGAGGGACGGCGCATCTGTATCGAATTGATTGAGCGCATGCAAAAGATGGAAGGCATCGCAGGCGTACACCTGATGGCCCCGGGACAGTCCGCCGCCTCAATCGCGTCTCTACTCTCGGAACTAGGCAAATAATTCTTAATTTGGGACACCCATGAATTAACAATAAATCGAAATTTGGGACACCCATGAATTAACAAGCTTTGTTAATTCATGGGTGTCCCAAATTAAGTTCTGCTTCGAACGCGTGTTTATTGTCGGAACCGGGCAAATAAGAGTATAATCCCGCCCATGAAAAAGCTCTGCCTTGCCATTTTACTGGCCGGCCTGGCAGCCACCCAGGCGTTTGCCGATTTCAGTGACGGCGTCTTCGCCTATGCCAAGGGCGAATACGACCAGGCCTTCAATACCATGCGTTCCCTGGCGGAAACCTCGGACCACGGTCTTGCCCAGTATTACGTGGCAATGATGTACCTGCGCGGAAACGGCGTAGAGCAAAGCTACGAAGAAGCGGCAATATGGTTCCGGAAATCAGCTGAGCAGCGCGTCAAACAGGCCCAGTACCGGCTGGCGGAACTGTATATGAAAGGCAGAGGCGTACCGAAAGACTATGAATATGCCTATGCCTGGTACCGGGTAGGCGCAGAACACAGGCACAAGAAATCGTTGGATGCCCTGACGGCGGCCAGCGCCAACCTGTCGCCGGCGGAACTGGAAGAGGCGCAAAAACTGTCCCGGAAACTCATCAGGGACTACGGCCCGAAGGAAGAAGAACCGCAGGCGAATAATTAAGGAACAACGTCGTTCCCGCGCAAGCGGGAATGACGGAATACGTGTCCTACAGGTAACGCAAGTCTTCCGGCCGATCAAGATCGCGCCGTACGGGTAATTCAAACAGCTTCAGTTCCAGTTGTGCGGCCCGTTCCCGGGTAACCGGCAGCACCCTGTCCGTCCCCCAGGCAATATCCGCAAACAGTTGCCGCTGCAGCCTGCTCAATCCGATCAGGTAATACCCGCCGTCATGGGCCGGGCCAAGGACAACGTCGTATCCCGCCACCAGTTTAGCCAGGGCAAGGTCAATATCCGCAGCCGACAGATCGATGCAATCGCTGCCGATGAGCAGCGCGTGGCGGCAGGTCTTCAAGGTCTGCTCCATGGCAGACTGCATGCGCTCACCCAGGTCGGCGCCCGCCTGCATCTGCAGCGCCAGGGAAAACCTGTCCCTGAGATCGGCCAGCACGGGATGCCGTGTGGTGGGCGTACACCAAAGCTCGATGTCCCCGATTCTTGAGCGGCGCGCCTGTTCCAGGGTGCGCTCCAGTAACCCGGTATGCACGGCAACAGTCCGCTCGTCGCCAATTGCAGAGGAAAGGCGGGTTTTCACACCCCCCGGTACGGGCGTCCTGGTAAAGACAAGCAAGCGCGCCGTTGTATCAATAATACTGTTTGACAAGGTCACGCGGGTCGAAGCCGAGTGCGTAGCAGAACCTCAAGGCCCATGAAAGCAGCACCGTCCTGGCAATTCCGTGCTTTTCCCAGCGGCGTGATGAACTGGTAACAGACTGCCTGATACGGGTGGGTGGAGACATTTTATTCAGTCTTCCGGTCAGCTCCACGTCTTCCATCAACGGGATATCCGCATAGCCGCGCAGTCGCCGGAAAATATGCCTGCCGGTAAAAATTGTATGGTCTCCCGTCACGATACCGGTCACTCCGACACGGAGGTTCATGAGTTTTTCAATACAGCGGAACATGAAATGCCCCCCCGACAACCTGATATCAAAGTAACCCCAGCCTTGCTCCGAAATGCCTGTTTTATCCAGTATCCTGTCAAATTCGCTGTGCAGCCAGGTGTCGGCGTGGAGGAAGATTAAAATATCGCCGTGCGCACTGCGGGCGCCGTGATTCATCTGCGCCGCCCTGCCCGGCGCACATTCCAGGACCCGGTCGACCATGCCTGCCGCGATTTCGCAAGTGCCATCGGTGCTGCCGCCATCCACCAGGATCACCTCGTGGCCCCTGGCGCGGGCGACCTGGAGACGCGCCAGGGTGGCGCCGATATACTCCGCCTCATTCAGGGCAGGAACAATAACCGAATATTTCTTAATCAGCATAATTAACAAAAAATGATATGCTTCTATTATATCAACCGCGCAAGCGATTTATCACACTCCACGCCCTGATAGCTCAGATGGATAGAGCGTCCGCCTCCTAAGCGGAAGGCCAGAGGTTCGAATCCTCTTCAGGGCGCATTTTTTGCTTCATTGAGGTGTTATTGACCCAGGAGTTCCACGCTTTCCTTTGCGGCTGCCCGCAGCAGCGCGCCGTCCAGGCTTGCCAGCGCCGCATCCCGGCGTTTTGCCAACTCCAGGTAGACGGCATCATAGACGGATAGCTTGTGCCATCGGGCAAGAGAGACAACCATCTCGAGGACAGCCTCTGAATCGGTTTGAATGGGGAGCCATTTAAGCGCGTCCAGACATTCGTCCATGCGGGTTGCGGACAAACGCCCGCGCCGTTCGGCGATGATCAGGCCGTTACGGACTTCCAGGTGCCATAGCTGGGGGACAAGCGCCCTGTCCCGCGCCAGGCGTGCACGCACGTTATCGGCTTGAGGTGCCTGTTCATCGTCAAGGAACCACGCCAGGGCGACCGACGCATCAAGAACAAAGTCGTTCAATAGCGATGGCCTTCGTGGCGGGTGGCGAGGATCTCTTCCAGGGACATTTCGATACCTTTCCAGCCGGCGCGCCAGGCCTCAAAGCGCTCGACTGCGGCCCTGCGGCCCGCGCGCTCCTGGGCCTCGGCGGGCACCAGGTGCGCAATCGGCTTGCCATGACGGGTGATTGCAATGGTTTCTCCGTGCTCAACTTCGCTGAGCAGTCGGGCAAGGTGAGCTTTTGCTTCGGTTGCCTGAACTTCACGCACGTCTTTGTATATACCGGTTAATTTAACTGGTTAAATATTACTATAAATCTTCTTTCAGGTCAACCACGCTATGCAACCGGCTACAGAATGGCATCCAACCCTATTGACCCCCTCCCCGTAACCTGATCCACCTGCCGTTCAGGAATTTCCCTTGAAATAGCATTTGACCTGCCGATTGACAGACTGCCAGACTGAAAGCTGGATTGAAGCATTCCCAGGCATCTGAGCGCATACATCTACGCTGTCACATTTCTGTAATCGCACAGTATTAAACTCGTAGACAAGTAATCGGCACACGATGTGTCGTTGCGTGCAAAGAGAAACCTGGCACTTCCTCACAGATTATGAATATCGTTCCGCGACCCCGGCATTTTCGTACTATCTGGATTTCGGACGTCCACCTCGGGACACGAGGATGTAAATCCGAATACCTGCTCAGTTTTCTGAAGTGGAACGAGTCGGATTTTCTCTACCTTGTGGGCGACATCATTGATGGCTGGCGGCTCAAAAATAACTGGTACTGGGACCAATCCCACAACGACGTCATCCAGAAGATCCTGCGCAAGGCGCGCAAGGGCGTGCGGGTGGTCTACGTCCCCGGGAATCACGACGAGGCGGCCAGGGACTATACGGGACTGCACTTCGGCGGAGTCGCAGTGGAGCGCGAGGCCATCCACAAGACCGCCGACGGCCGGCGGCTGCTTGTCATTCACGGGGATGAGTTCGACTGTATCGTCCGGTATGCCCGCTGGTTGGCCCTGTTGGGAGACATCGGCTACCGCGCCGCGCTATCGATCAACAACCGCTTTAACTCGATACGGCGGAGACTTGGCTATCCCTACTGGTCGCTGTCCGCGTTCCTCAAGCACAAGGTCAAGAACGCAGTGGAACACATCAGCAATTTCGAGGGAGCCATCGCGGAGGAAGCCGGGCGGCGCAACGTGGACGGCGTCGTCTGCGGCCACATCCACCACGCCGAGATCCGCGATATCGGCGGCGTGCTCTACTGCAACGACGGCGACTGGGTGGAGAGCTGCACGGCGCTGGTAGAGCATTTTGACGGACGTTTGGAGATCCTTCACTGGGCGACGGTCGAAACCGGGGACGCGCTGGCGTTGGCGAGTTAGTTCCGTGCGTATCTTGATCGTCAGCGACGCCTGGTATCCTCAGGTGAACGGCGTGGTTCGCACCCTGAGTACGGTTGCCGGCAATCTCCGCACCATGGGTAACACCGTCGAACTGGTGACGCCCGACCGTTACCGGACGGTGCCCCTCCCGACCTACAAGGAAATCCGTCTCGCGGTTTGGCCCTGGAATGACATGGGTCGCCGCATTGCAGCGTTCCAACCCTGCGCCATTCATATCGCCACCGAAGGCCCGCTCGGCATGGCCGCCCGGAAGGTCTGCCTGACGCGGGGCTATCCGTTCACCACTTCATACCACACAAAGTTTCCGGAGTACCTGCACGCTCGAACCCGGTTCCCCACAGATTGGAGCTACGCGTTCTTGAAGTGGTTTCATGGCGCGGCGCAACGAACGATGGTGGCGACCGGCTCGCTTCGCTCAGAGCTCGTGGCGAAAGGCTTCAAGAATCTGGAAATCTGGAGCCGCGGCGTCGATGTGGAACTTTTCCACCCGCGGCCCAGGCAAGAAACGCCCGATCCCCGCCCTCACTATCTATATGTCGGGCGCGTCGCCGTGGAGAAGAACATCGAAGCTTTTCTCGGACTCCCGCTCAATGGAACAAAGCTGGTCGTCGGGGACGGCCCGCAACTCGATCAATTGCGCCGGAGGTTCCCCGAGGTTCGTTTCCTGGGTGAAATGCACGGCGCCGAGCTGGCGGCAGCCTACGCGAATGCCGACGTCTTCGTCTTTCCCAGCCTGACCGATACCTTCGGTCTCGTGCTTCTGGAAGCGCTGGCCTCGGGCGTGCCCGTCGCGGCGTATCCGGTTACGGGTCCCAACGACGTGATCAATGGCCATCCCGTCGGCTGTCTCGATAAGGATCTGAGCCGCGCCATTCGAGGCGCCCTCGACATCGATCCCGCCCAATGCCGCAAGTTCGCCGAAGCGCGCTCCTGGCAGGCGAGCACGGAGCAGTTCCTGAACGCCCTTCAGCGGTTCCAGCCGGCCAGCGCAGGCTCCAGTCCAGCGCAGGATCAGTGATGCCGGCTGCCCGCAATCCCGGCGTCAGGTTCCAATATTCCCACTTGAGTGTTAGATTTACTGTTGCAGCTATAATAATGGAGAGCTATGGCAGTACAAAACAACACTCCACCGGAACAGACAACGGCCTGGCGTCTCCTTGCAGAACACCAGCGGCAGGCAGCGGAGTTGCGCCTGCACGGGGAATTTGCCCGGGATCCGGGACGCGCGCAACGGTTTTCACTCGGCCTGGAACGGCTGTTTGTCGATTTCTCCAGGAACCTCATCACTGACGAAACCCTGTCGCTGTTGCTGGACCTGGCCGGGCAACTCGGGCTGGGTGAGAAGATCGGCGCATTGTTTTCGGGGCAGGAAGTCAATACCACGGAACAGCGTCCGGCGTTGCATACGCTGCTGCGGGTTCCTGATGATGCCGGGGCGGGCATCCAGGGGAACGGCGAACCGGACGGCATGGCCCGCCGGGTCCGGCAGGAACGGGACAGGATGTTCGCATTCGTCAAGCGGTTACGCGCCGGTGAGGTCAGGGGGTCTGCGGGAAAGCCCATAACCCGGGTGGTCAACATCGGCATCGGCGGTTCCGACCTGGGTCCGCGCCTGGTGAACGGGGCGCTGTCCGGGTATCACCGGGAGGGCATGGACATCGATTTCGTCGCCAATATCGACCCCTTCGATATCGAGCGCGCCCTGGCCCGCGCCGACCCGGAAACCACGCTGTTTATCGTCGCCTCCAAATCTTTCACGACGCAGGAAACGCTGGTCAACGCAACCCGGGCGGAACGCTGGCTGGCGGAAAACGGCTGCAACGACACCGGCAGGCATTTCCTGGCCGTTTCGGGCAATAGCGCCGCGGTCGAACGCTTCGGTATCGGCAAGGACCGTTATTTCAAGCTCGAGGACTGGACCGGCGGGCGCTATTCAATCTGGTCCTGCATCGGGATGAGCAGCGCCATCTGCATCGGCGAGGATAATTTCAGGGAGTTCCTGGCGGGAGCGCACGCGCTGGACCTGCACTTCCGCTCCAGCGCATTCGATAACAATATCCCGGTAATCCTGGCCCTGCTGAGCGTCTGGTATAACAACTTTTTTGACGTCGGCGCCCATGCCGTCATCCCCTATGACCAGCGGCTGGAAATACTCCCGGCCTACCTGGGACAACTGGTGATGGAAAGCAACGGCAAGTCGGTCGGTACGGACGGAAACCGGGTGGGAACAAAGACCTCCCAGGTCATCTGGGGCGGCGCCGGCAGCCAGGCGCAACACGCCGTTTTCCAGTTCCTGCACCAGGGCACGCGTATCTCATCCATTGACTTCCTGCTGCCCCTGACCGGCGGTCATGACCGCGCACAACACGAACTCCTGGTCGCCAACTGCCTGGCCCAGGGCGAAGCCCTGATGCGGGGCAGCGCCAACAGCGCCGAGCCCCACCGCCACTTCGACGGCAACAGGCCGAGCACCACCATCGTCTACGACCGGCTTGACCCGTACACCCTGGGCATGCTGCTCGCCCTGTACGAACACAAGACTTACGTGGAGGCGGCCATCTGGGGCATCAACGCCTTCGACCAGTGGGGCGTGGATCTCGGCAAAACCCTGGCGGGACAGATAGCGGCAGAACTGGCAGGCGGCGAACCGCCCGGTTCCCATGATGCATCGACGGAGCAGTTGATGGGCAGGTACCGCTCAGCGCAACGTAACTGAGAGAAAAACCCATAGATGATGTCGATTCATCACGGACTTCAAGTAATTCTCTCCCCCTTGCTTTATATTCCTGATCTTGTAATACGCTAACCGGTTGTTTCCTAATCCTTCATTAACGACTACGAACAGGCCGAAGTGACAGATCCAACTCCGCAGATTTACGAGGGCGCGCAAGTTCAAACCCGGGTCGGGATGGTTCCATAAACGTAATGGCCTCGTAGAAGTCATCCAAGGCGACGAAAATACCGTTTTCCTCAGCCCACCTGCGCATCCGCTGGTTGCAGGAATGTGCCCAGGACAGGATTTCCACTTGCCAGCCCCGCTTGTGCATTCTCTCCAGGGTACTGTGGAAACCCGCGCCTTCGGAATAACCTGCGCCGTCACCGGTAAGCAATACTACTACACCGGGCGTTCCATTGTAATCCAGTGCATCTTGCAGCATCTGTAATTGCAGTAACCGGTCAGGCACTTCCTGTTCGCCACGACCCAGGCCACGATCGAATAAGCGAACTTCCACTCCCTTGACTTCCAGCCGATTCCATAACTGGCGCATTTCCGGCGGCACGGAACCGACGGCCAACGCATTCTGCAACGGACGATCGGCATGGGCCAGGCGCAGCATATTGTCGAAGTTGATACGCACACGGTTCCTGGCGTCATCTCCTTCCTCACGTTCCTCTGCCAAACGCTGCGCTTCATGGAAGATATTTGAGTTATCCCAGTAAATGAAAACGTTATCCATGCCGATATCTCCAGGTATCAGGTAAGCATTTCTGAATTATCAGTAAAATAATATACGGGCCATGTACGATTAAGGCGGATAATATACCATTGACAAAGTATCATCGTCTAAGACATTTACCGGTTTAATTACCATGAAGGCAATAATCCTGGCTGCAGGCCGCGGGGAGCGCCTGGGGGACGCCGCCGCGGGACGGCCCAAGTGCCTGTTGCGGTTCGGGGGGAAAACCCTGCTGCAACGGCATATCGAAATCCTGGACCGGCCGGAAACCGGCCGGATCATCATCGTGACGGGTTTCCAGCATGAGCAAATCGAAACGGCGCTGGCGCAAATCAAAAGCCGGACTCCCGTGCAAACCGTCGTCAACCCGGATTATGAACTGGGCAGTATCGTCAGCCTGCATTGCGCGCGCGATTTCCTGGCCGACGGCGCGGACACCATCCTGATGGATGCCGACGTGCTCTACGACCCGAACATCCTCGGCAGGCTGTTCGATACGCGGTCCGGCAACTGCTTCCTGCTGGACCGGGACTTCGAACCCGGGGATGAGCCGGTAAAACTGTGCATATCCGGCGCCGTGCCGGTGGAATTCAGGAAAATACCTGACCGCGCCATAAGCTGGGATTACCAGGGCGAATCCGTGGGCTTCTTCCGTTTCAACGCCGCCATGTCGGCACGCCTGGTACGCAAGGCGGGAGAGTACCTTGATACCGGCCGCCCCATGGAGCCTTACGAGGAAGCGATCCGCGACCTGCTCAGGGAAACCCCTGAACTGTTCCGGGTTGAAGACATCACCGGCCGGGCCTGGATCGAGATTGATTTTCCCGCCGACGTGGAACGCGCGGCGAAAATGTATGAGAATAGTGTTTTGACCGGATTCCGGCATGCGCCGGAATGACGAATTTACTTTGGGGACGGACTTAAGTCCGTCCCCAAACGTCCCCGGATAGACTGGAGGCAAGCGCCGGACGAATGACCTTGAGAAACAATAAAAGCCGGCAGTTACGCGACATGCTCAATTCACCTGAGCTGGAGTTCATCCTGGAAGCCCACAACGGCATCTCGGCCAAGCTCGTGCAGCAGGCCGGGTTCAAGGGGATCTGGGCGAGCGGCCTGGCCCTGTCTACCCAGTTCTGCGTCAGGGACAGCAACGAGGCAAGCTGGACCCAGGTCGTCGACATGCTGGAATTCATGTCCGACGCCACGGAGGTCCCGATCCTGCTGGACGGCGATACCGGTTACGGTAACTTCAACAACATGCGGCGCCTGGTCAGGAAACTGGAACAACGCGGCATAGCCGGCGTCTGCATAGAAGACAAGGAGTTCCCCAAGACCAACAGCTTCATCGGCAGCGAGAAACAGGCCCTGGCCGACATCAGTGAATTCTGCGGCAAGATACGGGCCGGCAAGGACAGCCAGCAGGACCCCGATTTCTGCATCGTTGCGCGGGTGGAAGCCTTGATCGCGGGCTGGGGCATGGACGAAGCGCTGAAACGGGCCACGGCCTATTGCGCGGCCGGGGCCGACGCCATCCTCATCCACAGCAGGCAATCACGCCCCGACGAAATCATCGAGTTTGCCCGGCAGTGGGACGGCGCCTGCCCCCTGGTGATCGTACCGACAAAATACTACAGCACGCCCGTGGACGTATTCAGGAAGGCCGGGATCAGCCTGGTCATCTGGGCCAACCATATGATCCGGGCCTCGGTCAGGGCCATGGAAAACACGAGCAGGGAGATTTTCGAACAACAGTCGCTGGTCGACGTCGAGGACCTCATCACCGACGTAGACAGCATCTTCCAACTGCAGGGCGCCGACGAATTGCTGCGCGCCCAGGAACGTTACCTGGACAACGCCAGCGAATGCCAGGCCCTGGTACTGGCTGCAAGCCGGGGCAATAACCTGTATGAACTGACCGAAGACCGGCCCAAGGCGATGCTGAAAATACGCGGCAAACCCCTGTTGCAACGACTGGTGGACGAATTCAAGAAACACGCGATCAACGACATCACGGTCATTGCCGGTTACAAGTCGGAATCCCTGACCGTCGGCAGCGTCGACATCCGCCTCAACGACCGTTATGAATCCACCGGCGAACTCTATTCACTGGCCTGCGCCAGGGATAAATTCACGGACGACATGGTGATCACGTACGGCGACCTGCTGTTCAGGTCGTACATCCTGCAGGACCTGCTGGACCGGGACGGTGAAATAGTCATCGTCGTGGACTCCCTGGTCGATGACGTGGAAATCAGCGGCACGCTGGATTATGCCTGGTGCGACCGGCCGGACGACCGCTCGCTGTTCATGCAGGAAGTCAGCCTGGAACACATTACCGAGGGTAAACCGGTGGAGCCGGTCAAACCTTCGGGACGCTGGACCGGCATGATGCGGGTCAGGACGCAGGGGAGACAGTGGCTGGAACAGGCGCTGGAGGAACTGGAAAACCAGGCCGGGTTCGACCAGCTGACCCTGCCCGACCTGCTCAACCACCTGGTACGGCGGGGCAGGACGGTTACGGTGCATTACATAAACGGTCATTGGCTGGATGTTAATTCCGTCAACGACATAGACAGGGCTGTAGATTTTACCTCGGATTAAGGAAGGTGATTTATCCGCAGATGACGCAGATGAACGCAGATGAAATGATGATTTTTATTTGATTTTTTTCTTAAGTTCAGTCGGTAGCAATATAACCAGCCCGGATACGAAACGACAGAAAAATAATCTGCGGTAATCTGCGTCATCTGCGGATGAATCTCCTATGAGCCCTGATGAAAAATGATAAATGCTGAAGCATTCATTGAGGTGGCCCGTGGTCATGGGTTTTCCTGGTATACCGGGGTGCCGTGTTCCTACCTGACGCCGTTCATTAATTACGTTATCAATGATAATCAACTGTCCTATATCTCGTCTGCAAATGAAGGCGATGCCGTCGCTACTGCCGCCGGACTGAGCCTGGGCGGGCAGTCCGCCGTCGTCATGATGCAGAATTCCGGCCTGGGCAACGCGGTCAACCCGTTGACCTCGCTGGCGCATACTTTTGCCGTTCCCGTATTGCTCATCGTTACCCATCGCGGCCGGCCGGGTGAGAGAGATGAACCGCAACACGAATTGATGGGGAAGATAACGGGCAACCTGTTCGACCTGATGGACATTCCCTGGGAGCCTTTCCCTGCGGAGGAACACGCCATCAGTGCCGTGCTGGAACGCGCAACAAACTACCTGGCGGCAGAGAGCAAACCTTACGCGTTGCTCATGAACCGGGGCACGGTGGCGCCGCATCCGTTGAAATCCGCGTCGATCCCTTCCAGGTCTCATGCCGTGTGCCGGCGGGACAGGTTTGACGGGGCGGGCGGCGCCGTCTCCAGGGAACAGGCCCTTGGGGAGATAATCAGGCATACGCCGGAGGATAATTCAGTCGTGATCGGCACGACCGGTTATACCGGCCGGGAGTTGTTCGCTATTGCCGACCGCAGCAACCAGCTCTACATGGTCGGATCGATGGGTTGCGCCTCTTCCTTTGCCCTGGGTGTTTCCCTGGCCCGGCCGGACCTGGAGGTTACCGTCGTCGACGGTGACGGCGCCGGTCTCATGCGTATGGGCAACTTCGCCACCATCGGCAGCTACGGCCGCAATAACCTGGCGCATGTATTACTGGACAACGGCGTCCACGAGTCCACCGGGGGCCAGGCCACCGTGTCGGCCAACGTCGGCTTTGCGGATATCGCCGCAGCCTGCGGCTACGGCGTGGCGCTGGACGGTAACGACCCGGCTGTCATCAGGGAGTTGTATGCCCGCAAGGACGCGGACGGCGCACGTTTCGCACACTTGAGAATCAAACCGGGCATCCCCGGCGACCTGCCCCGCCCCGGCATCTCACCGGAAAACGTCCTGCGCCGGTTGCAGGCGCATATCAATACCCCGTCATTATGAGCTTGACCCGTCGTTCCTGATCGCTTCGTTTGTCGTTCCTGCGAAAGCAGGAATCCAGTTCATAACGTGTCGACCGAAGGGCGACTTTAGTTTTACCGGGTCACTGTTTACGCAGGGATGACGGAGCTGTTGATAAACCCCAGCAACCCCTCCCTGGTCAGCTTCGCATCTTCCAGCATATCCTGCTGCGAGCCGTGCTGCAGCAGGCGGTCCGGCAGGCCGTAGTTGAGGATGCGCTGCGGGATCCCCTGTGCGGCCAGGTATTCGTTCACCGCACTGCCCGCCCCTCCCTGGACCACGTTCTCTTCCACCGTGACCAGCAAGTCATGGGACGCGGCCAGTTCGGCGACCAGTTCCCCGTCCAGCGGTTTGACAAAACGCATGTTCGCCACGGTCGCACCCAGGTCCTCACCGGCCTCCAGCGCCGTCTTCAGGGTACTGCCGAAGGCCAGCAGCGCAATTTTTTTACCCTGCCGGCGTACCTCGCCCTTGCCCAGCGGCAACGCCGTCAGCTCCTCTTCGACCGCCACACCCGGCCCTGCTCCGCGCGGATAGCGCACCGCGGCCGGCTGGTCCAGCAGAAACCCCGTATACAACATCTGCCGGCATTCGTTCTCGTCCGCCGGCGCCATCACCACCATGTGCGGCAGGCAGCGCAGGAAACTGAAATCATAGGAGCCGTTATGGGTGGGCCCGTCGGCGCCGACCACGCCGGCCCGGTCGATGGCGAACAGCACCGGCAGTTTCTGGTTCACCACGTCATGCACCACCTGGTCGTAGGCCCGCTGCAGGAAGGTCGAATAGATGGCAACCACCGGCTTCAGGCCGTCGCAGGCCATGCCCGCGGCAACGGTGACACTGTGCTGCTCGGCGATGGCCACGTCAAAATACCGCTCCGGGTACTCCTGCTCGAAGCGCACCAGGCCGGAACCCTCGCGCATCGCCGGGGTCACCGCCACCAGGCGCTCATCCCGGGCCGCCATATCGCACACCCAGTCGCTGAAAACCTGGCTGTAGGTCGGTCTGGCAGGCTGCGCCGGTTTCGGAGCTGATGCCTTGCCCGTCTCCGGGTCGAACGGTTTGCTCACCGCATGCCATTTCACCGGGTCTTCTTCCGCCGGTCCGTAACCCTTGCCCTTGCGGGTGATGATATGGAGGAACTGCGGCCCTTCCAGTTGGCTGATGTTGCGGATGGTGGTGAGCAGGGTCGGTAAGTGATGACCGTCCACGGGGCCGATATAATTGAAACCGAATTCCTCGAACAACACCCCCGGCACGATCATGCCTTTCAGGTGTTCCTCGGCGCGCCGTGATATCTCCAGTGCGCCCGGCACCTTCGACAGGACCCGCCTGCCCCGCTCCCGCACCGTGGTATAAAACTTGCCGGAAAGCAACTCGGCAAAACGGTTGGCCAGGGCCCCGACATTCGGCGAGATCGACATGTTATTGTCATTCAATATCACCAGCAGGTTAGCGCCGGTGTCGCCGGCATGGTTCAACGCCTCGAACGCCATGCCCGCCGTCAGCCCGCCATCACCGATGATGGCGACACACCTGCGATCGCTGCCGCTGTTGCGCGCGGCAATGGCCATGCCCAGGGCGGCGCCGATGGACGTGCTCGAATGGCCCACGCCGAACGTGTCGTAACGGCTCTCATCGCGTTTCGGGAAAGGCGCCAGGCCATCGTGTTTCCTGATGGTATGCAGCCTGTCGCGGCGCCCGGTCAGGATCTTGTGCCCGTAAGCCTGGTGTCCCACGTCCCAGACCAGCCGGTCCTCAGGGGTGTTATAGATATAATGCAGGGCGATGGTCAGTTCGACAGCCCCCAGGCTGGCCGCGAAATGGCCGCTGTTCCTGCTCGCCCAATGCAGCAGGAAGGCGCGCATTTCCTGCGCCAGCGGCTCCAGCTGATCTTCCGGAAGACGCCTCAGATCTTCAGGGGATTCGATCCCATCCAATACCGGCGTCTCAAGTGTGCCTGACATGTACCTTTCTCATTATCCTTGCTGTCTTATACTGATCACTGTAAGCAGAAATCCGCCCTCTTGCAACCACCCCCGCTTGCCATCAGTAAATTTGGGACACCCATGAATTAACAATTTTCCTAAATTTATGGGTGTCCCAAATTTACCGCCTAATTTGGGAAGCCTAATTTGGGACACCCATGAATTAACAATTTTTCTAAATTCATGGGTGTCCCAAATTCATGTCCGGCGGAAGCCATTCTGTTAACTCCGAATTGCATGATGCAACTGTACATTTCCATGCGGGTCCTGTATTCTGTCAGGCTGAAAGCGTTTCAGGCCGCTGAATCGCTGTACTTTTAATAATTATCTGAAAAGGTCAGGTTGGAAGATGGCTGTACCCTTAACTCAACAACTTCACATCTCAAAGTACATTCTCGAAAAAAAGCTGCGCGGCGAACAACGGTTTCCCCTGGTGCTGATGCTGGAACCCCTGTTCCGTTGCAACCTCGCCTGTTCCGGTTGCGGCAAAATCGATTATCCCGAGGAGATACTGGACAAGCGCCTCAGCTATGAAGAGTGCATGGAAGCCGTTGACGAGTGTGGCGCCCCGGTCGTCTCAATTGCCGGCGGAGAGCCGTTGATACACAAGGATATGCCGGAAATTGTCCAGGGGTTCGCAGCCAGGAAGAAATATGTCTACCTGTGTACCAATGCCCTGCTGCTTGAGCGGCGCATGGATGATTATTCGCCTTCGACCTACCTCACTTTTTCCATTCACCTGGACGGCAACCGCGACCGGCATGACGCCTCGGTCTGCCGCGCCGGCGTATTCGACAAGTGTGTCGAGGTGATTAAAGAGGCCAGGAGCAGGGGCTTCCGGGTCACGATCAACTGTACCCTGTTCCAGGGCGAACAAGCCCGCGAAGTGGCGGAATTCATGGACATGGCCATGGAACTCGGTGTCGAAGGCGTCACCATATCCCCCGGGTACAGCTACGAACGGGCGCCGCGCCAGGACGTATTCCTGAAACGCAAGGAGAGCAAACAGTTGTTCAGGGACATTTTCAAATCCGGAGTCGGAAAAAAGTGGCGCTTCAACCAGTCATCCCTGTACCTGGATTTCCTCGCCGGCAACCAGCAGTACCAGTGCACGCCCTGGGGCAACCCGACCAGGAACGTTTTCGGCTGGCAGAAACCCTGTTACCTGCTGGTGGGCGAAGGTTATGCGCCGACGTTCAAGGCGTTGATGGAAGAAACGGAGTGGGACAGGTACGGCAACGGCCGCAACCCGAAATGTGCCAACTGCATGGTACACAGCGGTTACGAGGCATCCGCCGTTGAGGACGCGATCAAGCGCCCGTGGAAAGCCCTGAAAGCAGCCCTGCTGGGGCCCCGGACATCCGGGGACATGACCCCTGAACTGCCCGTCCTGTACGCTGAGGACGAAACCCTGTCGACACCCAAGCTGGTTGCCGAAGCCAAGCCCGTCAAGATAATCCCCCGCAACGAAAGACAGGACAAACAGGTCGCTTGACAGATACATTGTGGCTGGCCATACCGGGAGTCATAATCTGGTCCGGTATTCTATCCCTTCCCTGGCAACCCTGGCGCATCCGGGAAAAACTGGAAGCGGCAACCACCGAAAACGCCGGCCTGTCCGATGTCACCGTACTAATCCCGGCGCGCAATGAAGCCGCGGTCATCGCCGCAACCCTGCAGTCCGTCGCCGCCCAGGGCCGGAACCTGCGCATCATCCTGGTCGACGATCAATCCGCTGACGCCACCGTGGCTGAAGCGGAACGGCTCAACCTGGAGAACCTGACAATCATCGACGGCCGCCCGCTGGAACACGGCTGGAGCGGCAAATTATGGGCCCTGCACCAGGGTCTGGCGTTCGTGAGCACGGACAACGTCCTGCTGCTGGACGCCGATATTCGCCTGCAACCCGGCACCGTATCCGCCCTGAAAACCAGGATGGAGGAACATGACCTGCACCTGGTGTCGTTGCTCGCGTTCCTGCGCATGGATTCCGTCTGGGAGAAGCTGCTGATGCCGGCATTCGTGTTCTTTTTCAAGCTGCTTTATCCGTTTCACCTGTCCAACAACGGCTCGAAAGCCGTCGCCGCGGCGGCGGGCGGCTGTATCCTGCTGCGCCGCAGTTCACTGGAGCAGGCAGGCGGTTTCAGCGGGATACGGGACAGCCTGATTGATGATTGTGCGCTGGCCCGGCAGTTCAGGGATGCCGGCTTTTCCACCTGGACAGGGTTGTCGCACTCCGCCCTCAGCCAACGCAGTTATGACGGGCTGACGGACATCTGGAACATGGTGGCCAGGACGGCGTATACCCAGTTGCGCCATTCAATCCTCCTGCTCTTGCTGTGCAGCAGCCTGATGACGGCGGCCTTCGTACTGCCCGTAGCCGGCCTGTTCAGCGCCGGCGCGGCCACCAGCCTGCTTGCCGGCGGCGCCCTGTTCCTCATGGTGGCGAGTTTCATGCCCACCCTGCGCTACTACGGCATCCACCCGCTATGGTGCGCGGGATTGCCGCTTGCCGGCGCGCTCTACCTGCTGATGACCTGGACGTCGGCCTGGCGCTACTGGAC
>JAPOQU010000031.1 GCA_026710545.1 Gammaproteobacteria bacterium | reverse complement strand
CGAGTTCGACATCGTGGCCGGGAACGGCGATGAAGTGGTGGTGACGGAGGTGAAGACCACCTTGCGCAGCGAGGACGTGGCGCAGTTCCTGGACAAGCTGCGGCGTTTCACAGTGTATGAGCCGCGCTACCGGGGCGAGAGGATCTACGGCGCGGTGGCGTACCTGAAGGCGGACGGCGCGGTGGTCACGTATGCGCAACGGCAGGGTTTGTTCGTAATCCGGGCCACCGGCGATAGCGCCAGTATTGTCAATGACAAGGACTTCAAGCCCGCCGTGTTTGCCTGAAGGAACCCGGCGCCGGCCTCAACAAGGCCCGGGTTGCGCAACGCGTCGAAGAAGGTGGTCACGATGTACCTGATGAAAAGATCGAAGCACGTATCCCGCGCTTATTGCGTCTCGTCAAGTCCGTGATTCCTGTATGCGATCATGCTTACCTGCTGGATAATTCACTTGCCGATAATCCCTTGGTACGGGTTTTGACGATGCATCATGGGCAGGTAGAAAAGACGCTTGGCGGTTTGTCATATTTTCCCTATACAAAAAATATCGATATTATCTATAATCATCGAAAAATAAACTCCGGGAGAAGGTAACAGTGTCAAAACCGTTTCTCAAAAATGCCTGGTATGCGGCGGCGTGGAGTTACGAGGTGAAGAAGGAATTGTTCGAGCGCACCATCATCGGCGAGTCCATCCTGTTTTACCGCAAGGAAAACAACGAGGCCGTCGCCATCAACAACGCCTGTCCGCACCGCTATTCGCCCTTGCACCTGGGCACCCTGATGGGCGACGTGGTTGAATGCAAGTATCACGGCCTGCGTTATGACGGCACGGGACGTTGCGTACATAACCCCCACGGGGACGGCAGGATCCCGGGAAAGATGTGCACGAAGGCCTATCCGCTGGAGGAAGTGCACGGCATGTTGTGGATCTGGATGGGCGATCCCGCACTGGCCGACCCCGCCACCATTCCCGATTTCAGTTGCCATACCAACCCTGATTATCCGTCGGTCCAGGGTATGATCGAGATGCACGGCAACTATGAACTGATAACCGACAACCTGATGGACCTGTCCCATGTCGAGTTTCTGCATAAGGGCATTCTGGGCAGTGACGCAATCAAGCGCGGCGAGCACGAACTGTTGCAGGACGGCACCTCCGTGTGGTCGAACCGCTGGTGTCCGGACGGGCTGGCGCCGCCGGCCTGGGACCACATGTTCAAGGACTACGGCAAGCCGGTGGACCACTGGTTATATATGCGCTGGGATGCCCCCGCCCACATGCTGCTGGACGTGGGCATCACCCCCACGGGCAGGCCGCGTGATGAAGGGATCTGGATGTACGGAACGGATATCCTCACGCCGAAAAACGAGACATCCACCTATTACTACTGGGGCGTAGCCAGGTCCCATGACAAGAACGACGCCGAGATGGATAAAATCTGGACCGGCGCCATCGAAACCGCGTTCGGGACCCAGGACAAGCCCATGATCGAGGCCCAGCAGGGCATGCTGGACTCGCTGGGTGTCACTGACCTTGACGAAGTCGAGCCGGTACTGCTGCCCATGGACAGCGCCACGGTGCGCTGCCGCCGCATCATGGACAAATTACGCGGGCAGGATGGTGTTACATTGCCCGACCCCCGTAACCCGGCCCTGACAGACCTTGTCAGGAAAGCGAACGCCGAGGAATACAGCGGCAGGGTAGTACCGGTGGTGTGAAGGGGAGAATTGAAAATTACGAATTAGGAATTAGGAATTAGGAATGAATGTGCCGCCCGTGGCGGTGGTTTTTCAATGCATCTTATGTCTTCCGTAAATTGGATCAAAGCACACAGTTACGTAACACCCCCAATTCGTAATTCCTAATTCTTAATTCCTAATTCACTAAACGCCGGTTTTATCTCGGTTTCTGGTGTCCAGTCGGCGCCGTATAATTTCCTGAACTGTTCCGGCCGGTCTACCGAGCCCTTGGCGCCGCCGCCGTTCCACAGGTCGTATTTTTCGTCGGAATATTCAGCAAAGAAGCTGGTCAGCCTGGCATCCAGGTCAGCGGCGACTTCTCGGTATGCCGGGTCATCATATACATTCCGGTTTTGTTCAGGGTCTTTCTTGAGGTCGTACAGTTCCGGTTCACCGGTGCTGCGCAACCGTTTCCAGTAGGCGTAGTTCGCGGTGCGTATGACCCTGGTCTCTTCCTGTTCGATGAACACGGCATCGTTCCACTTGTCCGTTTCGCCGGACAATGCAAACCGGAAACTTTTGCCCGGGCTGTTCTCGAAGCTTACGCCGCCCATCCCCACGTAATCCAGGATGGTCGCCGGGAGGTCGTACTGGCCTATCAACAGGTCACTGGTCCGGCCTGCCCCGATTTTGCCCGGGTGCCTGATAATAAGGGGGACATTCATGGCTGTTTCATACATGCTCGAAGGCGTTGTCACAACAGTGTGTTGCCAGATACCGTGCTGTCCGTAAAGGTGCGGAATTCCGCCACGGCAGACCAGCTTTCCGGCCACTGGTCCAGCAACTCATCATCCAGCCAGCTGTGTATGCCGTGCTGGGACGGCATCAAACCGGTCATCAGGGTGGCCCGGGTGGGCGAGCACATGCCGTTGACGGCGAAGGCGCGGGTGAACCTGATGCCCTCTTCGGCCAGCCTGTCCGCGTGGGGCGTCCTGACATCCGGATTGCCGTAGGCGCCCAGCAGGGAAGCAGCCTGGTTATCGGTCAGTATGAACAGGATATTCGGCGGCCGCTCCGCGGCGGCGGCAATCCCAACCGGCAGCAATAATGCGAAAAAACAGGAAAGATGCGATGTTTTCATAAGAATATCAATGCAATGTCAATGAAACAGGGTCGGCGCCCGGCGTCTCAAAGTAGTCCAGGAACCGGTTCAGATCGGACAGCTCTCCCGTTAACGTCATGCCGCCGTTCAGCACCGCCGCCTCTATGGTTGTATTACCCGATAATACCTCGTTGAAGACAGGTTTTGTCATGTACAGAACCATGTCCATCTCGTTTTCCGGGTCGGTATCGAACTGGCAGACGCCGCGCCGTATGGTCAACCCGTAGGATGCGTCCAAATCGGTGAATACAAACCCCAGCGACCTGTTCACGGTCAGGGTCTGCTCCGCCTTGAGCCTGGTGGTCCAGGCGTCAATGCTCACCTCGACGGGCATTTCCGCCAGGATATCAGGCGGCATGAATATGTTTGCCATTTTTTTTGCGGTCTCCAGCGTATCGAGCCTGCCCTCAAGTTCCAGCGCCGAGGTAAGGTACCAGTTGCGCCAGTTGATGTTCATGCTGGCGTAACCCAGTTGGCGGAAAGCCGCCGCCTTGACGGATCTTGCCGCCATGTCGTCGTTATCAACCCGTACCAGGTAGCTTGCAAGCTCCGCAGCCCACTGGTAGTCACGCTCCTGGTAGGCGGCCAGGGCCGCTTCATGGACTCTCTCCCTGCCTCCCATCAGGCCGACCAACCTGGTAGCCCTGGTTTTTGCGGGCAGCGGGTCCAGGGCCACGGGGTCGCCTTCGTACCAGCCCAGGTAGCCCGCGTAGATCTGCCGTACCGCCTGTTTGACCGTGCCGTAGTACTGTCTCAGGTACGGCGCATAATTGAACAAGTGGGGCGGCAATCTTACCTGTTGCGCCAGTTCATCCGGGGTGAACCCCTTGTTCATATAACGGATGGTCTGATCGTGTACGTACTGGATGCCGTCACGGGTCATGCGCAGCACTTCATCGACTTTTTCCTCTCCTGTGACGGGCCGGCCGTGGGTCGGCACCAGGTACGCAGCCTTTAATTTGCGCAACCGGTCGATACTCCTTACCCAGGTCATTGGCTGGCGGAATTTTGTCCCCCTGAGCGTATACACATTCGGGAAAGTCGGCCCCTGGATGACCTCGGTATCGATCAATACCCCGGATTCAGGTAAATACACGGCAAGTTCATCGGGCGCTTCACTGGGGACGTGGATGATTTCCAGGTCAACACCGGCGATGGTGACCTTCAACACATCGTCAACCAGCCTGGTCGGGGCAATGAACGATCCCGGTCTGCCGCCGGTGGCCAACGGTCCGATGCCGCTGTTCATGTACTTGATGTCCTCGCCTTCCAGGAAAAAGCCGAAGGTATACCCGGCGCGCACGCCCAGTATGGGGCCAAGGACCGCGCTTTCATCTACCAGGTGCTGCATGAGTGAGGTATGGGCGTAAATCTGTGTGTCGCCCGACTCCACCTGTTGCGCAGATACCAGTCCTTTCACGCCGTCTATGTGGTCATGGTGAAAATGGCTGTATATCACCGCAACAATGGGTTTGTCCGTGATCTTGCGGAACTCGGCAAGAACCTCCCTGCTGGTCGCCGGGCTCAGGCCGGCATCAACCATGATGAGGCCGTCATCGCCGACGATCATGACGATGTTAGCCACGTTCCAGCCGACCGCGCTGTAGACACGGTCCGTTACCTTGTAGATCTTTTTCGCAAAGTGTTCCGTATGGGCTTTCAGTTCAGGATGTATCGCCGGTTCCACGCGGCCTGTTACGTCGGCATGGCAATGCAGACCGATGAGGTTGGCAACGATAAAGCAGGAAAATAATTTATTCATGAATTAGATTACCGCAGAGGGCACAGAGATCACAGAGTATATAGAATAACTTGCGGTGTATCGATGTTGCTTGGAGTGAATGGGGTCAGGTCGCACAATGCACACCGGTAATTTGTTTCATTCCTCGACCCGATGTCCACACAGGTGTGCATTGTGCGACCTGACCCCATTCACTCTGTTAAACTGCAGCGGAAATGGCGATGAAACGCAGAGATTTTCTTCAATTAACCGTATCCCTGGCATTTGCTTCCCTGGGCGGCCGCGCCGCTGCGGACGGAGGCGCGGCCGGGATACCGGGCGACAATGGCGAGTTATTATCCGGTGTCGTCTATCAACTGTTCCCCCATGAACGGTTAGACAAGGATGTTTACGAACAGGTAACGGAGCAACTGAGCGGCAAAATCGGTCAATCCGCCGAACTGACGGCGATGATGGACGACGCGTTGGATGTCCTGGCAGGTAACGGTAATGAACGATGGCCGGAACTGACGCAACAGCAGAAGACGGCTTCGCTTGAGAAAATACAACAGACACCATTCTTCCGTTTTGTCCTGAATGAAACCCTGGGCGGGATATACCAGCACCCCCGTACCTGGGAACTGTTGGGATTTGAAGGCTCGTCCCTGGAGTTCGGCGGCTACATCAACAGGGGCCTGGACGATATTGACTGGCTGCCTGAATAGCTTGCAATATTTGGAGATGGAATGACACAATTCTCACTGAATGACGGCTCCGTGGTCGTAGTCATCGGCTCCGGCGCCGGCGGCGGGACAGTGGCCGACGTGCTTTCCAACAACGGGGTTGGCGTCGTCTGCCTTGAAGCCGGCGGACGGCTGGACCCCGCGGATATTGTCACCAACGAAGCCGAGATGTTCGGCAAGCTCACCTGGCTGGATGAAAGACAGGGCAGCGGTATTGCCCCGCCCCCCTTCCCCGTCTGGAATTGCAAGACCGTGGGCGGTACGACCGTACACTGGACCGCGACCAGCGTACGCTTGTCCGAACATGAATTTCACGCGCGCAGCTACTATGGTGATATGGCAGGTACGACACTGGCCGACTGGCCGCTGAAGCTTGCCGATCTTGAACCCTGGTACTCGGTCGCCGAAGACCGGCTGGGCGTGACCGGGACACACGGTATCGAACGGCTGCCGGCCAGCAATAATTTTCTCGTCTTCGAAGCCGGGGCAAAACGCTGCGGTTACAAGGAAATCAATACCGGCAACCTGGCCATTAACCCGGCGCCGCGGGACGGCAGGGGCAGTTGCCTGCAACTGGGGTTTTGCACCAGTGGCTGCGCGGTGGGGGCGAAATGGTCGACCCTGCATACAGACATTCCCTCGGCGGAACAAAGCGGCCATTTCGAATTAAGGACTGAAGCAATGGCGGTAAAGCTGAACCATGACAACAACGGCAGGGTAACCGGCGTCGACTACCTGGACAGTGACGGCAAGCTGCATACCCAGGCCACCCGGGCGGTCTGCGTGGCGGGAAATACCGTCGAGACGACCCGGTTGCTGCTGAACTCCCGATCCGGACAATTCCCCGACGGCCTGGCGAACCGCAGCGGCCAGGTAGGCCGGAACTACATGCGGCACGTCATGGCGGGGGTGGTCGGGGTCATGCCCGGGCAGGTCAACCTGTATCGCGGCGCGCACCAGGCGGGAATAATTTATGACGAGCGCCACCATGACGAGGCGCGCGGGTTTTCCGGCGGTTTTTTGTTTGAGACGGTAAATTTTACGCCGGAATCCATGGCCCGGTTTCTACGGCCCGGAGGCTGGGGAAAGGAATACGCGAAACTGCTTGAGCAGTACGAGCGGATGGCAGCCATGCTAATCGTGGGAGAGGACCCGCCGATGGCCGGTAATTCGATAAGCCTGCACCCGACGCGCAAGGACCGCTACGGCCTGCCTGTGCCGGTCATCCACTACGAACATCACAACAACTCGAAGAAGATGCTGCGCTACGGATTGGATCGGGGACGCAGGATATACGAGGCGCTGGGAGCCGAACAGGTGGTGGAGATGGTGGACGTGTTCCCCGCTACCCACAACATGGGCACTGCACGCATGGGCAACGACCCGGCCACCAGTGTCTGTAACCAATGGGGACAAACCCATGACCTCGATAACCTGTTCATCAGCGACGGCAGCCTGTTCCCTACCTCAGGCTGCGCCAACCCGACGCTGACCATTATTGCGCTGGCGTTGCGGCAGGCGGAGTACCTGACCGAACTTATACAATCTAATTCCCTTTGAGTTGCCTCCCACCAACAGACAAAATTGCGTTGTATCAGCTTATCTACAGTAATGTTTGTTTTAGCTGAATAGCCTGGATTGCTCAACTTGGATAAAAGCAAGGCCATAACTGTGATGCTCCCAAAGGGCATTGATAAGGTCAGTCAGGTCCGCTCATACCATTTATCAGGTACCCTGCATCCACGTTTTCCCGGGAACCAGACAGGCCATATTCTCCACAACCGGCAACGCGAACGGCAATTCCAGTGCATCGATCTGCGACACGACATATTGGTGTGCATCTGCCATGAGATCTATAACGTCGTACGCCGTACGCGTATCCGCATATATCGGGCTGCGGGGTTTGTCGGCCAGCGGGTTCAGGTGCTGCATCAGTTCCCAGTCGCGCAGCAAAGTCCATGCGCCGTCACTACTTGGCAGGGCGGCCACGACGACAGCGCGAACTGGGCCATCGGATCCCGTGATGCGGTCCCGCACGCTGAATACGAAGACTGGCACGTCCAGGCTCCGAATGGCACCGAAAGCCCCTTTCAATTCCACTGCATCCCGAACCGCTCGGTCGACGACCCGGAGCCCTACGCCAGCTACGTCCTCCCCGGCCTTTGGTCGCGGCTCGCGCGCAAAGAGGAGATCATACCGCTCGACCGCTGCGATGGAAAAATCGTCCTTCCACTCTTCCGGTGGACCGAAGCGCAGGCGAAGATCACCAACTTGCTCGGGACGTCGACCCCGCACGGTGAGCATCGATTTGAAAAACGGCACCAAGTCTGGCAGATCCACTCGCGGGATCTGACCCGCAACTGCTCCGAAGTCAAAGCGCGCCACATGGCCAACTAGATTGCGTACGGTTTCTACCGCGTCTTCGCCGCCGAAGGTCGCGGTCTCCGTATCGAACCAATCCCTGAGCGTTTGCCCGCTGGCGGAGGAATCGGCGTCGGCGAATACCTTGGTTAACATGCTGGGCGATGCCGTTCCGATCACGAGTTGGCGGATGTCCTCTGGATCGTCCATGGCACTTTGGAAGGCCAAGCTGATACGCTCCAGCTTCTCATCCAGCAGGTCCCAGATTCGACTCTCCACCGTATCTGGATTTCGCACCGTGACCACTTCTACCGGCTTGCTTTGGCCGTAGCGACTCAAGCGCCCGACGCGCTGATGCAGACGCATCGGGTTCCATGGCAAGTCCACATGGATCAATGAGCTGCAATGCTCTTGAAGGTCGATACCCTCGCCAGCCGCTTCCGTGGAAACGAGGAATCGGACTTCCCCTCTGTTGAACCGCGCCGCCGCACGTCGTCGGTCTTCTCTCCGGTTGGAGACGTTGCCGGATGCATCCTGTACATCCTCAATGAAACCATCACCGTTGATGAAGGTCACGCATCCGTCGCCGTAGCGCCTATGCAACGCGCTCATGAGGAGCGCTTGGGTCGCCTTGTATTCCGTAAAGAAGAGCACCGACCTGCTGGCGAAAGACTCGTCAACCACATCCAGGATCCGAGCGATCTTCGTCTCGTTCGAGACCTCGTTTGCCGCTTGGAGCAATTCCTCAAGCGCCGGAATCTCGTTCGGGTTCAGGTCGACTCCCTGCAGACTCTCTGCCACCCTTTCTTCGATCCGACTGATTTCGTCCTGATTTGCCGGGTCATCCTCAACCCGTAATTCTTGCAGCCGTGCCAAATCCTCGTTCGCTTCGTCCAACTTGGCCCGCGCATCTCGGAGTCGGGCGAGCCGTCGACCAATCGCTCTACGCACTGCCGCCACGGAACTCGAGGCCAGCTTCTGCATCGTGATGAGAACCAGGATAACAACGCGCCGATCCTGGGATCCGAGACCGGCCGCATAGGCTTTCCCGGTCACGATGAACTGTGTGAGTTGCTCGTAGAATCGCGCTTCTTGCGGCGAGTAGGAATAGGTTTCCCGCCTTGGTCTCACCGGCGTGAACAGGAGCTCGCCAGACATGTCTGTGACGGACTGCTTGTTGTTGCGAATCATGGCGGTGCGGAGCTTATCGACTTGCTCTTCGAGACGCTGCTCGGGATCGAAGTCTTCGGGACGAAGCAGTTTGAGCAATGATAGGAATCCCCGGTCCTTGCCGCGATGTGGCGTGCCAGTGAAGAGCACCAGGGATTGTACCTTACCCCGTTCCTGTAAACCCTCCATAAGCTGATAGGAGAGAGTTCGGCGACCCTGTTCGTCCACGTTCATATGATGGGCTTCGTCGATAAGCACGAGGTCCCAGAGGTCGGCGTCGAACAAACGGTCCCAACGACCGCTTTTATCCAGTCGTAGCGTATGTGCTGAGGCGATGACCCGATCATGTGTATTCCAGAAATCAGACTTACCCGTATCGGCGTCAGGAACGTAGATCGATATACGGATGTCGAACATCTCCCGCAGCCGTACCTGCCACTGTTCGACCAGGCTGGCGGGGGCCAGAATTAGCAGTCGGCGCACGCGCGCCGACGAAAGCAGCGGCGTAAGGATGAGGCCTGCTTCGATGGTTTTGCCAAGCCCCACATCGTCCGCCACCAGCCATCGGGTGGGCCACGACTCGAGCACCCGCCTGCAAACCCAGAGTTGGTGGGGCAGCAAGGCGATGCGGGATCGCGAAAAGACACCCCAAGCGTCGTTGACTGAGCGAATGCATTCGCCGAGGACGCGCGTAACGACATGCAGCGCGGGATCAAGCTGTCCGGCGGCTACGCGCTCCACCAGACCCTCGACGAGCTCAAGCTCGGCGGCCAGGCACGCCTCTATTCCGTGCCCGAAGCGGACGACGACGCTGTCGCCCTGATCGAGCACGACCTGGCCGGAACCGAAGCGCGGATGCCGCACCGCCGCGTTCGTGTTCAAGGGTGCCGTCATTGCTCCAAGCCGGACCGATGGCGCAGATCGGTGTCGGAGACCACGCGCCGTAGCGGTATGTCGAATGCCAAGTGAAGATTCGGGGTTTCCGTTCCCAACTCCAACGTCAGAAAGTCGAAGATGGCGCGCGCCTTGTGCGAGTTGGACATGCCGGCCTCCGGCCGATCGAGGCCGAGTTCTTCGAGCAAACTAAGCACCTGCTCCGATGGTACCCAGCAGTCCGGGAACAGATGCTCGCCCTCGACGACTTCCAGGCGCACAAGCTCCCGAAGAATCCAGTGGAGGCCCATGCCGAGCGGTGCGGGCGGAGCATCGAAGTGTGTACCCACTCCTGTGAGCGCTTCGTCGACACGTGGCGCAAGCAAGCGGGTGGCTTGGTACATGCTTTCAGGACGTCGTCCGACGGAAGTAAGCAGACGAACATAGACATCCCGAAACCGACTGAGCTGGTAGATTGCCGGAAACAGGGACATCCAGCGCGGATAGGTCAGCTT
>JAPOQU010000030.1 GCA_026710545.1 Gammaproteobacteria bacterium | reverse complement strand
TCTTGTAGCAGATTACCGACGGTTTGCGTTATCATAGTCTTCGCTCCGGTTGCCATGAGGGCGCAAGCCCTCCCCACCGCCTGCGCGGTTATAACCGTAGTCTACCCGACTTCGGAGGACAGCCGGAGCCCTTTCATGTCTTGTCGGTATGAGGCGAAGCTTCGCTAGATATAAGCTCGGCGCAAGCGCTTCCACAGCCCCGGCGGCAAAGCCCTGAGCAGATAGTAAAGTGAAGTTATTACCGATAAGCCCTGTGTCTCCCTGTATACCTTGTAGGTGAAATATTTCATGGGTATTAACCGGGAAGAAAGCGAGTCCTTTCGCCTCATGCGATACGCCAAGGGCTGTCGAATGATTAAAGTTGTCGTGCACTGGCGGAGCATATTCAACCAGGTTGCAAAATCTTCTGCCATAGGCAATGCAGGCATGTAATGTTTCCCGAGCTTATCGGTGTCATAAACGACGGTTGAAGTATTAATTACATTTCCTTTCAGGAGCGACCTGTAATCTATTTCTTCCGGCATTGCCAGCAACATCTCCCTGTTTTTCGCTCTGACAATGTAGTCCGTACACGAGAAACTCACCGCTTTCTCCTGCATTTCCTTAATTTGCACCGACAGTTTGTCTAAGGTCCAATAATCGTCCGCATCAAGAAAAGCGATATATCGTCCTCTTGCGGCGCGCATAGCTGTATTCCGTGCAGCAGCGGCCCCACCATTCTCCGTACGTTCTATCAACTTTACGCGCGGGTCTTTGATTTTTTTTATAACTGAACAAGTACCATCCGTCGAGGAATCGTCTGCGACAATCACTTCCAGGTTGTCATAAGTCTGGTTCAATACAGACTCCAAAGCATTCGCTATGTAGGATGCAGCGTTATAGCTGGGGATGACAACGGATACTCTATCCATGTTCGACATTCCCTGGTAATTGGTTATACAACCTTTGGCGGGACAACAAATAACCGTGTTTCCAGAAATAATAGCCGAGTCCGCAAATATGTTTCCATATCAGGCCGGACCCGAGTGAACGGCTCATCCTGCGTTCCTCATGCACGACGACAGCGTCAGGGTTATACACCACCCGCCAACCGGCCTGCTGCAGGCGCAGGCATATATCGACGTCCTCCGGGCCGTAAAAAATACGTTCGTCAAGCAGGCCCACTTCCTGTAAAGCGCGGCGGCGAATGACCTGGCAAGCGCCGATCACGTAATCCACCTCGCGGACCGTCCGGTGGTCCCAGTCCGCCATTTCCGCGTTTCGGGTTATCTCTTGACCCAGGATTGCAGGCAGACGCCGGGCCAGTTTGTCGATGAGGGTGGGAAAGCGCCGGCACGATAACTGCAGCTTCCCGTCAGCGTCAGTCAGTCTGGGGCCGCATAACCCTACCTCCGGCTGCGCCTCCATATAACGAATGAGAACGCCCAGGGCTCCCGGTTGCACAACCGTGTCGTCATCCAGGATAAGCACATATTTGCCCCGGGCAAGTCGGATGCCCTGGTTGCGGGCCGGGGCAACGCCTCGATTTTCAGGATTGCACAGCAACTGCGCGTCAGGCAGTACTTCCCTGATTACGGCGCGGGTCTGATCCTGTGAACCGTTATCAATAAGAATAACTTCTGAGGGAAACTCGCTCAGCCCCCGGTCAAGAGACGCTAAACAGGCGCCGATCTGTCGCTCGGAATTCCAGGTCAGGATGATAATGGAAACGGTGACCTGCTGATCCTGGTTCTGCTCAATCGCCAAGTGCCTTCCTCTACGCCTCACCCCTTCATTGAGTCTGGTCTGTCTCAGCCCCGTTATCCGCCACGGAAGCGTCCGGACCATAAAAGACACGCTTGATGGCAACCCAGACGGCAAGAACAAGCAGCTTGCAGTCCAGCCAGGGACTCATGGTTTCAATGTAGAGGTTGTCGTATTTCAGTTTGTAACCCGGATCCGTCCAGTAACTGCCGCGCACCTGGGCCAGTCCCGCGATTCCCGGCCTGACCCTGAGGCGCTCGGAGAAACCGGGCGCCTCGCGGCTGAACTGTTCGGCCAGGGCCGGGCGTTCGGGCCGCGGCCCCACCAGGCTCATCTCGCCCTTTACGATATTGATGACCTGCGGTATCTCATCAAGGTGGAACTTGCGCAATATTTTCCCAACCCGGGTCAGACGGGGATCGTCTTCTGCGGCAAGGACCTGTCCTGTCAGGCTCTCCGCATCCTGGATCATGGTGCGGAACTTGAGGACCTTGAAATGCTTCCCTAGCCGGCCGACCCGTTCCTGCGCATAGAAAACCGGCCCGCGGTCCTCCAGCCAGATGGCCAGGGGCACAAAAATCCAGACTATCAGCCACAGGGGAAGCAGCAAAATATAAGTGATAATTATGACGGTCAGGTCGAAGGCGCGTTTATATCCGTCACGTACGCCGATGCTTTCGTTCACGCTTTCTTTACCGGATCAATCAACTACAAGGTCCTTCCGCACAACAGAGAATGATATGCAAAGTATGACTGTTCCGGTATTGATGTCAACAATCCTCACGTTCCCGCGCCAGCCATTTGCATCCCTTTCTCATATAACTCCCCGGCATGCCCAGTACCTCGAAGGGAATATTGGTCAGCGCCCACTTGACGGACACAGGGCGGGCATAAGACGGCGCGTAATACAACGCCGCGATCAGCGCCGTGAACCAGGCAAGCAGCTCAAGAACCAGCGCCGGCCCTGCCGGCAACTCCATAGCCCTGACCTGTCCGGCCGTCAGCCACAGCGCCGCGGCGGCCCAGGCGCCGACCCATAATGCCGGCAGAGAACAGCGCAGCAGGTGGCGCCAGCGCATACCCAGGAGTGAAACCGTCAACTGCGTCAACAACAGGTAAGCAAGAACCTGGGCGCCGACTATGACAATCACCACGGCCTCCAGACCCCATCGGCTCGCATACCAGGCGCCGCCGACAACAAGAAATGCGTGTATCCCTTGCCGCCAGGCCTGGCGATACACCGCGCCTACCGCGCCGATAACCGCGAAATTCAGGATATCGCACATCTGGAACAGGACGGCAAACGCCAGGATCTGCAGAAGGACAACTACCGGGTCCCACTGTCCTCCCAGGATCACCGAGACGATCTCGGGAGCGCACACAAACAGCATGGCGCTTACCGGCAAGGCCACCAGGGATAATACCTCAGAACCGTGCAGGTAAATGGTTGCCAGACGCTCTGTTCCCTGTTGCCGCTGCGCCATGGCCGGGAACAGCACGTGGAACAAACTCTGGCTGACGTAGTTTCTTGGCAACATAATCAGCTTGTCGGCGCGCGTGAAATAACCAAGCGATGCGGCGCCCAGCCAGCGCCCGATGACAAAGTAGCCGCCCTGCCGGGCGATGAATTCAAATGATCGGGCCAGCGAAAATCCGGCCCCGCGGGACAGGAGGTCCGTTGCCTCCGGGAGCGCCCAGCGGGGATGAAGAGGCATGCGTGTATAACGGATTACCATAATCGTATGGACCACTTTGTGCATGATCTCTCCCCAGACAAGAGACCATACACCGTAACCCTGGAAAGCAAGGGCGATTGCCGTAAATCCGTAGCCGATACAATAGGCCAGAATGTCTGCCACCATCAATTCCCTGAAACGCAGGTCGCGGCGCAGCAGATGGGTAGGGACACTCCCGATTCCGTTGATGATGAAAATCACTGACAACACCTGGAGAACCTGTGTTGCGGTGGATTCACGAAAGAAATCGCCGATGAACGGGGCCAGCAACCAGATCATCGCCGCGATGGCAATGCCGATGAGCACTGACAGGGTAAAACCGACTTGAATGTGAGTGTCGGTCAACTCAGCCCGCTGGATGACTGCCGGCCCGACAAACGCCTGGCCGAACCTGTTTCCCAGCGTGATGAAAATCCAGGCAATGCCGAGCAGGCCGAAATCAACCGGCGTGAGCAGCCGGGCGAGGATCACCAGTACCAGTAAAGACAGGAATGCCTTGACGAAAGTGGACAGGTAAGACCATCCAAGGCCGCTGAGCGTGCGCTCGCTCAGGGTTGTCCCGCGCTTGTCATTATTATTCATCCTGCTCTGATTTGCAGTACGTCGGAGATGGCGCTCATGGCGTTTGCCAGGGATTGATGACATTGACATCCAGCCCGTCGAAATCTCTTATGTTCCGGGTCGCGACCGAGAGTTCGTGAGCCCTGGCCGTTCCGGCAATCAGCGCATCACCCAGGTGCAGCACCCGGCCTGCCAGGTGGGCTTCTGCTCTCAGCCGGGCGGCCCACACCGCCTCGCTACGCTCCAGGGGCAGGATACGATCTTCAAACTCGGCGATGAAATCTGACAGAACCTGCTGCAAATCGTCTCGACGACGTCCCTGGGGAAGAGACCGCAATCCGAACTCCAATTCGTGCAGTACGACCGACGCCAGCCACAGATCGTCCTGTTCTGATAGAAACGCGATAACCCCCGGGTCCGGCGCTGCTTTCGTCAGCTCTGATACCACGTTGGTATCAATGAGGTAGCCGCTCATTCGTCATCCTGAGCCGCGAAAGAGATAGCGCGGACGGGTTCGTGACGATTCGGGGCCTCAAGCTCAGCCCCGCGCGGCATATTGTCGACAAGCCACTGGCCCAGGGACTTATGATGTGAAATCTGTGCCCGCCATGTACGCTCCGGTACTACGATGAAAGCCTTCCTCGCGCCGATACGTTGCGGTCCTTCCTTTTCGGCAAGACGCAGGATTTCCGAAAGGCGCGCCTTGGCCTGGGCAACTGTCCAGACTGGATAGGGTTTGGAATGGTTCATGATCGATACTCCTTCGACTAATTAATATAGTCTAATATAGACTATATTAATTAGTCCGTCAAAATTCCTGTCAGGAACGGGGTGGAACGATAATCTCGCACAGGGGGCCAGTGGCGCGGCTGAGCTTTCTATCAAGTGACGCGAGTGGACAATGAAGCGCCTCGGCAAGCGCCACATACCAGGCGTCATAAGTAGTCAAATTACTCCGCAATGCCCATACGCGCTCTGCGAAAGGCGCAAAGGGAAACAGTTCCAGGTCGAGCTGCAGCAAGTCCCTGAAGGAGCTGTCAGCCTCACGGGTTGTGATTTCACCGGCCCGTTCCAGGCGGCGCAGTATGTTGCTCGTCTCAACCAGCGCCAGTTCCGGTCCGGCTAAAGAGTTACCGGCGATCGTCGACTCCCCCCACTTCCCTGCGCTTCCCGAGTCGACCAGAATGGCGACTAATAAGGATGCATCAACGACAATTGTCACTTCCGGGACGCATCACGGGCGCGTAAGATACGGGAAGGTTGGACACGAGTTCCCACCACGTCCTTGCGCGAGCGAACTCCCAGCAGCCACGCGTCCAGGGAAGGCCGGGACGCAATCCGGTCTAACTCGCAACGGAGAAACTCCTGCATGGATTGGCGTTGTAACGCTGCACGCGCGGCGAGTTCATCGCGCACTTCCTCGGAGACTCCTCTTATGGTGATCTGTACCGGCATTATTGCATTATGCCAGCAAAAACAGCATTCAGCAAGCAATTATACAGACAATATTTGCTTCGGAGTGTTGCTACTGCCCATTTTCGGCGGTGTGGCTGATATAATCAGTCAATGTCCCGCGGGCGTAAAAAACTCCCTGCCGAACCGCTGTCGGCAACGATAGATTCCCTTTCCCATGAAGGCAGAGGCATAGCCCGTATCAACGGCAAGACAGTATTCATACAGGGTGCCCTGCCGGGTGAGCGAATCCGGTTCGTGTATACACGCAGGCGCGGGCAATTCGATGAAGGTCGCACGGTAGAAGTGATCGAGCCATCGGCGTTACGGGCCGAACCCCGCTGCCGGCATTATGATATGTGCGGCGGTTGCAGCCTGATGCACCTGGATAGCGCTCAGCAGATTTTACATAAACAATCGGTTTTGCTGGAACAGTTGCAACACATCGCCGGGGCGGCGCCCGAACGGGTTATCCCACCCCTGTCGGCATCTCACTGGGGCTACCGGCGTAAAGCCAGGATGGGCGTGAAATACGTCGACGGGAAGGAAAAAGTGCTGGTGGGTTTCAGGGAAAAGAACAGCCGTTTCATTGCCGATATCGATTCCTGCGAGGTGCTGCATCCGTTCCTCGGAAAAACCATCGCGCAACTGAAGGAACTGATCCGGGGTCTGTCGGTTTACCGGCAGATTCCCCAGTTGGAGGTGGCGGTAAGTGATGCAGTCGCCGCTATTGTCATCCGGCACCTGGCGCCATTGACTGATAATGATAAAAGCGCCCTGGCAGGGTACGAACAAATGCATCCGGTCAGGTTCTACCTGCAGCCTGCCGGACTGGACAGTATTCACAGCTTATCCGGCCAGGTTGAACAGGGCCTGCATTACCGGCTGGACAAGCACAACGTCACTATAGAATTTTTCCCCATTGATTTTACCCAGGTGAATTTTGAACTTAACCCCTTGCTGGTTGACCGGGTTATCTCATTACTGGACTTGTCCGGCGCGGACTCGGTCCTGGACCTGTTCTGCGGCCTGGGCAACTTTACCCTTCCCATCGCCAGGTATGCAAACCACGCAACCGGAGTTGAAGGGTCGGCAGAACTGGTCCGCCGCGCAGCGGATAATGCGCTGTTGAACGGTCTGACCAACGTCAGTTTCAGCGTATGCGACTTGTCGGGAACGGACGCGGGTGACCAGTCAGCAGCATGGGATTACAACAAGGTCTTGCTTGACCCCCCGCGCAGCGGCGCCCGCGAGATTATCGAGCAACTGGACCTGCAACGCGTGGCAAAGCTGGTGTATGTATCCTGCAATCCTGCAACCCTGGCCCGGGATGCGGGAATCCTGGTACAACAGGGAAAGTTAAGCCTGAAGGCCGCCGGGGTAATGGATATGTTCCCCCACACTTCCCATGTTGAATCCATTGCCTTGTTTGAGTAAGGTACAAAGTCGATGGGACCCGATGACTACAAGATCAACGTCGATTTGACCAGGCAGGTCCTGCAACTGCTTGGCCCCGCTTCTGCACAGGGTAAGCAGGGGACTGGTGGTGTTATGCGCGCATACCCCGTTTCGACCGGAAAGAACGGCATTGGTGAAATGCTTGACAGCGGTTGCACTCCCCGGGGCAGGCACAGCATAGCGGAGATGATCGGCGCAGGGCACGCGCCCAACACGGTGTTCGTCGGCAGACGGCCCACAGGCGAAATTTACGATGCGGACCTGCGCCTGCAATTCCCTGAACGCGACTGGATACTGACCCGCATCATCTGGTTGCAGGGGGAAGAACCCGGTATCAACCAGGGTGGTACGGTAGACACCTACCGCCGCTACATTTACATACATGGGGCGCCCGATGACGTGCAGATGGGAGTACCCGGCTCAGCCGGGTGTATCCGCATGCGCAACCGCGACGTGATCGAGTTGTTCGAACTCGTCTCTGAAGGTTGCGAGGTAAACCTGTTTGAATGACGGAACAACATCGCATGGGTGAGCAAACAGTGTTGTTGACGGGTGGCGCCGGTTACATCGGCAGCCATGTTGCCCTGGACCTGGTCAGGGAAGGCTACGGGGTTGTCATCCTGGACGACCTGTCCAGGGGCTTCGCGCAGGCAGTCGGCAATTGTGAACTGGTACAGGGTGATGCAGGCGACAAGGGACTCGTCAGCGCATTGCTGAACAAGCACCGTATAGGCTCGGTATTGCATTTTGCGGGTTCTACCATCGTACCGGAGTCCGTTGCGGAACCACTGAGGTATTACGAGAACAATACCGTCAAGTCGCGCAACCTGATGGAAGCCTGCGCGGATTCCGGTATCAGGCACTTTGTCTTCTCTTCCACGGCTGCGGTTTACGGCACCCCGGATTCAGGGCGGGTTACCCTTGAAACCCCGACTGAACCGGTAAACCCTTACGGCATGTCCAAACTCATGACCGAGATCATGCTCAGGGATTTATCCGAGGTGGCGCCGCTGAGCTATGCAGCATTACGTTATTTCAACGTGGCGGGCGCCGACCCGGATGGGCGCGTCGGGCAGTCGACGCCTGGTTGCACCCTGTTGATCAAGGTCGCCTGCGAAGTCGCGCTGGAAAAACGCAGTCATTTGAACATTTACGGCACCGATTACCCGACGCCGGACGGTACCGGAGTCAGGGATTATATCCATGTAAGCGACCTGGCTGCCGCGCATGTCCTGACCCTGAAGTACCTTGAAGCAGGCGGCGCTTCCATTACGCTCAACTGCGGCTATGGACACGGTTACAGTGTGCGCGAGGTCGTACAGGCAGTCGAACGCGTGCATGGCGGCCCCATACCTGTAACGGCAACAGGGCGCAGGCCGGGCGACCCTCCGCAACTGGTCGCGGACGGCAGTTCGGCCAGGGAAACGCTGGGCTGGCAACCCCGTTACGATGACCTGGAGTTCATCGTCAGAACCAGTTACAACTGGGAAAAGAAGCGCCGGTATTGAAAAATTCCCCGCCCCCCATTCCCAATTCCTAATTCCTAATTCTTAATTCCTAATTCCCCACTCTCCCAGGCGTCAAGAAACTCCGCCAGGTGCGGCTTGTTTTCATCCTTGAGCAGTTGTTTCAGGCGATCACAATCCGCCTGGTACGCCGGCCCGGTGCGGCGCCCGCTGATAAGCAGGTAGCGCAGGTAGACCAGGTAGGTATTCAGGACATCGGTCTCACAATAATTGCGTATCGCCTCGATTTCCCCCGCAAGGTAGCAATCCCACACCTTGCCTCCACCCATCCCCATTTTGCCGGGGAAACCCAGCATCGAGGCGATTTCATCCAGCGGCGCGGCGCCGCGGAATTCATAACCCGCCAGTACATCCATCAGGTCCGTATGGCGCTGGTGAAAACGGTTGATGTAATTGTTCCAGCGAAAATTCGAGTCATCGTCGCCGGTATCCCAGTACCTCGGCGCCTGGATACCGTGCAGCAGTGCCCGGTAATGCAGCACCGGGAGATCGAAGCCGCGTCCGTTCCAGGAAACCAGGGTCGGCGTATATTTTTCTATGCCGTCAAAAAACCGCTGGACCAGTTCCGCCTCGCCGGATTCGGGCGCGCCCAGAGACCACACACTGACGCTGTCCCGGGTCGCCAGTACCACCGAAATTGCCACGACCCGGTGCAGGTGCAGGCGCAGAAAATCAGAATTGCTGTCCGTCTCCTGGCGGCGGTTTTTGAACATGACTTCCGCGGTGTCCCTGTCGGGCAGGCCATCCAGGTTGTATAAACGCCGGCCGCTTGCAAGGTCCGGGATGGTTTCGATGTCAAATACGAGAATATTCATGGTGTTGATGGATATTTGCTGTGTAAATTCGGGGACAGAATTAATTCTGTCCCCAGCAAGCTGAGTTACATGCCGTCGGGGTGTGCAGAGACCTGATCATGAGAGTTTGGGGTCAGAGTATTTGCTCTGACCCCAAATATCAATCGCGGAAGACGTCAGAGGACAGGTAACGGTCTCCGCGATCGCAGATGATCACTACGATGACGGCGTTTTCTATTTCGGCCGATAATCGTAACGCGGCGGAAACGGCGCCGCCCGAGGAAATGCCCGCGAAAATCCCCTCCTCATCCGCCAGTTGCCGGGTCATATCCTCCGCCTCTTCCGGCGTCACGTCGATTATCCGGTCGACCCGTTCCCGCTGAAAGATCCTGGGCAGGTACTCTTTCGGCCAGCGCCGGATCCCGGGAATATTCTCATCGCCGGCAGGTTGTACACCGACGATTTGCACCTGGTCATTTTTTTCCTTTAAGTATCTCGACACACCCATAATCGTTCCGGTGGTACCCATGGCGCTGACAAAATGGGTCACGCCGCCTTGCGTGTCGCGCCAGATCTCCGGGCCGGTGCCTTCGTAGTGCGCCAGGGGGTTATCCGGGTTGGCGAACTGGTCCAGTATCCTCCCCTTCCCTTCACTTTCCATTTTCTCAGCCAGGTCGCGGGCGCCCTCCATGCCTTCTTCCCTGGTTACCAGTATGAGTTCCGCACCGAACGCGCGCATGGTGCGGCGGCGTTCACCGCTCAGGTTGTCAGGCATGATCAGGACCATCCTGTAGCCGCGGATGGCAGCAACCATGGCTAATGCGATTCCCGTGTTGCCGCTGGTTGCCTCGATTAACACGTCGCCGGGCTTGATATCGCCGCGCGCTTCTGCCCGCTGGATCATACTCAACGCGGGCCGGTCCTTGACCGAGCCTGCGGGGTTGTTCCCTTCCATTTTTGCCAGGACGGTATTGCCGGTATCGCCGGGCAGGCGCTGAAGTCTCACCAGGGGGGTATTGCCGACACTGGAGTCGATAGTGGGGTGATCGCCGGCCCTGTCTGATGTTATGGCAGACACGGTCTCACACCGTTTCCCGGGCCATTATGATGGCATCCTCCCGCCCGAACCGGGCGGGATAATAATTTGTCCGCATTCCTACTTCCACGAAACCACGCCTCTCGTAGAACCTGCGCGCGGCCTCATTGGACGGCCGCACCTCCAGAAACGTACTCACGGCTTTGTGTTTGCGCGCGAAATCGAGCACAAAACTCAGCAATTGATCGCCCAGACCCATCCCGTGACGGTCGGGATCCACGCATAGATTCAGCAGGTGCGCCTCGTCCTTGCCCATGGACAAGATCGCATAACCGGCTATCTCTCCATCCACATCCATCACCCGGCAGCAATAATCTTCCCGCAAACAACCCCTGAATATGTTCCTGCTCCATGGGAACGCATACGCCGCACATTCAATCTGCAATATGTCGGCTATATCGCTTTCCAGCATCGGGCGCAGGCTCGACCGGGATTCTTTCAGCACGGCATTCATGTTTGTTCTTTATATATCGTCATCGCCATCCGCAAATCCTGCCAGGATTTCTTTTTCTCCCGCGGCGAACGTAACAGGTATGCAGGATGATATGTTACCACGACCGGAACGGGGGGATCACCGTAGTGGTAGCGCTTGCCGCGCATTTTCCCGATTGGGGTTTCGGTCTTGAGCAGATTCTGCGCGGCAACCCGGCCAAGGGCCAGGATAATCTTCGGTTTAACCGTGTTTATCTGTTGTTCCAGGTAGTTCGAACAGGCCACGACCTCCTCGGGCCTGGGGTCCCGGTTCTTGGGTGGACGGCATTTCAGGATGTTGGCGATGAACACCTGCTCCCGGGCGAATCCGACCGCCTGCAGCATGGCATCCAGCAGCTTGCCGGCCCGGCCGACAAAGGGCTCTCCGCGCCGGTCCTCCTCTGCCCCGGGCGCCTCGCCGATCAGCATCCAGTCAGCATTCACATCGCCCACACCGAAAACCGTCTGTGTCCTGCCCTCATACAACCCGCACAGCCGGCATTCGGCCACTTTGCGCTGTAACTCTTCCCAGCCGGCCACGTCACCGTTTTCCGTTTGCGGGGCTATCCCGCCTGCGCTGACGGCATTGTCCTGCTCAATCACACCGGCAGCCGGTGTACTGGCGGGGACAGATTTCAAATCTGTCCCCTGCCGGCCCGGTCCGGTGTGTTCCGTGTTGCGGATCTTGTATACGTCTATACCCAGGGCCTGCAGGTAATGGTGTTGCCGGGGTGACAGCCTCATACCTGGGGATGAATTTTGCTGCTGATGGAATAGGCCCGGTTTATCGCATTGATATACGCCTTTGCCGAAGCCGCGACGATATCCGTATCCGACCCCCGGCCGTTTATGACATGGCCGTCCTTGTTCACGCGCACCGTCACTTCTCCCTGCGAATCGGTGCCGTCGGTAATATTGTTGACGGAGAACAACTGCAACTCGCAACCGCTGGATACCACTGTCTCTATGGCCTTGAATACCGCGTCGACGGGCCCGTCTCCTGCGGACCTGCCCGGGGTTTCCTCCCCGTCTATGGACAGGGTCAGTTCGGCCATGGGTGTCTCGCCTGTTTCCGTTACCACCTTCAGCGACAGCAGCTTGATCATTTCTTCCTCGTCCTGCATGTTATCCGTGACGATTGCCTGTAGATCCTCATCGTAAATCTCGTGCTTCTTGTCCGCCAGTTCTTTGAACTTGACGAACGCACTGTTCAGTTCTTCCTCGCTTGAGAACTCGAAACCGATTTCCTTTAACCGCTTACGGAAGGCATTACGGCCCGAATGCTTGCCCAGCACCAGGCGGTTGGTGGACCAGCCGACGTCCTGGGCGCGCATGATCTCGTAGGTTTCCCGGCTCTTGATCACGCCGTCCTGGTGTATGCCGGCCTCGTGGGCAAAGGCGTTGGCGCCGACCACGGCCTTGTTCGGCTGTACCGGGAAACCCGTCACATTCGACACCAGCTTCGAGCAGTTCACTATCTCGGTGGTATCCAGCCCGGTGCTGCACGGAAAATAATCCTTGCGCGTCTTCACCGCCATGACTATCTCTTCCAGGGAGGCATTCCCGGCGCGCTCTCCAAGCCCGTTGATGGTACATTCCACCTGGCGGGCGCCGTGCATGACCGCGGCCAGGGAATTGGCCACGGCAAGACCCAGGTCGTTGTGGCAATGTACCGAAAACACCGCCTTGTCGGAATTGGGTACCCGCTCGATGATACTGCCGATGGTTTCCCCGAACTGGGTGGGGATGCTGTAGCCCACCGTATCGGGGATGTTGACAGTCGTGGCGCCGGCAGCGATAACTGCCTCGATGATCCGGCACAGGAAATCAAGCTCCGATCGTCCGGCGTCCTCCGGAGAAAATTCTACGTCATCGGTATATTTTTTCGCCCTTTTGACCGCTTTTACCGCAGACTCGACCACCTCGTCCGGCGTCATTTGCAACTTGCGTTCCATGTGGATGGGCGAGGTGGCGATAAACGTATGGATACGGGCGGAGCGCGCCGGCTTCAGCGCTTCCGCCGCCGCGTCGATGTCCGCATAACCGGTACGCGCCAGGCCGCAAACGGTGCTGTCGCTGATAATTTCCGCCACCGACCTGACGGCCTCGAAATCCCCGCCGCTGGCGATCGGGAAGCCCGCTTCAATCACGTCCACCCGCAATTTCTCCAGGGCCCTGGCAATGCGCATTTTCTCGCCCCGGGTCATGGAAGCGCCGGGACTCTGCTCGCCGTCACGCATCGTGGTATCGAAGATGATCAATTTGTCTGTCATGGTACTGCTCCTGAATCAGGATAAAATTCGCCTGTAAAAGTGAGAAAAGTTGTGATGTATGTGTAAGTATCTGCCCTAGCGGGGCAGGAGGAGCAGGCGCAGGGAGGCGACTGCAGACAGGCTGGCTGAAACAGGAAATGGCAGACGATTTAAATACATACCGTCAATATAGTGGCTATGGAAAAAATTGCAAGGGGAATGTTTCAGCTTCCCGTCGTGTGATTACGCGCCTGCCTCAGATGATGGGGGCATTGACGATGCTCCACCAGCGCTGAGCTTCCCTGGACCTCGATGATTCGTACCGGTAACTCGTTACCCTCGGCATCTGCAATGTGCATTTCTTCACCCGGCCGGAAGGATACCGGCTGCTGCTGTGCGTAGCATCCGCCACGGTATCAGCCGGCTGTCTTCACGCTGTTGAAATTGCTCTCCGCCGTAGACAACTGCCATATCAGGCTGAGGCGCATCAGGGAAATGCCGCCGAACGCGTTTGACGCTGTCAAACAACCTTTTCGATGGGGTCGCGGAGGACTTGACTTCGAATAGCGTCAGACCATCCGGTTGTTCGATAATAAGATCAACTTCAGCGCCGTTGCTGTCCCGGTAGAATGAGAGACCCCGGGTTTCACCTCGATTGGTGCGGTGTTTCAGGATTTCCGTAACCACCCAGGTCTCAAAGATGGCGCCGCGCAGCGGGTGTGAGCGGAGCTGTTGCGGTTCGCGGATTCCCAGCAGCCAGCAGGCAAGGCCGGTGTCGTAGAAGTACAGTTTCGGCATCTTAACTAGACGTTTGCGTAGCCTGGCATTAAACGCGGGCAGTCGGAAAGCGATAAAACTCGCTTCCAGAATGCTGAACCAGGCCTTGGCGCTCGGTTGTGAGATACCACAGTCGTTGGCCAGGGAGGAATAATTGAGCAGTTGTGCTGTGCGGCCGGCGCACAATTCTACAAAACGTTGAAATGTCACGAGGTCGCCGACGTTACTGAGTGTTCGTACATCCCGTTCGAGATAGGTGGTGACATAGGACCGCAGCCAGGCCGACGGCTCGAGATCCTGATGGAAAATACGTGGATAACCGCCGCTGAACAAAGCTTCTTCGAGACGTTCGGGATGCCGGGCAAAACGTAAAATCTCGTCCCAGGTCAATGGCAGTAACTGGTGTACCTCGGTTCGTCCCGCCAGTGACTGGCTGATCGATTCCAGCAGGGTCAGGTTTTGCGAACCGGTGAGAATCCAGCGTCCGGGCGCCGGATTATCGTCGATGATACCTTGCAGATAGGAGAGTAACTCGGGCACGCGCTGTATCTCGTCGATGACCGCGCCGTCCGGGAACTGTGCCAGAAATGCTCGGGGATCCTCGATCGCGAAAGCTCGTTCATCCGGAGCTTCAAGCGTTCGGTAAGCATGATTTTGAAATAGTTCCCTGCACAACGTAGTCTTGCCGCTCTGACGTGGGCCGGTCAGTGTTATTGCAGGCGCTCGGGATGCTGCTCTGGTTAGTTCCGGAGTTAGGTCTCGATAAATCATGAGAACAGACTCTACCAGTTATATTAGGATAAATCAAACTCTGTATTTTATTTATCTTAAAATAAGGTGTTTTGTGGCCCATATAACCGAGAGAATTCCGCCGTAAGGTGTAAAAACTGAACCAACGAAGCTTGCGGGTATGAAGAAAAAACCATACCAGGCTCGCGTTAAGAACCTGGAAATAGTGTAGTATCTTTTTTGTTTTCACTGATTGTCACAGGGGTGGGCTGATGAGGTTATTTTTAAAATTCGTGTGTATTACCGCGCTGGCACTGACTTCGACGGCATGGGCCGGGCTGGATACGGGCACAACAGCGCTGCATCCAAAAGACAGGGACATGATTATTATCCCACCGAATTTACCTCAGATACACGGCGTGAAAATCAGGCCCGCGGGGGTCGAATTACTGCCGGAGGAATTCGCGCCTGGCGTATACGGATTGATCTCGACAAAAAAACCGGTCGATAATTCGGGCGTCATAATCGGCGACGACAGTATTCTGGTGATCGATGCCCATATCAACGGAGACATGGCAGGGAAAATACTCGCAAACGTGAAATCGCTCACTGGTCGCGACACGCCCGACTATCTTTTCAATACGAACTACCATGGTGATCACACCTTCGGCAACGGCTACTTTCCGGAGGAAACTCATATTATTGCGCACAGGATAACCAGGGACCTGATTGATTCGCGTTTTGAGTTCGAGAAACAGTTTCTGCTGGCCCTGGTCGATGATCCCGCCGTTTATGCCGCTGCGCCCAAGCGACTGCCGGACCAGGTATTCGACGAGTTCATGGAACTGGACCTGGGCGGGCGCGTTGTCCAGTTCCACTACTTCGGCTTGGGCTGCGGGCCCGGTGACAGCATCGTTTACCTGCCGGAAGAGAAAATTGCCTGGACCGGGAACCTTATACTTGGCCCGTCGGGTATTCCCTGGGTGATCGAAGGGCACGCGCAGGAGTACCTGCAAACCATGGCCAGGCTCATCGAGACGCTGGACATTGAAGTGGTCATCCCGGGTCACGGTGGGGTGTTGACCGGGAAAGACCGGATCAGGACCCACATGCTCAAGTTTCAAACCTACCTGGCCGAGTTGATCTCGGAAACGGACCGATTGAAGCAGAGCGGCGTTGCCTACGAGGATATTGTCGAAGCCTTTCCATTGCCGAAGAAATATCTCCCTCCTGCAGAACTGCGGGAAACCAGCGGTGGATATCCGGATGCCCTGCTGGAGGGCTGGCACGCATGGAACGTGCTGAAAACCTACGTTGAACCGTAGGAGATGTGTGCTATAAACCATAAAGATGCGCGGATTGTCCTGGCTTTGTGAAACCCGACCTGACAGGGTTATCTTCGCCGGGCCGAACGACGTGTATCAATTTAGCCTGGATACCTACTTGGTTGACGGCCTGTTTCCTCAACCGGCGCTTTGAACAATTTTCTGGAAATGTCTTTGTCCGATCTCAGGGAGTGTGTGCATTGTGCGGCTTGGCACCATGACCTTCGCAGTTTATGTATTCACCAGAGCATTTGCCCCTGCAACAGTGATTTTCCATGCCGGTCCCGGGTTCTGGGTTATATACTGAGACTTGCAAACGACCTCCAGGGAGCTTACCCTGAGTTCAGCGCCTTGCCGGAGTGGCCCAAAAGGGGCGTTATTTTAACTATACGTCTTAGTATATGAGAGAGTAGCGATGGACCCCGAAAGACCCAACCTCTTTGAATACGCGACTTCTGAACTCTCGCAGGATGCGTTCCTTTGCTGGTTACTAAAATGGGCCGACCCTGCTTGCAGGAGCTTCAGTCAAGCCCTGCATGAAGCGGGCATGGACCTAATTCGCATCTTCTCTGCTGAGAAGAACCTACTCCCACAGCAAGTCAATTCCATAAAAGTTGATAAGCAGCTCGGGCACATTGACGTACTATGTACGATCAACGAGCATGAAGACACCAGAACTGCTATCCTGATCGAGGACAAGAGAGGAACTCAGGAGCATTCAGAGCAACTTCAGAGATACAAAGAACTGCTAAGCAGAGGGTTTCCGAGAGACAGGATTATTCCTGTCTATGTTCAAACTGGCGATCAAAGCGACTACAGCGGAGTACGTTCTCAAGGATATTCTGTTGTCAGTCGTCCTTGCCTTTTGAATGTCCTGGAAAAACGCGTAGATGCCCGAAGAGAGAGCGATATTCTTGATGGATTCCTGCGACACCTGCGCTCCATAGAAAATGACGTGCAGAGTTGGGAATCCAAGGCCCCGGAAGATTGGTCGTGGAATGCCTGGACGGGCTTCTACATGAAGTTGCAGAGTATGCCTTCCTCCTCCATACAAGGAGTTTGGGATTACGTGCCGATAGGTCACTTTCTTTGTTATTCGTTTGGGGATTGGGATTCTTCTGAAGGCATTGATCAAACATGGCTGCACATAGACCACACCAAGGGTACTTTGTGCTTTCGTATACTTATATCAGGTTCAGTGTCAGACACGAAAGCAAGGTATGCGCTTAGGGATTACTGGCACAATTGCATTATTTCTCGATGCAAAGAGTTGGGAATTCCAGCGAGAAAACCTGAGCGATTTGGCAAAATATCCTCTGTTACTTTGACTGTTGCAGAGATTGGCCGTAAGGATTGGCTCTTGGTTCAGGACGGCCATATAGACTTTGATGCAACAGTGTCCAGAATGGAGGCATGCGTGGAGGTTGTCCGGTATTGTGTGAAACATGGTCCCAGGAGTATGGAATGAAACTCAAATTGAGCAGACATCTGAGTGCGTAGCCGAGGAGCAATGCGCTGGCATCGTCAAGTATCGGGTGATTGGACGAGACACCAGCATGTGCCTCCACACTCAGGGGTATCTCGCGTGGTGGTCAAGTAATGCTCACAGCTTTCTGCAGTGGTGACGATTCCATGGGAGCTTTCGAAGCGCTACGCGCTGCGCTACTGGACAATGGCCAGCAGCTCCAGCACAGGGTCGGCTTCCGTGGCAAAAGCGACATAGAAACGATTACTTGGCACTCCAGTGTACACATGTGGTCGCTTCTGAAGCTGAATAAGGGATCGAAGCGTTTCTGGTGCGGCTTTGGCGTTCAGAATCCTAAGGATATCGAGAGTCTGGACATCGCAGTGGAGGTCAATCCGCGTTTGAAGGGAACCGATCTGCGGGTGGGAGGAGCGTTTACAAAAGACGCGAGAGGCGTTGTCCACCTGTGTCACAATGGGAAAATAGGGGGCGGCAAGCCGGGTGTGGGCAAGACGGCGTTCTTCGACCACTACCGCGGTGAAATAATGGATATGTCATACAAGGGTGGGCTGGTTGACGTGGTGGACTTGGGTCCTATCGACAGCCACCGGCTCCCGGAACGAATAGCGTGGTTCGCACGGGAGGTCGCGCGCATTAAGCGCGCGATCGAGACCGAGAGTGACAGTTCGGATGACAGTCCACCCCGCTCTGGTGGAGTCGGGGTAAACCAGTGATGTCGATTTCTGAGCTACGACAGTTAATGTGCTGATCAGAACTCCAGAAGACGTGGCAGTGGTGGGTGCAAGAGCAAGCCAACGCGGTGTATGTCCCAAAGTCCATAGCGTACTGTGCGGACAGTCTATAGGCGGAGCACCACCCAGGAGAGGATGCCTCTTGGGACTACGAGTGTCAGGTCCGTGGCTTGAGTGATAGACGATGAGGTATAGCAGAATGATGGAAAAGGAAGCAGGCTAGAAATCGGGCCGATGGCTGACCACCGCGGACTTCGTCAGAAGCAAGACAAGCACATCCGCAGAGTGCGGGGTCAAGTTCATGGGGTCAGGTCTCATATAATGCACGCAAAGTTATGAAGATATCGTTGAGGCCTTTCCATTGCCAAAGAAGTATCTTCCTGCAAAAGAACTGCCGGAAACTACGGGTGGTTACCCGGATGCCCTGCTGGAAGGCTGGCAGGCATGGAACGTGTTGAAAACCTACGTTAAACCGTAGTCAATAAGTACATCGGAATGGCAACCTTACCCCGATCCAAAGCCGGTACAAAAGTCATTGTAGATGTGACAGAGGATGGATTTCATGTCAAGCCGACTACCAGAAAAAAAGACAGGTTCAGTTTTCCATATACTGAGAATGAGCTACTGGCTGACCTGACTCCTGACAAAGCGCATGCTGATGAACTGGCAAATCTCATGGCTTCCGAGTATGAAGACTAGATGGAGTCTATAAGGTTGCCGATCATCACGAGTTCCGAGAAGCTTTGTTAAGGTTGCTGCCTTTAATTGGAGTAACTGAAGTTTTGGGAGAATAGATACCGGAATTTTATCAGGCACCTGAATCCTGTTCGACTTCTCGGCGCAATGCTATGAGTTTTTCCGTAATTGCATCGAGCAATTGATGCGAAAGTCTATCAAGTTTCTCATCAGGTGATTCGTTATCTCCCTCACTGTCACTATTAGAAGCATCAAAATCCGACCTGAGACATTCATACCTGTCACTGAGATGTATAAATATTTTTAATTCCTCCTCACTGAGTGCATTGACAGCAGCCGTGTCTGCTTTTTCTGGTTTATCTCCTGATGGTAACCTCATCAATAATACCGAAATAAAGAGATATAATAATTCATTGTAAATACTGCCAATGAGTTCCTCTTTTTTCACATCTGCCTGTTTAGCCAAGGGCATGAATGGAAAATGGTCGGATTGAACCCGGTCGAGAATTTTGAGAATATCTTTATAACGCGCTAACGGATACGCTTTACCGGGCAGAGCTGATCGACGCTCCCATATTTTGAGAATAGTTTCGGCTGCAATCTTGCGCGCTTCTTTACGTTCATCTTCCGTTTTTCCATTCTCAGAAGTATCGATAAGTTCTGCCAGATGGAAAACCATCCAACGATCAATGGTATCGCGTTGGTCCAGTTTCAGTTCACGGACCAAGTGTAAGCCAAGTTCCAATACATCCTTCCACTGCGTCAATGGAACCATCTCTTCTGAAGATGAGGACTCGGTCATATTCGGATTCAAGGGCTTCTTCTTGATCATATCGTGAGTATTCATAGCCTTTATTCCTTCGGGTGATTGTAATTTCGACAAGTAAATCCAATGCTACCAAGTCCAGATACTTCTTCAATTCCATTTTATCGACCATAAGACGCCCACCGGATGAGCGAACACGCGTATCATATTGTGACACTCTTTCAGGTTCATCTCCTTGAGTATCTCCCCATGCCTCGTATACAAAAATCTGTTTCCCACTACCGGAGTTTACCCATTCTGCTTTGCTGTTAGAGTTGAAAACGAAATCCAGTTTTTCTCCCGCAAATTTATCAGGTGGATAGCATTTAACTCCGCTAATATCATACCGAAATGGATCTTTTCCTTCGATCCTGGTATCTGGCTCAGGACACCTAAGCCAGCCTATAAACTGGTACGGCGGAGCATCTATCATAGGAAGCTCATAATGATCTGCTCTCGGAACCCCATAAAACCACCGACTATCAACCGTTTGAAGTGCGCGTATAAGCGCATGGCCGGTATCAGGTGATACCAACGCGGTATCAACTTGGACCGACTCATAGAAGTTACTCGGCTTTGTCTCATGATAGCTGTCAACTACGATTTTCTCATTGCATGAAGCAGGAAAGATCTCATTTAAAAAATCACTATCTTTGATATTTTCCAACCATACATTGACTTCTTCTGCCGGTGGTAACCAGAATCTACGCTCAAGAGGCTTTGGGCCATGCAGGTCTGCGAGCCACCAAGGAGGCAGAACAAGACATTCCCGTTCCAGCACGGATTCAAGTGCGTAATAGTTGTCTTCTTCACTTTTTGCTAAAGCGTCTGTTTGAATTAATTCACCAACTGCACACCACATTGCGTGCCATTCAAGATGAGTTCGAAATCTCTCGATTGTCGGCAGTGAACCATGACTATGTGACGATAGTTCCCAGCGATCATTAAAACGCCGACCTCGCAGGTTATCTTTTTTCCATGGTTCTTGTTGTATCTCCCAGTGATCAATCATCCAACGTTCAGCAACGTCAAGAAATCGGTCCATGTCCATATCAGCAAAGATGCCGATCAGTGGTGCATACCAATAGCGCGTAGTGTCAAGAGTATCGAACTGAAACCGTCGGCCGCTGTTTTCATGGAAACCACCTGTGCCGTAACGGTCAGCTTTTTCCTGCGTAGAGAGTGGGCTGACATTGACACTGTTAAGTTGGTAAAGCTCAGATGCTTTAAGCTTGAGAACCTTGTTCTTAATGAGTTTGTTGGAAGCGGATTTCGCAAACTGCCTTACGAGCAAGTGAGGGAATGAATCATCTGTCGCAACCTGGAACAACCAACGGGCACTTTCTCTGAGAGCCGGTGGTTTCTCTTCTGCTATCCTATCGAGCGTTATCAGCAGCCACAAACGAGCGGCAAGCCAATAAAAGGGAGCATCCGGTTTTCGAAAATTGGGAAAAGACTTTTTATCATATAGAGCATTGATCTTTTTCAGAACTTCATTTTCTCCAAGAAATGCTAAGCGCCTAAGTACATGAGCGGCTCTCCATCTTACTCGAACATCTACATCTCCCATAAGGGCATACAGGAAATGAGAAAGACCTGTGGCAGTATCTTCGGGGATATCACTGAGATTCCAGACTTCCCGCTGATGTTCGGGAATACGGGATAACAATCTCTTTAAACGGCATTCAATTACCTTTACTACCTCTTCCGGTTTACAATGATTTGCGACCAATCCGACGATTGCGAAGATAGCTCTGTCATGAAGTTTCTCAACGTGTTGTTCTACCGCTTCAAGTAATGCGCTACAAATCACACTATCAGCCTTGCCACATTTTGTAAGGAGTTCTGGCAATGGCGATTCTCCGTATGGAAGGTATCCAGCAAATCCTGGCAACTGCTCAACTGTGACAGGTAAAAGTTTCTGCTTACACCATTCCTTGACGGCTGGAGTTTCTTCCCACCTGTGAATACAATCAGCAATCGCTTGCGCGATTTGAGTATCAGTTATTTCCGTAGACTTGAGGTTGGCAAGAGCTTCCAGGTGCTTGGTTCGGTCACCGTATCCAACGACACTGCGTATTCGATCAAATACTTCTTGAACATCGAAAAAACTGTTCCCATCCAGGTTTGCACGAACCTCCCGAATCACTTCATTAATATTATCTAGAGAGTCAATGCGATGGGCGGTCCAATCGATTCGATCAATTACTTCTTGATGCTCCGACCTCTTTTTGTCTAGCAAGTTGTGTGAAGTGTCGTCAGCATTAGTCTCGGACTGGCTCGGATTTTCATTACACTGGATGAATTCTGTCGTCTCATATAAGCTGCTTAGCCAATATCCTCTGTGCTCAATTGTTGGTAATTCGACACTTAACGCATTAGTTACTCCTGGCCGCGTTCCTCGACCGAATCGGAGAAGTTCCTCTTTTGCCAGGTTTTCTGTGATCCGAATCACATCATTCGTTTTGTTTTGATCAGAGGCCGCTTCCATAATTTTTGACATAAGATTTGGTCCGGCATCGTCAAGAAAAGCCAATAAACCACAAACCTGAGTAGGCGATAAATTCCCATGTTCAATTGCTGAAAATAAAACTGAGGGCAACATTTCTTTGCAGGTAACCAAGCTCGTATCATCCCAACGAGATACAGCAGCTAATGCAAAAGAAACATCAAGAGTCGTCAACGCTGACGCAATCTCTTTCCATGGAAAGTTCCTGTCGTCCAAAAGACGTTGATATCCGTCATCAGCGATGATAGCTAAATCACGGGCAATCTCCCGTTTCTGGTTGGTATCCATATTATCTACAGCATGTGTAACCAACTGATCAATCAAACGAAGTTCATGCATGATATGCATATCAACTTCATCAACAACTTGGGTAGCATTTCCATAACAGGCTTCCGCATCAGCTTTGCTGATTGGAAAAATAACCTGCGCAACCTTTGTAAACAGGTCGATTTTTTCCCTGGCAGTCATCTTCATTTCCTTAATAATTTCGACATCATCGGACATCTTCTGTGCGATTTGCTGATGCAAGGAGCTAACCAGAGAGAATATGGCAAAGACCCTAATTCCCTGGCTATCAAACTGAAGCCGATGTGTCCCTAATAGCGCACAAGCACACCTGTAAGGGATCGTAGGAGATATATTTGGAACGACAATAAGGCGTGCGATTGCCAAAGCAGCAAATGTCCTTCTATCCAATGCACGATAGTCCCTCATATGGTAGATATTACCGCCGTAAGTATCTATAGCACTTTGCAGCATTGACTCGGAATCCGCTAAATCGATTGTCCCTACCAAAATTTGGGCACAGGTATAATAGATGTTCAGTAATGGTCCAATGGCTTCGCGTAATTCCCGTTCGCCTGTGTCATCTCGAACCCTAGATTGGTTTGATCTGTTGGAAACATCAACTTCCTCGTTCTGGGGGGATTGTGTAAGATACGATTCTAAAGTTGCCTCCGTTCCCTCTAAGGCTTGGAGCATCGTATGTGCGCGTAATGTCCAATCAATCAAACTCGCCTGAGAAGTGTGGAGCATGTCAATCCGGCGCAAATCTGGGTCCGCAATCCATTTGAGGACAGGAGTAACACATTTGCGATCCGCCCCAAGGGCAATTGCTACCTCACAAGCGGTTAAGAGCACGTCAATGTAATCATTTTTGGCGTTGTCGTGCCTCCGTATTTTTTCCGCTTCATCCAATCGGAATCCACTGCGAAGCAATGGACTCGCCAAACTTACCTCAAGTCGGGACACATCTATGTTTCTGCCGGAAAGTGCAAGCGGTATAAGAAGAAAAATGTCCCAAGGCTTTGAAACCCGTGTATCTTGAAGACATGCTTCGATGAGATCATAGTCTCCAGACGCGATGAGCCTTGGCGCTAAAATTAAAGCCACATCCAATGCGATAGTCCGCGGTCTCCAAGCCAAAACATGACTAATAGCCACTTCTGGACCATCGATACGTAAGACAGCTTCAATTGAAGCTGTAATGTCAGTTATGCTGATATCCCATGCTCTATGCCGACGCTCAGGTTGCTTCGCTTGTCGCTCGTCCAAAAGCTCCTGTCTCTTATTTATCCACGCATTAAACTGCCTTATACCTTCACGTACTTCGATGTCATTTCCATCTCGAGCATTTAAAGCCATTAGATGGCAAAGTACCGGGCCATGTTTTTTAATCTCCTTAGGCTCGCGAAGCACCAATTTCCTTAAACTCTCTTGAGCAAAGCATGCGGCCAAGCCCAAATTTTCAAAAAGCATTTCCTTGATGATCTCATCCGTGCTCATCGCCTCAGTCCCACTAAGTATCGTAAGCAAAGCATCGGAAACATTACCGGCCCCACGACAAACTTTCATTGCAATGCGAAACCGTTGTAGTTGGACCTCTTGCCTTAAAACAGGATCCTGGATTACCACAGGCACCGGTTCCGTGTCGACAAGCGTTATAATTTTTTCTCTACGTCCGGCCTTTAATAAAGCTGCTGCTACATGTGTTGCCGCGTAGGCATCTTGTTGATATTGGTCGGAGAAATGGTCTGCTATAACTATTTGTATCGAATCCAGATTATCCACAGCGTTACTACGAATAAAATTCTCAAAATCCTCGTCTGCGAATTCAATAAAGTCATTATCCAGATAAATACCTGGATGAAGATCCATGCATAAATCTCGAATCAGTTCCTCATTCAACCCAACTACTTGGGCAAGATGCGCTACAGGGATGGGCCGAGGAAGTGCAATAATGCCTGTGCAAAAGATTGTTATGTCACTATCATTCCCTGTTCTGCCTCTAGTTTCGGTGAAACGCTCCTCGAAAATCTGATTAAGAGATTTACCGTGTGGACGAAGATAACCAAGCACTTTCTCGGTATTATCGCCACCATAATCAAAAGCATATTTCTGTACCCGCGGGTTTCCACCAGACAAATAATGAAAGTCGTCAATCCATGGTTCCGGTACATTTTCTTGTCTCGTCAATACGTGCTTACCAGTATCCTCCCGCGAAAATCCCGAAATCTCATATTTGTCAAATCTCTCCGGGGGTCTGAGTGTCACCAATCCTGCCGTCCGTGTAGTCACAATGAAGCGCACGTTGGAAGGCAGTTCACCTAAAGCCATAAAATCATGAATGAAACTTGGTTCTTTCGGTTCCCGATTCGATGCTGCCGTAATAGAGTTATCGGCAGCATCGACAACGATTACCATGAGTGCTTTATGGGACTTAGCGGCGATTACCTCCGCAGCCTTCTCTAATCGTTGCTTGAACACTCTTGGATAATCAATATCTCTTGATCGTGTTATAAGCAGCGGAGTATGTAGTGTTGCTGCAAGTTCATTTGAGAGTTGGAGAAAAGCATCCCTTGGCCGGTGCCTGTACGCATCAGAATCCTTGTATCGACCACTTCCATAGCAATCAAACGCGATCACGATAGATTCAGGCGGCAATAATCTTCTGATTTCCTGGATAGCAGTAGTCTTGCCACAACCAGCTCCACCATGAAGACAAATGTGCTGAACACCATCCAATATCTTTCTGGCAATGGTGCCAGAAATTTCCCGTTGTACAGGTTGTTGTATTTCGTTGATCTCAGACGGGCAAGGAAACAATGACCGGTGGTCGGAGAAGCCAAAATGAACGAGTATTAAATGGCGTGTGATCCTCTGGCCCTTACTTTCCGGCATCATAGCCTGTCGTATAAAGCGCATAAGATCATTTACAGCAGTACGCGCGCCGTCTTCAGTCCAACCAGAGACTGTCGAAAGAACTCTCTCCTCAACGGCAAAACGTGATGCGCTACCGCATTCCGAAAGATCCACAGCTTTTAAAAAGGCTTCGGATTTTTCCTGGCTCAAACTACTTGCTTGTATAAGACTGTCGCGAGCGTTACGAACACCTGACGAAATATCAACGTCATTGCCTGATTGCTCCTGGCTAGAAACGGCTTCTTGTAATTCGTCAGAAACCGGTTGATTGCTGACTAACCGCACAATCAAATTATCACTTTCGAACAAATCTTGATATTCGTTGCTCAGCGCATCAAAGGCCTTTGCGAGTTTTCTGATAATTGATTTGTTGCCATCCTTGACTAAACGGGGAATAGTCCAATTTAGACTGGGGTTAGCTGCTGAATACTTGAGTTGAGCTATTTCAATCCGATCAATATGATCAAGGTCATCTCCGTAATACAGGGCACAGTCAACTCCATCCCAGGTGTCAGATGATGTGCCGTTTTCATCCTCTGCCCGGATACCCTCAACAGTTAACGCAACCAAACGTGAGTCTGAATCAAGCAGTGCCAGGGCCTTATATAAGGCCCACAACTCATGAAAGTCATCCCCCGCGTTCGAACCCCGCGCTCCTCGGTAACTGATGGCTGACATATTGAATTACGGATGTCTAGGCATATCAGGTTACGTGTTTCTCGTATCCCCGTCACTACCAACTATATCCACAATCTCCCTGAAACTCGCAAGCCCCGCTTCAATATTGTCGATAATCTCGCCGGCAAGAATATCCGGATCGGGTAGGTTGTCGAGGTCGGTGAGGGTGTCATCTTTCAGCCAGAAGATATCGAGATTGGTCTTGTCGCGCGCCATGATCTCTTCATAGGTGAATTTACGCCATCTTCCGTCTGAATTATCCACTGACCAAGTTTCTTTTCGCTGATGCCGGTTGGCAGGATTGTAGCAGCGGATGAAGTCCTCAAGATCAGCCAGTCGCATGGGCTTTTTCTTGAGTGTGTGGTGGATATTGGTCCGATAATCATAAAACCATACTTCCTTGGTCCAGGGGTCGGGGGAGGCGGGTTTGTTGTCGAAGAACAGCACGTTTGCCTTGACGCCATGGGCGTAAAAAATTCCCGTAGGCAGGCGCAGGATGGTATGCAGGTCAGTGCTTCTTAACAATTCCTTACGTACGGTTTCGCCCGCGCCGCCTTCAAACAGCACGTTATCCGGCATTACCACCGCCGCCTCGCCGTTTGCTTTCAACAATGTACGGATGTGTTGCAAAAAGTTGAGTTGTTTGTTCGAGGTGGTCGCCCAGAAATCCTGCCGGTTGTAAACAAGACCCTCCCTCTCCTGTTCGCCTGCTTCGTTGGTAAACGTCATGCTACTTTTTTTGCCGAAGGGAGGATTTGCCATGACATAGTCCGCCCTTTTGCCGTCATCGGCGACCAATGCGTCTGTAGATGATATAAATGACTCACCGTCGATATCGCCGATGTTGTGCAAAAACATATTCATCAAACACAGACGACGGGTATTGGCAACGATCTCATTGCCGAAGAAGGTTTTATTTTTCAGAAATTTCTTTTGCTCCAGGTCAAGGTTGTACTCGGCAATAATGAAGTCGTAGGCAGCCAAGAAGAACCCACCGGTACCGCAAGCCGGGTCGGCAACGATTTTATTCGGCTGCGGGCGCACACACTGAACCATGGCCTGAATCAATGTGCGGGGGGTAAAATACTGTCCGGCGCCGCTTCTGGTGTCTTCCGCGTTTTTCTCAAGCAGTCCCTCGTAAATTTTGCCTTTCAGGTCGGCCCCCATCATGCTCCATTGTTCCTTATCCACCATATCAATAACTTTGTAGAGTTTAGCCGGGTCCTGAATTTTGTTCTGTGATTTAGTGAAAATCTGCCCCAGGATGCCACTGGTGCCGGCAAGCTTACGTAGTGTTTGTGCGTAGTGACTTTCCAACTCAGCGCCACGCCTGGATTTTAACGCGCTCCAGTCGTAGCCTTCGGGCACGGCTATCTGACGGTTGTAAGGTGGCTTTGCAAACTCCTCCACCATTTTCAAAAACAGCAGGTAGGTCAACTGCTCCAGGTAATCGCCATAGCTGACACCGTCATCACGCAGGACATTGGCAAGGTTCCAGACTTTAGAGACGATGCTTGATTCGTCATTCATTTAAGCTTCTTGATTGCGATTCAATATACTGACAATAAGCCGCTTTACTGTATCCATTTCATCGCTTTTACTTGCAGCAACGAATAAGGTCAGGCTCGCCAAGGCTTCATTACTGACCGTTGGTGTATTTGTTGCAGACTGTAAACGTTGATTTTGTCGTAAAAATAGTAAAAAACAGGCCGCGGCTATGCGTTTGTTACCATCAACAAAAGCATGATTTTTTACGATAAGATACAGCAAGGTTGCGGCCTTTTCTTCAAAGGTCGGGTACAGATCACGTCCATCAAAACTCTGACGGATTTGCCCAATGGCACTTTTAAAACCATCATCTCGTTCCTGTCCGAAGATGCTGGAATTAAAATCAGCGCGCATTAATGTCACCAGTTCCATATAATCTTCATAAGAGGGGTAATTTACCGGTGCATCGCTATCGCCTTTACTATCGAGGTTTTCGTGGTCATAGTCATCCAGTAGTTGCAGACCTTTGGCATATAATCCAAGCCATTCGTGGTCGGCCTCCGTTGCTTTATTTTCAATAGCGCGACTTAAAATGCGTATGCCATTTTTCAGATGCTGTACTTCCTGCTGCTTTTCCGCCAATCTTTGTTTGTTAATGGCATAACCTTGCACGAGATAGTCATTCAGACGCTGGGTGGCCCATATGCGGAATTGAGTACCGCATTGGGATTTAACCCGATAGCCAACCGAGATGATAACATCAAGATTATAGTGTTCTACCTGATAGGTTTTTCCATCGGTAGCAGTTGTCGCAAAATTTGCGACAACTGAATCCTTCTCCAGTTCGCCTTCTTTGAATACATTGCTGATGTGTTTACCGATAGTTTTCACATCGCGCTTAAACAAGTGGGCTAATTGATTTCGGTTCAGCCAAACAGTGGTCTTGTCGAACTGTACTGCGACTTGTGCCTGTCCGTCCGGGTTCTGATAAATTTCGATTTTGTTTTTCATAACCTGATCTAAGACTTGTTGACTATTGCCTTATCTGTGACAGGGGATTTTGCAGTATTTTGTTTCGCACATTTTTCGGTCTGGATTCGCGCCAGCAATTGTTGTGCAGGTTTCCAATCTGGCACGGCGCGGCAGTTGGACAACTCGGTCTCTGTGAGTAAACGACCTTCAAAGGCTTTTTTTAAAACAGATTGGCGTAGGGCTTCGGCTTTTTGCAGGCCTCGTTCGATTTCCTGCTGAAGATGGTCGCAGGCTGAGAAGCGGGATTCGATTTCTTTGGTTATTTGGACCTGTTCTTCTAACGGGATTAATTGTACAGGGAGTTCACTGAGGATTGTTGAATTTAAATTAGTCATGGTTGTTCCACTTCCTTTTTCTTCCAGATAGTGAACGACTCTTCTTTCTGAAAGAATCAGGCTATAGAGAACCCCGTTAAACCTGTTCCCGAGCCTGATAAACAGACTACCGGAACCACAAAACCAGCCTTTTTCCTTTGCAGATATACAGGCTGAACGACCCATTTCACCTCTTCTTCCCAGAACGATGTCATTTTCTTCAAAGACATATTGGGGTAATGATTCGGCTTTTTCTTCCGAGATGAATACCTGGGGGAAAATCTTCTGAGACTTTATGTGTTGAGGATTGATAACAGGCACACCTTCTTCAACATACTCATGTCTGTGCATCTGACTGCCGAAAGGCCCAATTTGAATCTTTTGGCAGATGCTGCCCAGCTTTTGCCAACACCACTCATTTGGTAATTCTGGAAGTCTGGACAAATCTTCTTTGGCTAATTCAGTAATTACCTTACATTTCTTTGGCCTTGCCGGCTTTTTCCCTTCTTTGCCTGCGGCCTTCCAGACTTTTATGGCAACTTGCCAGTTCCGCAATTGCTGTTGGTGGTAGTCATCAAACTCAGTATTGATTTGCTTCAACAATTCATCGGCGCTGGGGAGGCTGGTTTGCTGTTCGCGCCACTCACGGGTGAGTTCACCTTCAAAAGCCTTTTTCAGTACGGACTGACGATAGAAGGCGAGTTTTTCCTGTGCGGCTTTGAGGCTGACAATACCGTAGTCCAATTTACTGAACAATTGCTCTATTTTGGCGACGATGTTGCGCTGTTCAGGAAGAGGAGGGAGTGGAATCAGATAACTATTAATAAATCCGGTTGATACTCTAGGCAGGTTAACGCCGCTTGTATTAGATGACATGTCATTCACGAACCGCCTTGAAAGCATATAGTTCAGAGCATATTCACCTTTTATGGCTGGCAAGACGTCAAATACCAAAATGTCAGTAGAGCATACTCCTTCACAATCAGAGAGATACACTTTGTTCAGATACGGCCTGAGCTTTCCATACAGTATTTGGGCAGGGCGAAATTTATTCTTCGTTGCGCTGATCTCTGCTACACAAACTTCATTTGTCAGCCTACCAGTATTTTTTCCAATGTGTTCCAAACCGATATAAAATGCCTGCTCCTTTCCTTTGGGTTTATGCTTTTCTTTGGATTGTTTAAGGACAGAATGAAACTCAACCTCAACCCAATCACTCCTTAACGAAGAATCCTTCACGCCGCCAACGCCTCATTCATTTCCTCAATAATCTGGTTCATGTCAGTCCCGAATAACTGCTGCATTTTGCCCGCTCCTCCCTCAGCATCAAAAGGTGTATAGTTCAGGTCATCGATATCCAGGTGAAAGCTGGTGGCAATGTGATCTTTAATCATGCGCAACCAATCCATTTGTTCCTCGTTGAATTTCTCGCCCGCCCCGGAATGCTTTCCAAAAATCCAGCGTTTGAAATTGCTGTCCACGCTTTTGTCGTAAGGAGTCAAGACGCTGTCGATACCTGTTACGTGGCGCACCAGTGATACCAGCGCCACCAATTCATTTTGAGGGCTATTGCCTTTCACTTCATTAAGTTGCTGGTAGGCCTGCCAAACGTTGTAGGGCGCAACCTGCGGTTTGTTTTGCTTCAAGGTATCAAGCAATTCTTTAACCATGGTGTAAGTGAGATCTCGGCGGCGGTAGGGCTGATCATAAAAAATGCTAAGCGCCATGATTTCATCTTTATTGGTCTTGATATAACCAGCAAACTCCCGCACTACCTGTTTGGCGTTATCCACCGCGTCTTTGTCCCATTCTGCTCTCACTAGGGTATCGGGGTTAATGTTGTCAATGATTTGCTCGTGGCCCTTTCGTACGTTTTCGATAAATTCATTGAGCTTTCCGGTAAAAGGCGCGGCAGCGTCCCGGGCAAGTTGTTCCTGTGTTTTCTTGTGTAATTCTTTTTTCTGATCAGGACTGGTGTCGTCCCGTGGAAGGGCGTCAATCAGCGGTTGGGCAACAGTTTCAATGACGTCCGGGTTGTATGCATCGAGCAAACCTTTGCTCAGTTGTTGCGGGGTCTTCCCGCCGGATATGACAACCAACTGGTTCTTTTCATCATCGGTAAGTTGTTTCTCCAACCTGATCAGCCGGTCGGCAAGCGAAGTGAACAGGTCTTCATCCTGTACGCCCATGGCGACTGCGCCCAGGAGGTCTTTCAAAGGAACGTCTTTTTTGCGTTCCCATGAACGACTGTCGGTTTTTTTCGACCTGGTAACGCCAACGGCATCGATAATTACATAATGGGTTTTGGCATGTCTGGCTGTGCGCGTGACTTTTTGCAGGTCATCAAAGTTAATGGTGCGAGTGCCTCGGCCTTTCATTTGCTCAAAGTAGTTGACGCTTCGGACATCGCGCATGAATAACAGCACTTCCAACGGCCTGACATCGGTGCCGGTTGCGACCATATCCACAGTCACGGCGATGCGCGGCGCCCAGGAATTGCGAAAACGATTGAGAACGGATTTAGGATCTTCGTCAGTCCTGTATGTGAGCTTTTTACAGAATTCGTTACCTTCATCAAATTCTTCACGCACAATCCCGATGATGTCATCCGCGTGGCTGTCAGTTTTGGCAAAGATCAGGGTTTTGGGCACTTCAAACTCGTTGCGTTCATCATGCCTGTCAGGGAATATACCCGGCAGACTGTTTTTGAAACCCCTGATAATATTCCGTATCTGGCTGGGGTTGACTACGTCTTTATCCAACTGGCTCGGTTTGTATGTGTAATCTTCGTCCAGACGTTCCCAGCGCTTTTTACGCGAGAGTCTTTCCCGCTTGTCCACATATTGTTTTGCCTTGATACTGCCGCCGGCCTTGGTGATTTCTGTTTCTATGGTAAAAACATCATAAGGCACGTTGACGCCATCGACCACGGACTCCTCGTAGGGGTATTCACTGACCACGTTTTCATTAAAGAAGCCGAAAGTGCGTTTGTCAGGAGTGGCAGTGAGACCGATTAAAAAAGCGTCATAGTAGTCCAGTACTTGTTTCCACACGTTGTAGATAGACCGATGACATTCGTCAATGATGATGAAATCAAACTGTTCAATGGGGTTTTCGGGCGAGTATGTAACCGGTAGAGGTTCTTTTTTATGCCATTCCAGGTTTGATTCGTTGGGGTTCTTTTCTTCCGCGCGTTCTTCCAGTTCTTCACCTCTCAGGATGGAATAGAGGCGCTGGACAGTGGAAATGCATACCTGTGAGTCATCGGCGATATAGCCGGAGTTCAACCTTTGCACGTTATACAACTCAGTAAATTTCCGGTTGTCGTCATTGGGCTGGAATTTCAGAAACTCCTGTTCGGCTTGTTCACCCAGGTTTCTGGTATCGACTAAAAAGAGAATGCGTTTGGCGTCGGCGTGTTTCAGCAGGCGATAGGCAAAGGTGCAAGCCGTAAAGGTCTTGCCCGCCCCGGTCGCCATTTGAATGAGTGACCTGGGACGGTTTTTTTTGAAGGACTCTTCGAGCTTGACGATGGCCTTGAATTGCGCGGAATGTAATCCTGTTTCATCGAGCGCCGGCAGGATTTGCAGGCGCTCGCGCAAGGTTTGCTCCTGGCCGGACCACTCCGCCAGCGTTTCCGGGCGATAGAAAGAGAACACCTCCCGTGCGCGGGGCCTCGGGTCCCTGTAATCGGTGAAATGGGTCAGTTCCCCGGTGCTCTCAAACACAAACGGCAATGGCTTGCTATTGATATACCTGAGTTTCGCCTTGGCGTATTCTGAAGATTGATATTCGACTGTAGTAAGGCGCTCACCGGCCTCTACCCGCTTCGCCTCTATCACGCCCACGGGTTTGCAGTCAACAAACAGGACGTAATCTGCGGGGCCGATATCCGTCGGGTATTCGCGCACTGCCACACCTTGGCCCGCATTCAGGTCAACCTCATTTCCGGATTGAACCAGCCAGCCAGAGTCGGAAAGTTTGTTGTCTATATGATCACGAGCTACCTGCTCAGGGTTTTGGTTGGTCATGTTAACCAGCGAGGAAGTATGGAATTATCAACGGACATTTGCGGGTTAGTATAGCGACCGATTGCCGGTTAGAACAGCGACCAATTGCCGGTTAACATTCCGACCGATTGCCGGTTACAGTACCGGCGGATAGTGTTTTTACTGGTTTCCTGCTCCCTGCTTCCGCAGGGACAAGCTTCGCAGGAATGACGGACGGGGCGCAGGAATGACGGACGGAGACGCAAATGGTAGCGGGATGCTTCTTTTTCAGGCCAGATCGAATTCAACGACGGCGGCGCCGCTGCCGTAGAGGGGGCCGTAGGCGTGAACTGTGGCGTTGTTGAAGCGGTTGCCGGTGGCGCCCATGATGAAGGCGAAGTGTTTGAAGCCCATGTCCACCCGGGCCGCGGCGGCATAGTCGTGGCAGGTCTGTAACAAGGTCTCGGTGTCGCCCTGCTCCATTATGGCCAGGATCTTCCTGTTCCATTCATCCTCCGCGGGGTCGGCGATTTTGTCGTCGCTGATGTCAATCACGTGGCGGTAGATGGAGCCGGACAGGCCGCCTACGCCGATAACGGCCAGTTTCCGATCGAGTTCGGCTGCTGATTCGGCGGCGACCCGGCCCAGGGATTCCGTCATCTGCCAGTCGTGGTAGACGTTATTGGACGTGATGGCCAGGGGGATGTCCCCGCCCGGGTTCAGGAAGTTGGACGCGACGATGGCGCCGGTGTCCACCGGGAAATGATCATAGTCCACGCCTTTGGCCTTGATGCCCGCTGCGGCGGTCTTTTTCAACGCGAGTTCGGCAAATTCGACGTCGATCTTCATGTCGAACGGCAGGTCGCCATACTCATGCCAGTTCTCGTCAACGTGCAGGCCCTGCAGGACGGCCCGGGTCTGCCACAACTGGTCCAGGACGGCGATCCACTGGGTGGAATAGATGACGATCAGGTCCGGGTCTGATGCGGCCAGGGCCTTGCCTGCCTTTTCCATGGCAGCGGCGATTTCGCCCCACGGGGGGTTATCCCGTTGCACGTAGGGTAATGGGGAGCCGGGTACCAGGAAGGCGGAAACGACACTGAATGGGGGATATCCATGGTGTGTATCAGGAGTCATATCAATTTTTCACCTGTTTGTTATGATACGGCCGGGGACGGACTTAAGTCCGTCCCCTTCATGCAGCCTTGGCCAGGCCGGCCTTTATCAGGTTCCATTCCATGACCGCGTTGCCGGTCCCGATCACCGTGCCGTAACCGTAGAGTTCTCCCGGCAGTTCGGGATAGTCCATGGCGGCAAACATCCATGTGAACGCGCCGGATTTTACCTCGGCAAAG
>JAPOQU010000029.1 GCA_026710545.1 Gammaproteobacteria bacterium | reverse complement strand
GGATGGTCAGCGGCAGACCCGCCATCGTATCGAGCACACCCAGGTAGGTTTCATAATGCTCTTCTTCCTCGGGGGGCGCTTCACGGTTCATGTAAAGGAACTCCGTCCTGTACAACCCCACGCCGCTGGCGCCGACTTCCCGGACGGTTTCAAAATCCCGCGGCAGTTCAATATTCGCCTGCAACCTGACAGACTCACCGTCCCGGGTTCTGGCCGGCGACTCTCTCAACTGGATCAGGCTGGCATAATATTTCTTCTCTTCCTCTTGCTGCTGCCGGTAGTAGCGCAGGCTGAGTTCGTCCGGGTCGATCAGCATGACGCCCGTGTTGCCGTCCACGATAACCAGGTCGTCTTCACGGGCAATCCGCCTGGCATCGTGCATACTGATTATTGCGGGGACCGCCAGGCTGCGGGCGAGTATGGCGGTGTGCGACGTGGGTCCGCCGTATTCAGTGACGAAGGCGACAATGCCGTGATGCTGCATCAGGACCGTATCGGCCGGCGCCAGGTCGTCGGCTATCAGGATATACCCGTTCAGGCGGCTGTCGGGTTCTTCATGCTTCAACGGTTTATGTTTCAATAATATTCTCTGGATTCGGTTGACGACATGGTCGATATCATCCTTGCGGGTGCGCAGGTATGCATCTTCCATTTCATCAAACACGTGTACCAGGGTATCCCGCTGCAATTTCAGCGCCCACTCCGCGTTGTGCCCGGAGGTCCGGATCAAATGCAACGGTTCATGGGTCAGGACGGTGTCGTCGAGCATCAACAGGTGTGTATCTATGAACGGGGCGATACCCGGTGAGGTTGTCGCAGGAATGTGATCGCGAATGGCCCGCAACTGTTGTTTGGCCTGGCTGACAGCTTCGAGGAGGCGGCGTGTTTCCGTTTCGATCTGATCCTGCTCAATGTGGTATTCGGGGATGTCAAGGCGGTCCCGTTCGATGATATGCACCCGGCCGACGGCTATGCCGCGGGAGACTCCCATGCCGTGTAAGGACAGCGTCATATGTCCTCACCAAATCGATCTTCTATCAGTCTCAGCAACGCCATAAGCGCTTTATCCTCGTCTCTTCCCCGCACGATTAACTCAACTGACGACCCCCTGGCCGCGGCGAGCATCATCAAGCCCATGATGCTTTTCCCGTTGACGGTATTTTCACCCGAACTGATCTCGATTTCAGATTCGAATGCGGACGCCGTTTCCACGAAACGCGCCGCGGCACGGGCGTGCAAACCCAACTTGTTGACAATTACAACGGTTTTTTTCTGCAACCCAGGTCAGCCGGTCAGTAGTCCGTAAATCGCTTCTTCGGACTCTTCCCGCCGGAGCTGCGTCAGGAATTCCGGTTGATTGAACATTTCGGCAAGCTGCGCCAGAACCTGCAAGTGTTCTTCCGTTGAGTGTTCCGGCACCAGCAAGGCGAAGATCAAATCAACCGGTTGCTGATCCACGGCATCGTAATCCACGCCTTGTTTCAACTTGATAAACGCGGCAATGGTGGAAAGACCATCCTTCAAGCGCCCGTGGGGTATGGCGATTCCGTTCCCCAACCCGGTGCCACCCAATCGTTCCCGGGTCAGCAGGCTGTTGAATACCTCCTGCTCGTCAAGCCTGATGCTGGCGCCGGCAATTAACCCGGAGAGGGCTTCCAGCGCGGCTTTCTTGCTGGATAGATTTACGTTACATATAATCCGTTCGCTCGTCAGGATATCTGATATCCGCATTTGTGACTCAGGTTCTGGAATCCGTACAATCAGGGCAACAGTGATTATCCCCTGTGAGCCGATAATTTCTCTTTGTGTTTCTTCACTTGCCGGTCGAGTTTGTCAATCAACCTGTCAATGGCCGCGTACATGTCATTGTGTTCCGCATCGGCGTACAGATTACCACGATTTACGTGAACGGTTGCTTCCGCCATCTTCCGTTCCTTTTCCACCTTCAAGACGACGTGTGCAGTGATGACGTGGTCAAAATGGCGCTCTATGCGGTGCAGTTTTGTTGCAACGTAGGAGCGCAGCGCGGGGGTTACGTTCAAGTGGTGGCCGGATACGTTGATTTGCATGTTATCCTCATAATGGTCAGTGTTAAAAAATCCTGTTCAGGTCTCTGCCGGAAATACCCGGCTATTAACGATCAGAGCCTGTACAAACTGGCTCTTTTCCTTTCACTTGATGACGGAATAGACATCGATTCACGGTATTTGGCGATAGTCCTGCGCGCCACCTGAATGCCTTGCCCTGACAGCAGTCTGGCGAGTTTACTGTCGCTCAGGGGTTTTTCCGGTTTCTCCGCCTGTATGTATTTTTTGAGCAGTGCCCGGATCGCCGTAGATGAACAGGTTCCGCCCTGTTCCGTGCTGACATGACTGGAAAAAAAATATTTCAATTCAAATACGCCTCTTGGCGTGTGCATGTACTTTCTGGTGGTAACGCGGGAAATCGTTGAATCATGCAGCCCGAGGTTGTCTGCAACATCGTGCAGTACCAGCGGCTTCATCGCCTCTTCGCCGTATTCCAGGAACGCGCGCTGCCTTTCGACTATGCAGGTGGCAACCCGCAACAGGGTCTCGCTGCGACTCTGGAGGCTTTTGATAAACCAGCGGGCTTCCTGCAAATGATTTTTCAGCGAGGTATTATCCTCGCTGTTGTCTGCGCGGCGGATCATGCCGGCATAGTGCGAATTTATTCTCAAGCGCGGCAGCGCGTCCGTATTGAGTTCCACCTTCCATGCATCCCCGGCCTTTTTTACCAGCACGTCCGGTATCACGTACTCGGCTTTATCTTCCTGCAGCTGTGAGCCCGGACGCGGGCGCAATGATTGTATCAGTCCGACCACCTGCTCCAACTCTTCCCTGTTGAGTTTCATGCGCTTCATCAACTGTTTGTAATCATGCTGCGCCAGTAACTGGATATGCTGGCTGACCAGCGTCCGGGCCTCGGCCAGCCAGGGAGTGCCGGGTTCAAGTTGCGCCAGTTGCAGGCCCAGGCACTCGGCCAGGTCGCGGGCGCCCACCCCCGCCGGTTCCAGGGTTTGAATCAAATGGAGTACCGCCTCAATCTCCTCAGGTTCGGTATCCAGGTCGGCTGACAGGGTAGCGCAGATCTCTTCCAGGTTTAAGGTCAGGTAACCATCGTCATTGATGGCATCGACCAGGGCGATGGCAATCGCCTTGTCGGCTACCGATAACGTGATCAGGTTAAGCTGGGACAGCAGGTGGCGCTGCAGGTTTCGCTCCCCATTATCCTGGTATTCCTGCTCGTAGTACTCCGCCAGGCCGCCATCATGGGAATAGTGCGTCGTGGCATCATAGATATCTTCCCAGGCCGTATCCACCGGCAACTCTTCGGGAATACTCTCATGGGCAAAGGCCTCGGGATAGTCCTCCCCGTTGAGTTCCGAAGCGTCAGGTTCCGGCACGCCTGCCTGCAGGTCGGCTGCATCATCTTCATCCAACTCCAGCATCATGTTGGAATCCAGCGCCCCCTGGATCTCCAGGTTCAATTCCAGGCTGGACAACTGCAACAGCCTGATGGCTTGCTGCAGTTGCGGAGTCATGGTCAGACCCTGACTTAAATTTATTCCCAGTGATTGCTTCATACTATGAAGTTTAGCGCAAAATAACGGTTATGCCCCATCTTGTCCGCCCGGATTCGGGATTGAGCTATAACCTGAATTCGAAACCCAGATAGACGTCTCTCACAGTTTCATTGGCAAGTATTTCATCCGGTGTTCCCTCGGCCAGGATCCTGCCTTCATTGACAATATAAACCCGGTCGCAGGCGCCCAGCGCCTCCCAGACATTGTGATCGGTGATCAGGATACCAATGCCTTTTTCCCGCAGGTAACCCGTTATCCGTTGAATGTCGTTGATGGAAATAGGGTCAATCCCGGCAAAAGGCTCATCAAGCAACAGGAATTGCGGCTCGGTGGCCAGGGCCCGGGCAATCTCCACGCGCCGCCGCTCACCGCCGGAAAGACTCATGCCCAGGCTGTCACGCAGGTGGGACACGTGAAACTCGTGCAGCAGCGCCTCCATGCGCCGTCTCGCCTCTGCCTTGCTCGTGTTTTTGCGTAACTCCAGCACTGCCAGGATATTTTCTTCAACGGTGAGTTTACGAAAGATAGACGACTCCTGGGGCAGGTATCCCAATCCCAGTCGCGCCCGTTTTTCCATAGGCAACAGGCTGATATCCTTGTCATCCAGGTATATCTCGCCCTTGTCACAGGGAAGCAGGCCCACAATCATGTGAAAACTGGTGGTTTTGCCCGCCCCGTTGGGGCCTAACAGCCCGACAATTTCACTGCTGTTGATGGTCAGGCTGATATCGCTCACCACCTGTCGCGAACGAAATGTTTTGGAGATGCTCTGAACGGATAAAACACTCATGCGTTTGTCTGGGCGGACTTTACGATCCGTCTTCTTTCTTCTTCTTGATGATCAGCTTCACCCGGCTCTTTTGTTGCGTTTCCTGCCCTTCACCACCCCCGGGGCGACTCCAGGCCTTCACCCGGCTGAGTTCCGTATTGTACTCTATCCTTTCCCCGACCAGTGTCGAGGATTCCTGTTTTACCCAGGCATCCCGGATTAACACAACCAGGTTTTTCAGTTCGTAATACTCCATTCTCATTGCCTTCGCCTGGTCGTGTACCGTACTGTTGTCGGGCAATTGCTGATACGTGGCCGGATTGCCTTCCATAATGAGGTGATCCAGTTCATCCCCGCCCTTGCTGTAAACCGTCATGACATCGCCCGTCATGTGGATGGACCCCTGCCTGACAATAACATTGCCGCGGTAAATGCTGACGTCATTCAGGTCATCAAGTTCCGCCTCGTCCGCCTCGACTTCAATCGGCTGGTCCTTGTCCGTCGACAACGGGTATGCCGCCAGGCAACCCAGCAGGCAGAACAACCCGACTACAGCGCTAACTGCCCGACGCGGTATTAATGGTAGTTTTTTCATGTTTGATTACTTCCAGTCGACTCTGTGGTAAATATGCACGCATACCGATTCCCGTTATTACCGCATTATTGGTAACAATGGTTGCCTGACGGTCCGTCTCCGCATATTCATCATCCAGCGACACTTTGACATGGGACGTACTGACTTCCAGAGTAGGGCTGCCTGTATCATCGTATTCCCACATTTTTACTATACCGTATAACAGAATAGTATCATCATCTCCATCCAGGCGGCCTTTTTCTGCGTTAATGTACAAAGGAAATTCATCTTCACGGAAGATTTCCATACGCGGCATGACCAGTTCGGTGCTGTTATCCAGGGGATAATGCGCCAGGTAATCCGCCGACAGTTTGTTCTTTCGTGTGCCGTCCGGGTGCATTGTCAACGTGGTAAAGTCCTCCATGTAATAATCCGGCGCGCGCGTGTCGGCACGGAAAGCGCGTCTGCCCGGGTCCTCGGACAACCATTTCAGCAACCAGGCGCTGCCCGCGGCCGCGCCGATTAATAATGCGAGGATGAACAGGCGTTGAACCATACCGGTCAGACCACCTGTGCGCGCAGCAGATCGTGCATGTTCAGAACGCCAACCAGTTGCCGCTCCTTATCCAGTACCAGCAAGGCATTGATCCTGTATTCTTCCATCATCCGTAACGCCTCGGCAGCCAGGCAGGTTGCGGCGATGGTCTTGCCGTTCCTGGTCATTACCTCCCCGGTAGTGGTTGTCTGCAGGTCGAATCCGGCATCCAGGGTCCTGCGCAGGTCGCCGTCGGTGAATACCCCTGTTACTTCACCGCTTTCATTGAGCACCGCCGTCATCCCCAAACCTTTTGCGCTCATTTCCAGCAACGTCTGCTTCACCGTCGTCTGCTCGCTCACACGGGGAATTTCAGCGCCGGTATGCATGATGTCCCTGACGCCCAGCAATCGTCTTCCCAATGACCCTCCCGGGTGGGACCGGGCAAAATCCTCGGTGCTGAAACCGCGCGCCTCAAGCAGCGCGACGGCAAGGGCGTCCCCCAGGACCAGGCAGGCCGTGGTGCTGGCTGTCGGCGCCAGGCCCAGCGGGCAGGCCTCCCTGGCGACACTGACGTCCAGACACGCGGCCGCGGCTTTGCCCAGGGTGGATGCGGGATTGCCGGTCAGCGCGATGAGCGGGATATCCAGACGTTTAATAACCGGTAACAGGGTGACGATCTCGCCGGTCTCACCGGAATTGGACAGGGCAATGACCACATCATCCCCGGTAATCATGCCCAGGTCGCCATGGCCGGCTTCGCCCGGATGGACAAAGAATGACGGTGTGCCGGTACTGGCCAGGGTGGCTGCGATCTTGTGGCCGATATGGCCGGACTTTCCCATGCCCAGAACCACGACCCTGCCCGTGCATTCCAGCATCAACCGGCAGGCGTTGACAAAATGGTTGTCAATGCGTTGTTCCAGGTCGCCGACCGCCTGCCGTTCCGTCTCAATGACCGCGCGTGCACTGCGCATAAGGTCGTCAGGGGCCGGGTGATTGTCGGATCTATCCGGCATGATTGATGGTGTCCTGAACTGCAGGCGCTGTCTCTGCAGGGTTGTAGACAGTCAATGAGTTCTCAGGATCTGACACTTTTTCCTCCTGGTCCCGAACCGGTTTACCCCAGAAACAACCAGTACTGGTAACCGGCAAAACATAACAGCAGCACGGTGCCTTCCAGGCGGCTGAACCTGTTTTTGCTGGAATAAAACACCATCCATCCCATTAACAGGGTTAAACCCGCCATAATCGGAAAGTCCCGCAGCAGGACTTCTTTACCGAAATTATCCGGGTAAATAATACACGGAATACCCAATACCATCAGCATATTAAACATATTGGAACCGATAATGTTGCCAATGGCGATATCTATTTCTTTTTTTGCAACACTCATGAGGGATGCGGCAAGTTCCGGCAAACTGGTCCCCACCGCGATGATGGTCAGACCAATCACCAGGTCATCTACGCCAATTTCCCTGGCAATATAGACCGCTCCCCGCACCAGTAGTTCAGCGCCCAGCAACAGGATCACCAGGCCGACCAGTATCAAGACGGCGGATTTCAAGAGGCTCGGGGCCTGTTTCGATTCCTCATCCCGCGGCGCTGACCGGGCCTCCTCTCTTGCCTTTCTTACAATCCAGAAAAGCATCAGGGCAAGCACCCCCAGCAACAACATCCCGTCGCCGCGTTCCAGGCGCAGGTCAAGCATCACCAGCAGCGCAACAAGCATAGCCGCGCACATCAGGATAAATTCACGGGTCAGGGTCTGCGACTGGACCAGCAGGGGTGTGAACAGCGCGGTCGCTCCCAGCACCAGGCCGACGTTGGCGATATTGGACCCCAGGGCATTGCCGATGGCGATGCGGGTTTTCTCGTCCCATGCGGCAACGCCTCCCACCAGAACTTCCGGCATGGAGGTTGCAATACCCACAATGGTCAAACCGATGATCAAGGGCGGCACACCCAGCGCGCGTGCGCTGCCTGACGCGCCTGAAACAAACCGGTCCGCCCCCAGCACCAGCAGGAACAGGCCGCCCAGCACTGCCGCTATTGCCGTTAACATATGCCCATGTCCTTGGCCCGGTCAGCCCGGCGCGGACCGTTCCATGTCCGCGTTATCCGTAGCTTCCTTCCATCGATATCGCACTGAGGATACAATAGCCGCTCCTTTACCTGATTTGAGTTGATAAAATGATACACTGGCTTTTTCTTGCTGCAGCAATTCTGTTAGAGGTTGCCGGGACCGTGTCCATGAAACTGTCCGAAGGGTTTACCCGGCTGCTCCCGTCGATCCTGTTGTTCGTCTTTTATGCCGCATCGTTTACGGCCCTGACTTTTTCCCTTAAAAGGATCGACCTGAGCATAGCCTACACGGTTTGGGCCGGTGTTGGAACCGCCTTGATAGCCCTGGTGGGCATACTCTATTTCCGCGAACCGGTGACCATGATGAAAACCATGAGTATCTGTCTGATTATCATGGGCGTTGTCGGTTTGAGCCTGGACAAGACAGTCACTTCAGTCTGATAGTAGCGAAATCTGCAGATGCGGGCAATGATACTGGCGGCGGGGGGAGGCAGGAGAATGCGCCCCCTGACCGATAACTGTCCCAAACCCCTGTTACCCGTGGCCGGCAAGCCGTTGTTGCAATATCACGTGGAAGCGCTGGCCGGGGCGGGTTTCAAAGAACTGGTGATCAATCATGCCCGCTTCGGCGACCGGATTGAATCATTCCTTGGGGACGGCGGCGCCTTCGGTGTAAGTATCCGCTATTCAGCCGAAGGCAACAGCCCCCTGGAGACCGGCGGCGGCATTAAACAGGCATTGCCGCTGCTGGGTGACGACCCGTTCCTGGTGGTCAACGGCGATATCTGGACCGATTTCCCCCTTGACACGTTGCCCGCGGCCCTGGCCGGCCAGGCGCACCTGGTCCTCGTGCCAAATCCGCCGCACCATCCCCGGGGCGATTTTGCCCTGGCGGCAGGAAACGTCCATAACAGCGGCCAACCCAGGTACACCTTCAGCGGCATCGGCGTCTATCATCCTTCCCTGTTTACTCCAATTAATGAGCAGAAATTCCCCCTGGCGCCGCTATTGCGTCAAGCCATGGAAAACCGCAAGGTTACGGGAGAACTGCATAGCGGAAGCTGGTTCGATATCGGCACGCCCGAGCGTATGGCGGCGCTGGAGAGTTACCTGGCCGAAACAGCCGGCTGAGTTAAAGCCAGCCGGATCAAATCAATGGGGTCAGACTCGATTGATTTTGTTCAGTTGACCGGGGTCATGTCCTCGGGAACCGACACCGTGGCCAGTTGTCTCAACCGCTCCTGTGCCAGGCGCGCGGCTGTGGTCCCCGGGTATTGCTGGATCAACTCCTCCAACTGCTGTTTTGCCGGTTCGATCAGGCCCAGCTCATGCTGGCAGTATCCTGCCTTCAATTTTGCCTGGGCCAGTTTCGGGCTGTCGGGGTAGTTCTGCAGCAGGGCGCGGTATTCCTGCAGCGCCTGTTCAAACAGGCCGTTGACAAAATAAGCCTCGCCCAGCCAGAACTGGGCGTTGTCGGCGTATTCACTGTCGGGATAACCCGCAAGGAATTCGCGGAACGCGCGCACGGACCGTTCATACCGGGATTGCTTTAACAGGTTGAAGGCGTTCTGGTATTCCGCCTGGATCCGTTCCGCATCCGCCGGCGCAGCCGGATCAGACTGGACCGGACCCTCGGCCGTCGATAGATCCTGCCCGGGGGCTGGCGCCGCAACAGTGTCTTCCTGTCCGGAACCAGGTTCTGCCGGCTGATCCCGGGGAACGGCTGGGGAACCGGTTTCCTCACCGGTCATCCCCTCCACCGGGTCCTGCTCGACCAGTTCCAGGGTCAACGTGGTATCGGCCTGTTGCCCCCCGCCTGTTGCCTCCGGTTCGCTGAAGGGCGACAGGGTCTGCAACGGCGGCCCGGCTTCACCGGTCAACGGGTCGATAGCGCCCGCCTGCGGGATTTCGATACGCTGCAGGCGCTGGTCAATGTCGGTGTACAAATCCCGTTGCCGTTTTTTAATCTGCTCAAGCACATGGTTCTGTACTTCCACCTCCCCGCGCAAACGGCTTATTTCCATCTCCAGGGCCTCTAACTGCTGCAACATCTCCAGCAGTCCCTGGTTGCTGAGCATCTGCTCGATAGTCTGCAACCGCGCCAGGATCGATGCTTCGGTATCCACGGCGTCCTGCGCATGCAGGCCGGAAACACCCGTCAGCGAAACGGTCAGCAGGACCGCCAGCAGTCTTTCAAACCGCATCGTTCAGCAACTCAGTAGACGAACTCCACGCGCCTGTTCTGGCTCCAGGCCTGTTCATCATGCCCGGGGTCGGCAGGCCGTTCCTCTCCGTAACTTACCGTCCTGACCTGTTCGGGAGATGCACCCAGCACAACAAGCTGTTTTTTGACCGCCTGCGCACGCCGCTCGCCCAGGGCCAGGTTGTATTCACGGGAACCGCGCTCATCGGCATGCCCTTCCAGCGTGGCAACAACACCCGGGCTGGCCTGCAGGAACGCGGCATGGGCCTGGATAACTTCCTCAAACTGTGCGAGTACGGTACTGCTGTCATATTCAAAATATATGATGCGCACAGACAGCAGGCTGTCCGGGTTGTCAAGCTGCTGCAGCGCGCTGGCCTGATCGCCCTCCGCGCCGAATGCCTGTGCCTCACTGCCGGCATCCGCGCCTGCGGCGCCGTCATCTGTCATTTCGGCGCTGTCCGACTTGTCCACGACTTCGGGGCCCGTATCTTGCTCAGGGGTTGTCTCACAGGCCGTGATAAATATACCCAGGACAAGCAACAGCATAATTCTTTTGGTCATAATCGTTCTCCGGTTTCAAGGTCAAAGAATAGCATTCATTGGCGGATAAGTTGATTCATATTCAGTCTGGCGGGAACGGCCCCCAGGCAGGTTCCCTGACCTCGCCGTCCTGCAGGGCCAGGCGCTGGTGCACGCGCCCATCGGCCGAGACCGCAGCAAGTTCGGACCCGCGCCGGCCGTTCGTGGCGTAGATGATCATGCTGCCGTTAGGTGAAAAACTGGGGGACTCATCCAGCCGGTTCTTCGTCAGTATACTCAGGTAGCCGCTGTCAAGGTCCAGGTAGCCAATCCGGTAGAAGCCGTTATTGCCGTGCACCATGGTGACGCCCGTTCCATCCGGGGAGTAACGCGGCCGGGCAAAATAAGCTCCCTCAAAAGTAAGCCGCCTGGGCGCGCCGCCCTGCAGATCGACCTCGTAAATCTGTGGCGTGCCGCCCCGGTCCGATGTAAAAATAAGCCGGTTGCCGTCCGGCGACCAGTTCGGCTCCGTGTCGATGGCCCGGTTATGGGTTATACGCTGTAACGAGTTGGTGGAAAGGTGCAGCACAAAGATTTCCGGATCGCCTTCCTTGGACAACGTCAGCGCCAGTCTGCCGCCGTCCGGGGAGAACGCCGGCGCACTGTTTATCCCGTTGTGAGAGGCGACTTCGTTCCTCTCCCCGGTGCGGATGTTCTGGACAAATACCGATGAGTTGTTCCCTTCGAAAGAAACGTAGGCGAGGGACTCACCGTCCGGCGACCAGGCCGGCGACATCAGGGACTGGTCGGATTCGAGCAGGACCTGCGGGTTGAAGCCGTCGGCATCTGCTATTTGCAGGCTGTGACGTTCTTCTCCTGCGGCGTCCTGTTTGACCGTGACGTAGGCAATGCGCGTATCGAATGCGCCGCGCACGCCGGTCAACTTTTCAAATATGAGGTCGCTGATCCGGTGCGCGGTGCGGCGCAGTTGTGTGCGTCCGGCCTTGATGCGAAAACCGGTGAGCTGCGCTTCCTTGTAGGCGTCGAGCAACCTGAATTCAATTTCAAAATCACCCGCTTGCGTCTGCTTCAGGTTACCGATGACGATGTTTTCCATGCGTAACAACTGCCAGTCGCTGAAATTGACATGCCCGAATTCCTCGGGATGCTGCGGCATATCCGACTCGTTCATGGTGACAAAACGGCCGCTCCTTTCCAGGTCGTTGGCAATGGTTACGTGCAGGTCTATAGGTTGCTCGCCGGGAATGCCGTTCCAACCAAACGGGATTACCGCGATGGGCAGCGCATTTTCAACGCCGGTATCAATGATGATTTCCAGTTCGCCCTGGGCCTGGGCACCGGACATGCCCAGCAACATGGTCAACAGCAGGCGGCAAATATATCTCACGTCATCACTCCTCGGGCTTGAATACGAAATTGAATTTTCTCAGGCGCAGGCGGTCGAGAGTAGCCGGGTCCGCAGGCAACGGCAACGGCGAGGCTTTCTCGACCGCGGTGACGGCCCTGCGGTCAAACACCTCGTTGCCGCTTGTTTTACTCACGGTCACACTGATCACCTCGCCCCCGGGGACGGTCTGCACCGCCAATGTACACTCCAGCCCCCTGGGCAGGCCGGTTTTATTAAAATTGCCTGCAACCACCTGGTAAATCTCCGCGACGATATTCTGCAGGGTTATTTTGTCCTTTGCACGCTGTTCCTGTGCGAGCTGCTTACGCTGTGCCGCCGCTTCAGCCTGTTTTCTCTTTTCCTCTTCCTGCCTTTTCCGTTCCGCCTCGGCCTTGCGCTTTTCCTGTTCCAGGCGCGCCTGTTCCGCCTGGGCCTTGCGGTTCTCTTCCTCTATGCGTTTCAATTCCGCCTGCGCCTTGAGCTTATCCTGTTCTATGCGCCGGCGCTCCGTTGCGGTCCTGCGTTCTTCCTCCTTGCGTTGCTGTTCAGCCTGGGCCTTGCGTTGTTCCTCTTCCTTGCGTTTTCGCTCCGCGGCCTGTTTTTTCTGTTCTTCCTCTTTACGTCTCTTCTCCACCGCGCTGGCTTGCTGTTCCAGGTCCTTCAGCTTTTGCTCCATGGCCCGCTGTTTTTCCTGCTCCTGCTCCCTGAGCCGCTGTATCTCTTTTTCAACTTCCTGCTCATCCACGGTAACCGCTTCGACTATGTTTTCCTGGGGCTGCGGTTTGAATACCGGCGTACGCTCGGCATCAAAATTAGCGACCAGCGCCGAGATAACGACTGCATGCAGTGCCAGTGAATAGAGAAGCGATCGCAGTGTCAGAAATTGCATGGCGCATCACTGTTCCGGCGGCTCGGTAATCAGGCCGATACCTTTCACTCCGGCGCCTTGCAGCAGGGCCATGGCCTGCACGACCCGTCCGTAGTTGACGCCGGTATCTCCTTTTACCAGCACCGGAAGTTTGGGTCGATACTTGACCAGTGCGCCGACCCGGTTAACCAGTACTTCGGCAGAGCCCGGCTGGTCCGGGTCCTCTCCGTAGTTGATGAAAAAATTCCCCGCCGCATCCACACTGACGATTACCGGGTCATTGTCACTGGCCGGCAACGGTTCCGAAGGCACTTGCGGCAGGTCGATTTTCACTCCCTGGCTGAGCAGCGGTGCGGTGATCATGAATATGATCAGCAATACCAGCATGACATCGATATAGGGAACGACGTTTATCTCTGACATGGGACGTTTTCGGTTTCGGTGTCGCATGGGCGCGCGCTCAACTGTGCGCCTGCCGGTGCAGGATGGCGGAAAACTCTTCTATGAACGTGTCGTAGCGGTTCAGCAGCCTTTCCACGTCGCTGGAAAAACGGTTATAGGCAATCACCGCGGGAATGGCGGCAAACAGTCCCATTGCGGTGGCAACCAGGGCTTCCGCTATGCCCGGGGCAACCATGGAAATCGACGCCTGCTGGACGTTCCCCAGGGCGCGGAAGCTGTTCATGATGCCCCATACCGTTCCGAACAGGCCGATATACGGGCTGGTGGAACCCACGGTAGCCAGGAATGACAGGTGTGTTTCCAGGTCTTCCAGTTCCCTGTTGAACGCCACGCGCATGGCGCGCTGCGAGCCCTCCATGACCGCATCAGCCACGACCCCTCCCTGCTTCTGCAGGCGCACGAATTCCCTGAAACCGGCCTCGAACAGGAGTTCCATGCCGCTCGCTTCCTGGCGTTGTTTGTTGATCCGGTGATACAGGGGCGACAACTCTTCCAGCGACCAGAAGTGTTCCTCGAATGAATCGGCTGCCTGTTTGGCCCGGTTCAGCCAGATGCGTTTTTTGAATATCATCGTCCAGGACATGACGGAGGCGATGACCAGCATGAGCATGACCGCCTGTACCGGAATACTGGCATTGGTGATCAGGTGAAAAAATGACATGTCAGGAGTCATGGATAATATCCTTGATTAATGGTTTCGGCATGCGTTTGGGAGTATAGCTTCCGGCGCTCAGACAGGCGACCGCAATATCGGCCTCGCACAACTGTTCGTCATCCCGGCAGATGGTCTGGTGGAAGATCAGGCTGGCCCCGGCGGCTTTGCTGAGCGCCACCGTGACCGTCAACTCGTCATCAAATACGGCGGGGCGTTTGAAACTGATATCGATCCGGATCACCACAAACGCGCTGTCCTGTTCCGTGCGTAATTGTTTCTGGCTGTAGCCCAGGGCGCGCAGGTACTCGGTCCGCGCGCGCTCCATGTATTTCAGGTAACTGGTGTGGTAAACGATACCGCCGGCATCGGTATCTTCATAATAAACACGCACAGGCCACCTGAATTCTTTCATCTGGAAATGTATTCCGGCAAGGTTATCCGTCACCGGCAATTTGATCAAACATGTCATTTTCCTGCACGTGCCCTTTCGGCAGGGGGAGACCGAAGTGCGCCCAGGCGTGCTTTGTCGCGACGCGCCCGCGCGCGGTGCGCATCATGAAACCCTGTTGTATCAGGTACGGTTCGATAACGTCTTCTATGGTGTCCTTGACCTCACCCAACGCCGCGGCAATGCTGTCGATCCCTACCGGGCCGCCGTCAAATTTCTCGATGATAGTGAGCAGCAGCTTGCGGTCCATCATGTCGAATCCGGTGCCGTCAACATTCAGCATGTCCAGTGCGCGCACGGCGGTTGCTTCACCGATGCCGCCGTCCGCCTTCACCTGGCTGTAGTCGCGCACGCGCCGCAGCAACCTGTTGGCGATACGCGGGGTGCCGCGCGCACGCGCCGCGATTTCGCGCGCCCCCCCGGCGTCGACAGGGACATCCAGGATGCCCGCCGAACGGATAACGATATCTGCCAGGTCCTCGACGTTATAAAACTCCAGCCGTTGTACGATGCCGAACCGGTCCCGCAGGGGCGACGTCAGCAACCCCGCGCGGGTCGTGGCGCCGACCAGGGTAAAATGGGGCACGTCCAGCTTGATGGCCCGCGCCGCCGGCCCTTCCCCGATCATGATATCGATCTGGTAGTCTTCCATGGCGGGGTACAGGATCTCCTCCACCACCGGACTTAAGCGGTGTATCTCGTCGATGAACAACACGTCCCTGGGTTCCAGGTTGGTCAGCAGCGCAGCCAGGTCGCCCGGACGTTCCAGCACCGGTCCCGAGGTTTGCCTGAGGTTTACCTCCATTTCGTTGGCGATAATATGCGCGAGGGTTGTTTTTCCCAGGCCGGGCGGGCCGAAAATCAGTACGTGGTCCAGGGCCTCAGCACGCTGCCGGGCAGCGCTGATAAAGATCTCCATCTGTTCGCACACGACCGGTTGTCCCCGGTACTCGCCGAGAATACGCGGCCTTAACGTGTTTTCTGCTGCTGCATCATCCGCCGCACCGTGTGCCGAGATAACCGGGTTGGGATCGCTCATGTCAACGCCCTGGCGGGGTCATGTCAGCGCGGCTTTCAGCGCGGCGCGGATCAGGGCTTCGCTGCCCATATCGTCGGTTGCAACGCCATGCACGAGACGGCTGGCCTCCTGCGGCCGGTAACCCAGGGAAATCATGGCGCTGACCGCTTCGCTGACCGGGTCGGCCGGCCTGGTCCCCGCTTCTGTCCGGGGCGCGCCGGCGCTGTCGCCTGTCTGCCCGCTGCCCAGGCGGTCGCGCATCTCCACGATCAGCCGCTGCGCCGTCTTGTTGCCGACGCCCGGCAGGCGCGTGAGGCGGGTGGCATCGCCTGTTTCTATGCAGTGCCTGAATTCCATCGTGCTGATACCCGATAATATCGCCAGCGCCATTTTGGCGCCGACCCCGTTGACCCGGATCAAGGCGCGGAACAGGTAGCGCTCGTCCTCGGTGCCGAAACCATACAGGGAGTGTGCATCTTCACGCACTATCAGGTGGGTCAGGAGTTCGACCTCTTCACCGGCGCCCGGCAACTGGTAGAACGTGTTCATGGACGCCTGCAGTTCATACCCGACGCCGTTGACATCCAGGGTCAGACCCGGCGGCTGTTTTATCACAATCCTGCCGCGCAGGAACCCGATCACAGCGCTTGTCCCAGGCGGGTCGCTGAAACTGTTTTCAGGCGCAATACACCTTCCCGCGAATGGCCGTGGCACAGGGCGATCGCGAGCGCATCTGCGGCATCCGCCTGGGGCGCGCCGTCCAGGCATAACAGGACCTTTACCATGTATTGTACCTGTGACTTGTCGGCATGGCCCTTGCCCACGGTAGCCTGTTTTACCTGGTTGGCCGAATATTCAAAAACCGGCCGCTCGAGTTCGGCACAGGCGGTGATGGCGGCGCCCCTGGACTGGCCCAGTTTCAATGCGGAATCGGCGTTGCGGTTCATGAAGACCTTCTCGACGGCACACTCGTCCGGGTTGAATTCGCCGATCACCGCGCTGAGTTCCCGGAAAATCCTGCGCAGTTTTTCGGACAACTCACCGGGCCGGATCGTTATGTGGCCGTGGGTGACATGGCGTGCATGGTTGCCGTCCATATCGACAACGCCGTAACCCGTGATCCGGGAACCCGGATCGATACCGAGAATCCGAATCTTTCCCGCACGGGCCCTGTTGCCGGCGTCCGGTTTATCCCCCATGTCTCACCGCTTCACCTGCCATACATGAATAAGCCTTGTTAATCGAGTTGCGCCAGGATTTCATCGGCTATCTCTGCGTTGGAATACACTTTTTGCACATCGTTCAGGTCTTCCAGGGTATCCAGTAACCGCAGCATGGTCTGCGCGCCCTGCAGGTCCAGTGAGTTGCCGGTTGCGGCGCGCATGGTTATCTCTGCCGTATCCGGCGGGTAACCGTTCACGACCAGGTTGTCCTTTACATCGAGAAATTCATCCGGCTTCGTCAATACATCTATGGAACCGTCATCATTACCGGCAACATCCTCCGCACCCGCATCCAGGGCCGCCTCCAGCAGCGTGTCCTCGTCGGTGCCGTCCGGGTAGGATATCAGGCCGACCTTGGAAAACAGGTACGCCACCGAACCATCGGTGCCCAGGTTACCGCCACACTTGGTAAAGGCGTGCCGCACCTCTGCCACGGTACGGTTGCGGTTATCCGTCATGCAGTCGACCATGACGGCAACGCCGCCCGGGCCATAGCCTTCGTAACGTACTTCTTCCAGGCTTTCTCCCTCCGTTCCGCCCGCGCCCCGCTTTATCGCCCGCTCTATGGTGTCCTTGGGCATATTGCCGGCCAGGGCATTGTCTATGGCGGCGCGCAGCCTGGGGTTGCCGTCAGGGTCGCCGCCGCCGAGGCGCGCGGACACCGTGATCTCGCGAATCAATTTGCTGAATAATTTCCCCCGCTTGGCATCCTGCCTGCCCTTGCGGTGCTGGATATTTGCCCACTTGCTGTGTCCTGCCATGCCTGTTTATCCCGTATTCTGTTCCCCGGAATTTTATCACTTGTCGAGGACACAACAAAGTTTATGCGTGTCAGCAGGAATGGCTGCCGCGCGTTAACTGACTTCGCCCGGCACGGCCGTTGTCCGGTCAGGCATCATTACGCCCGTAGACGGGCTGTTTACGTTGTGCGGCAAAATCGAGCAGGCGTTTGATGGGCAGCCTGGCGCGCCGGATGACATCCGCATCGACAAAAACTTCATTTGCGCCGGATTCGAGCGTTGTCTGCAGTTTTGTCAGGCTGTTCATGGCCATCCAGGGGCAGTGACCGCAGCTCTTGCAGGTTGCGCCCCTGCCGGCGGTCGGCGCTTCGATGAAGGTTTTGTCAGGGGCCGCCTGTTGCATTTTGTAGAAGATACCCCTGTCGGTCGCCACGATGAAGGTGTCGGCGTCCAGTTCCCTGGCCGCCTTGATAATGCCCGTGGTGGAACTGACCACGTCGGCCTGGGCGATGACCGGTGCAGGTGATTCCGGGTGAACCAGCACCCTGGCGCCGGGGTGTTGCTGTTTCAACTCCTCAAGCTCCCTGCCCTTGAACTCTTCGTGGACGATGCAACTGCCCTGCCACAACACCATGTCGGCGCCGGACTGCGCCTGCACGTATTCCCCCAGATACTTGTCGGGCGCCCAGATGATCTTTTCCCCCCGCTCCGCCAGGTGCCTGACCACATCCACCGCGCTGCCGGAGGTGACCATCCAGTCGGCACGCGCCTTGACCGCAGCGCTGGTATTGGCATAGACCACCACGGTGTGGTCCGGGTGGCGGTCGCAAAAGGCCGTGAATTCGTCGCCGGGACAGCCCAGGTCCAGGGAACAATCCGCGTGCAGGTCCGGCATCAGCACCCGTTTTTCCGGGTTCAGGATCTTTGCGGTTTCGCCCATGAAGCGCACGCCGCAGACTACCAGGGTATCGGCGTCGGATTCGTGGCCGAAGCGGGCCATGTCCAGGGAATCGGAAACGTGGCCGCCCGTCTCATCCGCCAGCAACTGCAGGTCCGGATCCGTGTAGTAATGGGCGACCAGCACGGCATTGTGTTCCCGCAACAGACATTTAATCTGCCTGATGCACTCGTCCCGTTCATCCCGGCCGAGCGTTTCGACAACAGTTTCCGGCACCTGCTCCGGCGGCAGTCGATAATCCTGGGTGGTTATGGCAGTCTGCATATCTCCGGAACCTCGGCCTCCGGATGGCGGCATGTCCTGTTCCCTGATCACTACATGCCCAAAGGCGAGTGGGTTATTTACACTGGAATCCTAGTTTATCAGTTACCCTAAATCAAGATATTCAGGGCAGGAGGCAAATTGCCTCCTGGGCAAGCGGGGTTTTAATTCCTAATTCGTAATCCCCGCCTGTATCCCGCAGTCGTCGGCCAGAAAATCAAGCAGCGTCCGGTAGAACTCCAGGTAGTGCCGGTAGTACAGGGTGTCGACCGTGTGCGCCGCATCCACCAGCTTCAGGTATTTGTAGGGCTTGCCGCGTTTTTTCAGTTCCAGGGCGAACAGGTCGCTGTGCTTGATCGGGACGATCAGGTCGCGGTCGCCGTGTACCAGCAATACGGGCACGTTGACGGCATCCATGTTCTGTATCGGCGACAACCCGCCGCGCCATTTCTGGATGACGTCCCGGAAACGGTAATACCAGGTGTCCTTTTCGATCAGTTTCATGCTGCTGACCCCGGCGCCGGGAATCGCGCAACGGTAGATATTGGGAGTGCGCATGGAACCAACCATCGCCGAGTAGCCGCCGTAGCTCCAGCCGAAGATGGCCATTCTCTCCGGGTCGGCAATGCCTTGCTCCACCAGGTATTGCATGCCGTCGTCCACGTCGTCCTGCATCTTGTAGCCCCACTCTTTGTTCCCGGCCGTGTAATAGTCGAAGCCGAAGCCGGTGGAACCGCGGAAGTTGGGCTGCAGCACGGCGTAGCCGCGGGTCGCCAGCAACTGCGGCCACTCATCCCAGAAGGACGAGTTCCAAAACAACGAATCGCGGCTGCGCGGTCCGCCGTGGGGATGTGCAATGGCCGGGTACGGCGGCTCGCCGGTAGTGGGTAGCGTCAGCACCGCGTTGATCTTCATGCCGTCCCGGGCCTCGTACCAGATGGACTTGCGTTCGCCCAGTTGTTCCGGTTCGATGGGGGAAGCCTTGCCCAGGAGCTGGATACGGGATTTGTCCCGCAGCAGGTAGTAACGGCCTGGTTCCCGCGGCCCCATGGAATGGATAATGATGTACTTGTCCTGCGCCGCCCGGTCATGGATGCTGTTGAAGTTGCCCGGCGGCAGGGTCGCGTCGATGGACTGTTGCAGGGCCGCGGCGGATTCGTCGATATAATGAACGGTGTGTGCGTCACCTACATACGAGAATCCCACCAGTTGCGGGTCCTCATCACCGTCCACGCACTCCTGCGAGATGCAGGCCCTGACAATGTCCCTGGCATCATAGCGGTTGATCGCGAACAACAGTTCGGGGTCGGACTGCGGGCGCTCCATATCGAACAGGTAGATACCTTCCGTGTCGCGATCTTTTGCCCACAATACATACGCCTGGTTGTAGTCCGGTGGTTCGAAGCCCAGTATTTCCACGTAGCGGTCCTCGTCCACGTCCCAGGTCAGCCAGTCGGTCCAGGCGCTCCAGTCGCTGTCTGTTCCGGTCCGGATCTGCATGGTGATGGTGTTGTCGTGACGGTTGGCGCGGCTGCGCACGCGAGCATTTCCGTCCTTGTCGAACTCGTAGCCGAAATAGTCTGCCGAGAACTTGAAGACCGGGTGTGGCTGGCCGTTGTTGACGTTCACCTTGAACACCTCGGTGCCGCTCTCCTCGGAATTCAACCACTCAATCAACACCCAGTCCTCCTCTGCGGGAAGGCGCGACACCACCCGGGGACTGAACAGGCGCTGCACATAGGTCTCGAACGCGAAACGCGTGATGTTATTCTTGCTCGGCAGTTCCACCCAGCGCCCACCGTCAACTCCCACGGACAGCAGTTTCCAGGCATAGGTCTTGACCTTGCCGGCCGCGCCGATGCCCGCCCTGTTGTAACCGATGCGCCGTCCCGGCACCTCCACCGGCTGGCGCGTGCGGATCAGCAGACGTTCGTCATTGGCCCAGTTTACCCCGACGATGTCCATGTGTTCCGCGCCCAGTGTGTACGGGTCCTTATCCAGGTGCGCGGTCTCATAGATGTCCACAACGTAATTCTGTCCGGGGCCGGGCAGACGCATGATCGCCATGTGCTCGCCGGAAGGGGACAGGTCAACGTCGCGCACCAGGGGCCGCATGGCGAACTCTTCCAGGGTCGGTGGCTCGGCTGCGAACAGCGGACAGGACAGGAGACAGGCGAAGAAAAACAGGACAGGTTTCCGGAAGCAACGGGAACAGGTTTCAAACCTGTCCCCAACCGGCCCAAACACGAGCAAAAAGGGGACAGATTTGAAATCTGTCCCCGACGTGCCGGGGTCAGAACAGCGAGGAGAGATCATAACTGAATGAGGCGAAAATCCTGCGGTCAAACAAACTGTAGCCGGCGCCCAGGGGGATATTATAGCCGACAGCCGTTCCGGTGGACGGGCTGAACCCGCTCCACCCCACTACCGGCGGCGACACGTCGAAGACGTTGCGCACGCCGACGATCACCTGGAAGCGCCGCTTCGGGTCGCGGTAACGGATCGACAGGTTGTGGAAGAACTTATCGTCTGCTTCAGCAATGTTGGTGACGGATTCATCTTCCGGCAATGCGTATACGGGTTCCTCATCGGTGGCGCCGACGTAGTCCGTGGTCCAGATGAAGGTGAAATCGCGCCACTGGAAGCGCATGTCCGCCTCGCCGCGCCAGCTCGCGTAAGCATGCCTGCCCGCGTAATCGGTCGGTTTCTCATCGCCCAGTCCATACTGGTACGCCAGCAGGCGCGTGGCCAGGATATCCACGCTGAGGTCGCCGAACGAGAACTCGCGGTCCGCGCGCACGGTGATGTCATACCCCAGGGAGCGCTCTACCGCGACGTTGATGTACGAGGAGTTGACGCCGGTAAGCGCCCCGTTCGGGTTGCGATCGCCGACCAGGTCGCATTCCTCGGCGCTGAAATTCAGGGAATTGTAACAACGGGACAGGATCTCGCCGGCGCCGAGTCGGGAGATGGAGTTCTTGAGGTCGATGTCATAGTAATCGAAGGCAACGCTCAGGTTAAGGCCGAGGGCCGGAAAGCGGCCGGCCAGGTCCGGTGTCAGAATAAATCCCAGGGTCCATGAGTCCGAGGTCTCTGCCTCAAGATCGGGATTGCCTCCCGATGCAACCCGGATGGTCGAGGCGGCGGCATAGTCGGGAGGTATGGCACCCTGGTTCTCCAACGCCTCACAGTTGCGGTACTGGTTGCTGGTTGGGTCCAGGTCCTGGGACGGGTCGCGGAACCGGTCACAGGGGTCTGCCCTGGAAGCGACAAATCCGGTTACCGGCGCCAGGTTCAGGTGGTACAGCGCCGGCGCGCGAAACGAGGTGCCCAGCGACGAGCGCAGGCGCAACACGGGATTGACCGCGTAATTGAACAGCAGGCGCCAGGTGGTATCGCTGCCGTAGGAACTGTAGTGGGTATATCGAAAGGAGCCGTTCACCGTGAGTTCCTCCGCCACGCTGACGCCGCCCAGCTTGACGCCCGAGAGCAGCGGCGCTTCCACCTCCGTATAGCCTTCTATCACCCGGTCGGCGCCCGTGGTAATCCCGGACGAGGTGAACCCCCATTGGTTGTCTTCCACCGCCGCCGGGGGAGGACGGTCGTTCAGGCTGCGGCGGCGCCAGTCCATGCCGACTACCGCGCGCGCCTCGCCGGCGGGCATATCGAACACGCGCCCCTCCATGGAAAATGCCGCGGTCCAGAGATCATACGCGGTCTTGATTTTCTGCCGGTCACGGATATAATCCGCCGCCTCCGGCGGGATCTCGCCGCGCCGCAAGGCATCCTCGCTGAACAGGTTCAGGGGCACGCAATCCGGGTCGGGGCCTGCGGCCAGGATGCGGCTCACTACGGCGCCTTCAAAATTGGCGCCGGACAGCAGTTGGCCCGGATGCAGGACACATTGAAGGTTCCCGTCCGGCCCGAGCCCGGCTGACATGGCGCGCGCCACCTTGTCCTTCAGCCAGACATCGTAGGTCCACTCGCCCCGGCTCCAGGAATAACCGCCGTCTGCCTTCCAGCTGAACTCGCCCAGGTCCCCTTCCAGGCCCAGGCGCAACGCACCCACATCGTTCTTCACTTCTGTTTCCGGGTCCAGCAGGTTATAGCTCATCACCACCGGCTGGGCGATGCCTCCGATAATGCCGAACGGGTTGGTCGGGTTGGCAGGGTCAACGTAGGGAAAGAGTTGCCGGTATCCGCTGTTGTAGCTTTCATCGCGGTGCGTGAAATAAAACTCGTAGCCGGCACTGACCGTGCCCAGCAGGCCGCCCAGGTCGAAATCCAGCAGTCCGTCACTGTAGGCCTGGATGCGCCGGCGGTCCGGTATCAGGTGCTCCGCGCCCCAGCTGCGGTCGTCCCGGTATCCTTCTTCCGGGACTTCCTCGCCGTCCCTGACGCCCAGTCTGCGCCAGGGCAGGCCGGTCCCGGCAAGGTCGGCGCCCGGATCGCGTACCAGGGAGGTCACCGGGCCGAGTCCGTACACGTTCACGTAACCGAATACCGAGCCGAAGCAACGGCCGCGCGTGGGCGCAAGAATCGAAGGATGGATTCCTCCGTCGGTCAGCGGGCGCTCGTCGCAGAAACTGTAATCCTGTTCGTCCCGCCCCACCGGCCCCAGGCTCGAGAATTCGACCGCGGCGTCGATGTAGCCGCGGTCCCAGGTCTTGCCGAACAGCCCGCTCACGGAGCCGTAGTCAAGTTCATCCTGGTAGTAACCTTCCAGGATAACGTCATCGAAGCGTTTCCTGGTGATGATGTTCACCACACCGGCGATGGCATCGGCGCCGTAGATGGAGGAGGCGCCGTCCTTGAGGATTTCGATCCGGTCGATGGCGACGTCCGGGATCGAGTTCAGGTCCACGCTGTTGACCCGGCCGCGGGTGCCCGCCGGCGTGAAGCGCCGGCCGTTCACCAGGATCAGGGTGCGGCCCGGATCCAGACTGCGCAGGCCGAACGTGTTGACGCCCGGACCGCCGGAGACCACGAAGCCCCCGAAAGTGTTGTCGACCTGTGTGCCGGAAGCCAGGGCGCTGGTTTGCAGGATCTCCGCGGTATTGGCCATGCCCGCGAGGGTGGCGCTCTCGCTGGTGATGACCGTCACCGGCAAGGCCGATGAGAACGCATCGCGGCGGATGCGCGAGCCGGTGACGATGATTTCTTCTGTTGCCTCCGTAAGCGCCGGTTGCGCAACTTCTGCGCTGGTTTCTGCATCGGCTTCCGCGTCGGGCGGCGGTTGCTCGCGCCCTGCAGTCCGGTCGGCATCCTGTCGCGACTCCCGCGTTTCATCCTGCTGCCCGGGTTCCTGTTCCGCCACCTCGGCTGCCTGTTGTGCTGCGGCGGCGGCCCGGTCCGCGGCCTGCCCGACGTGGCTTACCAGGCCGGAAGCAAGCAGAATAAGCATAATGATGGACTGCCGTATCATGGTTCGTCATTCCTGCCCCCGTTCGTCATTCCCGCCTGCGCGGGAATGACGAACGGGGCGCGATTTGTGTCGTTACCTATAATCAGAAGTTCCTTAAGAATTATATACAAGCCTGATACCCAGTTCACGCAATTGTTCCGGAGCTGCGCCCGCAGGGGCGGACGTCAGCAGGCAACTGGCGGTCTGGGTCTTGGGAAAGGCAATAACGTCCCTGATCCCTTTGGCCCCTGCCATGATCATGACGATGCGGTCCAGGCCGAAGGCGATGCCGCCGTGGGGCGGGCAGCCGTAGGACAAGGCGTCTATGAGGAAACCGAATTTCTCCCGCGCCTGTTGTTCGTCGATGCCCAGCAACGCCAGCACTCTCAGTTGCAGTTCCGGGTCGTGGATACGGATCGAACCGCCTCCCAGTTCCAGGCCGTTCAGGACCAGGTCATAAGCCCGTGACAGGTTTTCGTGCAGGTCCTCTCCCGGCTCCGCCGACTGCGGCGCGGTAAAGGGATGATGCAGCGAATCCCAGCGCTGCTCGGCCTCGTTGTATTCAAACAGCGGGAAATCCACTACCCATAACGGCGCCCAGTCTCCCTGCAGCAGCCCCAGGTCCTCCGCCAGCGCGGTACGCAGGGCATTGAGCGAGTCGTTGACAATACGCGCCTTGCCGGCACCGAAGAAAACAATGTCGCCGGTTTGCGCGCCGCTGCGTTCCAGTACGGCAAGAACCGTATCCTCGGGCAAAAACTTCAGGATGGGCGACTGCAGGCCGGCGCTGCCCTTGTCAAGATCGTTGATCTTGATATAGGCCAGGCCCCTGGCGCCGTACTTGCCGACATAGGCAGTATAATCATCAATCTGCTTGCGCGTCAGTGCGTTGCCGCCCGGCAGGCGCAGGGCGGCAACCCGGCCGCGGGGCTGGTTGGCGGGCCCGGAAAACACCTTGAACTCCACCTGCTTCATCAGGTCGCCCACTTCCACCAGTTCCAGCGGGTTGCGCAAATCGGGCCGGTCCGTGCCGTAGCGGCGCACGGCCTCGGCGTAGGTCATGCGCGGGAACGGGTCGGCGAGTTCGATGTCTTTCACCTGCCTGAACAGGGTGCGGATCATGTCTTCCACCAGATTCAGCACATCTTCCTCGTTGACGAACGACATCTCCATATCAAGCTGGGTAAATTCCGGTTGCCGGTCCGCGCGCAGGTCTTCGTCACGGAAACAGCGCACGATCTGGTAGTATCGGTCCATGCCCGACATCATCAGCAACTGTTTGAACAGTTGCGGCGATTGCGGCAGGGCAAAAAACGCACCCTGCTGGGTCCGGCTCGGCACCAGGTAATCACGGGCGCCCTCCGGTGTTGCCCTGGTCAGGACGGGGGTCTCGATATCAAGAAACCCGTGTCCGTCAAGGAAATCGCGGATGGCCCGGGCAACCCGGCTGCGCAATTTGATATTGTCCTGCATCACCTCCCTGCGCAGGTCCACGTAGCGGTAGCGCAGGCGGATATCATCCTGCACATTTTCGTCATCCAGTTGGAACGGCGGCGTTTTGGCCTTGTTCAATATTTCCAGGGTATGCCCCAGCACTTCCACTTCGCCGGTCGGCAGGTTCGGGTTGACCGTGCCCTCAGGGCGCCTGCGTACCCGGCCGGTGATACGGATCACGAATTCATTCCTGAGGGTTTCGGCCAGCGCAAATGATTCGGCCCGGTCGGGGTCGTAGACAACCTGGGCCAGACCGTCCCGGTCGCGCAGGTCAATGAAGATCACGCCGCCGTGGTCGCGGCGCCGGTGTACCCAGCCGCACAGCGCGACCTGCTCGCCGATCATGCCGGCTGACAGTTGTCCACAATAATGGCTGCGCATGGGTTGTTGTTCCGGTGTTGCCGGGGATGTCAGGAGGCGGCAGAAGCCGGCGCGTCCGCGGCCGCCGGGAGCAGGCGCTTGATTTCCCCTTCCGGCACGATGACGCCCATTGAAATGATGAACTTGAACCCGTCTTCCACCGACATGTCCAGCTCTATGATTTCCCGTTGCGGGATCAGCAGGTTGAACCCCGAGGTCGGGTTCGGTGTGGTCGGCAGGTAAATGGACTGGAGTTGCTCATCCGTAATGTTGTGGTCCGTCTGGACATGTTCATTGCTGAGAAACCCGATACACCAGCAGTCCTTGCGCGGGTACTCGACCAGGACCACCTTGCGGAATGACGTGCTCTTGGAGGCCAGCAACGTGGTGGATATCTGCTTGACGCTGTTATACACGGTACGGACCAGCGGGATCTTGCCAAGCGCCGCTTCCGAGAACTGCACCAGGCGCCGGCCCAGCAGGTTTGCGGCGAACATACCGGTCAGGAGCAGGATGGCGACGGCCAGGATGATGCCGAATCCCGGGATGCCGAAACCGAGCAGCGCTTCCGGCCGGTAATCCGGCGGCAGCAGCAGGACGGTGCCGTCGAGCAGGTCGATAACGAACTTGATAATGGCCACGGTAATGACCAGGGGCAACCACACCAGCAGGCCGGCAATGATGTATCTTCGCAATGCAGTCATTGTTCTGTTAAAAGTCAACCGATTGGAGTGCGGTGCAGGATAACACATCCGCACAACCACCGCTTGACGCTCCGTGCACGCGCATGGCAGGTCAAATTGAAACCCGCCGGCAGCAAGGTCGTTCAGCCGGCGTGGGTTGGGGCAGGCGTACTTCCTCCGTCTTTTTTGGTTTCGGCCTTCGTCTCCTTTGCAACGCCCGTACCATCCGATGTTGCTCCGTTATCTTTTTTCCTGTCGGCGTCGCCGTCAGTTTTCCCGGTGTCGGCTTGCGCGGCTTTCCCGTCTTCCTTGGCTACGTTTTTTCTTGATTTCTCATCCTTGAAATCCGTTTCGTACCAGCCGCCTCCCTTGAGACGAAAGGCAACTGCAGAGACCAGCTTGTGCAGGTCCGGCTGTGCGCACGCGGGGCAATCCTGCAGCGGCGCATCCGAGATCTTCTGCAGTTTCTCGAGTTTATGTCCGCAGGTTTTACATTGGTACTCGTAAATCGGCAAAACTGTATCCTCTCAATATTCAAAATGGGGAAATGGCGCCCGATCGGTAAAATTTCAAGTCCGGGATATTACCAGAACCTACCCTGTACTTGATACGGTGCTCAGAAACGGTAGGCCGCTTCCACCCCCCAGGTGCGCGGGGCGCCCAGCACGCAGCGGTGCATGCCCCCTCCCGTTGCCGGGTCAACCAGGCCCGCGGAGGTAGCGAGGGCCTGGATAAAGATCACCTGGCAATATCCCTCGTCAAACGCATTGCGTACGAAGGTCGACAGCTCCCAGCCGGTATTCAGACTGCGCAGTCCCAGGCGGGCATTAACGACATCGTAACCCCGTTGTATCGACTGCAGCCCCTGGTTGGTATCCGCACCGACGTTCTGGGCGGCCGTATACTGGTATTCCCCCCGTAGGAACCAGCTCATCTCCGTTGCGGGAATCCGGTCGGTCCATTCGCCCACCAGCGACAGCTGCCATTTCGGTGAAAAGTGATTCCTCTGTCCCGACAAGTCACGGGCCGGCGGCTCGGGGAGCGGCGCGCCGGTGGCCCGGCTGACCGCAACCGCCTGCCGGAAGTCCGCGATGCTGGCCGGCAGGCCGGTGGCGTCGGGGAAAGAACCGAACTCGGAATCCAGGTAGCTCACACCCAGTACCGCGTAGAACTGGTCCAGCGGGCGCGCCTGGATGTCCAGTTCCATGCCCTGCTGGGTCAGCTTCTCGACGTTTTGCATGAGGAAATTCACGCCGTCGAACTTGCGGTCCTGGAGGTCGTCGATCTCCGTATGAAAATAATTCAGGCTGACGAGCACCTGGTTGTTGAAAAAGCCGCCCTTGGCGCCGGCCTCTACGTTGTCCACGGTTTCCGTATCGAAACTCCGGGTTGCTCCCAGGGCCAGTGCGATGGAGTCGAAACCTTCCGAGTTGAAGCCGCCGGACCTGAACCCGGTCGCGTACGTCGCGTATAACATTATCTCTTCGACAGGATAAAAACTGATATTGGCCATCCAGGTGACCTCTTCTTCATCGAACTTCAGACCGGGATGGTCTTCCGGTATGCGCAAGTCGATGCCGTAAGGGTTCTCCGGGGACGGCGGCGCGCCGATCGGGTTATTCACGCCGCTGGTGAAACTGCCGTCCTTGTCGCTGTCTGTCCAGCGTACCCCGCCGGTGATGCGCAGTTGTTCCGTAAGCTTGAACGTGAACTGGCCGTACAGGGCGATGTTGCTGACATCCTGCTGGAAGCGGGTCGAGACGGCATTCCTGGCGCCGCCGCCGTCACAGAAATTGCCCACCTCGTCGCCTATGCCGCGCGCCACCTCAAACACCGTTGCCGGGCTCGCTGCGGCAATCAGCACTTCGGCAAACGCCGCCGGCACACCGAAGGCGACCAGTTGTTCGGGGCTGTGGATGGCTCCGGTAATCAGCGCCTCGGACAGCAGCGGCGCAAACTGTGCCGGGACGCCCTCCAGTTCCAGGTTGTCTGCTACGACATCGATTGCTATCTCCTCTGCAACACCGAAGGCATGGGTATCCAACGCAAACTGGTTGCTGAGAAACGGCTTGCAGAAGTCCGGACCCTGGTCGAACCGCTGGTCGATATCGTAATCTTCCTGGTAGTAATACACGCCGGCAACGTATTCGATACGGCCGCCGGTCGGTGACAACAGCTGCAATTCCTGGGAAACGGTCTGCGCCTCGTAGTAGGTCACGCGCCGGATCAGGTCGCTGGGCAGCCGGATAATGGATTCGTTCAGGGTGTCGTTGCTCCAGTCCCGGTAACCGGTTATGGAACGGACGGTATGGCCGCCAATGCGCCAGTTGATGTCGCCGGATATACCCCATTGCTCATCCTGCGCGTCGTCCTGGTGGTCCTGGTGAACCTTGTAATCAAAGCCGTTTGCCGTCTCCGGCACCTCTCCGTTGGGCATGCTGAAAGGATCCGTGTGCGATAAATAAGCGTTGAGCGTCGTCAGGTATTGCGGCAGTATCGTGTCCGGCAGGACTTCAATCACACCGCCGCCGTTATCGACCCTGGCGTAATCGGCCGTGAGGGTAATATCCAGGTCCTCGTGCGGTGTAAAATAGAGCTTGCCGCGCAGGCTGAAATCATCCCACTCCCCCACGTCGCTGCGGCTGTCGCCTTCGGTAAAACTGTTCTCACCATAGCCGTTCCGGTCGGAATACTGAAAGGCCAGTCTGCCGGACGCCTCGGGCGAGAAGGCGCCGCTCAGGCCGCCTGATACCCGGACATGGTCATAATTTCCATAACTGGCCCGGAGATTTCCGGACAACTCTTCGGTAGGTTTCCTGGTGCGGATATTCAGGGCCCCCATGGAGGCGTTGCGCCCGAACAGCGTGCCCTGGGGACCGCGCAGAACCTCGACGATTTCCAGGTCGGTAAGCGTGCCCACTATGGAGGAAGGCCGCGGGATATATACGCCGTCAACGAACACCGCGACACTGGGTTCGATGGCGCTGTTACCCACGGATCCGACCCCGCGCATGATGACGCGGTTGTTCGCCACCTGGCTGGAGTAAGCCAGGCTCAGGTTGGGTGTGTACTGGCCGAGCTGCTGCAAGGTATCGATGCCGGAGTCCTCGATAAACTCCCCGGCAAAGGTGGAGATGGATACCGGCACATCCTGCACCGACTGTTCCCGTTTTTGCGCGGTGACGATGATTTCGTCGATCACCTGGGCAGTAACGCTCGCTGCAGCAAGCGCCAGACAGGCAAAAATTACCAGAGATACCGTCCCGTGACGCGTCAATGAGTCCCTCACGTTATTAGTCATGTCGATTCGCTCCGGTGCTGATCAGGATGCAGGCCGCCGCCGTGCGCAAACCCGTATGCTTCGCAGGTTCATTATAACTGATCCGTGAATTTTCCATAAAGAGCTGACAAAAACATGCCGGCCCAATGAAACCCGGATTATCTGCCCGTGCCGATACCCGTGGTCATGCGGCGCAAGGTATTGTCTTTCAGCCAGAAATGGTGATACAGGGCAGCCAGGATGTGTATTCCCAGCAATACCAGTATCACGATTGGAAAAATCCCGTGTAAATCACCGATCAGTTCATTCATGGCTTCATCCTTGTCCATCGGGAACCCCACTTCGAACAGCCCGAAGAACGGTACCTTGAACCCGGCCGTCGCGAACCTGGCCATGCCGTTGAATATCTGGACAAACAGCATGATGTACAGTCCGTAGTGCACTGTTCTTGAGATAACATGCTGCCAGACGGGTATATGCGGCATCTTCGCCGGGGTGATATTCAGCCAGCGCCAGATCAGCCGTGCGCTGAGCACGAACAGCAGCAGCAGGCCGAAAGATGCGTGCAGCAGTATCAACTCCAGTTTTTCCTGGCCCCGCGGCAACTCGGTCGATTGCGAGGCAATCGCCAGCATCACGATAACGAGCAGCAGCACCGTCCAGTGAAAGATTTTACTTATCGATCCATATTCTTTTTCGGTATTTTTGACTGACATTTATGTTCCCCCCTTGCAGTGGTGCGTGCAGGAATCGAACCTACATTACAACCCATTGATATTACTGGAATTTACAATTTATATAATATTCTTACCAACGATAATACCAACAGAGTATTAAGAGTATTCCAGCCTTTCTGCCGTTATTATAGGCTAATTATTCTCCATGAGGGTATTGACAAGTTAACCAATAAATTAAAGATTTCGTGATTTTTCATCCTCTATTGAAAAATTAATAGCTATGATAATCAACAAGTTGAATTTTATGAGCGAGCAGTAACCTTAGTCAAAACGGCGATTTTTCCGTTAACTTGTCAATACCTCGGCGAGAGGCAACATGTTTACCACGGCTCACCCTCGCAGGCTTTGATCGTCTGGATATCCTCTTGGAACTGTCTGCGGTTTGTATTGATCCATTCTCCTATACTCTCACGCCATTCTTCTATATTCCCCACATCTGAGGGGAGGCTTGGTGCTGTGGTCAATAGTTGACGAGGTAGAGTACATTTCGACGTGCGTCGTATTTTCTGGTAGGCTCGCGTTCTCTCATTAATTTTGCTGTTTTCCCGCTGCTCTTCGTTCTCGGTAATCCCCTGTGGTCGATTTGGACACAAAGACTCAGCATATGCTAGCTCTGCGCCCTTGTCGCGAACCCATGCGGCATGTCGCCAGATTTCCGCTGTGTCGTCTTCTAGTACCATCTGTTGACCCCCATGCCCGGACTTGTGCATTTCCCAACTAGCGCTTCCATACTCCAATGCTGCTATAACGTTACGTCTCCATTCCTGTCGAGCTTCGCAGTTTTCAATACTGCCCTGTCTGCACCACAACTCAGATACTCTGATTTCTTTGGTCAACTTTTTCATGTATTCCAGATCAGCGCATGCAAGAGCCAATGAGGCCTCAAGCTCTACAAGTACTACCATCTGTGAAATCCCGATTACTAACTCACCTTCCGCTACTCCTTCATCAATAATCCCGGCTCTAGTTCGGTACTGATGCGTCCCTTCGAATGAAGTGATCAACAGCCCAGGATTGTTTTCCCGTAGGCCCCTGTTTCGAAGCAGATCTGCTCTGACCCCAACTAAGCTGGTTACTGTTATCTCGTCCCCTGCCGCTCTTGCGATACCCAACCACCGATTCGTTCTCGCCTCTCTTGTTTTGTACTCTTCTTCCGTCCATTGGATTTCCTCTACCGCGAGACACGTGCTATGCATTGTCGTGTTCTGGGTTGCTCTCCTGTCGCCTTTCCTTGGAAAACATTCTTCCGTTATGTGCGATTCATTCCTCACTCCATCTACTTTCGTTAACCAAGTCATTACCATCAACGTTGTACTTTCTGATAGTATTCCTTGTGTATCCTCGAAAGTCTCAATCTGTCGCTTTAGCGCCGTAATGGCCCTCTCGTTATTGCCACGGATTTCACGTATTAGTAGTTCTGCCTCAGTTTGGAAGGTTCGAGTTGTCGCCCACTCGTCAATCAGGCCTCTTTCTTCGGCTATCCGTTCCGCTTCGTTCCACCTACGTATTGCCGCTTCTGCCGCTTTTTCACTACCTTCACGCCTGGCCTCTCGAAACTCCGCAATACCCAAATTGACAAGTAGTGGTATCCGCTCGGTCTCGTCCTGAACCTGCGCCAGCAACCGAGTATAGATCCCTATAGCCGCTTTCTGGGCTTCCCCTTCACCCTTTTTATCCGCACGAATATTTTCGATATACGCAATAATGAAGTCCACTTCCTCCTGCCGTTTCTCACCCTTCATTTGTTTCCGTGTCTGGCGTGCTCTTTCACGCAAACCCTCATATTCCTCGTCGTTCCCCATTCGCGCCCTGCCCAGCCAAGCTTCGTATCTCATTCCTTGTACCATTATCTTTTCTAACGAATCTACCAGATTATCCGGATCATCCTTCCCTCGCCCGAAGTTCCTTTCCTCGCTTGTGCGACCACCCTTCGCCCATATCCGTATAACTGCCCCGTCTGAACCGACATAGCCTTCCACTAGTGCTAAACTTTGGGTCCTGCTGAGTGCCTGCTCCCGTTTCTCCGCGTCCTCATCTCCTTTCCAGCTTCTTCCTAATTCATAGTACTGTATCCCCTGTTGCTTCACCCACTGCAACAGGTCTTCCGTGTACCTACCTTCTTTGTCGTTGCGCAGCTTTGCGATTAGTATCGTCGCATCTTCGGTAGCGCCTCGCCGAAATATGTCCCACATTTCCCATTCACTAATATGCTGTTTCTCCAATACCACGAGCAACACAAAAGTGCATAGTCCTATTACCGCACCCATAATTGTGGCTACTTGACTAGCTTTTCCCATCTCTCAGACTCTCCTACCCCGCTCAAGCTCTTAAGAGCCGCGAAGACATCGTTCAATATTCCCACTAGTACCGTTTCAATTTAATTCTGATCGATTGGCAGCTGCAAATCAATCAAGCGCCGGGAGTTGACTGCGGGGGATTGCCAGTGACAGGCTGCGCGCCACGCCGGGCTGTTTCGTGATGAGTCCCTGGTCTGCCAACTGGGTTAACATGCGATGCACAGAGGGCGGCGAGACCCGGAAATAGCGCTGTAAATCGGCCTGTGCGGGGGCGATGCCGTTGACCTTGGTGTAGTAATGGATAAAGGCCAGGTACTGGCCTT
>JAPOQU010000028.1 GCA_026710545.1 Gammaproteobacteria bacterium | reverse complement strand
GGGATGGGCACCTGTTGCTGCCTGATGATTACCGAGACTTGATTAGTAACTGCAAAGATTACAACATGGATCAAGATCGTGCCATTTGCGACTTTATCGCCAGCATGACAGACCGCTATGCGGTTGAGTTTTATGGTCGATTAAAATCCGAAAGCGCCCAGACAATTTTCAAACCATTGTAATCAGCTCATTTGAAGATAAGCAAACTGTTTAAAGACCTTCTTATCGCATCAACGTGTCACTTGACAATGATGGCGGTGTCCATGTAAGAGGTTCCCTAAATTCATGGGTGTCCCAAATTGGCTATCATCCAAACACCCGCGGCCTGAAGCCCGCATCATTAATAATACTGGCGCTGTTGCCGGTGGCCCGGATCACGAACAGGCCCTGCCGCTCGGCATGCGCCACCACAGAAGCATCCGTCTTCAGGTATGCCACGGCGCCGTAAATCTTTTTCCCCTGGTAACCCGGCGCGTACACCGTGAATTTGCCCAGCTTTTCAAGAAACTGCGCCACGTCTTCGGCGCGCAACGTGGTCTTTACCTCCACGACCACCACTTCCTCGCCGTTCTCGGCCAGGATGTCAAACTCGTAATGCTCGCCGTTACGCCGGCCCCGCATGCGGGTATGCGTGTACCGTACCGTTATCCCTCGGGCTTGCAACAGGGGGACCAGGTCGCCTTCCACCAGGCTCTCCACCAGCGCCCCCCACTGGCTGGTAAACAAGCCCGCCAGCTTTTTCATCTGCCGGTCGGTTTGCTTCTGCTGCCTGGATAATTTCCTCTGTTCTTTTGATACCTCGCGCAGGATAGCCCAGATTTCTTCGGGAGTGGCGGGTTGGCGATGCAGTTCATTTTCCATGATGACATTCTCCTTTTCAGTTCAGGCGGTGTTAAAAATTTACGAGACAAAGTATACAACAAAATCCGGTCGTTCCTCCGCAAGCATGCCCTGCATGTCGTAAGCAGGGGCTGTAATTCATGGGTGTTCTGATTTAGCCGGACGCAATTTGGGACGCAATTTGGGACACCCATAAATTAACAAATATTCTAAATTCATGGGTGTCCCAAATTAGCAGGTGTTGAACACTACTACCTCACTGGCTATAATAGTCCCAATTTAGGACTCAGTATTGGATCATGAGGATTATTGCGCTCTCGACGCTCAAACGGTTCTGGGAGCAGAACCCTGCGTATAAGGATGCATCTGAGCCGGTCCGGGCCTGGTATCGACGTACGGTTCAAGCCGATTGGGCTTCACCCTCGGATGTAAAACAGGATTTCGGCGCAGCCAGTATCCTGAGGGACGGACGGGTGGTCTTCAATATAGCCGGAAACAAGTATCGGCTGGTTGTCTGGATCAATTACGCTTATCGGGTGGTTTACATACGGTTTATCGGGACGCATGCTCAATATGACCGGATTGACGCACAACTAATTTAGTCCCTGGAGGAACAACTGATGGAAGTCAAACCCATCAAAACTGATGCCGACTACCGGGCGGCGCTGCAAGATATAGAAACGCTGATGACGGCGCGACCGGATTCTCCTGAAGGTGAAAAGCTGGATGTATTGGCGACACTGGTAGAGGCATATGAGCGGAAGCATTATCCGTTGGAACTACCCGACCCTGTAGCAGCCATCAAGTTCGAAATGGAGCAAAAGGGTTTGACGGCTAAAGACCTGGAACCGATGATCGGCAGAAGAAACCGGGTCTATGAAGTCTTGAACCGTAAGCGTTCGCTGACCCTTAAAATGATTTGGCGCTTGCATGAACAGCTTGGCATACCTGCTGAGTCATTAATCAAGCAGACCCCCCGTCCTCATAACCGAGCGTAAATTTGGGACACCCATAAATTAACAAATATTCTAAATTCATGGGTGTCCCAAATTAGTATTATTTCTTCAACGCCACGTCCAGTTTTTGATCCATCCCGTTAATGATCCTTTCCAGACGGGCGGCCGTCTGGTCCAGGTTGCCTAACTGCAGCTCGAGTTTGTGGATCTGGGTTTTCAGGTTGGTCTCAAGCAGGCCGATGCGCGTGTCGATAGCCTCGAGGCGCTTGTCCAGGCCGTTAAGGCGCCTGTCCACCACATCGAGGCGTTTATTGAGGTTGCCTTCGAGGACAGTCAGCCGGTCGTTGGTGCGCTTGTCCACAACCTCCGGCAGCGCCCGGAGCGGGCCCAGAATCCCGCGCTCGAGGTCGCGCAGGTCTCTGCGGTTCGCCGGGACACCCTGGCCGGGTTGCGTCATCGGAATGGTCTTGGCCGGCGCGTGATCGTTCTTCGCGGTGCGCGTGCGGCTGAACCTGACCGTCATGGCGTGCAGGTCCACATCGGTCGTCTGCCAGCCGGCGGCCATCCAGCCGTTCACGGCCTGCGTGTGTGTTTCGTCATTTTCCCACCACAACCTGTATTTGAGCGCGCTGTCGGGCAGGGTCCTGCCGGTGATGTCTTCAACTTCGGTGAATGACAGCATGACCGAGTCTTGCTTGAGCCCGGACAGGTAGTCGCAAATCGGCGTGTAAACGCTCATGTCATTTGCCGGCCGGCTCCCGTGTAGACGTCATCAAAGCCGGTGGCTTCATCGGCCCGGACGGAGCGTGTGCGCGTGCCGGCGCCAGAATTGACGGCGCAGCATCCGCATGCCGCCGCTGTGGGTAACGCTGTCGATTGCACGGTGTTCCCCCCGCTGGCAAAAGCCCGCAGTATAATCGGCAATGCGGAACAGGGCAACAAGCAGACGGACCTGTGCACGGCCGGCGCGGTTGTGAGAGCCGGGTACGGGCGTCGCGGGCCCGGTGAGGCAGCCGGCGTGCCGGAACACTGCCTCCGCGCCGCGGCGCGGAGGCCGGTTAGCGTTTGTCAAGGGGGTGGCTCACCCTGACAGCACCGGTATCTGACGGCACAGGACCGGTACGGTAGCGGGTCTTGCTGCCGGTAAACCGGTTTGACCCGATCACGTGTATACACACTATTATATATGTCGGGTTGAGGGCATCAACGGCCCCGTCCGTATGGTGTCACCCGCTCATCACACCAGGCTTGACCCGGCAATTTGGGACACCCATAAATTAACAAATATTCTAAATTCATGGGTGTCCCAAATTAGCAGTCTGCGCGGTTTATTATCGTTTCCGCCGGACATGGAAAATTTTGAACTGAGGCCCTTGAACGTACTCATTGGTCCGAACAGGTCGACATGGCCCCGGATCAGTCTGTACTGGCGCAACGAAAAGAGCCGGATTTGTATCGAAGAACCGGAACTCGGGCTTCATCCTGACGCGGTTGCCTTAATTGCTGAACTTCTGATAGAGGCATCCAGCCGGATGCAACTCGTTGTTACCACGCATTCGGACGCGCTGGTTTCAGCGCTCACGAGTCAACCGGATGCTATCATTGCCTGCGAAAGACCTGGCGCAGGGACAGAACTACGTAGATTAGAGCCGGAAATAGTCTCTCATTGGCTGGGAGAATACCGCCTTGGCGATCTTTGGCGTATGGGCGAACTGGGCGCCAACCCATGAACAATGTTGCAATTTATATGGAAGGTGGAGGAAAGCGCATTGTCATCAAGGAACGACCTCGAAGTCGCCACAAAGACCGAGATTGCCCAGGCTTTGAAACAGGCGACTCGGGCAACACAAAAGGGCGTCTATCACGAGATACGCCATGCCAGCGATCTTCTGAAACGAATTGATTCGAGCAAAGTTCGGGATCGATGCCCAAGTTGTGAGAGGTTGTTTGATGGGCGCAATTTGGGACACCCATAAATTAACAAATGTTCTAAATTCATGGGTGTCCCAAATTAGCGCTATACCATCGGGGTGTACGATGTGGTATTACTGTAGCTGCACGGATCCCGGGCAGTATGAAAGCGTTACTGCAGGGCACTGGCCGGCACATTGCCGTTCCGGCTGCGTCGGCGGTACCGGATACCGGACGTTTTTCCGGTACCCCGGTCATCATAGGAGAAATGAGTGTGCCGTGATGCGGATAGGTTTAACCGGAGGAGATCGCCATGACTGACAAGGCTACACCTGCAGATTTGCCAGATGTAATAGATGAGAATATCGCTAACCGGCTGGGTATTCTGGAGGGCAGACTAGATCAAAAGCTGGCTGCCCTGGAAGGCAAGGTTGATCAGTTATTCAGTCGGATGGATGCGCTCGAAGCCGGGTTGGATACGCGCATCGCCGCTGTGGCGGATCGCCTGAGCGGCCTGGAACGGGGTTTATCCGACGTGGGCAGTGACCTGCGCGCTATCAGGGAGGGGCTGGCCGGGGCGCCGGAAAAATAACAGGACGGGTACTACGGCGACCCCGGACCGGGCGCGCTGCGCTACGGGTTATCGCCGCCATTGTGGCGGCCGGCTGCGCGGCGGCTGGCGGGGCCCGCGACAGGCAGGGGTTTGTATCAGGGGCATGCCGGTGAACCTCGGCGCTGGGCCGATAGCCTTTCATACCCGGCTCGCCGCTATGGTCGGTGTATCAGGATGCCCGTCTGACCGGGGTGGGCCGTCTGCCGACCGTGAAGTTGAGGCTGTGAGCTTGCCTGCCGCGGCCGTGCCGATCGGGAACTCGGGCAGGCAGCCATGAATGACCGGTTTCTCGCCATCATACACACCATCGAATCAAGCAGAAGGCTGACCGGCGTGGCGCGGGGTGTCGGCAATGGTCCCGCCGTGCGGTTCCGTGCGCGCCGACGGGCACGATGAGAAGGATTTCAGCCGTAGGATCCCTTGCCCGGCGGCCGAAGCGCCGCGCCGCGCCGTGGCCACGGCGCCGGCAGACGGCTTTATTCTTTTCACCACTCAGAACAGCTGCATACAGTGCAAATCAGGGCGGTCGTCCCACGCTTTCCGGCTGCGCTGGGGATGGATCGTCCGCATAAATGACGTACTTCCTTAATGATCCCGAATAACTGCTTGACGATATTAAACTTTACTTATTATTATTTTTCTGTAATAATGGGACTAATTTTAACTTCCTCCGGCACAAGAGACAGCAGCTATGGCGACCATAAACGAAAACCGTGATGCAGCCGCAACCGCGCAGACCAGTTACACGATGGCCGTTGGCGATACGTTTAACGGCGACCTCAGCGAAAAGTTCGATGAAGACTGGATCGAAATACGACTGGTTAGAGGGGAAACCTACACAATCAACCTTTCCGGCCGCGGGTCCAAGGGGGACGAGGCGGAAGACACCATCCTCAAGCTGTACAATGCCGGCGGCAGTCTCGTTGCCGAGAACGACGATATCGATACGGCAGGCCGAATCTACGATTCGGAGCTGGAGTTTACCCCGACAAGCACCGGCACCTATTACCTCAGCGCCAGCAGTTACTCCGCCAACCCCAACAGGGACAACTCCGGCGCCTATACGCTGACGGTCGTCCTCAGCGATGGTTCAACCCCGACAGATCCGACAGATCCGACAGATCCGACACCCCCGCCGGACCCGACACCTGACCCGACTCCCGGGCCTGACATCACCGGCACCAACGCCAGTGAGACGCTGAACGGCACCGAGCAGGGAGAAACCATCTATGGACTTGGGGGCAGCGACACGATTTTCGGGCTCGGGGGCAACGATACCCTGGACGGCGGCAGCGGCGGCGACACCCTGGAAGGCGGCCCCGGCGCCGACGAGCTGATCGGCGGGACCGGCAGGGATACCGCGTCTTACTCGCGTTCCGACGCCGGCGTCACCGTGCGCCTGCACAGCCAGGCAGCCAGCCGCGGCGACGCCCAGGGCGATACGTTCGGGCGTATGGTTCCCTTCACCTACACCGATAACGGACGGTCGGTGACGGTACAGTTGCCGGACATCATCGACCTGATCGGCTCCGACGAGGACGACGTGCTGGCCGGCGACGCCAGGGCCAATACCCTGCGCGGCGGTGACGGCAACGATACGCTGTACGGCGGCCCGGGCGGCGACCAGACCAATGACGACAGGCTGTACGGTGAAGCAGGCGACGATAAGCTCTACGGCGGGCGCGGGGACGACAGGCTGTACGGCGGCGACGATGACGACCTGCTCAGGGGCGGCCCCCATAACGACCTCCTGGAAGGCGGCGACGGCGATGACGACCTGGCCGGCGGCGACGGCAACGACACCCTCAGGGGCGAGGCCGGTGACGACACCCTGAGCGGGGACGCCGGCAACGACGGACTGTATGGCGGCGATGACGATGACACCCTGGCCGGCGGTAACGGCACTGACGACCTGTTCGGCAACGACGGCAATGACAGACTCGATGGCGGCAACGACCGAGACGATCTGTTCGGCGGCGACGGCAACGATACCCTGATCGGCGGCCCCGGCGACGACGACCTGGAGGGCGAGGACGGCGACGACATCCTGGAAGGCGGCCCCGGCGACGACGACCTGATCGGCGGGCTCGGCGCGGATACCTTCAAGTTCAGTTCCGGTGATGGTGAGGACGTAATCGAAGACTTCATCCCCGGTGAAGACAAGATAGACCTGAGCAGTATTTCCAGCATTGACGACTTCAGTGACCTGGAAGACAGTATCACCGAACGGACAAACAGTGTCGAGATTGAACTGCCGGGCAGGGGCGAGCTGATAGTTGAAGGCGCCAGTAGCGTGGATGAAGACGATTTTATATTCACGGGCAGTGGGTCCGGTGGCAATGGCGGCAACGGTAATGGCGGCAACGGTGGTGGCGGCGGCGATGACGGCGACACCCCCCCACCCCTCGTCACCGGCGACCCCGACCCGGACCGCCTGCACGGCACGCCCCGGGACGACAACCTGAACGGCGGCGGCGGCAACGACGTGCTGTACGGCGCGCGCGGCAACGACATCCTCACCGGCGGCGCCGACGTGGACAGCTACGAGGGCGGCCCCGGCGACGACACCATCGTGGTGGATTATGATGATTTTACCGATGGCAAGGCAGCGCCCGGTACCGGCAACCGGATGGTGGTGGCAGGCGTGTTCGACGGCGGGCCCGGCAGCGATACCTTGTCGTTTGCGGATTTCAGGGACGTGGATGGGGATGGAGATGGGGTGACAGTGGAGCATACCACCGATCCCACCACCACCCGTGCCGTGACTTACAAAAGCGGTAGTACTCTGACCGGACTGTACAGGAGTATCGAGAACTTCATCGGCAGCCCTGAAGACGACGATATTACCGGCGATGGCCGACCCAACATCATCGAAGGCGGTGATGGGGATGACGATTTGGACGGCGGCACAGGTGGTGGAGATACCGTGTCCTACCGCAATTCGATCAGCAGTGTGACCATAGATTTAAGTGCCGGTAGCGGCGCCCGTGCCCGTAAAGGACACGCGGCAGGCGATACCTTAGAAAACTTTGACAACATCATTGGTTCTGCATACGACGACATCCTGACCGGCGACGACCTGACCGGCGACGACAATGGTAATATCATCGAAGGACTGGCAGGCGCCGACACCCTGGACGGCGGCGACGGAGCAGATACCCTGTCCTACGCCAGCTCTAACGCCGGCGTCACCATCGACCTCAACCGCGGCACCGGCGATTTTAACGCCAACGACAACACCATCAAAACCGCCAGCGGCGGCCATGCCGCCGGCGACAAGGTCAAGTACGGTTCCTTCATAAACGTGCTCGGTTCCCGCCACGGCGACAGGATCATCGGCGATGGCCAGGACAACACACTCACAGGCGGCGCCGGCAACGACACCCTGAACGGTGGCGCCGGCGACGACACCCTGGACGGTGGCGTCGGGGACGACGACCTGACCGGTGGCGACGGGGACGATACTTTTGTCTTCAACATGGACAACGGCGATGACGTCATCCTGTCTCTTGAGGCGGGCACTGCTGGTAGTGATGCTTTGGGGCACACCAGCACTGGCGGATCACGAGGTGTTGTATCGTGATGTCTCTGCAGGCCAGACGCTCTACCAAGAACAGTGCGCGGCTTGTCACGGTGCCAATCTTGAGGGGCAGCCGAATTGGAGGTCGGCAAATGATGATGGAACACTGCCCGCCCCACCTCATGACGAAACAGGTCATACG
>JAPOQU010000027.1 GCA_026710545.1 Gammaproteobacteria bacterium | reverse complement strand
TCTGCCAATCGATTATGCTTTGAAACATCTTGAACAGATATTGAATAATACGGTGCTGGATTAAGCCACTTCCCGTTGTTTCATCGTCCCGGGAAAACCCGGCATGTCGTAGCCGGCCAGTCCCTTGATGTCCGGCAGGGGCCAGGTTCGCTTGCTGTGACTGAGACCGGTTTTTACCAGGGCGTCGGCGGTATGGACCGCTAACGGAATTGGATCAATCACAGGCACGTCCAGTCCCGCGTCCAGCAAGCCCCTGCGCATGGCTACAGCGCAGCCCAGGAAGCCGGTACAACCGAGGATTAACGCGTCTGCGCCGTCCCGCTGCACGGAAAGTATTGCTTTCTCCGTCAAGGCATCGTTGAGTTTCGCGGAGTCATGGCTGATTTCCAGCACGGGTATGTCGATGGCCTGGAAAGAAGCATAATTAGCGTTGATCCCGTATTTTGACGCCATGTTGTCGATCAGGGGACGCAGGCGTCCCAGTACCGTGATAAAGCCAAAACGGTGAGCAAGCAAACTGGCCGTGTACATCGCAGTCTGGCAGGGTCCCAATACCGGGATGGAGACGACCTCCCGACAGGCGTCCAGTCCCGGATCCCCCATGCAGTCAATTACGATGGCGTGCGCGCCACCCCGCTCCGCCTCTATGGCCTTTTTAATGGTATCCGGAATGCTCAGGGCCTCATCGAATTCGGATTCTATTGACGCGGGACCTTTGTCCAGGATGGAATGCCGCACTTCAAGGTCCGGACGCTCCAGTTCCCCGACATCGTCAAGTTGCCGGATCCCTCTTGTTATGATGGGCGTAATTAATTGAACGATGGTTTTCATCGGGAGGTGCTCCTACCAGTTAAGATCCACACTGACGCCATAGGTGGCAGGCAGGCCATAGTTTTCGCCGAAGCCGACCGTTGAGGTCAAGACCTGGGTGCGGTAAACCTCATCGGTGATATTCTTGCCCCATAAATACACGCCCCATGCCCCATTTGCGGATTTTATGCCACCGCGAATATTGGAAATCCAGTAACCGCCTTCACGCGCTTCCGGCGGCTGTCTTACGATATCGTAGATCACGTCGTCTTTATAGGCTGTATCAAACATGATATCTGCGAGCAGGTTGCCGGTAAGGTTCCATTCGTAGCTGACAAGGGCATTGAAATTCATCTCCGGCGCGTTGGGCAGTTTGCTGCCGGTGGCCACATACGGGTCGAGGATGGAATCCGTGATTTCAGTGTCAAGCAAACCCAACCCCAGCCGTATATCCAGGCCTTCAGCCGCCTTCCACAACAAATCAAATTCCGCTCCATAGACTTCCGCATCGCCGGCGTTGGCGATACCGAACAGCGGGCCAACCACACTCTGGTAAATAGACCCATAAATCTGCACGCCTTCGTAATCATAGAAGAATGCGGAGAGATTAAACTGGAGACTGTTGTTCAACAGCTGCGTCTTGGCGCCGATTTCATAGGCCCAGACAATCTCTTTACCGAAACCTCCAAGGTCGGCAGGATTAAACGTGAGTTGCCCCTGGAAATTACCCGATTTAAAT
>JAPOQU010000026.1 GCA_026710545.1 Gammaproteobacteria bacterium | reverse complement strand
GGCGGATTTTGTCGACTGGGTCGCCCGCGCCGAGACCCTGGGATTTGGCGGTGTCTGGGTGGCGGACTCCCAGTCCGTATTCCGCGATGCCTTCATGGCCCTGACCCTGTTCGCCGACCGCACCAGCCGCATGGAACTGGCAACCGGCGTCACCAACGTGATCACCCGTCATCCCGCGGTCCTGGCCCACAGTTTTGCCTCCCTGGATGAATATTCCAACGGCCGCGCGGTACTGGGCATAGGCCTCGGGGACAGCGCGGTCCATACGATCGGGGAGAAACCCGCCAAACTCGGGCGCATGGAATATATCATCGGTGTGCTCAGACGCCTGATGGCGGGAGAAGAGGTTGATTTTGACGGCAAAAACATCAAGGTAAGCTGGCCGCCGCGCAAGGTGCCGGTAGTCACTGCCTGCACCGGGCCGAAATCCCTGCAACTGGCCGGCCGTATCGCCGACGGCGTACTGTTCCAGGTGGGGGCTGACCCGGACCTGGTGCGCTATGCAAAAAAGAACATCGGCATCGGCGCCGGACAAGCCGGTCGCGACCTGTCCGATATCAAGCTGTACCAGCGCCTGGCCTTTGCCGTGTCGGATGATCGCGAACAGGTGCGCGCCGAGGCGCGCGGCTACGCCTCAGTCGCGGCGAGCACGATCCACAAGGCCGTGCCGCACGAGGATATGCCTACCGGCCTGCTGCGCGACCTGCAGGTCATGAAGGAGAAATACGACTACCAGCAGCACGGCAGCATGGACGCCGAACAGGCCGGGCTGATTACCGACCGCATCCTCGATGCAGTGGCGATAACGGGTACGCCCGATGAGGTAATTCCCAGGCTGAGGGAACTGACCGGCCTGGGCATCGAGAATTTTGTCCTGCCGATTGCTACAAAACACCCGGATGCGGTTATCAATACCCTGGCCGAACAGGTAATGCCGTATATTGCCTGAGTGACATCGCAGGCCGGCTGTGCTTGTGTGCTATACTGCCACGCCTTTTATGCAATGCCAGGAGAATGATAATGGCTAAAACACTTCCAATACTCTTGTTACTGCTGTCTGTCCTGCTCCCCGGGTCCGCTGTGGCGGATGAAGATTACGTGGGCAGCCTGATCACGGCGACGCCGTATGAAGGGCGCCAACTGGCTATCAAGCTGGCCAGGAAATCAATCGGCGAGATGCAATCGGATTCGGCTGTCAAAAAAGAGGTAAGAGCAGTTTATTCCAGGGACGGCGCTATCTTGATAGAAGCGGCGGAGGTCATCGCCATCGAATTCGCCACTATAGCGGCAGCGAATAATTACTGGCGCGAATAACGTTCACATCCCGTAGCTGACCCCGGCAAACCGGTAACGCCCCGGGGCCTCGTCCGGGCCGCTACCCTGCCGACACCTCGACCCTGGCATCAAAGGCAGCCTGCCCGGTACTGAAGGGAAACATGTTGACGGCGCTGTCCGGGATTCGCTCCTTTGGGAAGTCGCCATTGATGTTACCTGGGCAGTTATGGGTAAGGTATTACTTCACTCGCAACCGGAAAGCGGCTTGGGGAACGGTATGACCTTTTACCACCGTTTCGGTTGTCTCCAGAAATTCCACCTCGGACCACGGTTGGTACAAGGCCCTGACTTCATCGTCGTAGACCGCATGGGGCGGCGCGCTGAACAGGTCTTCTGCATGGGTCAGGGTCAGCACCAGGGTCTTCACAGCCGGTTGCAGCAAGGCTTTCAGCTTGTCCACGTAGCGGCTGCGCATGGCGGGGGGTAATGCGATCAGCGAAGCGCGGTCAAAAACCGCCACAACATCGTGCAGCAGGGCAGGCGTTAATGAAAAGAAATCCCCGCACAAAATTTGAATGCGATCCGACTGGTAGCGGATAAACGGCCCGACTCTGTCCTGCGCGGCATCCAGATCATGTTCGTTGAAAAATGATTGCACCGCGACTTCACTCAACTCGACTCCCAGCACCTGGTAACCTTGCTGCGCCAGCCAGAGCATGTCCTTTGATTTACCGCAGAGGGGGACAAATACCCTGCTGCCGGCCGGAACACCAAGACCGCGCCAGTGCCGGAGCAACGGCGGGTTGTAGTCTTCCTGGTGAAAGCCGAGGTCATCGGTTTCCCACTTCTCGTGCCAGAATTGATGTTCCATGTTCCGGGATTATACCAATACCTCTGCATTTTCGCTTTCAGTTTAAAGGGGGACTTGATTTTTGCTATGGATTGATACGTCTTGAATAATAAAACCGATTACTTTGCCACAGAGATCAAAGGTAAAACATAAACCATAAGGAGATAACCCATACTGTTACTAAAATCATAATTTTGAAAGTATAAACTTAAATAATACGTGTTTTATTCATTTATTGACTATATTTTATCTTTATAATGTCTTATTATTGGCATAAACAAGCCGGAACTATGCCCGATATGTTCAACAGACTTCTCAAAAAACCGCTGGAGTCACGAAAGAGCTTTTTTCTGTTCGGCCCCAGGGGAACAGGCAAAACTACCTGGTTGAAACACAACCTGCCGGATACAATCTTCATCAATTTGCTCCAGTCCGAATTCTACAACCGTTTATCTGCAAACCCGGACCGCCTGAGGGAGATGATTCCCCCAAGCCACCGCGATTGGATCATTATTGACGAGGTTCAGCGTATCCCGGCAATTTTGAACGAAGTACATGACCTGATTGAGACATACAAGCTGGACTTTATCATGACCGGCTCCAGCGCCAGGAGCCTGCGACGGAAAGGCGTTAATTTATTGGCCGGGCGCGCGCTCACCTACCAAATGCATCCGCTGACAATAATTGAACAGGAGGAGACATTTAACCTTCGCAGTTCAATGCAACTGGGGCATTTACCGGCCCGGTTCAGCGAAGCTGCCCCCGGCAAATACCTGAAAGATTATGTGCAGACCTACCTCCGGGAAGAAGTCATGCAGGAAAGCCTGACGCGCAACATCGGCCATTTCTCCCGTTTTCTGGAAGTTGCCAGCTTTTCCCAGGGACAGACCATCAACATCAGCAGTGTTGCCCGTGAGGCACAGATCGAACGACCGGTAGCGGAGAATTATTTTTCCATACTTGAAGACCTGCTCATAGCAGTGCGTCTGCCGGCGTTCAGTCGCAAGGCGAAGCGCAAGCTCATATCACAAAAGAAATTTTATTTTTTTGATGCGGGCGTGTACCGGGCAATACGGCCGACGGGCCCCCTGGACTCTGACGCTGAAATGGATGGCCCTGCGCTGGAAACTCTGGTACTGCAGGAATTGAGAGCAATTAACGACTACCTGGAGTGCGGCTACAAAATTTATTTCTGGCGAACTCGAAATCAACTGGAAATTGATTTTATTCTGTATGGTCCCAACGGCTTACTGGCAATTGAAATCAAACGCTCAAGACAGGTTCAATACAAAGAAACAAGAGCTCTCAGGGAATTTAAGAAAGATTACCCCCCTGCCACTTGCTACGTGTTTTACGGTGGCTCCGCCCCTCTTTATATAGACGATATTACAGTTCTGCCAATCGAATATGCGTTGAAAAATCTCGATCGGATATTGAACAATACGTTGACCGCGAAGTGTATATCCGGTGTAGTCACAGTGTGGTCTTGATTGTAGACTCGTATGTGACTATACTGTAAACAATTTGAACCAGCGGGAGATTTTTATGGAATTAGCACTGCGTCAGGCAAAAGCCCGCCTTTCTGAACTTGTCGCTGCCGCCCAGGGTGGTGAGCGCGTGATTATTACGAAGCATGGAGAGCCGGCCGTCGAACTCGTGCGCTTTCGCAGACGGGGCGGGATTGACTTCGAAAAACTGGACGGAGCAAGACAACGCCTGGGGATTAAAGATGACTATACGGAGTGGCCCGAGGGATTTGATGATCCGGCGTTCAGCCGCGAGGTCCTGGGGATCGAGTAGGCCGTGCCCGACCCATGCGGATTCTACTCGACACTTCCTGCCTCTACCGGTTGATGATGCAGCCCGCGCGTTTGTCTGACGCCGAGCGGTTGATCCTTGCGAACCAGACACTACAGATTTATGTCAGCGCCGTGTCGATCTGGGAGATGAGACTGAAATTCCGGAGCTTAGAGCGATCCGGCAAACGAAAGAGTCCGTTCGACCCGAATCTCGTGCTCAGCCTGCTTGAAGATCAGGACATCATTTTCCTGCCTATGACCCCAAGTCACGCGGCCCGACCATTGGAGACTCCCGTTCTCCATAAAGACCCGTTCGACGAAATGCTGCTCGTACAGGCCCAGGAAGAGGGCCTCAAACTCCTTACCGTCGATCGTCAGATAACAGGGCATCCATTAGCAATCAGGGCTTAACGAGAAGAGGGATCCTCCTGTTATGTATTTTACCGTGGTTCCACTGCTCTTTCATATGGACGATATTACAGTTCTGCCAATCGATTATGCTTTGAAACATCTTGAACAGATATTGAATAATACGGTGCTGGATTAAGCCACTTCCCGTTGTTTCATCGTCCCGGGAAAACCCGGCATGTCGTAGCCGGCCAGTCCCTTGATGTCAGGCAGGGGCCAGGTTCGCCTGCTGTGACTGAGCCCGGTTTTTACCAGCGCCTCGGCCACATGCACAGCTAATGGGATGGGATCAATTACGGGCACGTCCAATCCGGCATCAAGTAACCCCCTGCGCATGGCCACCGCGCAGCCCAGAAAGCCGGTACAGCCGAGGATTATCGCGTCGGCGCCGTCCTGCTGCACGGAAAGTATCGCTTTCTCCGTTAACGCCTCGTTGAGTTTTGCCGGATCGTGGCTGATTTCCAGGACGGGTATGTTTATGGCCTGGAAAGAGACGTATTTGGCATCGATCCCATATTTAGACACCATATTGTCGATCAAGGGACGCAGGCGGCCCAAAACCGTGATGAAACCGAAACTGTGCGCCAGCATGCCGGCCGCATACATTGAGGTCTGGCAAGGACCAAGCACAGGAATGGACACGACCTCGCGGCATGCGTCCAGACCCGGGTCGCCCATACAGTCAATCACGATCGCGTGCGCGCCGTCCTGCTCCGCCTCTATGGCCTTTTTTATGGTATCGGGAACACTCAGTGCCTCATCGAATTCGGATTCTATCGATGCGGGACCTTTATCGAGGATGGAATGCCGCACTTCAAGGTCCGGGCGTTCCAGTTCCCTGATGTCGTCAAGCTGCCGGATCCCCTGCGTTATGATGGGGGTTATTGTGTGAATGACGGTTTTCATCGAAGCGCTACCAGTTCAAATCCAGGCTGACGCCGTAGGTGGCAGGCAGACCGTAGTTTTCACCGAAACCGACCGTTGAGGTCAATACCTGCGTGCGGTAGACCTCATCGGTAATGTTTTTGCCCCACAGATATACGCCCCATGTTCCACTCGCAGACTTGATCCCGCCACGGACATTGGAAATCCAGTAACCGTCTTCCAGCGCCTGCGGCGGCTGCCTGACGATATCGTAGATCACGTCGTCTTTATAGGACGTATCAAACATGATATCTGCCACCAGGTTGCCGGTCAGGTTCCATTCGTACCTGACCAGGGCGTTAAAATTCAGTTCCGGCGCGTTGGGCAGTTTGCTGCCGGTTGCCACATACGGATCGAGAATGGAATCCGTGATTTCAGTGTCAAGCAAACCCAGCCCCAAACGTATATCCAGACCTTCCGCCGCCTTCCATAACAGGTCAAATTCCGCGCCATATACCTCCGCATCGCCGGCATTGGCGATGCCGAACAGCGGGCCGACTATACTCTGGTAAATAGAGCCGTAAATCTGTACGCCTTCGTAATCGTAGAAGAACGCGGAGAGATTAAACTGGAGACTGTTGTTCAACAGCTGCGTCTTGGCGCCGATTTCATAGGCCCAGACAATCTCTTTACCGAAACCTCCAAGGTCGGCAGGATTAAACGTGAGTTGCCCCTGGAAATTACCCGATTTAAAT
>JAPOQU010000025.1 GCA_026710545.1 Gammaproteobacteria bacterium | reverse complement strand
GTGTTATGACCGGGCCGCACCGGCATTTGCGGCAGTGGCAGATTTTCCTCCGACAATCTCTGCCTGGCTTCTTCCACCAGGTCAAGGTCATAAGTATTCGGTGAAAGATAGACTTTTTCACCATCTTCGTTTAACGCCATGGTTGCATAAAGTCTGTGCCGCAGGGGGCGGCCATCTTCCGGTAACAGATCCTTAATCCTGAATTTGTTGCCCTTGCTGTCCGTCACGTATTGCGCGTTTGCCGGGCCGTTTTGCGGATTAAACTCGTGGCTGCATTGAGGGCATTTGCAAGAGATTGCATCATACCTGCCCGTATTCACCGACCAGCACGAAGGACAAATTATCCGGACTGAGGGCTTCTGCTTTGGATAAGCATTCTTGCTGAATATGTATGAATTGAACAGCGGCACGGTTTCGCCGCTGGGCGTGTCAACCAGCTTGACCCAGAAATAATACAGTACGGGAACGGGACGATTGGTTTCCCGATCAAGGGTTGTATAGTACCGTTGAATTTCCGGCTTTACTTCCTGTTCCAGCTTATGAAATACACGTTCTAACTCATCTATATCTACGCTGGTCAATGCCTGCCTGACCGCAAACGTGCTTATGGGGTTTATATCACAGCCAACCGGTTTTACGCCCAGTTTTGCCGCCTCACCAAGGGTTGTGCCGCTACCCATAAACGGGTCCAGGACACAGACATCCTGCAAGTCATGTTTTTTATAAAATTCCTTCCATATATCAATATTGCTCCCTGAAACGGCGCCTAATACAATCCCCCGGAAGACGGAGCCCAAACGATTAGCCCACCATTTATGAATATGGTAGATCGGCCTGAAAATTTCTTTTCGGTAGCTTTCACGCTCTGCCAGTTGACTTATTTCCTCAACCGGGAAGGCAATTTCAATCGCTTTAACGCGCTCTCCCTGGGTAAACGGCGTTTCCACAGCCTGTCCTGACTTGGGACCGGAAACGAACTCTGAAATGGGACAACCTGGAGATTCCTTATTTTCTTCAATCGTTACAGCCGAATTTTCCATAGTCATGGTTTATCCTTATGTATTGTCCGTCATATTCATCGACACAGGTCTCCCTCCTTGATCTTTAAGCCTGTACGCTACGAAGTGATGTTCTTTCCCTGCGGATGGGTAGGGTATTCCTTGTTGCCACCTGCGTTTGTTGCAAAGTCTGAGAGGTCTTTGGGATAACGTCCGAATACGTAGAAAATCGTACGTCCGTTGTGTAACCCTGCAGGTATCCGGCTGTTGCTGTCATAATTTTTGTCGCGCCCCGGCGTCGCAAGTCCTTTTACTTCATAACCTTCCGGCACGCTGACCAAACGAAAGTCGGGATAGGTATTTCGTCCTGGTTCATCATAATCCAGGGCAAGGTGGTCAAGTCTTCCCTGAAACCAGTTTTGAAAGTGATATTCCTTGTCGGTCGCGCTTACGGCCTGAATGAGTTCACCCTCTCGAATAGCACAAACGCATTCAGCAAAAACGTCATAGCAACTTGATATAGTCATTCCTGCTTAAGTGTATCAGATTCAGTTTACCGGCTTTAAATAAATGTAAATGGGTCACCCTGGATAATCAATATCCCTGAACAACTTCTTCTCCTTCCACTCGCACAGCTCATATATCACACACTCGCCGCATTTCGGTTTGCGCGCCATGCAGGTATAGCGGCCGTGCAGGATCAGCCAGTGGTGGGCGTCTTTCCGGTACTCATCGGGGACGAATTTCAACAGCTTGTGTTCGACTTCCAGGACGTTTTTGCCCGGCGCCAGGCCGGTGCGGTTGGATACGCGGAATATGTGGGTATCCACGGCGATGGTGGGATGGCCGAACGCGGTATTGAGGATGACGTTCGCCGTTTTCCTGCCGACGCCCGGCAGTTTTTCCAGGGCTTCCCGGCTTTCGGGGACCCGGCCGGCATGGGTCCCGGCCAGGATGTGGCAGGTCTTGATGATGTTTTCGGCCTTGGTATTGTACAGGCCGATGGATTTGATATAACGCTTCAATCCCTGCGCGCCCAGCCCGATGAGCTGTTCCGGCGTATTGGCCACTTTGAACAGGTCTTTTGTCGCCTTGTTGACACTGACGTCCGTAGCCTGCGCCGACAGGATCACGGATACCAGCAACTCGAAGGGGCTGGAATAGTGAAGCTCCGTGGTGGGCGCAGGGTTGTGCTGCCTTAACAGCGAAAAGATCTCTGTGCGCCTGGCCTTGTTCAATCGTACGGCGCCAATCAGGAGGAGCGCAGGCTCCCCGGGTTCGAAAGCGACAAGGCAGCCAGCAGCAGGCCGAAAACGATGAAGGCGCCGGCGCTGGTAGCGAACAGGTGCAGGCCCGAAGAAAATATGTAGAAGGGCTGCAGGGTATCCAGGCCGTGCACATGGGACAGCAGGTGGATATCCGTCAGTACCCCGCCCCGGGCCGCAAGTTCACGCAACAGGCCTGTTACAGTGAGCAAGGCGCTGCCGGTCAAGGCTGATTTCATGCCGGTGCGCGCATTCTCCGCAAAATCCTTGCGCCGCGGGAAGGCTTCAAGATGAATCAGCAGTGCGGTGTTCATGGCCAGCAGGTACAGGTAAATTCCCAGTTCACTCCTGAGCGCATAGAACCCGGCCTGCAGCAGCAAATCGATGATAGAGACCCAGGCCGTGGCTACCAGCAACAGGTAAACGGGTTTGAACCTGGCCGGAATAAAGCGGCCGGTAGAGGACACGGTCGCGCCGGTGAGAATCAACACCGCCAGGTAAGCAACAGCTATCGACAGGCCGCTGAGCAACGTCGTACAAACCGCCAGCAAGGGCGTCAGCCCGGCCAGGCTGAGCGTGACCGGTTCCACGGATTTGGATAAATCGGGATAAGACATGCTATTGCATACCTGTCTCTGACGTATCGAATTCAATTTCCATGCTCATCAGGTTGCTCTTGACCAGTTCCAGCCGGTCCTGCGCGCTGTCTGTTTCCAGGATTTCCTGCTTGATGCCGTTGTCAAACGGCAAAAATTCAGCGAGCCGGTAACTGAGCAGCGCCGGGCTGACAGTTTCGTGGTCTTCATGCGCGTAAAAGGTTTCGTAGTTTTCGACGATATGCAGGTAGAGTTCCTTGAGCAACGGGTACTCCTCCGGACTTGCTCCAGCTTCGTCCGGGGAGATCCAGTCGATTTCACCGGTGAGCAGATTATTGCGCCTGACAGCCGTCTGCAAAACCCTGAAGCGGCTTTTCCCCTGTAAGGTAATGGTCAACAGGCCGTCCGGCTGGCGGGAGAAATCAATAATCTCCGCGTAGGTGCCCGTCTCGAAACAGGTAGCCGCGGGTCCGGTTTCCGCTCCCTGTTTTATCAGGCAGACCCCAAATCCGCTCTCCGATTTCATGCAGTCGCTGACCATGTCCAGGTAGCGCGGTTCGAATATGCGCAGGGGCAGACGCCCGTGCGGGTACAAAACCGTATGCAGCGGAAACAGCGGGATGCTACTCATCAGTTTGACAATCTCTCGATAAAACGCCGGTAAATATTTTCAAACCCGCCGTTGCTCATTATCAGGACATGGTCGTGGCGCATCCTGATTTGAGCCAGGTGGCCGATAATGTCCGCTACGCCGGGAAATATGCGCAACCTCTCGCCCAGGCCATTGAGACTCCCACGGAGGTCCCAGCCGAGACCCGGAGGCTCATGCACGCAGACCAGGTCCGCGTCGCCCAGGGCGCCGGCCAGGGTATGTTTATGTATTCCTGCTTTCATCGTATTTGACCGCAATTCCAGCACGGCAATCAGGCGCTCCTCCCCGATGCGGCTCCGCAACGCCTGTACTGCGCTTTTTATGGCCGTCGGATGATGGGCAAAATCATCATAAACCGAAACTCCATCGACTGAAGCCAGCAGTTGCAAGCGCCGTTTTACGCTTGCAAATCCCGACAGGCTCGCGCAGGCCTGCTGCGGGGCAACACCTGCCTGCTGTGCCGCTACCAGCGCCGCCAGGGCGTTTTGCGCGTTATGTTCGCCAAATAAGGGCCAGTTTACAACCCCCACTGTCTGTCCTGCATGGATTACCTCGAATTCGGAATAGTCCCGGTTCAACGGCGCGCTGTGCCAGTCCGAGGAAACATTACCAAAGCGGGTCAATGGTGACCAGTATCCCATTTCCAGCACCGCGTCGATTTGCGGGCTTGCTGCCCTTGCGATAATCCGGCCGTTGCCGGGGACGGTCCGGACCAGGTGGTGGAACTGCCTGTTAATCGCTGCGACATCGGGAAAAATATCCGCGTGGTCATATTCTATATTGCTGATGATTAACACGTCAGGATGGTAGTGGACAAATTTCGAACGCTTGTCAAAAAAAGCCGTGTCGTATTCATCGGCCTCGACCACGAACAGGTCCGGTCCGCCGATTGCCGCAGAGCAGCCGAAATTTTCCGGCACCCCGCCGATCAGGAAGCCGGGATTCCGTCCTGCTTCATGCAGGATCCAGGCGAGAATGCTTGCAGTGGTGGTTTTACCGTGCGTGCCGGAGACGGCAAATACCCGGCGTCCCGGCAACACATTTTCGGCCAGCCATTGCGGTCCTGATATGTAGGGTATCTTCTCCGACAGGACGTGCTCAACGCTGCTGTTGCCGCGGGACAGGGCATTGCCGACGATGACCAGGTCCGGCCGCGGGTCGAGCCGGCCGGGTTCATAACCCTGCCCGACCGCTATGCCCAGTCGCGCCAGTTCCTCACTCATGGGCGGATAGACATTCTGGTCGCTGCCGGCAACCTGGTGACCGAGTTGCTGCGCCAGGCGGGCGATACCGCCCATAAAAGTACCGCAGATCCCAAGTATGTGAAGCTTCATGAATCCGGGTATACGAGGGTTAGTTCGATGAAAACTCCTATAAGCAGGTATATCATTGAGACAAATACGCCCATGGCGAATGGAGACGACAGCGCGTGTCGGAAAATATGTCCCAGCACGACCACGTACCAGATAAGCACCAGGTAAAGCAGGACGGACAGGGCTTGTTGCATGGCCGTCATTGCATCCGGTCCGGACAGGGATATAACGGCCGGCATGAGCAGCAAGGCAAATACTACGCCTGTTCCCGCCAGCGCCGTCACGGTCTGGGTCCACCTGCCTGCTTTACGGCACAACAACAGCAGCACAAGAGTGAATACCAGCAGGAACACGGTATCGGTGAGGGCTGCCGTCAGCGCACTCGTTATGTTCTCGTCCAGCTTTGCCAGCAGTAAATCCAGCAGGAAATAAATCGCGATGGTCAGCAGCAGCAGCTCCCTGGATGCGGGCAGGTCCTGCGGCCGGCGCTTCAGCAGGCACATTTTACAAAAGGCCCCGGCGAGTATGATAGCATCCCTATACATGGCGACAGTTTATATGAAATCTGAGGGAGTCGTATTGAAACAGTCCCGGACAGGGGAATTCTGTAACCAGCGAGCCCGATACATATATTTTATCTATTAATATCATTAAATAATAAAATTATCTTAATCATATACAGTGCGTTATGCTCTCTCTGACAAGCACCCAGACGTTACCTGAAAGGAGGATAACATGCAGATAGATATTGGTATTTCCGAACACCACAGACACCAGATTGCCGAAGGTTTGTCGAGACTGCTCGCCGACAGCTATACGCTGTATCTCAAGACACACAATTTTCACTGGAATGTGACCGGCCCGATGTTCTCTACCCTGCATACCCTGTTCGAACAGCACTACACGGAACTGGCAACGGCAGTGGATGAAATCGCAGAGCGTATCAGGGCGCTGGGAGTTGCCGCACCCGGGTCCTACCAGCAATTCAGCCGGTTGTCCTCGATCCCGGAGGAAACCGGGGTGCCCGGCGCACAGGAGATGATACGGCAACTGGTGCAGGGACAGGAGGCCGTTGTCAAGACCGCCAGGAGTATTTTCCCGGTAGTGGAAAGCGCCAATGATGAACCCTCGGCGGACCTGTTGACACAGCGTATGCAAATCCACGAGAAAAATGCCTGGATGTTGCGCAGTTTGCTGGAGTCAAGCTGATATGAAGGGCTTGCTGCCGTACGCCGCGCAAACGGGGACGGAATTCAATTCCGTCCCCCTGTTACAACGGTTGAAGACCTGCGGGCTGGTGATATGCCTGTATTTTGCCGGCGTCACGGCATTCGCCGAAACCCCGCTGAAGAATTCGCTGGACACTGCGGACATGAGATTGATGGCCGAGACAAACCTGGCATATTCGGGTTGCCTGCAGGAGCAGGCGCAGGAATATATGGCATCCAGCCCCGATGTCCGCGTCATTGCGGGCAACGCGGCTGAAGCCTGTAACCCGATCCTGGCCGAACTGGAAAGCACCCTGACGGACAGGGGGATCAACCCTGCTTACTTCACGGGAGCGGTGTTAAGGATTAAAAACCGGGCTATCCGGCGCGTATTGCCGTTGCTGATGATGGAGAAATCGAACCAGTCTCCCTGAGTTATCAGGAAGCCTTCATCAGCGGTTCCAGCTCCGTCAGCGCCCTTTTGTAGACATCTCTTTTAAAAAACACGACGTTTTCGGCGGGCTCGGAAAAGTCAACCCAGCGCCAGTGGTCAAATTCCGGGCGCCGGCTTGAAGCCAGGTCGACATGGCTTTCATCGCCGGTCAGTTTAAGCAGGTACCAGCGTTGTTTCTGGCCGATGCAGAGCGGCCTGACGTGGCGCCGGATATAT
>JAPOQU010000024.1 GCA_026710545.1 Gammaproteobacteria bacterium | reverse complement strand
GGCGTTCACGTCTAACGCCAGATGGATTTCGCTTTACACAGGAGGTCGGTCAGTTCTCTGGGTTCCACAAATTTTGTACTGATTTCCCGTATGACTTCGTGGAGATGAAGCAGTCAGAGAGCGAATCCGGATTGAGTATGGCGTATATCGCTATTAGCAAGGTGATGGAACCCATTCAGAACAGAGCATACCAACGACCACTTGCACACAAGGCGAAGTTAGATCTGGTGAAGAGTCGCCTGACCAGTGTCATAAGTGTTTGATAATAATGATTAATCACGCTTTTTATTTATTTGCGTGTTTCCGAAATACCCGCTAAAATGTCCAAAAAAGCGGAACGTCTATGATTAAGTCAGAGGTTCCCTGGTACTCTTTCCAGGTGTTTTTCAGGCCCCGGCGACTCCCGGAAGAACGGAGTAATTTGATAAAGCCCTTGATACAACAACTTTACAGCGTGAGCCGGACTTATTATCATCGCTACCAACCATTTCTGAAACGGAGACCTGATAATGCGCAGATATTTGCACATCGACCTGGCCGAAAAAGCCGTACGTGAAGAGACCTTTACCGGAGAAGATATCGCCCGGGCAGGACGTTATTTCATTGCGAAGACACTGGTGGATATGGACGTCGGACATGTAGACCCGCTATCTCCCGATAATCCCCTGATATTTTCCGTGGGCCCGTTCGCAGGCAGTAACTGGTCGAACGCGAACAGGATCAGCGTCGGGTGTAAAAGCCCGCTCACCGGTGGCATCAAGGAATCCAACGCCGGCGGTTCATTCGGCCTGGCGCTGGGGCAACTGGAGATAACCGGTTTCACCCTCAACCAGGCGGCAAGCGACTGGACAGTGATAGTCCTGCGCAAGGACGGGTCGGTGCAATTCGAGGACGCACAACCCTACCTGGGCAAGGATAACTTTGCCTGTGCCGGATTGCTCCATGAAAAGTACGGGAACAAGGTAAGCCTCGCGATTTGCGGTCCCGTGGGCGAGTACGGCGGCCTGATTGCCGGCATAGGGATGAGTGACACGGACCGGCGTCCAACACGCATCGCGGCGCGTGGCGGGGTCGGCGCAGTCATGGGCTCAAAAAAAGTCAAGGCCATCGTCTGCGAACGCCACAAGATACCGACATTCCAGGACCGGAAAAAGGTGATCCGGGGTATCAGGGAATACGGAGCCATGTTGAACGAGGACGACCTGGTCAAGGCTTTCAAGGACTACGGCACCGCGATGGTAACGGACCTGACCAACCACATAGGCGGTTTACCGGTCAACAATTTCACTTCCGGACGCCTGGTGGATACCGACAAGGAAACCCTTAAAATGGGCGGCACATTCATCCGCGAACAGAACATGTCACGGGGTGGGCAGACGGCCCATGCCTGCATGCCCGGTTGCATGATCGAATGCAGCAACGTCTATGCCGATGCAGAAGGTAACGAGATTGTCTCGCCGGTGGAATATGAAACGCTGGGGTTAATGGGGACGAACTGCGGCATCAAGGACCCGGATGACCTTGCCCGCCTGAATTACCTCGCCAACGCGCTCGGGGTAGACACCATTGAGACGGGCGCAATGATGGGTGTCCTGCTGGATGCCGGTTTGGCGGAATTCGGCGACGTGAAGTTCCTGACATCAGTCCTGAATGAAATAGCGGACGGCAGCGAGCAGGGCAGGCTCTGGGCGCAGGGTACCGCACGGGTAGGCGAACATTACAAGGTTCAACGTACACCGGTTATCAAGAAACAGGGCATCAGCGCTTATGACCCGCGTGTAGTGGAGGTAACGGGGCTGTCGATGATGGTGACGGCCCAGGGCGCGGACCACACCACAGGCAACTCACCTTCTTATGCGTGTGCAGGCAAGGATCTCGATGAACTGATGGGGGTCAGCATGGAACTGCAGGTCGAATGCGCGGCTGCCGATTCTCTGGGCCTGTGCCTGTTCGGAGGAACCGTAACCAACGCCCAGCTTGACATGATGGTGGATCATATCAATGCCGCCGTCGGCACGGAACTGGATTCCTCTTTCTTCCACGAACTGGGTTGCCAGACCCTGAAATACGAAGACGAGTTCAACAAGGCTGCCGGTTTTACCGAAACAGATGACGAGTTACCTGAATTTTTCTATGAGGAAGCCCTGGAACCGACGAACAACACTGCCCGGTTTCACACAAACGAGGTAAATGAAGCGAAGCGCCGCTGGATGCAGGAACACGCGGCCTGACGGATAATGATGGTTATCGCTGCCGCGTCAGGAAAATGACTTTCTGTAGGCGTCTTTAACCGCGATACGCCCATCGTCGGTAAATTCTATGATATCCACGCCGTCAACGGGTTGGGGTGAGCCGTCGGCGCCGGGCAGCATAAGGTTCCAGTAAACCAGCGCGCGGTTGGCAAAGAAATACATTTCCGGTGGGGGCGCCGGCGCTGGCGGTGCATCGGTACCGGCATTTCCCCCTGCCATCTTCTCCAACACAGTTCTTACCTCCTCGCGTCCTCTATAAAGCGTTCCGGGCATGGCGCCGGTAGATCCCTTGTAAACAGGCTCGTCAGCCATCAGGCTGAGAAGAGTGTCCACATCTCCCCTGCTCCAGGCCGCGCTGAAAAGTTCCAGGGTCTTGCGATACCTGTCCGCATTACCTGCGGCTTTCTGCCCGCTTGCGGATACCTGGTGAGTATTGAGGCTTTTATTCATGGCTGCTTCATTCACATTCATTTGCTTCCCGGCCGGCTGTCTATCCATCGGCGCGGGTTTCAAGTAATTTACGTCCGGCAGAATACCCGTTCCACATGCTCGTCCCCTCGTAGCATACGCGTGCAAGTTCCCGGATCGGTTCTCGCGCGTTTACCGCGACTGTCTTGGGAAGCGACTTGAACAACTCAAGATCGGACATTGAGTCGCCGTAGGCAATACAATTATCGTAACTCAGGCCCAGGTCGGAAAGCAGCTTGTCCGTGATATTCAATTTATCCCGGCTGGTCAACAATTGTTCGGCGCCGGCGGAGTTTCCCGGCGTGACCAGGGCGCCGTATGCGAAGTCTGCTCCCCAGGCAAGCAATCGTTCCACAAAAAATAACGGGGATTGCGAAATAACGACACTTTTTTCTTCCCGGGAGTTGATATCGTCGAATACGGACTGTACCCCTTTGAGCCATGGACTCGTCGTGAAGGCCTGGTCGATCTGTTCGTCCGTCAGGTCTTTCCACAATGGCAGACACCTGACCCAGAACTCATTATCGCTGATCTCTCCCCTGCTCCAGATGTCTTCGATTGCAAGCGTCTCGCCCAGTACGCCGACCGTACGCGATATCTCGAGGCAGGCGGAACCTTTGAGCAAGGTTCCGTCCATGTCAAAGACATGCAGGCAAGACATTTTAAACCGGGCGCCGGCTTCAGCCCGCAGAACCGTTCCGGGCTTCCCGAAGCGGCCTGACAATATCAAGGTAATAGGACTCGGGGTATTCCCGCTCGCTGCGCTCTATCAGTTCGGTGAAATCCCATTTCTTCAACAGTTTTCCATTCCGGAAGACCGGAACCAGTACGTTTTCTTCAGGAGGAATGGAATCACGCGGAACCGTTGTATAGGTGCCGTTTTCGTATTTCAGTGCAAGCCGTCCTTTTTTTGATACCTTGAAGTCGGAACCGGTCGGAGATTTGTATATGTCCCGCCATTCTCCGTTTACACAGACCGCACTGGCCTTCTGTCCGAAATTCATGGTGTCGCGATGAAAATGCTGCAGCAGGCCGCCCCCCATACCGTATATCGCATTTTCCGCTGAAAACCCGCGCCGTTCCAGTTCGATAAATATCTTCGGCAAAACGGGGAAATTCACACCATCACCCTGTACCACCCGGAGGTAAGGAGGCAGCACCTTGTAACCCTTGGAGTTGACTTCATAGCCGAATGCATCCATCAGCCATTCCGTTGTGTCGGAAGTTACCTGGACCACATCACCTGAATCGGGCCTTATGCCGACCAGGCCTGGGAAATTCTGAATTTTTTCCTTCAATTCCTTGCCGACAATGTTCTTTACACAGTTCTCATGGTCATAGGTATCGGTGAGCAGCAGGGCGACGCCGTTATCCGCATACATGTCCAGCATATTACTGAGCGCAGCGGTTTCATTCTCCCTGCCCCAGGCACAAAAGCCCGCATGTTCGGAATTCGGGCCCGAATTGGATACATGACCGGCGTTGTAATAGCGTTTCGCAGCGATGATACCGGGCAAGGTATCGCTCTGGGCAAAATTGACAAGGTGGGCCAGACCGCCCAGGGCGGCAGATTGCTGTGAACTCACACCGCGGGCGCCGTAATCGTGCAGCATGTGACGCAGTACTCCCGGGTTGTCGGAGGTATGCTCAAGCGAATCCTTGATTACCTGTTTACTGAGCCAGCTGATACTCCCGATAGTTGTGGGATACCAGACGGCGCGCAACAGCGAGGTTTCAAAAAAACTCGTTGCCCAGAAATATTTGGGATCGGTATTGATCAACTGCACCAACACATTTTTCGGCGGCAACACCGTTCCTTCCGGTACTGCCTCCATCTCAACCGGCAGGAATCCACCGTGGTCGTTCAGTATTCCCAGCCAGTTATCACGATTGAAGTGCATGCCCTGTTCCCGTTCGACAAACTCCGCTTCGTCGATATCTTCCAGGGTGATGGGACGCATGAGGTATTCCCGGATATATGCCTGCAGCCCGACAAACATCGTTGACGGTAGTACACCCCCCCGGGATTCTATATAACTGGAAACATATTCGGTACCGGGCGGATAGAGCGAGTAATGGCAATGCTTGTAGTTGTCAACGTCGATAATGATATTGTGATGAAAGGCCATTTCTATCCTCTTGCAATGTATGCTGATTATCGTTTTGGCATGTCTCGTGCGCTGATACTAATCAGTCGGCAGATCAACATGTTTACTTCAGATAATAGTAACGTTTCTAATTATCAAGGTCAACTTGCAGTGAACTTCAAAAAAAGGCAACTCCCGTTACCAGGCAGACTTTCTGCGGCACTGTTATGTTCCAGGTAATTTCCTGGCCGGAAGTTAAACGATTATAAACGGCTATACTGCAGGTTTAACCTTGAATAAACGGGAAAAATCTGCTTGACGGGTGTATAAACCTGGTTTAGGGTATAAACGGATATAGTTGCCCTTCGCAGCAATAATCCGGCTTGATTTTCAATACGCCGCCGCGCTTTGCAGGGGACGACAAGAAACGATTATTTACCCGCTATCGGAGGAACAATAATGACCAGCTACAGCCTCTACGACGACTCCTCGATGAGATACCCGCGCGTCATCAACCCGGAAGAAATCCATGCCATGCCCAGGTTACCGTTTGCGAAAGGCATTGGAACCAATATCTTCGTCTCCCAGGAACGCGACGATGCGCGCCACTTTCGCCATGGGTATTGTTACCAGGAACCTGACCACGATGATTATCACTGGGACCAGGCAAATTTCGATGAATCACACTACTGCCTGGAAGGGAAAATCCGTCTCAAGGTCGAAGACGCCGAGGGTCGTGTCGTCTACCTGGAAGCCGGGGCCGGCGAGCACATCTACCTGCCGGGTGGATACAAATACACCCTCGAAGCGACCGGTGTAAAAACCGTGTTTTTCTGGACCAGCGGCCCGTCACCGCGTTACGGCCTGGTTGAAGCGCCCGAGTTCAGCGAAGAACTCAAATCCCTGCGTAACGGAGGAAAATAACATGAGTCAAGAAATAACTCCCAGCACCTTCCTGCCCCTGCGCGGCAATAAACGCTGGGCCTACCTGTCCCGCCAGAAAACCATCCGGCTCGCAACTACAAACGAAGACGGGTCAATCTATATGTCCCCGTTATACTATGTCGTACACGACAAACGGATTCTGCTGCCGGTCGATGCCGCCGGGCGCCATGCGGACAACGTTCAGGCAGGAAGGCCTTTGACCGGCCTTGTCGATTCCGGTGACGAGTACGCGACGGTTCACGGCGTGCGCATCCACGGGACCATGACACAGGTGACTGATCCGGAACTGGTGGACCTGGTCGACGAACTGGTATTTGAAAAGTATTTTTACACAGGCCATCCTTATGCCGAAAGCTATTTTAAATACCGCGTCGCCTCGGGCAGAAAGGTTTATGAATTGATCGCGGAAAAAATGGTCGGTTGGGACATGCGGGAGATCGCACTCCCACAGGTGCCGGAAGCCCGGGTCCTGCCCGAATCCGTGACCGACCGGTTGCTTTGACACAATCAACCCTGCTTGACGCCGGTAGAACGGCTGCTTCAGGCAAGCAAATGGAGGGATAGTCGATATGAATTCAGATACGAATTCTCCTCTCAGTGTATTGGTAGTAGGTGAGTCCTGGATTAAGCACACGGTGCACCTGAAGGGGTTCGACCAGTTTCATACGACTGAATACGAGGAAGGCGCCGGGGTTTTCCTCGCTGCTCTGGAAGCTGCCGGCTACAAGGTTACGTATATCCGGGCGCACGAAGTATCCAGCCGTTTCCCCGTAACCAGGGAAGAACTCGACACCTTTGATGTCGTCATTCTCAGCGATATCGGGTCCAACTCCTTTTTGCTATGCGATGAAACCTTCCAGCGCTCGGAACGCACGACAAACCGCCTGGTCCTGCTGGCGGACTATGTCGAGGGCGGGGGCGGTCTGCTGATGGCCGGGGGCTACATGTCATTCTCCGGCATCGACGGCCGGGCGCGTTACCAGGCCAGCCCGCTGGCTTCGGTGCTGCCGGTCACGATGCTGGACCGCGATGACAGGGTCGAGGTCCCTGAGGGCCTGGTAGCGACATTTCCCAACCCGGATCACCCGGCGCTTGGCGGTACGCCTGCCGACTGGCCGATATTGCTCGGCTACAATCAACTTAAAGCCAAACCCGGAACCACGGTGATTGCGGCATCCGGCGACGACCCGCTGCTTGTGGCAGGAGAATTCGGTAGTGGCCGCAGCGTGGCTTTTGCTTCCGACGTGGCCCCGCACTGGGCCCCGCCCGAGTTTGTGAACTGGCCCCATTACGCCAAACTCTGGTCATCCATCGTATCCTGGGCCGCAGGGGGATAGGGTCTTCGCATGAATCAGCAAGCTCGCCCCACGATGAAGGACGTGGCTGAGCAGGCCCAGGTCTCGGTCAGCACAGTCAGCTACGTCCTGAACAACAGGGGGCAGGTAAGCGAAGCGCGCAAGACGCGCGTTCTGAACGCGATCCGGGCCCTGGATTACATTCCCAACGAATCGGCGCGCAACCTGAAACGGCAGTCGGCATCAACCATCGGTCTTGTTGTCCCCGACCTGGTGAACCAGTTCTTCAGCCAGCTCGCCCGCGGTGTGGTAAAGGCGGCAGCGATGCACGATACGCTCGTGGTGCTGTGCAGCGCGGAAAACACCGAAGAAGCGGAATTCGGCAATGCCAGGTTGCTGCGCAGTAAACGGGTGGACGGCGTCATTTATGAAAGCGGCTTCCAGGAATCCCCCCGGTCTCTCCTGGAACTGCAGTCACTAGGACCGGTCGTCCTGGTTGACGAGCGTTTTCCGGGCCTGGAACTTCCAGCCGTTGTTGCCGACGGTCGACGCGGCGCCAGGGAGATAGCTGCCCATCTTGTTGAACTCGGACATAAGCGATTTGCCTGTATTGCCGGCCCTGTCACCCACTGGACATCGGAACAGCGTTTATCCGGTTACCGGGAAGGCCTGGCAATGGGCGGCATAGATCCCGACGAGATGAACATACAGACAGGCGATTACCAGATGGACACCGGTTATAAACTTGCCGGAATACTTCTCAACGCGCCTGAGCCTGAACGCCCTACCGCACTGATATGCGCCAATGATCTGATGGCTATAGGCGCCCTGGAGTATTGCCGGTCGAATACGATACACGTACCGGGGGATGTCAGTATCGTCGGTTTTGACGATATTCCTACTGCGCAGTTGCTGACCCCGCGGCTTACCACAGTGCGCCAACCTGCCTATGAGATGGGTATGAGCGCAGCAAAGCTGTTGATCGCCATGACACGGGGCAAACAAACGCCGGAACTGCTGGAACCCCATCCCGTTGAACTGATGGTACGCGAATCCAGCACCGGGCCGGGATAAGCGTGTACCGGGGAGAAACGATTATCGTAAATCTGATTATTTATCGCTTGTCCGGGATAACTTCCAGACAGCCATCGGGAAAAATTAACTGTTATATGCGATATCCCGGTCGAAAATGCTTGCATTGCAGAAATTAGAAACGTTACTATATACGAAAATATAAACGATTCGATGAATAAGCTCACCGACACGCCGAAACAAGTAAAAAAATGCGATGAGCCTGGCTTGAATGCCGGGGCAGTCTGTGTACGAGCCCGGTTTTCACGATGAATTTTTATAAATTCAGTTGTTTAAATTTGGAGGGTATCTCATGAAATCTATGAACCGCGTGTTCCCCATATTCTCAACCATTCTGTTGCTCCTGTCGTTTTACCTGTTCCCGGGGTCACTCGCCGCAGAAATGATTCTGGGCAAGGAATACTCAGTCAGCCCGGGCACGGAGCCCGGCACATACGTCTGTAAATGGGGTGACGAGACGGTGAATTGGAAACCACAGCCCTGGCATAACTCTTCATATGCGGAGATTGGGCCCAACATTTATGACCGCTGGACGCAAGCGGGCCTGCCCTATCCGTGGGAAATATCGGTAGAAGAACGCGTCAAGCAGGATGGGCCCGAAATTCATGACCGCTCCTACACGGCGCTTTACTTCAATGAATTCGGAGATAATTACATCACGGAATGGTCCATTGACCTCATATCCCCGAACGGCACCATACGTGACAAGCGCCTGTTCGAATGGATGGTCGCTTACCGGTTGAACCAGGAAGGGATCCCGAAAAGCCTGGTCGACAAGGTGCGGGCCCAGTATATGTTTACATTCGTGGCGCCCAACGACTTCCGCGGGCTCGGCATGTCCACGACGATCTACTACGGTGAAGATTTTAACGACGAGTTCCTCTATCTACCCGCAGCGCGACGCGTTCGCCGTCTGCCGCAGGCGGCGCGCCAGGACATCATTCCCGGCACTATCGTGCGCTGGGAAGACTTTCCACAGGTCAAGCCCTTTCCCGACATCGATTACGAGGTAGTCGGGTACACGCTGTACGGCGGGCAACCTGAAGGAACGATGGGATTTACGACGGAGACCAAGGGTGAAAAAGTCAACGTCGGCCTGGACGGTGTCTGCGAACCTGCCTACATACTTGAGTTGACGCCACACTCAAAATCTTACTGGTATGCCAAGCAGCGCCGCATCATCGGGATAAAGACGGGCAGCAGCTGGTATGAGGAGACCTTCGATTCAAATGGAGAGCTGACCCGCCAGCGCGTAAACCGGAGAGCGATTGCGAATACCGACCCGCGCCTGCAGAATGGCAATGATCCGATTGAAGACTGGCAGATGATCTGGGCGGGTGAGTACTTCTATGATCCCAAGAGCGGATTCAGGATGGACTGGTATATGAACACGTTCTGGATCAATTACGACGAGATGCCCCGTGACATCGTGAGTCTTGACAACCTCAGTAAAGAGCCGGTTCGAAAAATACTGTTCTGGGAATAATTCAAGACGCACTTCCAATCCGGAACTGACGCTATCTTATGGAACGTCTGTCTTCATTTCTGGTTCGTTATCGCGCCGTGATGCTCGTTGCGACATTGGTCGTCACTGCGGGCTCTGCGTATATCGCGTCCGGGCTGAAGATTTACGACGACCCGAACCGCTGGCCGCCCGACGATGATCCCTCCGTTGAACTCAACGAAGAGCTGCAACGCAAGTTCGGGGGCGCGAACCTGGTGACCATCATGGTTTCGCGCAAGGATGGAGAGAGCATCGTACAGGCGGATACACTGGCAAAAATAAAGAGAATTACCGACCAGCTCGAGGAGGTGTATGGTGTAATTCCTTATGCAATCCGCTCACTTTCCACCATTAATTCACGCTACCTGAAAGGCACTGCAGAGGTGCTTGATGCGAGTATCCTGTTTGACAACCCGAACCGCGCGCCCGAAACGGCGGAAGAACTTGCGCGGGTGCGTTTCGGGATTGAAAACAACGCCGCGCTGAAGGGCGCTCTGGTATCCAAAGACTGGTCGGCAGTCATTATACAGGCAGACTTCAGGACCGGGTTGCAGGATGTCCGTGAGGGACTTGAACTGCCTGTAACGGACCCGATTGCCATCTACAAGGAAGTGCAGAGAATCATAGGCGCGGAAAACGACGAGACGCATGACGTTACGGCAGCCGGTTCCCCCATTCTGATTGGATGGGTTAACAGTGATGGCCTGCCCTATATCCTGGGCGCCTTCATTCTGGTGGTAACGGTAATAGCGATCGTATTGATTTTTGCATTCAGGTCAGTCGTAGGCGTTCTTCCACCACTTTGCGTAGGAATAATGGCTTCGATCTGGGCCTTTGCATTTCAGCGTGTTTTTGAAGGTGAAGTGCTTACTTCATCAGCCGCACTGATTGCGCCGTTCATCATTCTGGCAGTAGCGGCTTCTCACAGCGTATTGTTTATCAAACGCCTGCTGACCGATGAGCTGGACGGAATTCGTTCGGTACCGGAGGGACTGGAACAGACACTCATTCACATGACCCGCCCGTTGATAGTCGTGCTCTGTACCGACCTGATGGCATTTGTCGTACTCTCGTTTGTTCCTTTCGACAATGTCCGGGTCCTGGGTCAGGTCACTGCCTTCGGGTTGCTTGCGATCATTGTCATCGTTCCGACATTCCTCGTCGCGCTGCTGTCATACATGCCTGCTGCGAGCACACGCAAGGCCATGGAATACGCCCAGGTAGGACGCAAGACACAGCGCGGGTTGATCTACAGAACAACCGCTGTCATGGTGCGGCCGCTCATTTACAACTCCACCGTACAATGGACCGTGATTTGCCTGACCGGTTTTGTCGTGGTCATCTCGTTGAGTATCTGGCAATCAATACCCGTGGCCAAGGATACTGCAATCGGACGTTTTCTCGCCACTGAGATCAGCACCGGCCAGAACAATACGTATGCCGTACATAACTACCTGACCAGATCCTGGGAAGGCAATGAACTCTACGAGATGGAACAGGAGATCACCCGGTTATTCGGCGGCGTCTACACGCTCGCCATTCTTGCGAAAGGGAAAAATCCCGGGGACGCCAAAACCCCGGAGGCACTGGTTGCCATGGATGAACTTTCCCGGCACCTGGCCGAGGCGGAACAGGTGTCGGCCGTCGTGGGCCTGCCCTTTTACATAAAGATCATGAACCGCTTTCTGAATGAGGACCAGGACGAGCATTTCAGTATCCCGACTGAAGGCCGGGCGCAGATGGCAGTTAATGAAGCAATCTACTTCCTGACGGGAGGTACGCCTGGCGCGTTTGACTTTGTTGTTGGCCCGGAGTACCGCAACACGGCAATAATTGCCTTCGTGCGGGATACCAGCCCGGGTACCGTGGCGGCATTGATCAAACGGGCGAACGACTACGTCGCGGCAAACTGGGACGCCGAAGCCCTGAACGTTGAGCTGGAACTGGCGGCCGGCAATGTCGGTATCGCGGATGCATTCAACCGTTCCATCAAAAAATGGATGGTGCTTGCGACTTTGTTCAGCGCGTTGGCATCGTTTATCGCAGCCGCCTTGATGCTGCGATCCGTAATAGCCCCCGTACTCCTGATGTTCCCATTGGCTATCGGCATCCTGATCTGGATGTTCCTGATACACCTGATCGGGATTGAATTCAATTCAAACGTTACCGCGGCACTGGCTATCGCCAGCGGTGTCGGGATTGATGCAGAAGTCTATCTGCTGTACCGCTTTCGTGAAGAATTCTCGAAAGATGGAAATTTCAAACGGGCCCTGTTTGATGCCTTTACGCTGGTCCGGGAGCCTTTGATTTTTTCATTTACGGCGCTTTTTACCGGTTGTCTGGCGGTTTCCATAGTCCCGCTCTACGTTGGTTACGTTGGTTTCAGCATGGCGCTTATCCTGCTTACCACGTTTCTGTTCAGCTTCTTCGCGGCCCCGGTAGTGTGGAGTCTGCTTCGACCTGGCTTTCTTACACGTGGGCTTGATCTGGAGGACAGGGGGGGAGGACCCCAGATGAAAGATGATCGTGCCAGCACGGTCATATCCGAGTCAGTTAGTGAGGAGTACGCATGATTATGGGGTTATTGTAAATCTTATATTGGAGGAAACAGGCATGATTAATTCAAATCGACGTAATATCACCACCTTGTTATCGATTGTTGCCGTAGCGCTGTTGGGGTGGTCGGCTGAAAGTTCTGCCCGATATGAATTTGGCGACCTTGAGATTAGTGGAGAGGTCTTCGTACTGGGTGATTTTCGCATAGGTGGCAAGCCTGACCAGGCCAGAGAATTCAGTCTCGCAGTCGCTCCAGGTATTTTCCTCGGGCCAAGTGCACTCGGTACGCCGAGCAACCGGTCGGACTACGATACGGTCAACGCGCTGCGTACCGAACTGAGCGTTGAGATGGTATACAAGGGCATCAAGCATATAACACCGGTGTTAAAACTCCGCGGCTACTATGACGCGATGTTTGACATCGAAGACAAGGACAGCTCTATTGCCAAGAACTGGGAGACCAATTTCAAGGATGGCTTGCATGACAAGTGGGATCCCCTGGTTCGGGAAGCCTACCTGGATATCAATTATCACCCGTTGCATATACGGGCCGGGCGGCAGATAGTGACATGGGGTCGTTCCGACGGCGTGACCGTACTCGACGTCGTAACGCCGCGCAACTTCCGCAATCCGCTCACCTTCGAGCAGGAGCGCTTTATGATTCCGCAGGACATGCTGAATATAAAATATGACCTGTCCAGGGTAGACTGGCTTCCGGGCGGTATCACCAAGGAGTTGCAGGTGATCTGGAACTGGGACTACACACCGTCCCGTTTTCCCGGTTTTCGTGCGGAAGAAGAAGCGCAACACCCCTATACCCTGGCCGTCGTAGACTTCGCGGACCAGGTGATCAATGTATCCAAGGGACTCTTCGGTGAGGACGGCAAGGACGGCAGGTTGGATTTCTTCGACAATTTTGCCTGGGACGAAGGCGATGCTATCGACAAGTCGGAAGTTTTCGTCCGCTGGCGTGCGCGTACGGGTGGTGGTTTAGGCCCATTGTCGGATATGACCTATTCATTCCACTATGGATATCTGTTCGAAGACATTCCTTTATACAGGCTTGGAAATCGAATCAATGCAGGATTAGCTCTCAATATTGCCGGACCGCGTGCAATTGGCGGCGGTATCGATTTTGAGCGTAACCGCTATGAGTTGGTTGGCGCCTCCTTTGACAAGGCCCTGGAGTTTCTGCCCGGCCAGTTAGCGGGCACGGTGATGCGCGGCGAGTTGGTTTACAATTTCGGGCAATTGGTTTATGAGCCGGATTTAGCGTTAGTCGAGGCGGACACTGTTACCGCCCTGATTGGTCTGGATCAATATCTCTATATCGGGCCCAGAAGTTTGTTCAAGACGCCATGGTTTGTATCAGGTCAAATCTGGCGTGATGAGATTCTGCGCGATCCGACACCGGGTAACTTTACCAACCTGGGATCTCCTGCCTGCGCCGGCCAACCGGCGTGTGGCGACACTGGCTACATCATCGGAGGAGCATACAACGGTTACAACGGACTGCGTAATCGCACGCGACATGTCGCGACCCTGTTTATGTTCAATGACTTCCTTCCGGGTAAAACGCTGCACGTGGAACTGTTCGGTTTACATGAATTCAGCCATCGTCAGCGTGCGACGTGGATCCGCGCCCTGGTCGGCTATAATTTCAACGCCCAGTTGACTGCCCGCGTAGGCGTCAATGTCATTTCGGGCGCACTGGATTCATTCTTCGGCGAGTTCCAGAGAAATGATTCGCTGTTCACCGAGTTGAAGTTTACATTTTAGCGAGGTTGATGATTATCTGAGGAAAACAATTTGAAACTTGAAGGTCGTGCCGAACTCCCGTACGACGCTGCACAGGTATGGAGCGCGCTGCATGACATAGATATCCTCGTCAAGGTTATTCCCGGCTGCAAGTCCATGGAGCCTGACGGGGACGGTGGGTATAAAGTAACACTCTCACTGGGGGTGGCGGCGATAAAAGGTGACTATGAAGGAAAACTCCGTGTGACCGACGTCGAGTTTCCTCGCCATTACATACTGAATGCCGAGGGTTCGGGCAAACCGGGTTTTGTGAACATGGTGGTGGATTGCCGTCTTGAACCGGCCGCTGCCGGCACCTTGATGCACTGGTCCAGTGATGCTAATGTAGGCGGTCTGATTGCCGGCATCGGGGGAAGGGTTATGACGGGAATTTCAAAGCACTTGACCAAAGAGTTTTTCAAGAACTTCATTGGCGAGATGGGGAATCATTTCGAACCAATGCAAAACTGACTGTTACAGGTTAACTGATATGAAACCAGCGAAGTTTGACTACCACAGGGCTGAAAATTTACAACACGCGTGCACCCTGTTAAAGGAACATGGCGACGATGCAAAGATTCTGGCTGGTGGACAAAGTCTCATTGCAGCGATGAATTTCAGGTTGGCCACACCCAGTGTCCTGATCGATGTCAGCAACGTGGAACAGCCCAATCTTGTTGTTGATGAGCAGAGCGGCGTAAGAGTAAAAGCAACCACCACCCAGCGGTTTGCGGAAAAGCATGCAGGCCTGCGCCGGCGCATACCGGTACTGGTTCACGCAATCGAGCACATTTCCCATTTCCAGGTACGGAACAAGGGTACGGTGGGCGGGAGTATCGCCCACGCGGATCCGGCCTCTGAACTGCCCGCCATGTCGTTACTACTGGATGCGGAGTTTGCAATAGCAAGCGCAACGAATAAAACCGTGGTCCCGGCAGAGGATTTTTTTGTCACCTACATGACCACGTCACTACAAGCCGATGAAATATTATCGTCGGTCCTGTTCAGGGAGCCGCCGCAGACGAGCGGCTGGGGATTCCACGAAATCACCCAACGCGCAGGCGATTTCTCGCTGGCCGGCAGCGCGGCCATTGTGGACCTGGACAATGACGGCAAGTGCAGTTATGCCAGGGTTGCCCTGTTCGGAGTTGACGCAACCCCGCTACGGGCCAGGGAAGTAGAGGATGCGTTACTCGGAAACCAGTGTTCACCCGAACTGATAAAGGAAGCGGCAGCCGGTGTACGCGGGATTATCGATCCGGAAACCGACGTGCATGTCACCGAGGAGTATCGCCGTAATGCCGCAGAAGCGCTGACTCTCCGCGCACTCGAGGACGCGCTCGGCAGGGCAACTACTGATTAGAACCGGGACAGAGGAGCAGAATATGGTTGCGAATAAAAAGATCACCCTCAATGTGAACGGGGTCGCCTACGACAGGGAAATAGAACCGCGCATGCTGTTATCCGATTTTATCCGGCATGAACTTGATCTCTGCGGCACACACGTTGCCTGCGAACACGGAATTTGCGGGTCGTGCACGATATTGATGGACGGGTTGCCGGTGCGCTCCTGCCTGACGTTCGCGTTGCAGGCAGAAGGCAAGGCAATCGAGACAGTGGAAGCGCTGGCGGACAATGGCGAATTGAACGCGTTACAAAATGCCTTCTGGGAAAACCAGGGTTTGCAATGCGGGTTCTGCACTCCGGGGATCCTGATGAGCATGAAGGCGTTTCTCGAGGAAAACCCCAGCCCGACACGCGCTGAAATCCGTGAAGCGCTGTCGGGTAACCTGTGCCGTTGTACCGGCTACCATGACATTGTCGATTCGGTAGTGGCGGCGGCCGAGGCAGCCGTGTCTGCGGCTCAGGCTTAAGCGAGGGTACCGACTATGAAAAAACCGATTGTATTGGGCGGCGCGACAAAGTACATCGGCGAATCGCGCAAACGCACCGAGGATCCGCAGATCCTGATGGGGCAGGCGAAGTATGTCGATGACATCAAGATACCGGGGATGCTGGAAGTGGCATTCCTCAGGAGTACACATGGGCACGCACGCATCAAAAGCCTCAATCTTGAGAAGGCGCGGCAGCATCCTGATTGCCTGCGCATTATCACGAATGATGATCTCAGTATCGGCTTCACGACCTTCATCCCGGGCACACGCGGCACCTTAAAGCCGGTGTTCATGCCGTTTATCGGAACCGGCAAGGTACGCTTCGTGGGTGAGATCATTGCGGCCGTGGTAGCGCCGAGTCGCTACATTGCTGAAGATATCGTCGAACTGATCGAGGTGGAATACGAACCCCTGCCGGCATATAACGACGTTGAAGAGGCGATGCAACCGGATGCCGTGCTCCTGCACGAAGAACTTGACAGCAACATCTACTATTCGGACTCGTACAGCAGCGGCGATGTGGACAAGGCCTTTACCGAAGCGGATCTCGTTGTAAGTGAAAAAATTGCGACAGGACGCACTTCAGCCGCGCCCATGGAGACCCGTGGGGTGGTGGCTGCCTGGGGCTGGGACGATACCTTATCGGTATGGTCTTCGACCCAGATGCCTTATTTCCTGCGCACGTCGATTGCGCTGCATCTCGGCATCCCGGAGCAGATTATCCGGGTCGTTGCGCCGACGGTAGGCGGCGGTTTCGGGCAGAAGGCGCATTTCTTCCCGGAAGAGTTTATCCTGCCGTGGCTGGCAAAGGAATTTAAACAGCCGGTCAAGTGGATCGAAGACCGGCGCGAACACCTGCTTGGGGCGTCCCACGCGAAGCAATGCACCATTTACATGTCCCTCGCGTTCAAAAACGACGGCGCCTTGGTCGGCATGAAAATCAGGAATATCTGCGATTCGGGCGCTTATTCGCAAAATCCCTGGTCGGGCCTGATTGAATCGGTTCCGGCAAATACCGGCGCTCCCGGCGCGTTCACGGTGCGCAATATCGAGTTTGAAACGGTAGTGTGCCTGACGAATAAAATGAACACCGGCGCTTATCGCGGCGTCGGCTGGTCTGCAGGTTGCTATGCGCGCGAGATGGTGATGACGAAGGCGGCCCGCCTGCTCGGCCTGGATATCACTGATCTGTACCGCAAGAACTTCATCCGCGCCGATGAATTTCCCTATACCACTGCAACAAACCAGACCTATGACAGTGGCGATTACCATAAAGTGCTGGATAAGTGTCTGGAGGCATCGGATTACTCACAGCAAAAGACGCAGCCCCGGCTTACAAAAGATGGAAAACTGAGAGGAACCGGCGTGTCGTTTTTCGTCGAGCAAACGAACTGGGGCAGTCACTCGGCCAGGGAGAGTGGATTTCCTGCAACATTGCACGACTCGACCACGGTTGAAATGGACCCGAGCGGGAAGGTTACGGTAAAGAGCGGGCAGTTCAGCCACGGACAGGGGCAGAGAACGACTCTCGCCCAGGTTGCGGCAGATGTTTTAGGGGTACCTTTCGAAGATGTCAAAGTACTCGATGGCGATACCGCCACGGGTTCCTACGGCATGGGCACGTTTGCGAGCCGCAGCGCGGTGATCGGCGGCGGTTCGGTCATCCGGGCCGCGACTGACGTGCGTGAAAAGTTATTGAAAATTGCGGCGCATGTAATGGAAGCGAATGAGGCTGACCTGACCATTGAAGACGGCGAGATTTTCGTCAAAGGTTCGCGGGATATCAGCAAAACGGTGGCTGAAATCGCTTTTATCAACTACTACGACCGCTACAGCCGGCCGGATGAGGACGAGGTGGAACCGGTTCTGAGTTCCACGCGGCACTATGACCCGCCGGCCGCGTATGCGAACGGCTCGCACGCGGTAACGATTGAACTGGATCCGCAAACCGGGATCATCGATATCAAACGCATCGTTGCAGTCGAGGATTGCGGCAACATGATCAACCCGAAAGTCGTCGACGGGCAGATGCGCGGCGGCGCTTCGCAGGGTATCGGCATGGGCCTGATGGAATCGCTGGATTATGATGAGAACGGCCAGCTTAAAAATGCATCGTTCATGGATTTTCTGATGCCTAACGCAGTGACCCTGCCCGACATCGAGTGCGAGCATGTCGTGACTCCATCGCCGATTACCGAAGGCGGTTTCAAAGGCGCGGGCGAGGCGGCAATGTTATCGATACACGTTGCGTTGTCGAACGCGCTGGCGGATGCCCTGTCAGACCATGACGGCACCCTGGTGCCCCTGGTGACGCCGATAGGTCCGCAACAGGTGATGGATTTGATTAACAATGAGAACCAGCCGCAGGCAGGTTGACCGCGCTGGCGCATTAGTGGACTCACCGGGGACGGACTTAAGTCCGTCCCCTTACGATGCTGAGCAGGAGGTGAAATCATGCAAACCCGAATGATAGACAAACAGTGGTCCGAGAAATACCCCGATGCCGATACCGGATTGGTATCCACGGAGCCCTACATAAATTCGGAACATTTTGAGAGCGAGCGGGAGCTTATTTTCAGACGCCATTGGCTGATGATGGGCCGGGTCGGAGAAATCCCGGAAGCCGGCGATTATTTCGTGCGGGATCTTGCCGTTTGCAGCGTATCCATCCTCATCGTCCGTGGCGAAGATGACGAAGTTCGCGCGTTTCACAATGTATGCCCGCACCGCGGCAACGCCCTGATCATGAAAGAACAACGCGGCAGATGCCCGGGCCGCTTCGGCTGCAATTTTCACGGCTGGGCGTTCTCGCCTGAAGGAAAACTGGCGTTCGTGCCCGACGAGGATAACTTTTTCGATCTCGACAAGGACCAGTACGGCCTCACTCCGATACACTGTGATATCTGGGAAGGCTTCATATTTATCAATCTCTCGGCCGAGCCCGCCGAGACCTTGCGCGAGTTCCTTGGCGGCCTGGGGACCCAGCTCGACGGCGCCGGTTTCGAGAAGATGCAGTTGCTCAAGACCTATAAAGTCGAGGAGGCCGCCAACTGGAAGACCGGGATCGATGCGCAGAACGAGCTGTATCACCTGCCCGTCCAGCACCGCTTTACCATCGGCGATGCGTTCGTGCTCAAGGACGACAGGTTCTGCCGTTTCTCGAACGTGAACCTGTATAACTACCACAGCGTATGGTCGTGTGAGTACAACCCGAATCACAAGCAACTGCCGACAGATGCCCTGCTCAACAGTCTGGACAGCGCGGTCAACGATGTACGCATGAGCCGGCGGATCAGCAATTTCGACTGGTACCTGCTGTTTCCGAATTCCGCCATCCTTCTTTTTGAAGGCGTGTCGGGCGATTTTTTCATGACCTATAATTTCTGGCCCCTCGGCGTCGACCGCAGTATCTGGGAGATGCGCTATCACTTTCCGGAGGCGGAAAATGTCGCGCAACGGCTGAACCAGGAATGGACCATCCTCCGTTTACGGGATACCTTGATGGAAGATGCATTCCAGCACGAGCAGATCCAGAGAGGCCTCGCCTCCCGCGCCCGCTCGCACATGATCATGCAGGACGAGGAGCTGCCGATCCGGCATTTTCACAGGGTCATGGAACGCGAAATGGCGAGGGTTTGAACATGGCCGCCTTACCTGAGCCGTTCCTCGATCTCGAGAAATACCTGGAGTGGGCGCTGCCGACCGAACGGGAGCGTATCGCAAAACGCGTGGGCTCTTCGCTGGACCAGATTCACGATTTTTATGATGCGATGTGGGGGCGGCTGGAAGAAATTATCGTGTACCTCAACCAGTACCATTACGCCGAGATGCCCGAGGATGCCCAGCGTCTGTGCAACATGGCCTTGTCGCTCGTGGAAGTCTGCAACCTCGTCGAGATGTACAAGAACCCCGCCAGGCTGAACATGGTCGAGGCGGAGAGATTCGACACGTACCAGTAACATAAACATGGGCAACACGCTGGAATCCAGAACCCGGTTGGGGACGGATTTAAATCCGTCCCCGGCAGTGACAGGACTATGAGCAATACGTTTGAAGGCAGAACAGCACTGGTTACTGGCGGCGGATCCGGGATCGGCCGCGCCGCCGCCATCGCATTCGCCGCTGCCGGCGCCAATGTCGTCGTCGCCGACGTCGACGAGGCCGGTGGCGCGGAAACCGTTGCGCAGATTGAATCCGCAGCGGGAACGGCTGTGTTTGTGGCGGCGGATGTGTCGCAATCCGCAGCGGTCGAAAACATGGTCGGCGCCGCGGTTGCCGCGTACGGCGGACTCGATTGCGCGTTCAATAATGCCGGCATCCAGGGCGAACTCAGTCAAACAGCGGATTGCAGCGAGGAGAACTGGGATGCCATCACCGGGATAAACCTGAAGGGCGTATGGTTGTGCATGAAATACGAGATCGCGCAGATGCTGAAACAAGGCAGCGGCGCCATCGTCAACAACGCATCAAATTTCGGGCTTGTAGGTTCGAACGGAATGCCCGCTTATTCCGCCAGCAAGCATGGCGTTATCGGGCTGACGAAAACCGCAGCCCTGGAATATGCGCAAAGGGGCATACGCGTCAACGCAGTCTGTCCCGGCCCGGTGCAGACACCGCTGGTGGATAAAATTCTTGAAGGCAAGCCCGAGATCATCGATGCAATCATCTCGCGCGAACCGGTGGGCAGGATGGGAGAGGCGGAAGAAATTGCGCATGCTGTGGTGTGGCTTTGCTCACCCCAGGCAAGTTTTGTCGTTGGCTCCGTACTCTCGGTTGACGGAGGTTTCGTTGCCCAATGATATACATGCGACCCTGTGTCTTCTGACAATACTTACGGGAGAAACACCATGATAGTACAAAGCGCAGCTGAAGGGGCGGACCACTTCGTCATCACCATGGATCAACATACCGCGCTGTCCGGGTTATTCGCGGAGCATTTCGGCAATAACCAGTTTGAACCGGTAGAACCGCGTGCGCTGATGCTGCACGTCATCAAATATCACGATATCGGCTGGCGTGAACTGGACGCACTGGCATTACGCGACCCGGCAACCGGTCTGCCGTACAACCTGGTGAAGACTCCGTTTTCGAAAATAGTCGAGACCAGCAGCGCATCCCCGGATACCAACAGTGCGCACCATCCCTACTGCGGCCTCATGTCCAGTATGCACAGCTGGGGCCTGTATAACGGACGCTACGGGATGTCCGACAAGGTACTGCTGGACAGCCTGGCTGATGAAAACCGGGCGATTGCCGACGCAATGCTCGAGGGTGAAGTCGAACGGCAGGAACGCCTCAGGACGGAACTTGAAAGTGATACCGACACAGCTTATCTAATTGAAGAGAGCCGGTTGTTCCAGAATTACAAGCAACTGCAGTTCTTCGACACGCTGGCGCTGTATTTCAACTGCGTCCACGAAGGCGCGCGTGGCGAAGCGAGTTACTCCCATATACCGTTGAACGCCTCGGAGGATGCGGAAGTGACTATCAGACCCGTTGATCCCGGTGTCTATGCCCTGGATCCCTACCCCTTCGATGACGCCGAAGGCATCGAACTGTCTTTCAGCGGGCGCTATCTCTCGCCCGTTGCGCAGGGTGACGACGTGCGTAATGAACTGGAGCGCGCTCCGGTCGCGACCCAGACATTCACATTGCTCGCGGCAGCGTAAACAACTGAGTGAAGTGATGCCGGGGTGACCACTTCCTGCCTCAGTCCGCTATTGCGGCCCGAAAGAGACATGGGCTGCTACTATGCGCCAGCCTTCCGTAAAACGCACCCAGCTGTGGCTCATCCTGCAGTTCATGCCCAGGTCAAGGCGTTTCATCTCGCAGTTGGCAGTAGCAAAATCGCGCCCGAAGGTGGTTATTACCAGGCGGGTTATGTCAAGATCAATCCCCTGCCCCCGCTGGCCGTCCCGGAATGCGTTGATCGCATTCATCCCATACAGGTTTTCACCGGTGCCGTAGCGCAGTGTGTGTTCGCTGTTCCAGAACAGGGCTTTCACGGTATCGATATCGTTGTCGGTCAGCGCCTGCACGTAACGCCGGAAGGCCACAGTGATTTCCGCGTGTACCTCAGGGGAATTAATTTCCATATGGTTGTCCTCTTATTGTTGCTCAAGGTTCTGTTCAGGCTTGTTCCAAGCCCGTACAGACGGGTTTTCGCACAGGCATGGATTTCCTATGACATTTGATTTTTCATATAATCGGCTAGTATATATCAGCCAATCACCGCACTATTCAAACAGGGGGGAATAGATAAATGTCGCTAATTGCAGAACTGGATCCGGATACCCGGAAAACAATCGAAAAAACCCGCTCCCATCTTCTCGAGTCAGGACACCTGCCCGGTTTCTTTTACAGCTCTGAGGAGATTTTCCAGCGTGAGATCGACACTATTTTCATGCGTGAATGGTTGTGCGTGGGACGTGTCGAGGAGTTCGAGAAACCCGGCGACTATCATGCCATGCGAATTGCCGGCGAACCCCTGGTAGTCTGTCGCGATGCAGACGGCCAACTGCACGCTTTCAGGAATCTTTGCGCTCATCGCGGCGTAGAGGTGGCGGTCGGCCGGGGTAATGCCAGGCTTTTCGTCTGCCGCTATCACGCGTGGTCATATACTCTCGATGGAAAGCTGAAAGCGGCGCCGCACAGTACGGAAGTTACCGACTATGACTTCAAGAACTGTAGCCTGCCGTCCGTGAACCTGGATACCTGGGGCGGATATATTTTCGTTAATTTCGACCCCGACTGCCGCTCTCTTGGTGAGTGCCTGGATGAGGATGGGATACGTGAATTTGCCGGATTCCTGCAACCAGAGAACACCAGGACATCGGACAAGTTCGAATTTGAAGTCCCGTGCAACTGGAAATTTGTCCCGGAAAACCTGATGGACATGTACCATGTCGGCGTCATTCACGGTGCGTCATTCGGCGGCCACTTCCCCATCAACGACTTCCGCTTCAATCTCAACGGCCATGGCTACAACGCTGTGTATGAGAGTTACACCATGGCGCCCAACGGCGTTACGCTGTTCGGACCGATGCCCTGGCTCGAGGGAAAGGTTACCGATAAATTCGCGTGTACGACGTGGGTCCGCCCGACCATGAACATATTCGGTCGCCACGATCTTATCCAACCATGGGTCGCCACGCCTATCGATGTCAATCGCACTCTTGTGACCATCTACACGCAGCTTCCGGAAGCATTTTTTGATGAACCCGGTTTTGCCGAGAAGAACCAGATCTACGCGGATTTCATCAAGCTCGTCGCTACGGAGGACCTGGCGATGCTGGAGTCCTTGCAGACGGGTATCAGTTCGCGCGGTTTCCGGCCGGGGCCGACCGTAAAACTGGAGCGCGCCATTCATCATCTCATCAATTACTACCTCGATATATTGCTTGACGAAGATGATGAAGCACGCAAGATACGCATCAACGATTGCGCCGAGTTCCTGGCCGATACCAGGGCGAAACATCCCGAGGCCACCGATGGCGGTTACACGGAGTCGTTCGGCTCGGCGCGGGCATAAACGGGGGTTTTCATGATGAATAAGACGATGAAAGACGTTTTTCTCGATGAACTCAGACTGTGTGAGGTCGGACCCGGGCAGACTATCGCCGTGCTGTCCGAGGGAGACCTGTTACGCGACTACGCTGAATATTCACTAAGCGCAGCCTCCGAACTTGGCGCCCGGGTAATAGATGCCAACCTGCAGGTGGAACAGGCTGTGGACGCGAGTGAGCGCATTGCGAATGTCGGCAAAAATCCGCTCAGCGAGCACCCCGCGGTGCTGCAGCAATGCTGCGAGGCGGATATGGTGGTCGACCACATGCTGCTGCTGTTCTCCCATGAGCAGATTGCCATGCAGGAGGCAGGCACGCGCGTGCTGCTGGTAGTGGAGCCTGCGGAAATCCTTCAGCGACTGTTTCCGACACCGGAGTTGCGCAACCGGGTGGAAGCGGGCGAACGCCGGCTCAGCGGCGCGAGCAGCCTGCGTTTTACCAATGCGGCAGGCACCGATGTGACCTACAATCTGGACGGCAAAACGATACTGACCGAATACGGTTATACCTGCTCACCAGGGCGCTGGGATCATTGGCCGGGGGGATTTATTGCCACCGTAGCAGCAGAAAAAGGTGTCAATGGTCGCGTGGTCATGGATACTGACGACATCATCTTTCCGCTCAAGCGCTTCGTCACCTCGCCGGTCGAGTTTGTCGTCCGGGATGGTGCGGTCATCGAAATTAACGGTGGTCAGGATGCGGATTTGCTGAAGCAGTTTATTGATGAATATAACGATCCGCGCGCCTATGCCATCTCCCATATCGGCTGGGGCCTTAACAACGCCTGCAAGTGGGACGTTGACCTGCCGGGAATCGGCATGGACGGACGCGCCTGTTATGGCAACGTGCTGTTTTCCATGGGGCCGGACACGGAGTTTGGTGGTGACAACGATACCCCCTGCCACCTCGATCTGCCCATGCAGAACTGTACCCTTATGCTTGACGACGATCTGATTGTGGATGAGGGCAAGGTCGTACCTGCGGATATGCGCGTATAGCGCATGTGATTCTTTTCGCGTACTGCATTAAACGGACATGATCGTCGATACGGGCGCGGCGCAGTTGTTCGTGCAGCAGTCCGGCAAGGGAGAACCGTTAATACTGATCCACGGTCTCGGCATGAGCAGTGCGCTGTGGATAAACCAGATACCGGTCTTTTCCCGACACTTTCACACGCTGGCTGTCGACCTGCGCGGGTTTGGCAGGTCCAGCCGCCCGGATGGTCCCGGTGACTATGCGATTGAACTTCTTGCAGAAGATATCGCTGAGGTAATCAGGCAACTTGAACTCGGGCGCTGTCATGTTCTCGGGACATCCATGGGTGGTTTTATCGCACAAGCGTTAGCGATTGCCCGCCCTGACCTGTGCCGCAGCCTGGTTCTATGCCATACGGCGCCGCGTATGAGCATCCCGTCCGACGTACTGGAGCGACGGGTAGAAGCGCTCGGCAATATGCCGCTTGAGGAGTATGCAGAGATCGTAATCGATCAGGCCTGTTCCGTGAACGCAAGCCGGGAGCTGCGTTCCTGGGTTGCCGGGTTGCTTGTGCATAATGATAAACGCGCCTATACCCAGGTAATGACCGAAGGCCTGCGCGGTTTTGATGTAGGCGCGCAACTCGGTAAAATCCACATTCCGACGTTGGTGATCACCGGAGAATTCGACCAGGTGCTTCCCAGGGAGGGAGGCGAGGAGATTGCACGCCTCATTCCGGGGGCGGTGCTCGTTGAGATAGAAGGCGTCGGGCATCTGGGCTATGCTGAAAGACCGGTAGAGTTTAATGATGCGGTCCTGTCGTTTCTCTGTTGAAAAAGGGACAGATTTAAATCTGTCCCCGTACAGTGAGAAATTTATGATGTACGTACAGATTGAGCCATGAGCACAACGAAGACATTCCGTATCGGCCAGATCGTGCCGAGTTCCAACACGACGATGGAAACCGAAGTGCCGTTGATGTTACAGCGCGCCATTGTCCCGGACGGGGTGGGCTTTACGTTCCATTCGAGCCGCGCGCCGATGAAAACCGTCAGCAAGGATGAGTTGACAGCCATGAACGGACACATGGTTCGTTGTGCAAGTGAACTGATCGATGCGCGCATGGACGTGATCGCGTCCGCGTGCCTGGTGGCCATCATGTGCCAGGGCGCGGGCTACCACCGCGAGACGGAGAGTTCGCTGCGCGCAGTGTGTAAAGAGAACGGGATGGAAACGCCGATAATCACCAGCGCCGGCGCCCTGATCGAGGCCACAAAGGCGCTCGGCGCGAAGAAGATAGCGATCATAACGCCGTACGTGAAGAGTCTCACGGACCTGGTGGTCCGCTATATTGAAGGCGAAGGCATCGAAGTACTCGACGCCATAGCGCTGGAAATACCGGATAATCTTGAGGTCGGCGCTCACGACCCGTTTGCCCTGGTGGAGATTGTAAAAAAACTTTCAACGCATAATGCTGATGCCGTGGTGTTGTCAGCCTGTGTACAGATGCCTTCTCTCGCTGCGCTTGATACCGTGCAACGGACCTTCGATGTGCCGGTATTTTCTACGGCAGCAGCCACGGTATTCGAGATACTGCGCGCGTTGAAGTTACCCATCGGAGTACCCGCCGCAGGCGGATTGCTGTCCGGTCAATATGGATAATGCAAAACAAACTGATAATAACGGTGAACCCCGGCGCCACGACCACGCGCTGCGCGATTTACGAGACAACTAACAGGTCCGTCGCCGCCACTGCAGAAGAAGTTATCGAGCACAGCGACAGGGAACTGGCCCGGTTCGAAACAATAAGTAATCAACTGGAATACCGTTACCGCCTGGTATTCGAATTTGTCCGGCAACACATCGATGATAACAGGTCCGCTCCGGTTGCTTGCGCAGGCCGGGGAGGCATGCTGACACCCGTGCCACCCGGTGTCATCAAGGTTAATGACGACCTGGTCCGCTTTTCCCTGGAAACCCCCGTTTATGAGCATGCCAGCAACCTGGGGGCGCCGCTGGCCCACCGGCTCGCCGGAGTATATGGCGTTGATGCTTTTATCGCAGACCCTGTGGGCGTAGATGAATTCACTGACATAGCAAGAATTTCAGGCAGTCCTGAATTCCATCGTTTCAGTTTTGTGCATGCGCTTAATATCCGTTCAACTGCCCGCCGGGTAGCAGACCTTCTCGGAAAACCTGTAGAGGAGCTCCGTCTTGTCGTCGCCCATCTGGGAGCCGGATTTTCCATCGCCGCAGTGGACAGAGGCAGGCTTATTGACAACAGTAACCGCATGGAATGCTCACCGTTTACCCCTGAACGCAGCGGGGGGTTGCCGCCTATCACATTGATTGAAGCCTGCTACTCAGGTAAATGGACAAAGGCGGAATTATTGCAAAAACTATATGGACAAGGTGGTGTCTTTGCATACCTGGGTACCCGGGATATGCGGGAAGTGGAACATCGGATAGAAACAGGCGATGACAACGCGGCGCTGATTTACGACGCGATGCTCTACCAGGTCGCCAAGGCAGTCGGAGCCATGGCCTCTACCATGGATTTTAATACAGACGGCATCGTATTGACCGGGGGGCTGGCCAACAGTAAAAAGCTGACTGACCGGCTTACGTCAAAAATGGAAAATCTGGCGCCGGTTTTTGTTTTTGCCGGCAGCAATGAAAATCAGGCCCTGGCTGAAGCCGTAGTAACAGCACTTGAGCCCGGAGGTAAAATCATGGACTGGCCGATACCGGTGCATGCCACTTCCCGCTATCCTGCCAGACCATGAAACCTGTAAAAAATTTCAAGGATCTGTCTGAACGACAAATCACTGCGTCGGCAGTTTCCATAGCTGGTGGCGCTGACGAAGCGGTATTGTCATGTGTCCAGACATTGTTACAGGCAGGAATTATCGGTCATGTCATAGTATCGGGTCCTGTACAGGAGATACGTAAACGACTCAAAAACATCAATGCTGATAGAAACCTTTTCGATATCCGTGACTCAGACACGTCACGGGCTTGTGCAGATGCCGCGGTTGCGGCAGTTAAAGAAGGTGAGGCAGAAATTTTAATGAAAGGACACATAGAATCCGAAATCTTCCTGAAAAGCATACTTGATAAAGAATCCGGAATAAGACTATCCAGGTTGTTGTCCAATATTACAGTTTTTGAAATGGATTCTTACCATAAATTACTGGGGATCACCGATAATGCGATCGTGCCCGACCCCGACTTTGATGATAAGAAAGCAATCATAGAAAATACACTGCCCCTTTATTCCGCGCTGGGCGTTGAGCCGGTCAAAGTCGGACTCGTTGCAGCCACCGAGAAGATCACTGACGCCCTGCCCGCAACTATTGATGCAGAAAATCTGAAGGCGGCGTGCGGGAACCGCCAATTGAAAGGCTTTCTGGTAGATGGACCTTTCGGTTATGATGCCTGTATAAGCAAAGAAGCCGCAGAAAACAAAAACCTGGCTGATTCTCCGGTTGCCGGTGATCCGGATCTCATCTTATTTCATAACCTGGAAACTGCGAATGCGGTAGGTAAAGCCATCAAATTCCACGGCGGAGCAAAGTCAGGCGGGTTATTACTCGGCGCAAGTGTGCCTGTCACGTTTAATTCACGCTCAGACCGGGCGGAGCGCCGAATCAATTCCCTTTTGCTTGCCTGCGCGACCGGTTCTTCGGCTGCCCACTTGTAAATTAGAAACTATTCCGGTTGACTCAGGTCCAGGTCAGGCCTCATTACTCTCGTCATCCGCCAGCGGCAATCTTACATTCCTGGCGGGTACAATGGTCGAGATTGCGTGTTTGTATACCAGTTGGTTCACCGAGTTTTTCAGCAAAATCACGAACTGGTCGAAAGATTCAACGTGGCCTTGCAGTTTTATACCGTTAGCGAGATAAATCGATACGGGAATCCGTTCCCTGCGTAACGTGTTGAGAAATGGATCCTGGAGTGTATGGCCCTTACTCATAATAACACCTCACTGCTATTCGTTCTGATTATTATTGTCCGCATCCCCCTGCCGGTTCACTCCTGTAACCGGTACTGGCATCACTGAATCGCAGGGTATCCAACAAATTATATTACAAACTGGAAGAAAACGCGGAACTGTCGCGCAAAAAAGCCATCAGTTCCTGCGCAATGTCAGGCCTGTAACTGTCGAACCAGGTGGTATTTTCCTCCCTTCTCAACCAGGTGATCTGGCGTTTTGCCAGTTGGCGCGTTGCAATGACGGCTTTTTCCTGCATTTCAGAATAATTTAACCGGCCGGCCAGGTAAGACCAGACCTGCCGGTACCCGACCATGCGCATTGAGGGCAAATCCTCGTGCATGTCCTCGCGCTCGAAAAAACCGCGTACTTCGTCTACCAGGCCGCTCTCCAGCATCCGTATAAAACGCTGCCGCGTCCGTTCACGAATCATGCGCCTGTCCGGCGGAACCAGCGCCAGTTTTACAACTTTGCCGGGCAATGGTCCCAGGCGGCCTTGCGCGGTAAACACGGAAAACGCGGTACCCGTCATTTCATACACCTCCAGAGCGCGTTGGATGCGCTGCGAATCATTGGGATGCAGGCGTTGCGCGGCAACAGGGTCGACCCGGGTTAATTCTGCATGCAGCGCTGCGGAACCGTGTGCGCGCAACATCTTTGTCAGACGCGCCCGAAGCGCCGGATCCGTTGCAGGCAAATTGGAAAATCCCTGCTCCAGCGAGCGAAAATACAAGCCTGTGCCGCCGACCAGGATAGGGATGCGGTTATTTTTCCGGATATCCTCAATGGCAGCCATGGCGTCACGCCTGAACCTGCCGGCGGAATACGACTCGGTTGGTTCACAGATATCGAGCAGATGATGGGGCGCTGCCTCCAGCACTTCCCGGCCCGGTTTTGCCGTCCCGATATCCATTCCCCGGTATACCATGGCCGAGTCAACGCTGATTATCTCCAGCGGCAGGTGTTTTACGAGTTCGACAGCCAGCGAAGTCTTGCCGCTGGCAGTTGGCCCCATGAGAAAGATGACTGCCTCAGTCATCGATTAACTTGCTTAACTCTTCCACCGTCAGCGTACGCCAGATGCCTTTATGATGTCTCTGCGCAGTATCGAGGTCCGTTCCGTCCAGGTCATCCAGCAATCCCTGCACCCCGGAACCGGATGCTCTCTCCGCACCTGTGTCCGTAGCTTGTGCCATAACCGCCAGTAACTTCTCTCCCGGGTCTGTATCTTCACCCACAAGCGGCAACTCAGCCAGCACCAGTCTCAATAAAGTCCTGACATCGGCCTCTTCAAGCAGCGCAGGAATGGCCTTGACGGAGATAACCCCGGCAGAGACCACCCTCAATGACAGACCGATTGTTTCCAGCAGTTCCGAATATTTCTCCACAAGTTCCGCCTCGGAATCGCCTGCTTCAATATGTACCGGTACCAGTAACGGCCGGCGGCGCACGGATTCATTCATATAGTCCCGCTTCAACCGGTAGCGCAGAACATATTCGGTTGCCGCCCGGTAGTTCAGCAACACGTAGTCATGGTCTCTTTGCGTTATCACAACGCGTCCGGGTATTGCGTTCAGGGGTACTCCCAGCCCGGCATGTTGAGCCGTCAAGTCATCCTGTTGCTCCCTGGAGACCAGGTTCCGGTAGAACATGCCTGCCTCCCGTACCTGTAGACGGCTGCCCTGATCCTGGTACGCCGGCGCGGATTCTGACCTCTTTCCGGGCACATCGCCGGTGACGCCCAAATCAAGCGACCCTGCAGTCTCCAGCGCCTCTCTCAGGCTGATATGTATAAAATCGTGCACGCCCCGGTTATCCCTGAAGCGGATTTCGCTCTTGGTCGGATGAACGTTGATGTCGGTAACGGACGGATCCATATCCAGGTGCAGCAGGTAGGCCGGATAACGGCCCGTGGGCAGGGAATCATCGAAAGCCGATCGAACCGCGTGAAAGATTTTTTTATCCCGTACTACCCGGCCATTGACAAAGCAGAATTGCCGGTCGGACTGGCTGCGGCTGAGGTCGCTTCCTCCCAGCCACCCCCATAGCCTCATTCCCTGCGCCTCATAATTCACCGGGATGGACCGGTCCGCAAAGCTACGGCCGAATACATCCGCCACCCTTTCAATCATGTCGTCCCGGCAGGCTCGGTAGCGCAGTACAGGCTTGTTGTCATGTGTCAGGGTAAAAGTAATATTGAAACGGCTGCAGGCCACGCGCTTGACTACTTCTGTTATGTGCAGGAACTCCGTAGTCCTGCTGCGCAGGAATTTGCGGCGGGCAGGGGTTGCCTGAAAGATGTCAGCGGCTTCCACGGTGGTGCCACGGGAGCGCGCAGCCGGGTTGACAGCGGTGTTACCACTGACCGGGTCGAACGACAGCGACCAGGCAGAATCGGAGCCGCCGGTTCTGGTAACCAGCAAAAACCTTGAAACCGCCGCGATACTTGCCAGCGCCTCGCCGCGAAATCCAAGGCTGGTGATACAGTCCAGGTCGGACTGCATATTGAGTTTGCTGGTGCTGTGGCGGCGTAATGCCAGTTCGATGTCGGAAGGATGGATGCCGTGGCCGTCATCACTGACGGATATCCGTTTATGACCTCCGTCAGTTACGGCAACCGTTACATGAGCGGCGCCGGCATCAATACTGTTGTCCAGCAGTTCCTTTACAACGGCTGCCGGCCGTTCTATTACCTCACCGGCCGCGATCTGGCTTGCCAGGGTTGCGGGGAGTTCGACAATCCTGGGGATATCCATTACTTATGCGCAGCGCAGACACATCACTGCTACATAGTAACAACCAGCCTGGTGAGAAATCCAGGCAAGTACTCTTTCAACCTGATATTGCCATGTTCAGCGGGTCGGGAAGCGGTTGCGCGCAAGGCACGCCGCGCAGGGAATGGCGCGTCCTTGCCAAGCGGTGTAACGCCGCGGGCGACCGCTTCCCGGCCCG
>JAPOQU010000023.1 GCA_026710545.1 Gammaproteobacteria bacterium | reverse complement strand
TGCAACGCCGTATTGGCGTCGCTGTGTGGCTCCCTGCGGGCGGGCCGGGAAGCGGTCGCCCGCGGCGTTGCGCCGCTTGGCAAGGACGCGCCATTCCCGGCGCGGCGCGCCTTGCGCTCAACCGCTTCCCGACCCGCTGAACATGGCAATATCAGGTTGAAAGAGTACTAGTCTCCGGGTTGTTATCTCATGCCGGGCCACCCGGCAAGCTGGTCGATGCAATTGAAACCGGTTTACTCGTTCCGGTATTTTCTGAGCCGATTCTGTTTGAATACCTGGAAGTTTTGCTGCGCCCGAAATTTCAATTTGAACGGGAAGACATTACCGTATTGATGGAGTCTTTATATCTTTCAGGGATACTGGTTGATGAACTGAAAATCGACACTAGTGAATTCAACGATGTGCGCGATGTGCCTTTTTATACTGCTGCGATACAGGAAAACAGTGTTTTAATTACCGGAAACCTAAAACATTTCCCCCTTGATGGGCCTGTTGAGGTTTTGACTCCGAGGCTGGCGTTCGAATCATAGCGACGAATGGTATCATGGGAGACGGGCGAGTTATTCAAATAAAAAGTGCCATAAATGGTTGAATCCAACAGAACCCCCCGGAATGATACACGGCGAAGACCCGGTTATACCGACCATGGTTACGATCTCGTTGACTACATACTTGGAATTACCCGTGAGATATGGGAGGAACGAGGTGTCGGTCCTGCGCTTGAACGATATTACGCCGATAACGTGTTGCTGCGTTCTCCCGCCGGTATGGTGACAGACAGGCAGGGTGTTGTCGCATCCACGCTCCAGACACTGCATGAGTTTCCAGACCGCCAGTTGCTGGGAGAGGATATCATCTGGCGTGGAGACGAAGAAAATGGTTTTATTTCCTCGCATCGCCTGACGTCGGTCATGACGCACACGGGCAGTGGCATTTATGGGAAGGCGACAAACAAACCAGTGCGCGTGCGAGTGATCGCCGAGTGTGTAGTGCGTAACGATCAGGTTGTAGAAGAGTGGTTGATTCGCGACCAGGGAGCGATTGCCGCCTGCCTTGGTACTGACGCTGAAGAGCTGGCGCGACTTCAGGCGGAAAATGATCTGGGTATCCACGGTAAAGTGATCTTCTTCACGCCGAATGCCGATGTGTCGGGCAATTACGTGGATGTTATTGACGACAGTGAAGAAGCGCATGCTTATGCGCGCGGGTGGCAGGCTATCTGGGGAGACAAGGAACCGGCTGTGATCAGGCAGCTTTATCATGACGGAGCCTGTGTCTGCGCCCCCTGCGGCGATATCCTGCACGGCCATATTGATATGGACCGTTTCGTCCTCGGCTACCTTGCTGCTTTTCCCGACATGGTGTTCACGGTGGATAATCTGATAGTCAACCGTGCCCCCGGTCTGCCCACACGGCTTGCCATGCGCTGGCATATTGAGGCAACACACAGTGGTTGGGGTTGTTTCGGCGCGCCCGGCGGGGCAGACGTTTATATCATGGGCCTGACCCATGCCTGCATGGTTGACGGCCGGTTGACCATGGAATGGATTCTCATTGATGAAGTGTCTGTATGGAAGCAAATCCTTGCGCATTCAGGGGTGGGGTAGATATTACTGTCGGGGAAACCCACGACAGCTGGCCAGCCTTCAATAGAGTCTCCAACAGCCATTAACAATGATGCAGCTTTTGCATGGACTGCTGTTATAATAAAACTGCATTCGAAGTACATTATTCCCCCCCTGGTGTAACGTGCGTTGGCGCACCATGGGTTTATGACAAGGAAAATCAAGATGAGTGAAAACAAATCTGCCATGCCGCTCAAGCGGGAACATATGCCGACTGATTACCGTATTTCGCTGGACTCATATATCGGCCGTAATGGGACAGGAGGCGGTTTTACCGAACAGGAGAAACGTATTCCGGAAGACTTCGGACCTGAACAATCGATGCTCGGTTTTGAAGATACTTACCGGAATATTATTGACTATATCGTCCGTATCACCTACAAAATCTGGGAGGACCGCGAAGTCGAATATATAGGCGATACCTATTCGGATACTTCCCGCGTCTACGATGACTACGGCCTGCAACTGGGAAGCAGGAAAATCATTTCAGATACCCACCATACGACAGGCGCATTTTCCAATATTCAATTAATCGCTGATGAAATTGTCTGGGCAGGAAATGACGATGTCGGTTACCACACCTCACACCGGACCATCATCCGAGGCACCAATGATGGTGACAGCAAATACGGACCTGCTACGAACAAGGATGTCGATATCATGGTCATTGCCAACTGCGTCGCCCTGGAAAATGAAATCTTCCTCGAACACGTTTTATACAACAATTCCAGCCTGTTGCAGCAACTCGGCCTTGACCTGAATGATGTGGCGGCAGAAATGGCCGCATCACCTCCTGCCGGCTGGCCGAGAGATGCGCAAACCTGGTCGGACCTGCGCAATGCGGCCCGTCCGGCGCAACCACTATCAATCAGTTCTCCCGTTTCCGGCTTTGATGTGGACGCCTTTGCCCGGAGCAACTTCGACAGGCTATGGAACAAGCGTGATTATGCTGTGCTGGGTGAAGCCTATGCCGGCAACTTCCGCTTCCATGGACCCACCGGACGCACCCTGGCGGGGGTAAAACCGTACGCTGAATTTCTTCGGTCATTGTCGGGTGCATTTCCCGATATCCGCCTGCAGGTGGACGAGGTTTACTGGATGGGCAATGACGTGGATGGATACCTGACATCAGAGCGCTGGAGCGGCACTGCCACACATGCCGGTGATGGTATCTACGGGAGGGCAACCGGCTGCGAAGTGCAGGTCTGGGGTATTACGCAGCACCATATCTCAGACGGGCGTATCATTGGCGAATGGATGCTGTTCAATGAACTGGACTTGATGATGCAGATTATGGCGCATCGGGGCTGAGAGGACAAGACCATGGGCGAATTCCAGGATAACAAGCAACTGGTAAGAAACTATTACGAAGAGCTCGATACTGCAACGGGTAGCGATATAAACCGTGTGCTGATGCGCTATACCTCGGATGATTATTTCTGGCGGGGAATGCACCCTTTTTATGAACAGCAGGGTGCGGACGCTGTCGCGGAAATATTCTGGAAGCCGTTTCGTAGTTCGTTCAGATACATGCAAAGACGCATGGACGTGTTTATGGCGGGCAGGAATGACATAGACGGAGGCCGGACGGAATGGGTTTGCAGCATGGGCCACCTGATGGGGTTATTCGACAAAGACTGGCTCGGTATTCCGTCGACCGGGAAAATGGGTTTCCTTCGCTACGTTGAATTTAACCGAATAGCTGCCGGAAAGATCAGCGAAACAGCCTTGTTCTGCGATATCATCAGCGTCATGAAACAAGCAGGCGTGGAACCCCTGCCTGTGCAAACCGGCGCCTTCTTTATTACCCCCGGACCGCGCACCCACGACGGACTGTTGTACGAACCCCAGGACCCGGCGGAAAGTGCGAGGACGCTGAACCTGATAAACAGGATGATTGATGATCTGGTCGGTTCCGACCTTGAGTCCCCCCAGGATGAGCTTGCCGATACATGGCATGACGACATGATCTGGTTCGGCCCTGCCGGAATAGGGGCCACGTACACACGCGAGCGCTACCAGGAACAGCACCAGGGGCCATTCAGTGACGGTCTGGACGACATCCGCTTCAATGGTCATATCTGCCGGTTTGCCGAAGGCAGGTACGGGGGATTTTTCGGTTGGTCCAACCTGACGATGAAACCGTGCGGCGGTTTCCTGGGACTGCCTGCCTCGAACAAGGACGTGCACATGCGTGTCGTGGATATCTATCGAAGGGACGGCGGCAAGCTGGCCGAGAACTGGATTTTTATCGACCTGCTTTATTTCCTGATGCAGCAGGGTGACGACGTGCTGGACAGGACTCGGCACATCCTGCGGCGTTGAACGGCAGGCGGCGTCATGGTCTGTATACACCAGGCCAGTCCGTGATATCGACGATTAGAGGAAGTGCGAATGAGTGATTTCGGAATACTGAACTGGTCAATTGTCGGCGCCTATGTGATCGGCACTTTACTGTTGGGCGCATACCTCAGCAGACGGGTAAAGACTGCTGAACATTACTACCTGGGCAACAGGACCCTGCCCTGGTGGGCAATCGGCGTATCCGTCGTTGCAACGTATTTCGGCGCACTCAGCTTCCTGGGCGGCCCGGCATGGGCCTACAAGGAAGGCTTTTCCGTCATCTTCATACATGTGAATTACCCCATCGCCATCGCGGTCGTCATTACCCTGTTCCTGCCTTTTTTCTACAACAGCGGTGTCGCATCGATTTACGAGTACCTGGAACAGAGATTCGGCTCGACTTCGCGCTCGGTCATGTCCGCTATTTTCCTGTTCGGCAATATTGCTTACTCCGGCATCATGCTGTATACCGTCGCCCTCGTCCTGCAGTTCATCACCGGCATGGATGTCGTTGACGCTATAATCATCGTCGCCTTCATAGCATTGACCTATACCATGCTGGGTGGTATCTCCGCGGTGATCTGGACTGACGTCATCCAGTCCGTGATCCTGTTGTTTGGCGTTCTCATCATTCTGTTCATGTTGGTTAACGAGCTGCCTGCCGGCCTGGTTGCTTCGCTGCAGGAACTGAAAACTGCAGGCAAGGCCGAACCGTTTAATTTCTCCCTCGACCCGGCCATGGTGGCTACCGTATGGACCGGCGTGATCGCGATGTCGATATACCACGTCGTTGTTTACGGCGTCAACCAGATGATGGTGCAGCGTACCCTGACGGCCAGAACCCTGGGCGATGCCAAGAAAGCCTATATCATGATGGGCTATTGTGCCTTTTTCGTGTATGTCTTGTTTTTCCTGATGGGCATTCTCTTCTACAGTTACTACGACGGCCAGGCATTCGATAACGACAATACCATCGTGCTCAATTTTGTCTCATTAATCGGAATCCCGGGGCTGATGGGAATTGTTACCGCGGCCATAGTTGCCGCCGCCATGTCCAGCCTTGATTCCAGCCTGAATTCCATGGCCACCGTTACCACGGTGGACTTCTACCAGAAGTTCGTCAATAAAACCGGCACCCCCGAACATTACCTGAAGGTATCCCGGTTGTTTACCCTGGCCTGGGCCGTATTGATCGTCATTCCGGCAATTATGTTTACAAAAAGCGACGGTTCGGTACTGGAGGTCCTGAGCAAGGTAGGATCGTTTTTCGTGGGTGCAAAACTGAGTACGTACTTCCTCGGCTTTTATTCCAGACACACCACTGAAAAAGGGTTGCTGATCGGCATTGCGGCCGGTTTCTTCAGTCTCTGGTACGTGGAGATGTATGCGGATATCGCCTGGCCCTGGTACTGTCCTCTGGGCGGCGCAGTCAGTATAGTGGTGGGGTGGGGCGCCAGTATCCTGCTGGACGGCTTCAAGACAGGATACCACCCATACACTATTCGTGGTCAGAAGGAATTGTTTATCCGGGAGGGACGGGCTGAAATGCAGGATGGGTGGTATGTCGTACCGGGGAAAGTCGATAGAAGCAGTTACCTGCTTATCCTGTTCTTCTGCCTGTGTATTGTCGCCCTGTGGACCTTCAAGGTAATGATCTGATCTTCATTGCAAGGCCAGGGAAACCGCTTCCCGGGCATGTATTGCGGTTGTGTCAAACAGTGGAATCCGCGTATGTTCCTGTTGTACCAGCATAACGATTTCCGTACAACCTTCAATCACTCCTTCCGCTCCTGCAGCGGCAAGCTGGTCGATTATCCGCAGGTATTCCTTCCTTGAATCCGCGACAATTTTACCCAGGCACAGCTCCTCGTATATTACCCGGTGAATTATATCCCTGTCTCCTTGGGCAGGGATCAATACGCTCAATCCCTGTTGCTCCAGGCGCCCCCGGTAAAAATCCTGCTCCATGGTAAATTTCGTGCCGAGTAATCCGACGGTGGTGAGGCCGGCTTCCCTGATACGCTTGGCGGTAGCATCTGCGAGATGCAGGAGAGGAATGCTGATGGCCGCCTCTATCTGCGGCGCCACCTTATGCATCGTATTCGTGCATAACAGCAGAAAACCGGCGCCTGCTGCTTCGACCTGCAGCGCTTTTTCAGCCAGGAACTCACCTGCCGCCTCCCAGTTTCCCTGGTGCTGCAGTTCCTCAATATGCTGAAAGTCGACGCTCACCATTGCTACAGGCGCGGAGTGCAGGCCTCCTAGTCTGTGCTTGGTCTCTTCGTTTATCCAGCGGTAGTAGAGTTCCGTGCTTTCCCAACTCATACCGCCCAGTAAGCCGATCGTTTTCACCGGGACTCACTGCCCGCTATAGAAATATGCGCCATGGGGCCGGGTCTCAAGTGTGGTAGGTTGTCATGCCGGTACTGTGGTATTGTCTGCATTCGGATGCATAAGCGTATCACGATTATTTGGCTATCATGGGAATTTCTTCAAAATCGACCCTGGAAAACAAGCATATCTACGTTGACGTCAAATAAGAAAACCGTCGCGGAATGGAACATTCCGGGACGGTTTTACGCAGGTTAAACGCCCCGTACATGTCACGGGGCGTAATGTTTCAGCGATCTAGTACCTGTAACCGAGCGTCACTCCCCAGGTTCTGGGCGGGCCATAATCCGTAATGGCAACGTCACCGCCAAAGCGTGTGGCTTTCAATAATACGGCTTCATCCTCTACGTTGTGCACAAATGCCCGCACACTCCAGTCTTCGTTCAGAGATCTCCAGGTCAGGCTGAGATCGGTTTTCGTGAAGGAGTCCTGTTCACCAAAAGCAAAAGGCGCATCATCGGCCCGGTAATCATCGGAGATGTAAACGGTAATTGCCGGCCGCAGGCTGCCCATCTCACCGAGGTCGATATGGTAGCTGCCCAGCAGCGTTGCCGTGATATCCGGTGAGTTCTGGACCTGCAACCCGTCAAGCTGGAACAGGTTGGCAATGCCGTTAATGGTTTCCCCGCCCTCCTGGAAGACGTTGGGTGTTACGAAATCTCCGTACTCGACATCCTGGACCGCAATTCGAGCGCCAAGTTGCAGCTCGTCCGTGGCCGCCCAGTCTATTTCCAGTTCAAGACCGTATGCATCGATTTCACCCGCATTGTCGCTGAACGCCAGCGTGGTCGCGCCCGTATCCACAAATCGAGTAGACAGCAGGTCTTCATACTCGTTGTAGTATATCGACGCGTTGAACAGCAACCGGCCATCGGCGAACAGGTTCTTGCTGCCGATTTCATAGGCGGTGACTGTCTGTTCGTCGTAGGAGGCAGTTCCACTGAACGCGCCTTGCTGGTTGCCTGCAAGGAAACCCGTGGATGCAGTGAAATACACCATTGAATTCTCCCCCAGGTCAAGTTCGGCGCCGGCTTTCCAGGTGACCTTGTCCCATGAACCCTCACCGTCGGAGACACTCAGAACACTGAAGTCGATCGTAGTCAGGTCATCCGGATTCTGGCCGTAAATTTTCCAATCGCGCTCATCATCCGTATAACGGATACCACCGAGGATCCGAATATTATCGGTAATCGAGTAACTCGCCTGTCCGTATGCGGCAATGGAAGAACTGTCTACCCGTATCTGGCTTGCCCAGCCGGCATACAGGTTCACCGGCGCGCCGTCGGGGTTGGGGGCGTTGTCCACCAGATCATAGTAAATGTCCTGCCACAGGAAAGCATTGGTCAGATCTTCCTGGAGAAAGAACATACCCGCGACCCATTGCAGCCTGGATTCAGGACTGGATGTCAACTGTATCTCCTGCTGGGTTGTCTCGGAAGTGATGTCGTTCCCACACGAGAGGGTGGGATATGGCGAGAGATCACAGTCGGCCCAGCGGTATTCTTCGTAGTCCATGTAGGCCAGTGTCACCTTGAGGGTGGCAAAACCGAAATCCATGGAAAAATCACCTGCCAGGGTCACCTCTTCGAGATTGCGCTGCGGGATTGTATCGTCGGAGATCCTGTACGGACTCGACTGGGTGGGCGTCACGTTATCAGGGCCCGGCGTGTCGGCATAATCGAAACCGGCGCCGTAGCGGCCACAGGTTCCCACGCACTCGTCAGAGCGGCCAATCCTGGGTCTGAGGGAGCCGTCGACCCCGTTGGTCAGGCCGGTTTCCAGGTTAACGGGGATACCTTCGATGAAGTAACCGAAAGAGCCGTTGCCGTTTGAATTATCATCCCAATATTCCGCGCGCAGGTTGATATCCACCGAGTCACTGGGCGCTATCGACAGCAGCCCCCTGATATAGGTGGTGTCTGCGTCCTTGAGGCCGCCCTTGTCTCCAAGCGTAACATTTTTTACATACGGATCGCGGTGCTCCCGCACGCCGGCCACCCTGAAGGCCGCCTTTTCACCAAGGGGGACGTTGATAAAACCCTCACCGCGGATCTGTTCATAGTCGCCCCCGGTAACAGCCGCGCCGTAATCGACTTCGCTAAAGTCCGGTTTGTTGCTGATTACGTGTATCAGTCCTCCAAACGAGTTCCGTCCAAACAGCGTACCCTGGGGGCCTCTCAGCACTTCGACCCGGTTTACGTCGACAAACCCGGCGAGGGCTTGTCCATGGCGGGGCCTGTAAAGGCCATCGCTGTAGAAGGAAATGGCGACATCGTTAGCTTCGACCTGTTGTGTCCTGGCGCCTCGCAGTGCCGGCCGCGGATCATTCCCCGACAGGCCCAGTTGCAATCCGGGAGCCAGTACGTCGAGTCGAAAAGCATCGGTTATGCCCAGATCGACCAGGTCACTGCCACTGATGGCTGTGACTGCGACGGACACATCCTGCAGGCTTTGTTCACGTTTCTGCGCGGTAACGACGACTTCTTCGATTACCTGGGCGCCCGGTCCGGCCGAAAAAACCATTAATAGTGCGAGTACCGTAAACAAAAACGGAGTTCGTTGCATGATGAGCATGATTTATATCCTCCAATTACTTATGACTAATCAGGCCGGGCATCCAATTCCGCCTGGTATTCTCTTGAATGAGTATCTGATGATAATCAGGTTTATGTTGATAATATCACCACAAATGTACTTCGAATGCAACAAATATTTTTGTATATAACTGCGAACTGTGTTCAGCACGAGTTTCATGGCTGGGGACTATTGCGCGGTCCAGCCGCCATCGATTCTGAGGCTGTCGCCCGTGATCATTCCTGACCGGGATGAGGCGAGGAATAACACGGCTTCGGCGATGTCTTGCACATGGGCAATCTGCCCCATTGGTATGCGACTGATGATGAATTCATTGAATTCAGGGGTTTTGATCATTGCACTGGTCAGGGAAGTCTCTATGAATGTGGGAGCTATGCTGTTTACCCTGATGCCATGCTGTGCAAGTTCGACCGCCATAGCCTTGGTCAGGCCTTCAATGGCGTGCTTGGTCATACAGTAAACGGTTCGCCCCGGAGAACCGACGTGACCCATCTGCGAAGACATATTTATGATGGATCCGCCGGTCTGCTCTCTCAGCATGACCCTGGCCGCGGACTGGGCGGTACGGAATGCCGCTTCCACATTGAGTTTCAGCATGGTGTGAAGGGCTTCGGTATCCACAGACGTAAACTCCTGCGGTTTGTTGGTTCCCGCATTGTTCACCAGGATATCCAGGCCCTGCAGGGTTTCAATCCTGGCATAAAACGCCTCGGACGTGACGTCTTCCTGCCATGTCTCAACCAGGTCGGGGAAAGCTTCATGGAGTGAGTCCAGATCCACCCGGGTCCTGGCTACGGTGATCACCCGGGCGCCCGCACCGGCCAGGGCGCTTGCGCAGGAGCGGCCGATACCGCGGCCCGCGCCCGTGACCAGAGCGGTTTTACCCTTGAACATACCGGAAGCGGTTGTCGTTGCATCGGCTGTCATTTTTTTCTCTTTTTGGTTGCATCCGAAGTACAATATACTTTGGCAAACCAGTTTAGTAAATTGAAGGCAGATTATATTGGAGGCTAATCGTAAATGATCAGGCATATGAAGACAGGCAGACCCGGAAAAGAAGTGGCGACCCAAGATGCCATGGTTAGGCAGACGGTAGAGGGAATTCTTGACGATATCACTCGGCGGGGTGATGCGGCTTTATGTGAGTATTCGGAAAAATTCGATAACTGGAACCCGCCGTCTTTCAGGCTAACTGATGAGGAAATCCAGTCCTGCTACAAAGAGGTTTCTGACAGGGTCAAGGATGATATTGGTTTTGCCCAGACACAGATACGTAATTTTGCCGTCCACCAGCGCGCTGCCTTGCGGGACGTGGAAGTGGAAACCTTGCCGGGAGTAGTCCTGGGTCACAAGAACATCCCGGTTAACAGTGTGGGATGCTACGTGCCCGGGGGCAGATACCCCATGGTGGCCTCCGCGCACATGAGCGTGGTAACTGCCAAGGTGGCCGGCGTGGAGCGGATTATAGCTACTGCGCCGCCCAACCGGGGGAAACCTCACCCGGCTATCGTCGTTGCTATGGATATGGGCGGCGCCGACGAGATTTACTGTCTGGGCGGTGTCCAGGCTGTGGGAGCCATGGCCATCGGTACGGAATCCATTGCTCCCGTGGATATGCTGGTCGGACCTGGCAATGCTTACGTTGCCGAAGCCAAACGCCAGTTGTTTGGCAGGGTGGGAATAGACCTGTTTGCCGGCCCCACGGAAACCCTGGTGATTGCGGATGAGTCCGTCGATGCCGAACTTTGTGCCGCGGACCTGTTGGGGCAGGCGGAACATGGTCCCAGTTCGCCTGCGATTTTTCTGACAACGTCAGAGAAACTGGCTGAAACCACCATGGTGGAAGTAGAACGGCAGTTGAAGATATTGCCGACCGGAGACATAGCAGGACAGGCCTGGTATGATTACGGTCAGGTTATAGTTTGCGATACCGATGCAGAGATGGTACAGGTGGCGGACGATATAGCCTCTGAGCACGTCCAGGTCATGACCCGCAACCCTGATTACTTTCTGCAGAATATGACCAACTACGGCGCGTTGTTTCTGGGGGCGGAAACAAACGTTTCTTATGGCGACAAGGTTATCGGCACCAATCATACCCTGCCGACGAAGAAAGCCGCGCGCTATACGGGAGGTTTATGGGTGGGTAAATTTCTCAAGACCTGCACTTACCAGAAAATCAGCAGGGAGGCCTCGCTGCAGGTTGGCGAGTACTGCTCCCGCTTGTGTGAACTGGAAGGGTTTATGGGGCATAAGGAACAGGCGGATATACGGCTACGCAGGTATGCCGGTGAAACGGACTAGTTAAATTTAACGGATACAATCGCACACCTTTAGCCATGGCCGATAACAGCATCACGGAAATATCGGGACAGCGGGTAACATCCTATGATGTAGCCAGGTATGCCGGCGTGTCACAGTCTGCGGTATCGCGTTGTTTCAAACCCGGCGCCAGTGTTTCCAAAAAGATGCGTGAACGGGTGATGCAGGCTGCGGATGAACTCGGTTATCAACCAAACGCCATCGCACGCAGCCTGATCACCCGCCGTTCCAACCTGGTCGGTGTCATCCTGTCGGATTTCACCAACCTGCATTATCCGGAGGTACTGTTCGAACTTAACCAGGGGTTTTCGAAAGACGCCGTGCATATCCTCTTGTTCACCCTGCGCCAGGAGCGCGACATCGATGAAATTATCCAGCAAGTGTTCCAGTATCAGGTGGAAGGGGTGGTAGTTGCGAGTACTTTATCCCTGGAACAAATCGACAGGTTTGTAAAGAGAAACCTGCCGCTGGTGTTTTTTAATCGTACTATCCAGGACAGGTCGGTGAATGCCGTATGCTGCGACCAGGAGGCCGGGGAGAGAATCCTGGTCAATTCCCTGGTGAACGCCGGGCATAAATCATTCGGGTTAATCAGCGGGCCCGAGGATTCCCTGGTCAGTATGCAGCGCACTGCCGGTGCGCGCGACCGCCTCGCCGGGCTGGGTTTTGACAACGTGCCGATTGTGCAGGGTGACTATACCTATGAAAGCGGCCAGCAAGGCTTGCGGGAACTGATGAAGCGCTTTGAGAACGGGCCAGATGCTGTCCTGTGTGCAAATGACGTAATGGCAATAGGCTGTATGGATGCTGCGCGTAACGAGTATTCCATGCGGGTGCCGGACGATATCTCGATCGTGGGGTTTGACGGTATCGCGCCCGCCCTCTGGTCCGGCTACGACCTCACCACCATCAGGCAACCGGTGCAGCAAATGGCCGAGGCCGCCGTGGAGATGGTGATGGAACGCGTGAACAAACCGGACAAGACGCCGGAAATGCGCGTATTTTCCGGGGTATTGCAGCCGGGCAACTCCGCACGCATCGCCTGAAACCGGGCCGGTTACTTCAGGAAAAGATCATGGAAACCAGTACGGACCGAATCCTTACCACCCACGTCGGCAGCCTGCCCCGTTCTCGCAAGGTGACGGAAGCCGTATTCGCAAAAGAAAACGGTGAACTGGACGACGAGTGTGCATTGCAGGAAACCGTAAAACAAGCAGTACAAGCGGTAGTCAGGCGCCAGGTTGAGGCCGGCGTGGACGTAGTCAGCGATGGTGAGATGAGCAAGATAAGTTATGCGACCTATATCAAGGATCGTATGACGGGCTTTGCCGGCGACAGCCCGCGTAAACCGCCCGCTGACCTGGAGGAGTTTCCGGGGTTTCTCGAACGCCAGGCCCGCTCAGGCGGCACGCCCAGCTATAAACGGCCGCGCTGTACCGGTGAAATAAAGGTGAAGGACCAGGAGCAGTTGAACAGGGACATCGCCAACTTCATATCCGCCCTTGCCGCGGACAAGCCGGCGGAGGGGTTCCTTACCGCGGCGTCTCCAGGCGTCATCGCGCTATTCCAGCCCAATGAATATTACCCCGACCACGAAAGCTATCTGCTGGCTTTGGCCGAGGCGATGCAGGTCGAGTACGAGGCCATTGTCGACTCGGGCTGCCTGTTGCAACTCGATGCGCCGGACCTGGGTCTTGGCAGGCACATGATGTTCAAGGACCGGGACGATGAAGAATACGTGAGGCTGGCCAATCTCCACGTTGATATATTGAACCACGCGCTTCGTAACATTCCGGCAGAGCGTATGCGCCTGCACGTCTGCTGGGGTAATTACGAGGGTCCCCATCACCATGACGCACCCATGGAAATGGTGCTACCCATCGCCTTGAGGGCCAGGCCCCAGGCCTTGTTGTTCGAGGCCGCTAACCCGAGACATGCCCATGAATGGGAGGTTTTCAAGAAGAGTCATATACCCGAGGACAAGGTGCTGGTCCCTGGAGTGATCGATTCGACGACCAATTTTATCGAACATCCCCGGCTTGTAGCGGAGCGAATATGCCGGTTTGCGGATATTGCCGGCCGCGAGCGGGTAATTGCAGGCACCGATTGCGGCTTCTCCACCTTTGCCGGTTTCGGCGCGGTGGATGAGGATATCGTCTATGCAAAACTGGCCGCTCTCGCGGAGGGCGCCCGGCTTGCCGGCGAGCGGTTGTGGAGGCGCAGCGCAGCATGAACCCATCCGGTACTCCGTTTCGCCGACGCCTGTTGTCAGGTGAGGTCCTGGCCGGCACATTTGTGAAAACTCCTTCACCGATTGTCTGTGAAGTGCTCGCGCTGAGCAACCTTGATACCGTATGCCTGGACGCGGAGCACGCGCCTTTCGGCAGGATGGAACTGGACGGGTGCATCGCGGCGCTGCGCGCGGCGGGGATGCCTGCCCTAGTGCGGGTCGCGGCAAATTCGCCGGAATACATCCTGCAGGCGCTGGACTGCGGCGCTGCCGGAGTAGTCGTGCCCCATGTGACTGCGCCTGAACAGGCGGCAGCGGTTGCGAAGGCAGCCAGGTTTGGCGCGGGCGGGCGCGGCTATGCCGGTTCCACCAGAGCCGCAGGATATACGACCAAGCCAATGCGGGAGCACCTGCCTGACAGCGCGGCCGAAACCACGGTGATTGTCCAGGTCGAAGACCGTGAAGCGGTGGATGCCGTTGCCGAACTTTGTGCCGTAGACGGCGTTGATTGCCTGTTCATCGGCAGGGTTGACCTGACAGTATCGCTGGGCGCGGACTCGCCGTCCGATGGGGTGGTGCTGGAGGCGATCGAAAAAGTTTGCCGGGCCGGGCAGGACACGGCAAAATCCGTGGGTATGTTCATTTCCACCCCGGACGAGGCCGAAAAATGGATGGAGTATGGCGTGAACCTCTTCTTATGCGGGTCCGAGCACTCGTTTGTACTGCGCGGTGCGAATCAGGTATCGGACCTGCTTAAATCCTAATTCTGGATCGAGTAAAAGCGGCGGGCTGTGCCGGCGAATAACTGCTGCCGTTCGCTGGCGGAAAAATTCCTGGAAATATAGTTATAAGCAGTCCAGATGTCTGCATAGCCCGCATACAGGCCGTCGACCGGGAAGTTGGAACCGAACATGCAGCGTTCGGGGGTAAAAATCTCGATTACGTGAAGCACCATCGGTCTTATCGAAGCGGGGCTCCAGTCATGGTCGAACATCCCGAAACCGGAGAGTTTGCAGTATACATTCGGCAATTCAGCCAGTTCTTTTATGCCGGTCTTCCAGCGGGCCAGTCCTGCCTCACTCTGGTCAAAAGGGGAACCGCAATGGCACAAGGCGACCTTGAGGTCCGGAATTTTCGCGAGCACGGCTTTGGCCTGGCGTAGCTGGTGTGGGACAAGTTGCAGGTCGAAGGACAGGCCGCAGTCCGCCAGTCTGGCCAGGTTCCGTATCCAGACAGGGTCAGCCAGCAGTTGGTTGGTTCCGGTAACGGCGTCTTCTTCCGGGGAGCGCCCCACAATCTGGCGTATGCCGCGCAGGTTGGGATACTTGCTGTGCTGCTCTATGCAGGCCATGGTGCCGGGTCCGGCCAGGTCGCAAAAGGCGACAATGCCCTGGGGGAACCCGAGGCCCGTGTCCGCTACCGATTGCAGCCAGCGGGTTTCCGCCACGGCCTGGTCTTCCTCGACCCCCACCTGGATATGGACCGATGCGTTAACCGGCAGGTCGCCGATGTCCTTGAAATAATCGCTAACGAGGTAGTTTTTCTGTATCGGGGTAGGGTCCCCGAAAAACCGATTTACCCCCCTGGCCATCAACCAGGGGTAATGGCAGGCGCGCAAGTCCCACAGGTGGTGGTGAGCATCGATGATGTCGGGAATCCGGGTCATGTAACTCCTAGTTATCGGAAGGACAATACCTGGGATTTATTTTTGCCGGACCTGTTCCATGATGTCCACGCCCATCTGCAGCAGAATATCAATGATGTCAATGGGTACCCAGTTCTCCCTCACCAGTCCCTCATCGCACAGGTAGAAGTCCATTACCCTCATGTTGATTTTACGTCCGGTTGCCGCCTGACCCAGCCAGCCGTCTCCGGCGTGCGTGGTCATGACGCTCGGCCAGCCTGCGGTTGCAGCGAATTTACCGTCACCGATCTGCAGGTAATGGTTGTCCCCGATATAGCGTTTAGGAAATGCGATCCGGAAGGGGCGTTGATGGCAGTCCACGAAACCTTGCAACCCCCGTGCGGTCCCGATTCCGCCGGGACCGTACCACATCATCTTCGGGTGCCAGTATTTTTTCTGTGACATATTCAGCAAATCATCCCGTTGGACCAGGGTATTATCCAGTGTTTTCTGCATTGTCAGGCAAAGCTTGAGACTCACCGCCGATTCTTCCTCGTCATTCTCCACCAGCAGGCAACCGTCAGCGGAAATGGGGCCGGGCCACATTTCATCGCTGCCGAGACTTGCCGGCAACAACCGGATACCGGCCTGGCGGATCAGGTCGAGCACATCGATAAGCACCGTGCTCTCGATAATCCTGTTGCCATCAAGTCGGTGGACCTCGCCGTATCTCAGGTAGATCGACCCGCCGGTTGCCGGGATGTCGATCCAGTTCCGCGCAAATGTGCCGGCGTAATGACCGACCATGCCGACGTAATCCCTGTTCCGGTAACTGCCTCCGATAACCAGGCTGTCGCGTCTTTCCAGGTCCGGGAAGGCCTGCATGAGGGGTTGCCATACGGTTTTCTCTATGGCGGGAACGCCATCAACCTCGTTCAACGGGTGGGAGCCGCGCCAGTGTGCACCAGGGTGATAAGCATTTACCAGGGCATCCCTGAGATTGCCGGGGCCGGCATCGGCAATCTCATCCATCAATGCTTTAACGTGCGTTTTGTTTTGTAATACGGTGAACTGCATGGTCTGTTTCTCCCGGGATCAGGCAGCGGGCCTGTGTTTACTTGTTTGTTCGGATTAAGCGAAACATATATTGCAATAATTTTGCATTCGAAGTAAATTTTAATTTTTGTTAATTAATTAGACAGACCGCCATGTGGAGCCAGGAACAAATGGAGCAGCGACTCATTCGCTATCAGGAACTAATACCGTGCACGACGGCATTTATTGATACCAGGACACCGGGAAAGCAAAAGGAAAACTTCACCATCATCGGTCCGGGTGTGGCGGAGAACCCGGACCAGCACGTACATATTGATATCACTCATGGTTTCAATGTCGGTGGAGTCCGACAGGAGCCTCACTGCGTAAATTCACAACACAGCCATGAGACGGCTGAAGTATTTATTGTACAGAACAGCCAATGGGCATTTCGTTGCGGAGTGGAAGGGGAAGAAGGAGAGACTGCCGTCGGTCCCGGCGATGTAATTTCCATTCCTACCAGAGTGTTTCGCGGGTTCGAAAATATAGGAGAAGAAACCGGCTACATGTACTCGGTGCTTGGCGGTGACGACCCCGGCAAGGTCACATGGGCGCCGAACGTATTCGAGATGGCCAGGGAGTATGGCCTCGTATTACTGGAAAACGGGCAGTTGATCGATACTGCAAATGGAGAAAAGATACCTGACGGGGCATCGGTGATGTCGCCAACCTCCCGGAACGTGGTCGAAAGCATGCGTAAAATCAATGGCAGGGAATTGCAGGAGTGTGTTTACAGTGCGGATGAATTTGCTGCTTCACCCACAGTGCTGTCTGCAAGGGCTGAAGGAATGGAAGAAATGCCTGTCATTGGGGAAGCAAATCCTGTTGAGGGCATTTCGGCGGGGAAGATGGCCTGGCCCCATGGGTTTCACCTGAGATGCGTAAAAATGTCACCGGGCAGTTTGATTGAAAGCCACCACAGGCTGGAAGAAGAAGTAATTTACGTGTTTGCGGGGTCTATGGTCATCGAGTGGCGCGGCGGCAGGCTGGAGTTGGACGCAGGTGACGTGCTTACCATCCCAAAAAAACTGGACCGGTTATTCAGAAATGCCGGAGAGGAAACCGCGATTATATACGTGGTCCGAGGCAGCGACAGGCCGCAGGCCCCGCAATGGGCAGTCTGAAACTTCACAAAAGACCGGGAATTGAGGTATCAATAAATTATCAGTTGCCGGACAACTTCTTCATCTGAATCAATCATGGCTTTCTCAACGGGATTGTTACTCATGACTTCAACTCTTGAGTGTGAATTGAGATGCGGATTATTCCTTCATTGATGAAGATAGCATAAAAGGCATTACATTCGATTATCATCGTTGATTTTTCCTCAGGAACTTGTAAAATATGTAATAAATAATTTACAAGTGTAAATATCACCGTGAAAATTCATGAAGAAATATTGAAGATCGCCCGCCGGGTGTGCAGAAAACCCAACTGGACTTTCACGCTGAATGAAATTGTGCGCGCCATGCCGCACCTGAACGAAGGATCCGTGAGAACCCATGTCAGCAGTCGGTGCTGTGTCAATGCGCCATCCAACCACCAGAGTCGCCAGCCGTACTTCAAGCGCCTTGGCAGGGGTGTTTATGAAATACAAAAGGCATATCGGGGCGATACTAGTGAGCAGGTTCGTGCCGGGGAATCACTCCAGGTAGCGGAGGTTTCCCCTGCATATGGAGCGGAACCCTTATCATTGCGTCCTGCAATTCACGCAGTCGTTACCGAAAGTGAAGGCTTGTTTACGGCCGAGTGCCTCGAGGTGGCAGTTGTAACCCAGGGAGCATCGCTGGACGAGATTCTCATTAACCTGCGCGAAGCGTTGGAATTACTGATGAGCGGAGAGGATCATAATCTCCTGGGTCTGGAACCTGACCCGCGACTGGTATTGAATTTTGAGACCCTGGCGCGCTTCAACTGATGCCGCGTCTCAAACGGCTGACGTCACGCGATACCCTGCGTATCCTCGGCAGGTTCGGGTTTGAAGTGGTCTCGGTGAAGGGCAGCCATGCGAAGCTTGTGCGCATTCCACTCGGAGGAAACGCCGGGCAAACAGAAATATTGGTTGTTCCAATACACCGGAAGATGTCTGTCGGCACCCTTCACGCGAGTTACAGACAGGCAGGTCGATTCATCCCGGAGGAGGGCCTGCGGGAAGATTTCTTTTCCGACTGACACAGGTAAACCGGTCCGGAACTACCCGACAGGTGAAAAACTCTATCAAACCCTAGTCCACAATGGTCCAGCCGATGTCCTGTGCGTACTTGTCAGCTTGCAAACTCATACTCGGCTGCTTCCTCCCGAATCCTCAATGCGTCCTTGTTATCCTCAAGCAGGTAGCGAACCACTTCATAATATTCAAGATAACTCAACGCTTCTTTAGACCATTTTTGTATAAACTCGATGACATGCGCCGGTTTTAGATCAGGCAGGTTAATCGATGTATCCACCTCAAGCGGGTCTGGCTGTGCCTGCAAGTCAAGGAAGGTCGCTGCCACTGTTTTGCCGCGCGCGTTTAACTGCCAGAACTCAACCACGCCCTTGTCCCGGTAACTGAGATACTTCTCCTTCGATTTATGGGTAAGTTCAACTTCAACCACCAGGTCCGGCGCTACCCTGTATGTGTACGCATCGCCTTCTGCTTCACTTCGGGCATACGCCCGGCCGCAATCAATCGCATTCTGACCAAAGTAAAAGCTGCAATCGGCTTCATTGCCGGTGTTTTTGGGATCGCTCTCTCGACGCCAGCGGGTGGAACCCAGTTGTTTTGTCTTAATTCCCTTCAAAGCGGCAACACAACCGACAAAACGATCCATGTCGCGTGAAGTAATTTCATGTTTCCCACTCGGCGTCATCAACATGACCAGGCCCCGTACCGGGTCCAGGACCACGCGCCGGAACGCACTCACGAGGTCTGATTCGGCCAGCGCAATCACCTCGTCTCTGCTTGCATGAAAGGCCACGTACTCCGACCCCATGGAAGTGCGTTTGACTGCCTTCAACTGTTTACGCAGTTTATCTTCTATGATCTGAGTGACAGGATTGGCTGGCAATGCGAAGGCGCCGGACATATTGTGTGACTCCTTTTGAGGCAAATAACAACTGTGACAAGTATAGCAGCAATGACATCTTGTTACTCAATGTTGTGTCATGTACAGGGCAATCTCAGGGGGGGTGTACCCTGGTTGCCCGGCTTATAACCCGGTATATTACGCCTGGATATATTGAGCCAAAGTAATGCACAAACCCTATTCCGCTGCTTGCGACAACAACCGGCAACCGATTCTTGAGATTATCGAGGTGTTGCTTGCCGGCTGCAAGGAAGTTCTGGAGATAGGCAGCGGCACCGGCCAGCACGCGGTCTATTTCGCAGAGAGACTGCCGCACCTGGTATGGCGCAGCAGTGACCTGCAGGAGAATCATGCAGGCATAAAAATGTGGCTGGATGAGGCAAAGCTTGCCAATACGCCTCCACCCCTGTTACTTGACGTGAACCAGGCACACTGGCCTGAACTGAAAGTTGAAGCAGTATTTTGCGCAAATACGATACATATCGTCGACTGGGACTCGGTCAAGGCCATGATAGCCGGAGCAGGGAGGCTGTTGCCCGACAAGGGCATATTGGCGCTGTACGGCCCGTTCAACTACAACAACGCCTACACCAGCGAGAGTAATGCGAGATTCGACATCTGGCTGAGACAGCGGGACCCGGACAGCGGTATCAGGAACTTTGAAGACGTTGACGAACTGGCAAATTCAGCAAACCTGTACCTGCAACAAGACTATGCCATGCCGGCGAATAACCGGCTTATTTGCTGGAGAAAACGATGTTGGAAATAAAATGGCCTTGTCAATCAGGTAACGAATGAACGTCTGTCAGACTATCGGCCGGCAGCCTCCGACAGTTTTTCTTTAGCCCACTGATTTATACTGACGCCCTTGATTCCTGCCGCCTCGGCTACCGCAGCATGTACTTCCGGATCAATGCGCAACAAGAGTTTTCCCGAATAGGGTTTATTCGGGGCCTCTCCACGTTCGTCACAGCTGTCCAGGTAGAATTCAACCGCTTCTTCAAAGGCATTACGAACTTCGCCTACGTTATTCCCATGGAATGTTATGATGTCACGGATGCCAGCCACGCGGCCAACGAAGCATCCGTCCTCGTCACTGTATTCGATTCGTGCCGGGTATCCTTTGTAGCGCATTGGTTTCATGGTGTTACTCCCATACGTTTGAGAAACTCCCGTGCAGCGCGAACCTGATAGGGTTTGCTCGACGCCTGTTCATATCATATGATATCAGATTATAATATCACATGCAAGTGCTTTTGTCATCACTTCAAACGGACCATCAATCCCCAGCCCTAAACCCTCATGATCAGGGCACTGCACACTCCGCTGGCATGTAAGCCTACTGTTCGTCATACCGGCCAGGGATTAGCCGGTATTCAGTCATGGGGATGTAAACACGGGTCAGATTCGAAAACTTACATAGCAAACAACTCACCGATGTAGAATTCCCGTGTCAAAGGATCCTGGCTCGGAATCAGAACCTTGAAGTGAGCCCAACCCAATTGTCGCCGCAGTGAGGCGACAATCCGTTTTCCGAGATATTCCGTTTTATGAGAAACAGAGGCGTGGTGCATGACTCGTTATGACTGATCCACGTTACGTGAGTAACCGCCGGGTCTTTTAAACAGTTCATCCGAATCCGTATCCAACCTGGGGATATCCATTAGCGCGTCGGCCAATGAGCGTTTTTTCTCATTGCTGATTTTCCTTAAAGAATCTCCCAGTATTTCATAATCACCCAGGTGGGCACGCATCAGACTTTTCCAGAGCTTCCCGTGATTCGGAACGAAAAAATGAAGCAGTTCGTGGACGATGACGTAATCCCAGAGTTCATCATCAAGGGCGAGTAGTTCGTCATTGAAGTTCAGGTGGCCGTTTGTTGAGCAGGATGCCCACTTGTTATTCATTGGCCGAATGCCTAGCCAGACGATGTTGACGTCCAGTTTCTCAGCCCAGTGGCGGACGCGTTGCTTAAACTCTTGTTTTTGGGCAGTCACCGGCATGGATCAAATCCTGTCTGCACTCTCCAATAACGTGAACAATTCATTGACCAGCGATGTTACCTGGTTGAGGTCCTCTGTCTCCTCGAAGATGGCATACGTCACTTTTTTGCGCAATTCACGCAAAGCATCCTCGCTTACTCTCCAGTTAGGAAAGTCGGAGAAGGCCCGTCGGATTTTTCGACTTGCCACCTCTGCGTTGGTAATCTCCGCATCCAGCAGACTTCGATAAACAAAATACGTCAGTCCGTCAAAGGCCTTATCCGACTGTTCCCTTTTACGTTCCTCGTTCTTTTCCGCTTCCTTGATTAGTGCTTCCAGGGCTTCTGCTGTGCTGGACTGACGGTTTTCAAAATTTTCCTGAACAGCCTGGGCGCGTTTGGCCATGGCAATAAGATATGGGTCGTCACTGCTTTCTTCCGCCGACTTTTCAATCGCTTTGATCAGGTTAATGACCTTGATTGCATCGCCGCTGTTTTGCCCCTTGATGATGTCAATAGTAACTGCATTGATTTCAATATTTCCTTCCAGCGGCATCACACCATAGGTATCCACATAAGTCTGAACCAACTTTTCCGTTTTCCTTTGAAATTCCCGGTCGACCTGAACCCGTTTGGTGTAGGCTTTACGGACAATCTGAAACATTGCGGTTAATGTTCCATAAGTCTCGATGAACGGCCGTAAAAAAACATCGGGAGAGATGATCTCGTACAGCATTTCGATCTCTCGGTATTCCTTGAAGAATGCTTTCCGGCGCTCAGGGTCGCGGAAGTGTTCAATAAGTGTATCGACGTCCTTGTCGTTGAAGCCGCTTTCGATAAGGGACAGGTATTCGGGAACTTTTTCCTCCATCTTGTTCCGAAACAGCACTTTGAGCAGCTTGATGTCTTTTACAATGGCGTTGATTTCATCACTGTCGAAGGCGAGGGCTTTTTCAAGTTGTTCGAAGATTCCGACGAAATCAAGGACGAAGCCGTGGGGCTTAACCATCTTCTGCGCCTCGTTCTCGTAAGGACGGTTCACTCGCGCGATGGCCTGAAGCAGCGTATGGTCGCGCATCGGCTTGTCGAGATACATTGCATAGAGTAATGGCGCATCAAAGCCGGTCAGCAGTTTTTCGGTGACGATCAGAATCTTGGGTTGCTGGTCGAGCTTGGTGAAACGCTTGCGAATCTGCCGCTCCTTTTTTTTATCAAGGTGAAATTCCTTCAACAGGGCAGAATCACTGTTGTTCCCGGTGTAAACGACCTCGGAATAATCGGGTGGGAGACCAAGCTTATCGAATTCAGTATCCAGAGCATGCTTGTAGTGGGCACAGGCTTCGCGGTCAACACCAACGAGGAAGGCTTTGTAACCGAGCGGCTCGACATGCTCGCGGTAATGCCCGGCCACGAACTGTGCTACCCGTTTGACACGCTCATTGCCTTTAAGGAAGTTTTTGAGGTTGACTGCGCGCTCCAGGACTTTATTCAATTCTTCGATGTCGGCAACGCCCTCAGCTTCAGCGAGGGAGAGGAACTCCGCATCCAATGTCTCGTGCGGCACGCGCATTTCGTTGGGGGCGAGCTGGTAGTACAGCGGCAGGGTCGTGCCGTCATCTATGCTGTCGGAGATGGAATATTTGTGCAGGTAGCCCTGGTCGTCCTCGCAGCCGAAAGTCTTGAATGTGCCCTTTCCATATGCGGTTTTGTCCACCGGGGTGCCGGTGAAACCGATGTAGGTTGCCTTCGGCAAGCCGGCCATAAGATAGTTGCCCAGGTCGCCGCCGGTGGTCCGGTGGGCTTCGTCGATGAGCACGTATATGTTTGAGCGGGTATTAATATCTGCCGGCATACCATGAAACTTGTGGATCATCGTTACGATGATGCCCCGGTAGTCGTCCTTCAGCAGACGGTTAAGCCGGGCGATGGTGTCGGCGTGCTTCAGGTTGCTGAGACCGACCGCTTCCAGGTTCTTGAGCATCTGATCTTCCAGTTCGTTGCGGTCGATCATCAGGAGAATGGTTGGCTTGTCTGCCGCCGGCGCGCGGAAAAGCAGTTCCGCCGCCTTAATCATGGTGAAGGTCTTGCCGCTGCCCTGGGTATGCCAGATGAGGCCGCGTGTCCGGTCAGGATTGAGCGCGCGCTCGATGATTGCGCCCACGGCGCCGGTCTGGTGCTGGCTTAAAATGTATTTGTTGAGTTCCTCGTCTTTCTCGGCAAAGATGATGTAGTCCTTCAGGTAGGAGAGTACTTGCGGGATGGCGCAGAAGCTTTTCACCTTAGCTTCCAACTGACCGATCTGTTCGTTTTTCCAGTTGAAAATATTACGCCGCGCCGTATTCCACGTTACGCCGTAGGAAAAACCGATAGCGTCGGTGGCGGTGAAGAGTTGTTCGGGGACGAACAGTTCCGGCGTCTCCCGGTGGTAACGGCGGATCTGATCTACGCCGAGGGCTATCGCCTCGTCTTTATCGGCGTTTTTACATTCGATAACCAGTACGGGGATGCCGTTGATGAGAAAGACCACATCTTCCCGTGTGCCGTAATGTCCGTTGTGATAGGCCCATTCTTCGGTGACTTCAAAAACATTTCGCGTTGGGTCGTCGTAATCGATCAGAATCAGGTCGCGCTCGCGGTTATTATCCTGGTCAAAAAACTTGCCCCTGTTGCGCAGGTAATCGACGAATTCCCGGTTGCCGTAGATGTTGGTGTGAAGATGGCTGAATTGGTTAATCAGCGCGCCCCTGGGTTCAGCGTAAAGTGGATTGAACTCCCGCACCTTGGCATCGAGCAGGTCGTTGAAGAAGATCGATACGCCTTTGGCGTGCCCGTCAGATGACGTACCCTGGTCAAAACCGCGGCGCTGCTCAGCATCATCCTGGGGTACAAAGGTCCAGCCGACGTCCTGTGCGTATTTTAGAATACGGGCCTGGACGGTTTTGTGTTCGGTGGGGGTGGGCACTTTTAGTCTTTTCTAGCTTTTCTTGCTTCTTCCGAGACGTTTCGCGTGTAATCCTATGGCTTCTCCCAGTTCTTTCGCCGTTGGCAGTTTGCCTTTCAGTTCCTTCGGCAGGGTTGGTTTCAACTGATATTCCGCCACGCCAATCGGATTGGTTTTCGATTTAAGTGCAAACTCGACTACCACATCATCTTTTTCAGCGCAGAGGATAATACCTATGGATGGGTTATCATCACTCGCCCGTTCCGTTTCATTCAACACGTTTAAATAGAAATCCATTTTGCCCGCAAACTCAGGTTTAAATTCGCCTATCTTCAATTCAATTGCTACGAGGCATTTGAGATAACGGTGGTAGAAGAGCAGGTCAACGAGATATTCCTTATTTCCAGCAAGCAACCGATGTTGCCGGCTGACGAAGCAGAAACCATAGCCGAGTTCAAGGATAAAACCCTTCAACTTTTCAATTAACCTGTTTTCCAGTTCCAGTTCCTTGATTTCACGGCCGATGCCAAGAAATTCCAGGTTATAGGAACTTTTCAATGCTTCTTCCGCCTGCTCGGCAAGATGCTCCGGCAGTGCGACAGGAAAGTTGTGGGCTTTTCCTTCGGCAAGGCTGCGCCCGTAGGCATCCGCTTTGATCTGGTTTAATAAAACGGACCGTGTCCAGCCGCATCGAAACGAGGTGTAAATGTAGTAAAGGCGTTTGTTGGGTTCGGATAGCTTGTTGAGGATCAGCAAATTGTGGCCCCAAGGAATTTCTGCAATAAGTTGCCGCAGTTTTTCGATGACTTCAGATTCTTTCAATTTGGCGACAACCTGTCGCCGATTTGAAGCAGGCATTTCCATAACGGGAAGTTCGGCGACAGGTTGTCGCCAAATTCTGGCGTTGGAGTAAGCGCTGAACAAGCGCTTCATATCCCTTAAATTTCGTGGTGAAAATCCCTTGGTTTCAGGGAAAGCTTGTCTGAGATCTCCTGAAAGCCGGTCTATTACCGATTCGCCCCAGCCCAGTACTTCCTGTTTCTCCACGATCCCGCGTCCGATATCCCAGTATAGCAGGATGAGTTCGCGGTTCACTGAACGCGCCGCCGAGGTATGTGCTGATTGGATGCGCGATTTTAGTTCGCCTAACCATGTAGCGTAGTCAGGGGATGGGATTAGTTTGTCGGGCATATTTCATTATCAGGAATCAACCTGCCACCTGCGCAGAGGGTATTGAACGGAATGGGCATGTGTTATTAGCTATTTACCACTCTAGGTATTTGGCACCTCGATTATCGAAAGCTGGTCGAGTACCTTCAAGAATGTTGATAATGGCCTTGTTAATCATTGGATTCTCAATCGCTCCAGATTCGTAAGTCAATCGATAGCCATCATGCAGATCGATTGAGCAACAAATGATCTGCTCGGCGTCACATACAACGGCAAGGTTTGGATTATGAGTAATGATAATTATTTGCCGACGTTTCTTTGCTTCCTTAATGCAGGGAACCAAAAGCTTAAAGACTGTCTGATTATCAAGATTTTCCTCAGGTTGATCAATGATGAGTGGAGCATCGTTCTGATCTACGAGCAGGTAAAACACAAGGAGCAGCGCTCCACGCTCGCCGGGTGAAAGTTCATGGAGGGCTTTGCCAGAAATCCCTAGCGAATACCGTGGTCGCAGGTAACTCAATCCATAGACGAAATCGTAAAGCGATTGTGTAGTCTGTCCCTTCTTCACCATTTCGCTCAGATTTGTCGCCGTCTTACCGTCTCTTTCGTCAAGAAGTAGGCTTGCGACCAACTTTTCGACGAACGTCGCTACACTGTCTTCAGTCGAAAAATCGCTATTGTCCAGAAGTTTCTTGAGGCGTTTCTGCCCTTCATCGGTGCCGCAATATGTGCCTCGTACACCTTGGCTCACATAAGAGAAAAAGGTGTCAGCGAAGCCTGTGTCCGAAATTTCAACATTGAACCTTAGTTGTAGTTCATCCTTTGCTATCGTGCTTGAATCAATAAATGCTTGGACCGGAGCGTACAAGCCACGGTAAGTATTAGCAAGGGTCGTCTTCACGCGGAAGATTTCTTTTGTCTTCTCTAAGGCGCTATTCCTTTCAGCCAGTATCTCGTGCGGGAGAGTATCCAATTTTCTGAGCTGTTCTTTGTAAAATTCGATACTTTCTGGAATGTCCTTTTCACCAACTATCGTTTTCTTAGATTTCTCCCATGTGGCCATTCGCTCTAGGTATGTTTCATATTCTTTATGTGGAGCGTCGAGTTGGTTTTGGATTTGTTTCAATTCTGTGATTATTCTCTCTTTAGTCGCAACTTTGGACTCCTCTACGCCAACGTTGAGATCACGCTCCAGTATTGTCTTATCAACTAGCAGGCGGGAACGCAGTTGAATGACAGGTTCTTTTGAGAGTTTGATTGATACAATTTCCTTCTCCTTCAAATTAAGCGCTTCAAGATCATTAGCCACCTCTTTCTTAAAGCTTTCAGCTTGTCGCTCAAAGTTTTCAATCTTTGCAATAAGCTGGTGCGTCGATGATAATTGTTTATTTACGCTGGAAAGTTTCACTCTTGTATCTGAGATTGCTTTCTCTGCGGTGGATAATTCTGCTTTTTTATCCACAAGCTGCTTGCTTAGCTGTTCTATCTTTTCTTTTTGTATATCAGAAGCCTCTGGTTTTGGCACCTCAATTGGCTTGTTTTTATTGTGGCTTTCTAGCTCGTATTGTTTTGCAGATAATGCCCCTTCAAGCTTATTTCGGTACTCCGTAGAACCGCGGGACTCGAGTGTGACAATTTTGTTGGTGATCTTATTCAGTTCCTTTTGTAGGATTTCTATTTTCACTGTTGCTTGAGCGGTCTGATATTCGATCAAGGCTTCAAGGCTAGTTTGTCCTAGGCGATCCTCCTCACGAACATGAGAAAATATTACTGAACGCAACTCATGATCGAATCCCGTTTCTTCAATTGTTCCCAGTTCGTTACAAAGTGTCTCCAAATAGCTTTGTGGGATGTATTTTACTAGCTCGAAAGCATTGGGGCCGGGGTTACTCTCTAAAGTGGCATTCTCAGCATTGCCGCTTGCCCAGACAAGCGCTCCTTCAAAATGAGCTGCTTTATTGTTCTTTGGCTGACGAAATCTAATATTATTGAGAAACGAGAACGCATAGGCATTCGCTGTCTGACCCAATAATCCTATAGTCTCTCCAAGTGCGCTTTTGCCGTTCCCCTTGTTGCCGATTATTGCAACGAGTCCCGGGTTTATTGGAATGTCACAGTCAAACCAATGCTCAGTCAATGTTGAATTGGCCCTCTTTTTGACTGAAACAGATTTGATAAACTTAGTTGGTCGTTGGTCGATAATTTGAAGTTGTTCAGGATATTCCCCGATAAAAACTCGTCCTTCTGGTTCTATAAGCGTTTTTTTCAGCCCTTCAAACGTAGGGTCTGCCTTTATCCAGGTAATTCGATCTCCTGGAAATTGACCATAGTCCGAAACTTTGTGAGCATCGCTTCCTGAAATAGGAGGCTTAGGCTTTCCTCCCATCGTGAGAAGGAAATTTTCAAAGAAGCTTTCGTTAGCTGCTGTTTTTCTTCCTAGAAGTCCTTGTTTCACAATATGATGGACAAAAAGGTCAAGTTTTCACGCGGCGATTTTCGCGCATTGGATTTGCCCCTCAATGATTTTTTCTACCCGATTGACAGCCGCCGCCAAGGGTCGGGACAGACTGACGTCG
>JAPOQU010000022.1 GCA_026710545.1 Gammaproteobacteria bacterium | reverse complement strand
TCTTCCGCCACGGCCTTGTCGCAGGTCAGCAACCCGTAATCGGTATACAGCCTGGCGGTGCGGGCATGGTAATTGCCCGTTCCCAGGTGGACATAGCGGCGCAGGCTCCTGCCTTCCCGGCGCACGACCATCACCATTTTTGCATGGGTCTTGTAGCCGACGACGCCATAGACAACGTGGGCGCCGGATTCCTGCAGTTCGTTGGCCAGTTCGATATTGGCCTCTTCATCAAAGCGGGCGCGCAGTTCGATTACCACGGTCACTTCCTTGCCGGAACGGGCCGCGTCCTTCAGTGCATCGACCAGTGCGGAGTCGTCCCCGGTGCGATACAGGGTCTGTTTGATCGACAGTACGTTCGGGTCGTTTGCCGCCTGGCGCACGAAGTCGATGACGGGGGCAAACGACTGGAACGGGTGGTGCAACAGGATATCACCGTTTTTCAGGGCATCAAAAATGCTGACATTCTTCTGCAGCCGGGGCGGCAGGTCCGGGGTAAACCCGGCAAAGGTCAGTTCCGGCTTGTCCACCAGGTCGCAAATAGCCATCAGCCGGTTCAGGTTTACCGGCCCGTTTACCTTGTAGAGGTCATCTTCATCCAGTTCGAACTGTTGCAGCAGAAATGCGGTGATATCATCGGGACAATTATCCGCCACCTCCAGCCTGACCGCGTCATTGAACCTCCTCGACGGCAGTTCGCCTTCCAGCGCAATCAACAGGTCATCCACTTCTTCATCGTCCACAAACAGTTCGCTGTTCCGGGTCACCTTGAATTGATAACATCCCGTTGCCCTCATGCCGGGGAACAGGGAGTCCACATGGGTATGGATGATGGACGACAGCAGCACGAAGTTCCATTTCCCCTTGCTGATCTCTTCCGGCAGGTGCACTACCCTGGGCAGTGACCGGGGCGCCTGGACAATGGACAGGCGGGTCTCCCGGCCGAATGCGTCCTTGCCATCGAGGGTGACAATGAAATAGAGGTTCTTGTTCAGTACCCGGGGAAACGGGTGTGCGGGGTCAAGTCCGATGGGGCTGAGTACCGGCAGGACATTGGTATTGAAATAGCGCTTGACCCAGCGCGATACCGCGGGTTTCCATTCGCTGCGCCGCAGCACGTGTATCTTCGCGCCTTCCAGTTGCGGCGTAATCGTATCATTCAGCACCGAATACTGGGTATCCGCCAGTTCGTGGGCAAGGACGCCAATCTGTTTCAGGGTTTCCACCGGGCTGAGGTTATCGGGCCCGGTCTGAACGGAACCGTACTTCACCTGCTGCTTGACGCCGGCAACGCGGATCTCAAAGAACTCATCCAGGTTGGTGCTGGCGATGCAGAGGAACTTCAATCGTTCCAGCAACGGCATGGATTCATCTTCGGCCTGGGCAATTACGCGCCGGTTGAATTCCAGCAGGCTTAATTCGCGATTGATATAAAATTCGGGATTACTGAGGTTTAGCGTGTCCACACGGTTTCCGTTTCGTTATAGCTGCCCCGCGCGCAGACGGGATCAGCCGCCTCTTACTTCGTCTTCCATCTGCTCAATGCTGATATGGCGCACGTCCTTGCCCTCAACGAAATATATAACATACTCGCAGATGTTGCGAGCATGATCGGCGATGCGTTCCAGCGCTCGCGCCACCCAGACCGCGTCCATAAAGCTGCTGATGTTGCGCGGATCTTCCATCATATAGGTAATCAGTTGCCGGAGTAAGGCGGCGTACTGTTCGTCGGATTCCGGTTCCTTGCCTGCGGTAACCAGCGCTTCCTGGCTGTCCATGCGGGCAAACGCGTTCAAGGCGTCGCGCACCATATCCCTGACGAAAACGCCCATGGTGTTTATGCCGATGTAATTGGAGCGGGGGACCGACTTCTCCGCCAGGTTGATGGTCATCCTGGCTATCTTGTCCGCTTCGTCACCAATGCGTTCCAGGTCGGTGATGGTTTTGATGACCGCCATCACAAACCGCAGGTCGCCGGCCGCCGGCTGGCGCCGCGCCAGCAACGTGACACATTCCTCATCGATGGACACCTCACAGGAATTCACCTTGACCTCGTTTTCTATTACCTGCTCCGCAAGCGAGACATCGAATCGTATCAGTGCCTCCAGCGCATCCGAAAACTGTTGTTCGGCGAGACCGCCCATGGCCAGCACATCGGATCGTATGGTTTCCAGTTCATTATCGAATTGCCTGGAAATATGGTGTGGAACATTGCTCATGACATGTCTCTCAAGAATCAGCCGTAACGTCCGGTTATGTAATCTTCCGTCATTTTCTCCCCCGGGTTGGTAAACAGTGTGTCCGTATCGTTAAACTCAATCAGTTCTCCCAGGTACATGTAGGCCGTGTAATCGGACACCCTGGCGGCCTGCTGCATGTTGTGCGTCACTATTACGATAGTATAGTCGGCCTTGAGTTGGTAAATCAGTTCTTCGACTTTAAGGGTGGAGATGGGATCCAGGGCGGAACAGGGTTCATCAAGCAACAGTATTTCAGGCTCGATGGCGATAGCCCGGGCAATCACCAGGCGCTGGGCCTGGCCGCCGGAGAGTCCCAGGGCATTATCGTCAAGCCGGTCCTTGACCTCATCCCACAACGCCGCGCTCTTCAGGGCCTTCTCCACCACGGCATCCAGGGTCTGGCGCCTGTTGATGCCCTGGATCCTGAGACCGTAGGCCACGTTTTCATAGATGCTTTTCGGAAACGGGTTGGGTTTTTGAAAGACCATGCCGACTTTTCTTCTGAGTTCGGCCACGTTCACCGAGTTGGCAAAGATATTCTCTCCGCCAATCCTGATCTCGCCGCTGGTATGAACATTGTCGATAAGGTCATTCATGCGGTTAAAACAGCGCAGCAACGTCGACTTGCCGCAACCGCTGGGACCGATGAATGCAGTGGCCTTCTTCTCGGGCACTACCATGGTAATGTCCTTCAAAGCCTGCTTTTCGCCGTAATGCAGGTTCAAGCCGTTGACGTTGATACAGGGTCGTTCATCCGCCAGGGACAGCTTCCCCATATGCCCGGTCAGGGCGCTCAGGTTCACGGCGTGGGTGCCTGGCGCTGCCTTGTCTGTGTCGGTTTGATCGTTCACGTATTCTCTATTCCGGTCAGTTCTGCTCTGCTGCCCGATACTTTTCCCGCAGGGAGTTGCGGATCTTGATTGCGGCCAGGTTCAAAAAGATAATGATCAGGATCAATAAAAAAGCGGTCGCGTAAACCAGCGGCCTGGCCGCTTCCACGTTCGGACTCTGGAAACCCACGTCGTAGATATGAAATCCCAGGTGCATGAATTTCCTGTCCAGGTGCAGGAACGGAAAATTCCCGTCCAGCGGCATGGACGGCGCCAGCTTGACAACACCGACAAGCATCAGCGGCGCGACCTCGCCGGCGGCCCGGGCAATGGCCAGTATGAGTCCCGTCAACATGGCTGACGCTGTCATGGGCAGGACCGTACGCCACAGCGTCTCGGCCTTGGTCGCGCCCAATGCCATGCTGCCTTCGCGAATCGCCCGCGGCACCCTTGCCAGGCCTTCTTCAGTGGAGACTATGACTACCGGTACCGTCAACAAGGCCATGGTCAATGACGCCCACATAATGCCCGGCGTGCCGAAGGTAGGCGCGGGAAGGGATTCGGCGAAAAACAGTTCGTCGATCGTGCCTCCCAGGAAATAAACGAAAAAACCCAGGCCGAATACGCCGTAGACGACCGAGGGCACGCCGGCAAGGTTATTGACGGCGATGCGTATCAGCCTGGTGAACGGGCCCTGCCGGGCGTATTCCCGCAGGTAGACCGCTGCCACGACACCAAAAGGCGTTACCAGCACGGCCATGATCATCACCATCAGGACGGTGCCGAAAATCGCCGGGAAAATTCCGCCCTCGGTGTTGGCCTCCCGGGGGTCTCCCGATACGAATTCCCAGAGTTTCTCAAAATAAAATACGGTCTTGTCCGTGACTCCCATGGCGTTGGGCCGGTATGCCCGTACCACCTTGGAAAACGGGAGTTCGGCTTTCTGGCCGCCGGCAAGAACCGCCACGAAGGATGCCCTGTTCAATTGTTCATACAGGTCGGTGAGGCGCCCGGTATAGCCGTTGTATTCTTCCTGCAGGGTGGCGCGTCGGGTTTCGATTTCCGCGTAAGCCGGACTGCCCGGCGCCACGTTGTCCAATGCCAAGCCTCTTTCCCGCAGGCGCAGGCGTTCCATCTCGTAGTTGACGGCCCCTATCAGGTTTTTCTCGATATGGTGTATTTCCCCCAGGATTTTCTCACTCTCTGCAATGTATCGCAGGAAAGACTCCCAGTCCGGGTCCGCATCCGTTACCTCGCCGTTTTCCTTGACGGCCTTGAGGTAGCCGTAGAAGTTCCCCCATTCATACCTCTCTACGGCCATGATGTTTTCCGGGTAGGACAGGTTATGCACGGCTGCATCAAGCACCCATCGGTAGTCGAAACCCGTGTAATCCCGGTTGCCGATCCTGACCAGGCGCCTGTCGATTATGTCAATGTCTGCCGGGATGCGGCTGTCATCCACCGCCAGCCTGGCTCGTGGCACCGCTTCAGCATCAATAAATTCACCCACCAGGGCAATCACGGACCCGTCATCGTCGATGTAATCAAATGCCGCAACATTGCTCGGCCAGAAATGGCCCAGGCCGCGTACCATGATCAAGACGACAAGCCCGACCACCATGATAATGGACAGGCTGACCGCGCCGGCATTCAGCCAGATCCAGGGATCGCCACTGTTGAACCAGTTCTTGAATGATGACTTAGCCCGCATATCTCACCAGTTGATGCCCCTTCTATTCTTCATAGCGAACTGTATTTAACCCGGAGTCTCTGCCTGACGACCTCGGCAACGGTATTGAACAGAAAGGTCGCCAGGAACAGCACCAGGGCGGCCAGGAACAGAATACGGTAGTGGGTGCTGTCCACTTCGGATTCCGGCATCTCAACAGCGATATTGGCGGACAGGGTGCGAAACCCTTCAAAGATATTCATGTCCATGATGGCCGTATTTCCCGTCGCCATGAGTACGATCATGGTCTCGCCCACCGCCCGGCCGAAACCTATCATTACCGCGGAGAAGATTCCCGGGCTGGCGGTGAGCAACACCACTCTCACTGCGGTCTGCCAGGGGGTTGCGCCCAGCGCCAGTGATCCCATCGTCAGGTGTTCGGGCACACCGAAAACAGCGTCTTCACAGATGGTAAATATAATGGGAATGACGGCAAACCCCATGGCGATGCCCACGACCAGGGAATTTCTCTGGTCATAGGTTATCCCGATTTCATCGGTCAGCCATAACGGCATGTTGCCGCCAAAGAAAGCGATCTCCAAGGGCTGGCTGAGGGCGAATGAGACTATGCCCGTAGCGATGATAACGGGCAAAAGCACTACCGCTTCCCAACCCTCGGGGATTTTGTGGCGCAAGTTATCGGGGAGCCTGCTCCAGCAGTATGCCGCGATGATCACGCTGAGCGGCAACAGCAGGAAACATAAAAACAGGCCCGGCATATTCTGCTCCACAAACGGGGCAAACCACAGACCGGCGAGAAAGCCGAGTATGACCGTAGGCAAAGCCGCCATGATTTCAATAGTCGGCTTGACGATATCCCGCATAACTGCGGACATGAAATAGGCAGTATATACGGCGCCCATGATGGCCAGGGGCACGGCAAACAACATGGCGTAAAATGCGGCTTTCAATGTACCGAATACCAGGGGCGTCAAGCTGAATTTCGGTTCAAAATCGCTGCTGGCGGAGGACGACTGCCAGATATATTCCGACTTGTCCCGGCTTTCATACCAGACCTTGCCCCAGATGGACGACCAGGATATCTCCGGATGCTCGTTATCGATCTCCCAGAACTGTAATGAACCGGTATCATCTTCCACCAGCATGGCATTGGCCCGCGGCGCCACGGCCAGTTGCATTAGCCTGTTATCGCTGATCTTTTCCAGCTCCACGGTGCGTTGTGCGGTGGCGTGATAAATACCCAGGTAGCCGGCATCATCCGTTGCCAGGAACCCCTTCCTGAAGTATTCCGGCGCGATGGACGTGATCCTGGCCGACTGCGGGTCGAAACTGCGTATCTGCTCCAGGGTATAGTTGTTTTCCGGGTCGCGGACAGGGAACCACTGGGCAATTTCCCCGCCGGAATTGCCCACCAGCAGGGAGATGCCGCCGCTGAGAAAGGACAGGCTGGTAATCTCCGTGGGGATACTGACGGCCTGTACTCTCTGCACCAGTACCGGGTCGGCCTTGTCACTGATATCGTAGTATGAAATCAGCCCGTCCTGTTCTGCAACATAAAGTTCCCGTTGTTCCACGTCCATCAACAGGAAAGTAACCTTGCCGGCAACCGGGATTTGGCTCTTCGTGGTCGTGATTTCAGCTTCATCGCTTAAAAACGATTCTTCCTCGACCATATTCAACAACAACAGGCGCTGATCCTCCGTGAGCGCGGCAATGGTAGTCTGATCCTCGTCGTACTGCGCCGCGATCATGGCAATTGCCTTGCCTGACTCATCCATTCCTACCGGTTCCCTGCCTGCCGGCCAGTCTATCCCGGGGTGTATAACACGTACATCGTCGGGGTATGTGACCCGGTATTCATGCACGGCCAGCAAAACGCTGCCGTCATCCAATCCCAGGGCCAGCAATCGTTGTGAAGGGTCCCCGGCGGCAAACGCAGTAACTCGAGCCCGGGTCTCCTGCAGCAGGGATTCCCGGTGCACCAGGCTGCCGTCTGCGGTATTGAAAAACACGGCATCCGCGCCGCCGGTAACCCGCAGACCGATTTCCCGCTGTTCTTCCATGGCGTAATACAGGCTCCCTGTACCCGTGCCCGCGGGAACCGGGTAGCCCGCCACCTGTTCGATGTGCGCCGGCTTGAACATGGGCAACACCACGTAAACCAGGTAAAAGGCGATGAGTACGATGGCAACAATGACGCTGATTCCGCCCAGCGCCATCATGTAGCGCAGAGCGACATCCTTCAGGTGGCGGTAATAGCGATGTTTTTGCGCTTCGGCCGAGTTGAAATCAGCCAACAGGGAGGTTGTGCTTACATCGCTCATGGAAGATTGTAAATTTACTCTTCCGGGGTAACCGCGCCGATCAGGGCAAGCTGCTTTTCGGCAACCTTTGCAGGCAGAGGAATATAACCGTCCTTGACGACCACTTCCTGCCCGGTTTTCGACATGATCATCCTGATGAATTCCCGCTCCAGCGGCGCCAGGGGATCGTTCGGCGTCTTGTTCACGTATACGTAGAGAAACCTTGCCAGGGGATACGTTCCGTTAACGGCATTGGACGGCGTGGCATCAGTGAACTTGACGCCATCCTTGCTCAACGGCACCGCCCGCACGCCGGACGTCTTGTAACCGATACCGGAATAGCCGATACCGTTGATCGATTTGGTCACCCCTTGCACGACGGACGCGGAGCCGGGTTGTTCATTGACGTTATTCTTGTAGTCCCCCTTGCACAGGGCCACCTTCTTGAAATATCCATAGGTTCCGGATACCGAATTGCGCCCGTATAACTGGACCGGCCTGTTGCCCCAGGCGTCGGCCAGTCCGAGCTGGCCCCAGCGCGTGATATCCTCGGGATGACCGCACTTGCGGGTCGCAGAGAACACTGCGTCGACCTGCGCAATGGTCATGCCTTCGACGGGGTTGTCCTTGTGTACGTATGCTGCGAGCGCGTCGATGGCCACTGCAACAGGAGTCGGTTTGTAACCGTACCTGGTCTCAAACCCGGCAATTTCCTTGTTTTTCATCTTGCGGCTCATGGGGCCGAAGTTGGATGTCCCCTCCGTCAGGGCCGGCGGCGCCGTGGAAGAACCGGCTGCCTGGATCTGCACGCTGACGTTGGGATAGAGTTTTTTGAATTCCTCCGCCCACAGGGTCATCAGGTTTGCCAGCGTGTCGGAACCTACGCTGATGACGTTACCTGACACTCCGCTGGATTTGCTGTAATCAGGCAGGTCCGGGTCCAAATCAACCGCCTTGACCGCTGCGGAAACAAACACTGCGAGGATAAAGGCTGCATTGAACATTAGTTTGTTTGTCACGACATATTCTCCCTGCGAGGTTTATTCAAGATAGCATTATGGGGTCAGGTCTAGTACTCGTTCAACTTAGTATTGAACAACACGTTTATTAAGGAAATGTGACAGCGGCAGACTCCGGTTGCCATTATCACCGATATTTCGGGTCGAGATATGGTGTCACAGCCCTGCCCGTTGAGTGGCGCGGGCAAGTTAAACCACCCGGTGTTCGGGTATAAGGCATTTTACTGCTGTGCCCCTGCCGGGCTCACTGGTTATGTCTAATTCGGCCTCGTGCTGTGCCATGACGTGTTTGGCAATGGCAAGCCCGAGACCGGTGCCTCCCTTTTCCCTGGAACGGCCCTTGTCGACACGATAGAAACGCTCCGTTACGCGATGAATATGCTCTGCCGGGATACCCTCGCCGGAATCGGACACTTCCATACACGCGCCCGTTGCAGCGCGATACCATTTTATCCGGATTACGCCGCCCGACGGGGTATATTGCACGGCATTGAAGACAATATTGGAAAAGGCGCTGTAAAGGCTGTCATAATCGCCTCTCACCAGCAGGTCAGGCTGTGTTTCCAGGGAAAAGATATGGCCCTGCTTGCCGCTCAGGGTCTGGGCCTCGCTGTGTATCACCGAGAGCAACTCTGCCACGTCCACTTCAGTATCCAGGTTTGCAGAGTGGCTGCTCTCCAGTCTGGACAATTTAAGCAGGTCCTCGATCAGGTTCTGCATGCGCCTGGTCTGGCTTCGCATTTGTTTTATTCGTTGCCGCCATTCCGGCAACAGGTCATTGGCCTCATTTTCCAATGCTTCGAGATAACCAGAAATCACCGTGATGGGCGTGCGTAGTTCATGGGAGGCGTTGGCAATGAAATCCTTGCGCATCCGGTTGGCGCGCTGGATATCAGTGACATTACCCGCCACCAGCAACAGGGAAGATTCCGCATACCTGGTGATCCTGATTTCCAGACTGATCTCCGTGTCCGCCGGGGATGAGATAACGAGACTTTTCGACGCTGAGTCCTTGTCCACGTCGGCGAGGTAATCCAGCAACTCGGGCTGCCTGATAATATGGGAAAAACGCTGTCCCCGGTCCCTGGGTAGGCGGATCCCCAGGTAATCGGAGGCTTTTTCATTGGCCCACTCCACGTGTCCGTAAGCGTCCATGACGATAACGGCATCGGGCATGGCGTCGGTCGCTTCCTCAAAACGCGACAGGAAACCGGCAAGTTTCTCCTCCCGCCGTTTATGGTGTGCGCGCAGGGAATCGATTTCCCTGATTATTTCATTGACGATACCGGGGGCATCGGGCGGATTTTGATCGTTGCCGTTGCGCAGGAATTTGCCGATGTATTTCAGCATCCGGTGCTGCCAGACAAGACAAACCACGAGTCCGGTTGCAAGGCCGGCAAGGATATTACCGGCAAGCAGGCCGGCAAACCCGCAGAGGATAACTACGAAACCCAGCCGGAACAGGTCAGGACGCATCCTATTTCTTGGTGGAAAACCGGTATCCGACGCTGCGAACTGTTTGAATTAAATGACTGTAATTATAAGGCTCAAGGGTCTTGCGCAGGCGCCTTATATGCACGTCCACAGTGCGCTCTTCAACATAAACGTTCTGGCCCCAGACCTGGTCCAGTAACTGCCCACGCGTGTAGACCCTCTCCGGATGGGTGATAAAAAAGTGCAACAGGCGAAATTCCGTCGGGCTGATCTCCACGATTTTCTCGTCTACGGTAACCCTGAAGGTCTCCGGGTCCAGGGCCAACCCTTTTACGGAGATTATTCCCTCGGCGTCCATATTCTTTGTGCGGCGCATTACCGCCCTGATACGCGCCAGCAACTCCCTGGTGGAAAAGGGTTTGGTAATGTAGTCATCCGCGCCGGTATCCAGGCCGCGTACCTTGTCGGTTTCCTCTCCCCGTGCAGTCAACATGATAATCGGGATATCCCTGGTATCGGGGTTGTTGCGGATGCGCCTGGCATAATCGACCCCGTTCATCCCCGGCAACATCCAGTCAAGCAGGAGCAGATCAGGCCTGTCATCAGCAATCAGCGGCCGGGCCTCTTCGACGTCCGCCGCTTCCCGGAAAGTATAGCCTTCCTTCATCAGGGTATACCCCAACATTTCCCTGATGGGGGCCTCATCCTCTACGAGGAGAATTTTGCCTTTCATGGATTGTCTTTCCTGGAGCATGTGACTATTACACAGATATTATATTACAACATCGTGACAGGCCACGATAAACCGTAACCATTCGAAAACCGGCAGTAATAAAACTTACCAAAAGAGCTTGACAATGACAGGAAGTGTCATATAATTGTCATATTGTCATAAAGCTGTAATATTTGTCATATTTATGACATGCCACTTGAACTTGAACTTTTGTCAGGAGATGCACCATGGTTAAAAAAATCTTTGCAGTAAGCCTGTTGCTTATCCTGTCCGGCGCAGCCTGGGCTGATGAAACTCCACCGGTTAATGACGCCAAAGGAGTCAAACACGCTTACCAGGCCAACGCCATTCAGGAAGGCAACCTCACACAAGCTGAACGGGAACTTTTGCTGGTTATTGCAGAAGACCCGCACAACCCCTACGCCCTGCTGAACATGGCCTACGTTTACCAGCAATCCGGGCGCAACGACCAGGCGCGCATACTGTATGAGCGGGTGCTCGAACTGCGCGCCAACCCCCTGGCCGAGTTGCCATCCGGCAAACCGGCGCGGGTAAAACGTATCGCCCAACGCGGCATTACGGAAACAGGAAAGTAGCCGGATATGCCAGTGCTGCGGGCTAACCCGGATAGCAATCGGTGATGACGCTGCTCGCCATGCTGGACCAGATCATCTGACCGATACCGTCATCGGCAACGGCGAACAGGAGATGTTCCCTGCCTTCGGGACTGTCCAGCACAATGTGATAAGCGGCCGTGCCGGTCCCGGTATCCGTTATCTGCGCATTATTCCGACGTGCGCTCCATAACGCGACACCATCAATAAGGTGGATGATGCCCAGTTCGTCCTCTATGCGGACCAACAGCAATTCGCCGTTTACCTCAGCCGGAGTTTCCCTGTAGATCGATTCGTCCGACAGGCCGGCTGACAGGTTTCGCGCAGCCTGGTTAAACCCGGCCGGGCTTTCGCAGCGGGTAATTTCCCGGGGTATCTGCAGGTCCGGCGCCGGTTCGCCGGGCATCTGCAGGACAGCCGCACTCAAAACAAGGATGAGGCCGATTGTGGAATTTATCAAAGGTGTTCTTTTCCTTTAAAACGAATAGCAGAACTCTATTTCTTTTATATTGCATTTATATGACGTTCCCGGGTCATTTCTGTTACGGCGCCGATCTGTCGTTCGCCACTCATAAAAAAAGCCGCGCAGCAGCGCGGCTTTTTCATCGGCGGGAGGTACCCGGTTACAGCGAGCCTTCGATTATCCAGCCCTGGTACCAGAGATCGCTGCCGTCCGGGTTGACCGCGCCCAGGTAGTCCGTTGCGTCCAGGTAATCCGGGTCGGCGGTGCTCTCCGAGTTCATGGCGTTGTAATCGGCCCAGTCAATCGGCGCATCCAGCAGCGCCTCGGCGGCCTGGGAGGCATAGTTCTCGTCCAGTTCGGCCTCGACCATGTGTATGTTCGATTCCATGCCTTTCACCGTACCGCCCTTGTAGAAATTACCGGTCCCTTCCGCCGCACAGTCGGCAATGATATTGTTGAAGACCAGTGCATTGGCATTGTCGGTAGCCCTTGACACATCCACACAGTCCTCCAACAAGGTAAAACCGGGCGCCGTGGTGATGACGGAGTTATGCAGAAAACCGCCGGAAGCCGCCTTGAATACCAGCGCCTCCGTTTCATCGTCACTGTCGGTGACAAAGGTGGCATTGGCGATGGTCGGCTTGGATAACGGCATGGCCGAACCTTCGGTATCAGCCTCAATGGCGTTGCCGCCACCCGACGGCGACTGCTTGACCAGCACGTACTGCATGTTGCCCACGTAGCCCTCATCCCAGTCCACGGAATCATCCAGGTTACCGGTCAGCACGATGTGTTTTACATTCGCCGCGCCGCCGTAGAACTCGATGCCGTCATCCGAATTGTCATTGACCTGGAGGTATTCCATGGTCGTGCCGGAACCTGCGCCGACCAGGGAGATGCCGTTGATTTCGTCGCCCGGGGCAAACTCGTAACCGCCTTCGGTCACGATTACATAGCGCAACGTGCCGCTGTTGTCATCGGCGGTGTAGCCGCCGGCGAATCCCGACTCGCCCTCGGCGTCGATATTGCATGCCTCGGCCGGACACTGGTTGTGTTCACCGTAACCGTGGATGATCAGGCCGCCCCATTCGCCGCTGCCGCTGTAATCGTCGTCATCGGAACTGAACACGATGGGCGCGCTGGCCGTGCCTTCGGCCTGTATCCTGGAACCGCGGGTAATCACCAGGTTGGCGAATGTGCCGCCACTGGCCTTGATCTCCGTGCCCGCTTCGATTGTCAGTGTGGCGCTGACCACGTCGCTGCCGTCCGCCAGCACACCCTTGGTCGCGGACATTTCCCTGTTGCCGTTGCCGACGGTCACCCGGTCTTCCATCAACCACACGATGTCGCTGGTCAACAGGCGACTCTCCAATATCGTGGCCGACAAGGCGCAGACGTCGTTGCCGTCGTCATCCCTGCGTTTCGCCCCCGCCCAGTCCGGACAGTTCTCCGACACAGTTGAGCCGGAACCGCTGCCGGAGTCGGGAGTGCCAGTCGTTGTATTGTTGGTTGTCGTGGTCGGCGCATCGATATTGATTGTCGCATCGTCACCCTCGGAACAACCGTAAATGCCGCCCAGCGCGATTGCCGCCACCATAACCCGTATAAAATACCTAAGTCTCATGTTAATCTCCTGAATGTAGATTGATGTTTAACCCGAATTTCCTACCAGGTGGTCCACCCTCAGTCAGAAATTCCACTCTATGCCCAGCTTGAATTCCACGCCTTCCTTGTAGCTCTGGAATATTTCTCCGCCCTGAGTGAACTCAACCTCCTCGTTCAACAGGTTTTCCGCGCTTGCCTTCAATAGAAAATCATCGGTGAACCGGTATTTGTAATTGACCTTGAGGTCGAGCCTCGGCTCCTCGATAACGTTGGGCCGCCCGGCAATACCCACGTCCTTGATGGATTTGCCGCTCTGGTTGAGCAACACCGTCAGTTCCTGGTCCCGCACCAGGTCGTCATAACCCACTACCAGGTTGAACGTATAATCCGGTTGACCCTGTAGTTTCCGACTGGTGCCGTCTGCCAGGTTTGCCCCCGATTCGATGACACTGGCGTTGACGAAGACAAAAATTGACTGCGACAGGTCGTCGCTCAACGCAAAGTCCTTGCGTCCTTCCACTTCGACCCCGTAAAGTTCAGCCGATTCAGCATTTCTGAAGGTGCGTGAATTTCCCGCGGTGCCGGATGCCGGCTGTACCACCCGCTCGATGGGGCTTTCCAGGTCCTTGTAGAACAACGCGACGCTGACGCTTTGCCGGTCGGCGAAATACCATTCCCAGCGCGCGTCGTAATTGGTCACTTCGGAAATCTCCAGGTTCGGGTTGCCCCTCACCCGGAAGTCGAATTCGGTATCGTAGAATGTCGCGTTGGAAGTCTCCTTGAAGTCCGGGCGTGACACGGACTTGTATATCGCGAACCGGAACTGGTGGTCTTCCCGGAAGAACCAGTTGAAACCCAGGCTGGGGAGCATGGCCGTCTCGTCAATTTTCGAGCTTACCGCCTCCTGCAGGCCGGCCAGGCTGAACGTCTCGGTAGTCTGCTGATAATCCTCGAAGCGGATCCCTGCAATCAGTTGATAGTCCGTGTTGAACAGGTAATCACCGGAGATATACACGCTCTTCAAATCCAGTTCCGCTTCGTATTCGTCGCTGGCCAGGGTCTTGTCGGCAAAACTGAAGCCGGTGTTGTTGTTGCCCGTTATGGTGTCTTCCCCGATCACCTCGCTGACCAGCGCATTGGGCGCCCTTACCCTGTCGACCAGGGCCTGTTCGATGTTGAAGCCGTAGCTGCTGGAATCGGAATCTCGTTCGCGGTAGATCACCGAGAAACCGGCCTCCATGTTGAATTCCGTTTCGGCATTGGAAACAAACTCATAGGAGATGGCGCCCGACACGTCCACGTTGTCGTCAGTCAGGTCGTCGTAACGCCGCAACAACTGGTTCGCTTCCAGCAGGAAGCCGTTGAGCGCGAACGGTTGCCGGTCGTTGGGCTCTTCGATATCGTAACCCTCCAGCAGGTCCTGCGGATCAGTCAGCGCCGAGTCCGCATCGAACCGCACTTCGCGCCGGTCCGGGGCCACGCGTTTTGCCTGGCTCAGTGTTCCCTGCCAGTCAAACTGGAGCGTGCCCGCCTCGTTCAGGAAATGCGAACCCCTGAGCTGCTGGGACAGGAACTGGCGCTCGACCCAGTCGATGGTGTGGCGCATGGTGGAGTTGAACTCATCCCCCTCCTGGCCGATGGTGCGCTTCACCTTGCTCTGGGTGGCGCGGGAAAGAATGGTATTGGCTTCAAAGGTATGGTCGCCGATGGTCAGGCCGACGGAAAACAGGCCGCTGATGTCTATGTCGTTGGCATACTCCTTGAAAGCGAGGATGTCCAACTGGTCGCCCACCTCATCGGAGGTCTGTCCCGGTGAATAGGTGTTGGTGATACCGTCATCCTTCTGCGACCAGCCGTTCTTGTAGTTCACCGCGGCGAATATGCCCAGGTCCATAGGACCGATGGCGAACAGGTCGCCGTAGTTGGCGCCGATGGAGACGTCCGGGTAGGCAACGGCCTTGTCCAGGTCCAGGTCCTTACTGATAAGGATGGCGCCAAGCCGCCGCAATTCCCGTTCAACCGTGTCGTTAATCTCGAATGTCGCCCCGCTGTCGGTATCGGTAACCGTTCCCAGGCTCAGGGCTTCCGCAATGGCGGTAACGGCTATGGGTTCTTCGCGCTCCCCGGCATCCCAGCCGACCCAGTCGAAACCGCCGTCGGTGGGATCATTGAACACCTTGCCGCCGGTAACGCCCACGGTAGCGTCGCTGGAAATCGATATCTTGCCGGCCCGCTCATCCGGGAACGTCCGGGTATTGATCACCAGGTTGCCGCCGGTGCTCTCTCCCGGCATGGGCGCTATGAAGGTCTTCTTGATATCCAGTTGGCTGACGATATTGCTGGGAAACAGGTCCAGGGGCACGGTGCGCTTGGAAGGGTCCGTACTCGGCAGGGTAGCGCCGTTGAGAGTGGTGGTGACATACCTCCCCCCCAGTCCGCGGATAAACACGAACTTGCCATCCTGCACGGTCACGCTGGGCAGACGTATGACAGCTTCAGCGACATCGGTATCGCCGAAACGGGCCAGGTCTTCAATACCCAGCGTATCCACCACGTTGGTCGTGTCCCGCTCCACCAGTTCCATACCCTCAGGCCGGTAGGCGCCCAGTACAATGACCTCCTCCATCACGCCGGCGGCATCCTGGGTGAGCCCGAAATCCGCAAACCTGGCCACGTTGGCAACCAGGCGCATGGCGCTGATCGAGCGGCTGCGGTATTCGGGGTGTGTTATCTCCAGGTTGTAGATGCCGCGCGGCAGTTCCAGGCGGTAGCGGCCTCCTTCATCCGACCACACCTGCACGTCCTCGCCCTCCACGGTGATTTCAGCGCCGGTCACCGGGGTTCCGAAGGACGTGACTTTGCCTTCCAGCACTGCCCTGGGCGCCTTGGCGCGAGCCCCCGCGGTTTCCGTTTCATACCAGGATTCGATCGTGACGTCCGGGTCGCCCGGGCCCAGTGTTACGCTGACATCCGTATACTGCCCCAGTGCGTAATTGATGCGGAAACTGTGAAGCGGATTGCCGTTTTCCAGGATCTGCAGGCTGTGCGTTCCGGGGACCATATCGAAATAAGCCGCCCCGTCGATACCGGTCGTTTCCCCGGTTTCCCCATCCAGCACCACCGTGAGTCCACTCCCCGCGGCGCCATCCTTGAACACATAGATCACCAGTTCATCAAATGCATACGCAGAAGTCGCGCTGCACAGGAAAAACATTATGCCTGTCAGCCAGGTTGCCGGATTTTTGGTTCTTTTCATTGCGGGGACTAGTCTGGAAGTTGTATGTGACAATCCGGCGATGTTTCCATGAAATTCCGGCGAAAGTTAAATGACATGGATGTGACGCGTAGCAGGGGACGGCCTTCAGGCATGCCCCCGCACGTCGTCTGCGGGGGTCCATCCCCGGTCCCGCAGGCCGGCGGGAAGGAGCAGGAATTTGTCCGGGTCAGTCCAGAGCGAGTTGCCATTCCATGGCTACGCGATCCTGGCCGGCGCGCCCCAGGATCGGCAGAATTCGTCTCAACGGTACCGGTGCATCTGCGGAGAGTTGGCCCACGCCCCGGAACCTGAGGGTCTGCGCTGAGGGTTCCTGTATGAATTGTCCGGTCACGGAGAGCAAAGCCGGGCCGTCGAGCGTCCTGACCTCGCCGGTGATCCCTGCCTGCTCAAGGGCCTGCAGCTCTACCTGGTAATTTCCCAGGGGTCTGTCCGTTGGTAACCATACGGCGCGGATATCCTCGAAATCCACTGTCAGCCGGCCGGCATCCGGCAGGGAGCCGTATTCTGCCGAAACAGCCTCGCCCCGTACCGCCAACCCGCCATCAAGCCCCGCTATCTCCAGTTCGGGGAAGGTCGGCAACAGCGCCGTCAACGGCAGTTCCCCGTCAATTTCCTCCAGACGCCAGTCATGCAGGCCGAAACCGGCTGAGCCGGAGAGCGCTTTGGCCCCGTCATCGATCCGGAAATCCAGTCCCAGCCTTCCTCCGAACAACGACAGGAATGCAGGGTCGAGTGTAACCTTGCTGAGATAGGCCCGGCGCCCCCCCGGCAGCCTGAATGTCAACCCGCGGATGGCCATACCGGAAATCGTGCCCTCGGCGCCGGTCCAGCCGACTTCAACCGGCAGCAGCCGGTTGGCGCCTGCCAGTATCCAGGCTGCGGGCGCGCGCAGCAGCAAGGCGCCCAGAAAAACCACCAGGGCCGTTGCGCCAAGGTACATCCAGCGTCTGTCCACGTGCTTCCTGTTTCCCCCTCACCCCGGTTCGTTGCAGGGTTACCCGGGAAGCAGTTTCAATTCGGCCATGACCCGCCCGTTCCGGTCATCGAGCCCGTTCACGCGCGTGTTTGTGACGAACGTGTTGATAAGACATTCCGCGCGGGTGTCGCTGAACCCGTTATTCACTAATGTCCTGGTAGCCTTGCGGGCGCCGGCAACAATCATGACGTCTCCCTTTAATGATAGACCGCGCAACACGGTACTGCATTACGCCGGCAAACTCAATTACCAGGAGAGGGTGTGACGATTGCTATTAATTTCGGAAAAATGCGGTGAAGTAAAAAAACAGGGCTTGAAATTATTACTATAGACTTGTAGACTGGTCTATAAGTCCATAGTAGAGATATTTCACGATGAAACAAATTGGCTCTTATGACGCAAAAACCCATCTCCCCGAAATATTACGCCGTGTCGAAGCAGGAGAGATGTTTACCATAACCAACCGAGGCAAACCAATCGCAGACTTGGTGCCAAGCCGTGCGTCTGCCCTTCTGAAGGCACAAACTGCCATCAACAATATCATGCAGGCAAAGAAACACCCTGTGTCTGACAAGACCCTGGCCGACCTGAAAGAGAGCGGCCGGAAATGAAGAATTTTGTACTGGATAATTCAGTAACTATGCGCTGGTTATTGGAAAGTGAGAAACCGGCAGACCAGAACTACGCTGAGACAGTTCTGAACACCCTCACAAATAACAGGGCCATAGTCCCAAACCTATGGCATTTGGAGGCCGTTAACGTGTTATTGAGCGCTGAAAGGCGAAAAGATATCGCAATCGCTGAAGTTGAGAAATTTATTTCACAACTGGAGAAGCTGCCCGTCCAGGTCGACCCGCTGACAGCAAACCAGGCATTCAGCAGAACACTGGCGCTGGCGAATGCTTACAAACTCAGCAGTTATGATGCCGCTTACCTGGAACTGGCTGTCCGGGAGAGTTTGCCACTTGCGTCTTTGGATAAAAATCTGGTTAAAGCTGCTAAGAAAGCAAATGTGGAAATCTACCTGAGATAAGGATTGACCGGCAGACTGGATTAAACAGGGCAGGCGTGCGGGGGCAGGCTCCGGCAAGCCGGTGATTTGCGCATCCATCGCTACCCGCAAGTCCGCGCTGGCCTGGTACATGAACCCGAAGCAGCCGAGCATGACCGTCAGGGCGAACGCGCCCATCGACAACGCCAGCCGGAACTCGCTCCGGCGATTCACTGCTGCGCCTTGGCGCCTCGCGGGCCGCGGCGATTTGAACGGCGGCAACTGTTCAACCGGATCGGCTTTCGCCAACTGTCACCTTGTTGTAATAATCATGGCTTACGCTACGGCGTTGTTTCTTGTCCGGTTTGAATAAAATGCAGCCGTCGGAATACAGGATTGAGGGGGCTGGTTGGTACAGGATATGCATAATGCGTGAATTTTCATGATGCCGTTTCCGCTGAAATCCTTGTTTTCACCGTATTACGCCCTCCGCGGCGCGGAGGCCGCGCTGGTGGTTGCGCTGGCGCTGGCGCTGGCCGAGTTCGTCTGGTTGCTGTTTCCCGGCCCGGGCCAGGGAGATAGCCGGGCGCCCGTCGCCGCGTTGTCCCCGGCCCAGGCCGGGTTGGGCGCGCCGGCACGCGGCGGCTTGGGAAGACGGCTTTCCCCCGCGCTCTTGTCCTTGTTCGGCGAAGCCGGAAATAACCCGGGCAAAGCGGCGTTTCGAGAGGAAGAAATCAGGGAAACCGGCCTGGACCTGACCCTGAAAGGCATCCTGGCAAGCCGCTCCGGCACGCGCAAGCTCGCGGTGATTTCCCGGGGGGGCGAAAAGGAAGACGTCTACCGGATCGGGAATCAAATCGCCGGCGCCGAAATCACGCATATCGAGGCGCGCCGGGTCATCCTGGAGCGCAACGGCGTCGCGGAGGCGCTGACCCTGGAAACGGCCGAACCGCGCTATGGCAGCAGTTTCGCCGGGCGCCGGGCAACGGCAGGCATTACCATGATCAATGCGCGCGAGCGGGTCGTGTCGCGCAACCTGTTTGATCGGCAGCTGCAGCGCCTGCCGGAAGTCCTGAACCAGGCCCGGGCGGCGCCGTACTGGGACAAAAACGGCCATGAGGCGGGTTTTCGCATGGTCGATATTGAACCTGACAGCGTCTTTGACAAACTCGGCCTGCTGCGGGAAGACGTTGTCGTCTCGGTGAACGGCGTTTCCGTGCGCAACAACAGGGAGGCCCTGGCTGCGTACCAGTCGTTCAAGTCCGCCGATGCGCTGCAGGTCGGGCTGTTACGCGATGGCCGGGAAGTGACCATCGATTTTTCCATCCAATAACCGGAATTCAACATGGTTTCTCTTACCCGGGCGGTTTTTTTTCCATTGCTTCGCTGCCTGTGCCTGTGCTCGGTCCTGGCGGCCGTCTCCGCCGCAGGCCGCGCGCAGGACATCAATTTTGATTTCGAGGAGGCCGAGCTGCGCGCCGTGATCCAGGCCGTGGCGGAGTTTACCGGCCGCAATTTCCTGGTGGACCCGGCCGTCAAGGGCACGGTTACCGTGGTGGCGCCGCAAACGTTGACGGAGGAAGAGGCCTACCGGGTATTCCAGTCCGTGCTGGAGGTGAACGGCTACGTTACCCTGGAAGCGGACGGCGTCACCAAGATTGTGCCGCAGGATAAAGGCAAGCTGGGCGGGGCATTCCCGTCCGGCCGGGAGGCCGGCGGGGATGATATCGTGACGCGGGTCATCCGCCTCGAGCACGTCCGGGCGGAGCGCCTGGTGCCGCTGCTGCGCCCGCTGATCCCGGGCTACGGCCACCTCGCCGGCGACGCCGAATCCGGCTCCCTCATCCTGACCGACCGGGCCGCCAACGTGGCGCGGCTGGTGAACATCATCGAACGGCTGGACCGTCCGGCCAGCGCCGGCGAGGTGGAACTGGTGACCCTGACCCACGCTTCGGCGGAGGAAATGGCGCAGCTGTTCAGCCGCCTGCACCGGAACAACGGGGGACCGGACGCTCCCGGCGACGGGTTGGTCGTGATTGCCGACCCGCGCACCAACAGTATGGTCATCAAGGCGGACACCGATACCCGCAAGGAGATCAAGGACCTGGCGCTGGCGCTGGATACGCCGTCGTCCGGGCGCGGCAACACGCATGTTATTTACCTGAAGAACGCCAGCGCGGAAAACCTGGTGGAGGTGCTGGAGAGCTCCCTGACCAACGCGCCGGACGCTGAGGGCGGCAGCCTGTCAAAAGAGATCTCCATCAAGGCCGACCCGGAAACCAACGCCCTGGTAATCACCGCGACGCAGTCGGATTTCGCCATTCTTGAACAGGTCATCAGGAAGCTGGACGTGCGCCGCCTGCAGGTATACGTGGAAGCGCTGATCGCGGAAGTTGACGCCCGGACCACACAGGAAATCGGTGTGCAGTTCGGCATCGGTGACGGCGTGCGTGCGGACCGGCGCGGGGTCGTCGGCGCGACGAACCTCGGAACAAACGCCGGTACCAACCTGGCACAGGTTCTGGCAAACCCGCTTGCCGCCGGCGCCGGCCTGTCTTTCGGCTATGTCGATGGCATTATCACCCTGCCGGACGGCACGGAAGTATACAATCTCAATGCCCTGGCCAAGGCGCTGGAAGGCCAGAGCGACGCCAACGTGCTGTCCACGCCGAACATCCTGACCATGGACAACGAAGAAGCCGAAATAGTCGTCGGCCAGAACGTGCCGTTCATCACCGGCTCTTTTTCCCAGATAAGCCAGGGCACGGCCGTGGAGAACCCGTTCCAGACCATCCAGCGCCGGGACGTGGGCCTGACCCTGCGGATCAAGCCACAGATTACGGAGGGCAGCGCCATCAAAATGGAAATCTTCCAGGAGGTCTCCAATGTGGCGCTGCGGGGGGAAGCCAGAGATATCGTTACCAACACCCGTTCCCTGTCCACCACCATCGTCGCTGAGAACAACCAGATGGTGGTGCTGGGCGGGTTGATACAGGATGACTTGTCCAACAATGTGCAGAAAGTGCCGTTGCTCGGGGACGTCCCTATCCTCGGGCAACTGTTCCGCTACAAAAACCGCACGCGCAAGAAGACCAACCTGCTGGTTTTCCTGCGTCCGCAGGTAATAAGAGGGCCAAAGGATATGGACGAGCCCACCCGCGACAAATACGAATACCTGGGCCGGTTGACCGACCAGGAGGCGCTCAAGGACAATGAAGAAGCACAGTCCATGCTGGAGGAATGGGAGTTGATCACGGGGGATACTGTTGTTGACGATGCGGGCCCGGCAGAACCACAACCGGGCGCGCCCGCGGAACAAACCCGGCCCGGGCAGTCACAGACGGAAGCCCCGGCCGACGCACAGGAAATATGAACCGGCCCGCCGGCAGCGAGCGCGCGCAGCAGTTGGGCTGGCCTTACGAAACCAGGCCCGATATCGGCATGCTGGACCCGGACCTGGCCGGGCGTTTCGGGTTCGGCCAGGTGCGCCGCGTCGGGGCATTGCCGGCGTACCGGAGCGATGATGCCACTATCGTCTGGGTGCGCCCGGACCTGGACTGGAGCGCCTTGCTGGAGACACAGGCAGAGTTTGAGGGCGGGTTCACGCCGGTGATGATCCCGGAAGACGTGTTCAACCTGGCCATGCAGCGCGCGTTCGAGCGCGCCGGCGCCGCTGCGGACGCCGTGCAGGGCCTGGACCAGGTCATAGACCTGGAGTCCCTGTCAAGGGACCTGCCGCAGACCTCTGACCTGCTCGACAGCCAGGACGATGCGCCGATCATACGCCTGCTGAACTCGGTGCTGACCCAGGCCGTTGAAGAGGGCGCTTCCGATATTCACATCGAACCTTTTGAGGCCCGCCTGGTCGTGCGTTTCCGCGTGGACGGGCTGTTGCGGGACGTGGTGGAGCCGCCGGTGGTTCTGTCCGGCCGGATCGTCGCCCGGGTCAAGGTGATGGCGCGTCTCAATACCGCCGAGAAGCGCGTGCCCCAGGACGGCAGGATCAGCCTGCGCATCGGCGGCCGGCTGGTCGACGTAAGGGTGTCAACCTTGCCCACCCATTACGGCGAGCGCGTGGTCATGCGCATCCTGGAAAAGGAACAGGGGCTGCTCACCCTGGAACAGCTTGGCATGCCGGGGGAAGTGCGTTCCCGGTTCAGCGAACTGATCCGCTCCCCCCATGGGGTTTTCCTGGTGACCGGTCCCACGGGATCGGGCAAAACCACGACCCTGTATGCGGCGCTGCAGCAGATTCACAGCCCGGACCTCAACATCATCACGGTGGAAGACCCGGTTGAATATGACCTTGAAGGGGTCGGACAGATCCCGGTAAACGTCAAGACCGGCATGACGTTCGAGAAGGGGTTGCGCGCGATTCTCCGGCAGGACCCGGACGTGATCATGGTGGGAGAGATCCGCGACATCGAGACGGCGCAGGTCGCGGTGCAGGCCAGCCTGACCGGCCACAGGGTGTTCTCGACCCTGCACACCAACGATGCCGCGGGCAGCATCACGCGCCTGGTGGACATGGGCATCGAACCCTACCTGGTGGCCTCGAGCCTGTTGGGCGCCATGGCGCAGCGCCTGGTCAGAAGATTATGTACCGGGTGCCGTATCCGCCGGCCGGCCGATGCCGCCGAACGGCAACTGCTCGGAATACCCGGGGACGCAGACGTCTTCCTCTACCACCCGGGCGGCTGCGCCGCATGCCTGTTCTCGGGTTACCAGGGCAGAACCGGGATTTATGAACTGCTGGTCGTCGATGACGCGTTGCGAGGCATGATCCACGACAACCGGGGGGAACACGACTTGCGCGAGGCGGCGATCCGGAATGGGATGCCTGCGTTGCGCGCAGACGGGGTAGCCAAGGTCCTGGCCGGCAAAACCAGCCTGGAAGAAGTCGTCCGGGTATCCCATCATTAACCTTCCCGGTTGCTGGTACTCTTTCAACCTGATATTGCCATGTTCAGAGCCACACAGCAGCGTCAAGACAAGGCGCAGTCCGCAGGGAATGGCGCGCCGCGCCTTGCGCTCAACCGCTTCCCGACCCGCTGAACATGGCAATATCAGGTTGAAAGAGTACTGGAATGGCCGCCTTTGAATACATTGCCCTTGATGAAGCCGGTCGCACCCGTCAAGGTGTGCTGAACGGTGATTCCGCGCGCCAGGTCCGGTCCCGCCTGCGTACCCTGGGGCTGTACCCGGTGGAAGTGCATGGGGTCCGGGAACAGGCTGTAACGCCGGCCGGCCTGAACCCGTCCCGGCGTATTTCCGCCGCCGCCCTGGCCCTGTTGACCCGCCAGCTCGCCACCTTGTTGCGCGCCGGCATGCCCCTGGACGAATCGTTACGCGCCCTGGGCGCGCAGACGGCCGCGCGGCGACTGCAGGCCATCCTTGCCGACGTGCGCGCGCGCATTACGGAAGGCGCTTCCCTGAACGAGGCCTTGTCCGTCTATCCGGGCGTGTTCCCGGAGTTCTACTGCAGCATGGTCGCTGCCGGCGAGGCAGGAGGCCGCCTGGAAGAGGTGCTGGAACGCCTGGCGGACTACACCGAAGCCCGTCGCGCACTGCGCCAGTCACTCAGCACGGCGTTGATTTACCCGGCGATCCTGACCCTGGTCTCACTGCTGGTTGTGGCCGTGCTCCTGATCTACGTCGTGCCGGAAGTCGTAAGGGTTTTCCAGCAGACCGGCCAGTCTCTCCCCTGGTTGACTACCGCCCTGATCGCCAGCAGCCAGGCACTGCGTGATTTCGGCTGGCTGCTTTGCCTCGGGGCTGCGCTGGCCCTGTTGCTGGGGCGTTTCCTGCTGGGCCGGACGGTTATCCGGGCCCGCGTTGACCGCATGCTGCTCGATATGCCCTTTCTCGGCAGGATAACCCGCATGCTGCATGCGGCCAGGCTGACCCGGTCCCTGGCCATCCTGACGAAGAGCGGCGTCCCGTTGCTCGAAGCGCTGGAGATAAGCGGCAGGATGATCATCAACATTCCCCTGCGTGCGGCAGTGGACGGCGCCGCTGTGCGCGTGCGCGAGGGGGGGCGCCTGCACAAGGCCCTGGATGACTGTGGCTGGTTTCCGCCGTTACTGATCCAGATGCTGGCTTCGGGTGAAGAAAGCGGGGAGCTCGATGATATGCTGGCGCGCGCCGCCTCCTACGAGGAGAACGAACTGCAGACCGTGCTGACCGCCGCCGCAGCCCTGTTCGAACCTCTCATAATCCTGGTTATGGGCGCGGTCGTGCTGGTTATCGTGCTGGCGATCCTGCTGCCCATTTTTGAAATGAACCAACTGGTGGGTCTCTGAAGTGAGGTTGTGTTATGACAGAACATTCCCGTAAATATTCCGTCCCGCGTTCCCCCGCACGCCGTGACCGGCAACGAGGCTTTACCCTGATTGAATTAATGGTCGTGGTGGTTATCCTCAGCATTCTGGCCGCGGTCGTCATCCCCCGGGTGATGGACCGGCCGGAGCAGGCGCGCATCAGCGCCGCAAAAAACAATATCCGCGCCATCTCCTCGGCGCTGGACATGTATAAACTGGACAACTTCAGGTATCCGACAACGGACCAGGGCCTGGAGGCGCTGGTAGCGACCCCGGACCTGCAACCGCGGCCGGAAAACTGGAACCTCTATATGAACAAGATCCCCCTGGACCCCTGGGGCAGCGAATTCCTGTATTTGCAGCCCGGCGCGCGCGCCGAAGTGGATGTTTTCAGTCCCGGCCCAAACAAACGCCCCGGCGATGAGGATGATATCGGGTCCTGGGACTTATAAGGAACCTTAACACAAACCTGCCGGCAACTATTACTCTTTCAACCTGATATTGCTTCCGACAGCAACAACCGGGCGGGCGGGAAACGCGGGGTTCACCCTGCTTGAACTGCTGGTTGTGATCATGCTCATCGGCGTGCTGCTGAGCCTGGTTGCGCCAGGCCTTGACCGCGCGCGCGGCGGGGGGCTGGCTGACTCCGCCGACAGGTTGTGCCTGACTCTCAACCAAGCCAGGCAGGAGGCCGTGCTCACGTCCCGACCATGGCGCCTGGAGGTTGACCCGGCGGAGAAAACAGTCCGCTTCCGGTATCGCCGCGACGAGGAATTTATTCCGTTGAACAATCCGCCGTTTACAGAAACCCGGTTACCACCGGGCATTGAGATAGCCGAACTCACTATCAACGGTCAACCTGTCGCGGGTTCCGGGCAGGTATACCTGTTCCCCACGGGCGCACAGGATGCATTCAGCCTGACGCTGGTCGAGGGAGAACGCCGGCGCACGTTGTCCATGGGTTCCGTGGGCGCTGCGGAGGTGCGCCATCAGTAAAATTGCCCATTATCCTGTGCGCGGCTTTACCCTGCTGGAAGTTCTGGTTGCATTGACGGTCATGGTATTTGCCCTGGCCGGCTTCTGGAAGGCGCTTAACATGAGCGCCGCCTTGTCCGGCGCCTTGCCGGAGAGGGTGCTGGCAAGATGGGTAGCGCACAACCGCGTCGTCCTGCGCCAGGCCGGACGGCAGTGGCCGGAAACGCAGGTGTACCGGGGCCGCGAAGAGATGGCGGGAAGGACGTGGTACTGGGAAGAAGAGGTAAGCGCCACCAGCGAGCCGCGACTGCGACGCATAACGGTCAGGGTCGGCGCCGCGCCCGAGGCGCTGACACTGGCAACCCTGGAAGGCTTTATCAGGCAGCCGGACTAGTACTCTTTCAACCTGATATTGCCAAGTGATGCGCCCTCGCTACCGGACTACCTGGGCAGCAATGTCACTTCCGCCATGACCTGCCCGTTGCGATCCCGGAGGCTGGTCACACGCATTCCGGTCACGCGGGCATGACCTTCATCCTGCAACCGGGCAATGAGCGCCAGCAGGTCGGGAAAACTGACCTTGTCGAAACTGAGCGCTACGCCCTGCCCGGCCCCGGGCTGCATGGCGGACAGCTGCTCGCGCAGGCCGGCTTCGTGCAGCAACGTTTCAACCCGTGCCGCAGACAGCGCCGGTTGCGCTTGTTCCCGCGCACCTGCCGCAGTTGCCTTGCGTAGCGTTTCGACCTGGTTAACGTGGGCCTGCATCCAGGCAAGGTCCTCTTGCAAACCCGGCAATTCGGCAGACAAACGACGGCGCTGCTCCAGCAGCGGTTCCAGCGCCAGCAACAGCGCAACAGCCGACAGCAGTACGCCTGCAGCCACCAGGCCCAGCCTTTCCCTGGCGCTGCGTTGCCGCCACCAGCTCATGATCGCCCTGCCAGACGCATGCGGCTTACCACCCTGTCGTCCTTGAGTTCTGCGTTTTCCACTTCCGGTTTCAGTCCGGTAGCAGACAGTTGCTCTTGCAGCGCTTCCAACGCCTCAAAGTCCGGCAGGCTCAAATCCAGGACCAGTTGTCGTCCGTCGAAGTTGAATGCCGTGAGACCCGCACCGGCGCTGTTGCCCAGCAGCGGCGCCAGCCGTTCCAACCAGAACAGGATATCAATACCCTGTTCCCGTCCACCGGTGACCGGCCTGGCTGCGGCGTTCAGCCATTGTTCCATCTGGTGGCGCGGGTTGACCAGGCGCCTGGCGTCGGGGAAAGCCTGCCGGTAGGCAGTTTCGATAGCGGTTGTCAGGCGCTCATGCTGTGCCTGTATGCGGGAATACTCAACAAACCACTGCGCGGTCAATACCAGGACCAGGGCCACAGCCAGGCCCGCGGACGGAATGAACCGGCGTGACTGCAGTAACCTGTCCCGGCCCGGTTGGTACTTTCCCGTCAGCATATTCACCTGCTCCGGCGGAGCGGGCTGCCGCGCCAGGCAGGCGGGACGGGACAGGTCCGCCTGCGTCCGCGCCAGGTCAATGCCACGCTCGGCCAGCCAGTCCAGCCAGTTCCCCACCAGTTCGTACTGTTCCCGGTCGCGCACCCGCACTTCCAGCCTGGCGGGGGGCTGCCGGGAATGTTCCAGGGCAAGCTGCAATCCGGCGGGAGGTTGCGCGCCAACGTCCTCATCCAGCGCGGCGCCGCCGGCTGCCGCGGGAAACCGCAGCAATAACGGCTTTTCCAGGGCATCCAGGAACCAGGCGCCGGGCGCGGGCTCCAGCAACAGCAGGTACTCCGGCGTCAACAGGTCGAGACGCAGGCCGCGCGCCTGTGCGGCCGCGGTCCACGCCGTCACCTGTTCGTGTTCCACCACTGCGACCGGAGTCCCGTCCTTGCCGGCAGGTCTTGTCAGCGGCACAAAATGGTATGCCTCCGGCGTCCGGAACAACCTGTCTTCAAGCGCAAAAGGCAAGGCGGCAAAAAAACGTTTCCGGTGACGCGTCGGAATGCTGACCGAATGTATGCGCACCCGGACGCCGGGCGCACAGAGCAGTATGCGCGCGCCGGGCGGGGCCGGCAGGGACTCCCAGTCAGGACATTCCCCTTCCTGTAACGGAACGTCCTCCGCGCGCGCGCGCCTGGCATAATACAGGCCCTGCCGGCGCAACTGGACCCACCAGTAGTCATTGCGCTCATCCGTCATTCCCGCGTCTCCTTCTCGTCATTCCCGCATCCCCCCTCGTCATTCCCGCGCAGGCGGGAATCCTGTGAAAAAATTGTCCCGAAGAGGCTAATCATACTCGCGCCAGTGACCCCGCACCGAGACGCCGTCCTCTGCACGCTTGTAAAGCGTTGCCGTGCGCCGCCGGGCATTGCCGGTCTCTACCAGGGTGTGGGCGAGAAAGAACTCAGTCTTGACGTCAAGCAACTGCTTCAGGGTTTCACAATCGGGTGTCAGCTGCTCCATTTTACAATAATCTTGGATATCTTTTTGTGATTTGAACGGTTCCTGTCTGGCTTTCCCCCTCAACTGCTCGGCTTTCATCAATGCCTGCGCTTGCGCCAGCCCGAGGCTGGTGAGGACTGCCGCCAGCACCTCCCGGCTGGCCGTATTGATATTGATCTTCTTCACATCCGGCGGCAGCGCGCTGACGTGCGGTCTCAACTTGTACCATACCTTCCTGTCCACGCCGCGCACCAGGCGCAGTTCTGCGGGGTCATTCAAGGGCTTGTTGGCGGTAACGTAAGGCGGATTCATACCCAGGTAGTAACCATCTTCGGCGCCCCAGGGGCCGTAGACGTCACCGCCTGTATCCATCCAGTCAACAATCGCTTGGGCTATGCCCGGATTCAGTTCCAGGATACGCAGCAGTTGTTCGAGCGTTTTCCTGGCTTGCGCGTTGACCCTGTTCTCTTGCACCAGGTTATTCAGGTTGATGCGCGCCTGCATGTCTTCCATGCCTTCCCCATAGCCCCGTACAAAGCCGCGACCGACCGGCAACGGCGCCGGGGTCTGCGCCCATGCATCCTGGAAGCTGTCGTAAGCACGATCATCCTCGTCCAGGATAAGGCCCGCCCAGTCCTGAACCGCGCGCACGGCCAGCGCAGACTGCAGGAAATCCGCGCCGTTCCCCACCTGGCGTATCCAGACCTGGTTGGAAAAACTCAGGCGTCCGACTATCGCCGATAATATTGCCAGGACCAGCAGTACCGTGACCAGCGCCACCCCGCGCGCGCCGGGGGGGGCGGGGACGGACTTGAAGTCCGTCCCCGGGGTCTGCGCGCCCCCCCTCACTGGCAAACTAGTACTCTTTCCAGGTGATATTGACATGTTCAGCGGGTCGGGAAGCGGTTGAGCGCAAGGCACGCCGCGCCGGGAATGGCGCGCCATTCTCTGCGGGCTGCGCCTTGTCTTGACGCCGCTGTGTGGCTCTGAACATGTCAATATCACCTGGAAAGAGTACTAGCGTGGGTGTCCAACATGGAACAACCACCTGTAAGCGCCTGCGTCTTCCAGTTCTATAGTCAGCTCCACCGCGCGGGGAAGAGCTTCGTCGTTACCAGCGAGTCCCTGCGACTCGCGAGGCGTCCCCACCGCGGAGGGAAGATCTTGCGTTCCTCCGATATTCATCGGTGGCGGCCAGCGCGCCAGCCATAAGCCGGCGTCCGCCAGGTAGCGCAGACGGATATCCCCGATACCTTCCAGAAGCAGGTTGTCCCGGGGCGGCATTCCATACGGCCGGTCGAGTCGCGCCCAGGTCCGGCGGTAAAGCCCGCCATCGTCAAGGCGGTAGCCGACGCGCAGGAACGGGCTGGCCGGCCCCGCGTGAAAATCGGCATTCACGCTCCGGGTAAATTCCAGCACGTTCTCATAAGCCGCGGAATTACCATATTCATGACCGTTAAAGGGCTGGCCGGCGGCGCCCGGCGCCCGGTCCACAGCCTGTTCGAAGTCGGCATGAACCAGGTTGAAGACCGTCTCCAGCCGCTGCCAGAAACGTCTTTGCTCCTGCAACCGGTCCTGCACAACCAGCCCCTGGCTCAACGCCCCGTAAGCGGCGGCGGCCACCAGTGAGAAAATCGCTATGGCAACGACCAGTTCCAGCAGGGTCATTCCCGCGTAGCGACCCCTGGCTCGCGGGGACAGGCTTAAGCAGGCCCCCGCATGTTGTAAGCGCGGGTACGTCCCCCGTAAGCAGGGTCCCCTTACAAGGAATGTGCGTTCACCGGACTCTGGCCCCCGCTTACGGCGTGCGGGGACAGGCCTGCGCGGGAGCGGTACTACTGGCAACAGTGACATGATTGCAACCCGAAAAAATTAATCTGCGTCATCTGCGGAAAAAAACAATACCCCCGACTGATGTTCCACCAGGCTGATGCTACATCGTCAGGATGCTGAGCAGGTTTTTGTAGTCTTCCTCAATCCTGTTGTCGTGTTGCCGCAATTCGGCGACCTTCCTGTGGGCATGCAGCACAGTGGTATGGTCGCGTCCGCCGAAGGCGTCGCCGATCTCAGGGTATAACCTTCCTTCATGAGAGTGTATCCCAGAAATTCCCTGATGGGAGCCTCATCTTCAACAAGCAGTATCTTGCCTTTCATAAGCGCGGCCTGACGGCTTAACATGCGTCAATTTAACAGGAACTATGTTACCGTTAAATGACAGGATCGATCAAAAATCACCCAACGGTCCGATTTCACCGGACAGCGAAATCCGGGCTAGCAGTCTGTCGGACTTAGGGTCTGGACAGGGGTATAATATACAACACGATTTGATGATAACACTCCACCTGCGATAGAGGCTACTCTCCGATGCAAAACTTTGTACAAGGCGACCGCAACCAACCCTACCTGTTACC
>JAPOQU010000021.1 GCA_026710545.1 Gammaproteobacteria bacterium | reverse complement strand
GTTGTTGAGCGCACGTTGGCTTGGTTGAACCGCAATCGAAGGCTGGCCAAAGACTTCGAGGCAACCATTGCTACGGTCCAGGCTTGGCTCTTCATCGCGAGCGTTCAACTCCTGGCCAGGCGGCTGGCAAGACCTTGAAAATAACAACTCATTATGGGCCAGGCTCTTGGCTGCTGATCATGCGCCGACGTGATCGAACGCGAAGAAGTTTTGCATAAGGATTGTGGAACATATACACGGAGGCAACAAGGGATATTGAGAAGACCAAGATTCCTACAACGACAGCCCACTGCGTCTGAACATTTACAGCTGACGTCGCGAAAACATACCCCACAAATCCAAAGTAAAGACAGAGGTAGCTTGCAATCATATATGCTTTATGACGCCATAGATATAAGCTCATAGTTGGCAACGTCAGCATCCGCAAGACTTTCGGGAAATGGGCGTAATCTCTCCTTATCCTGTTTCGCAGTTCTATCTCATCTGTATCGGCAATGAATTTGATACTTATCTCTGGAATTCTTCTAATTTGACATGTTACATGTCCTACGTCACTGAGTTCCGAATCGGACTTCGACTCGCATATAACTTCGATCAACGCCTTACACTTTTGATTGAAGAGATCCCAAGACAATACCACATTGGTGTCAGAATGGACTGCTTCTAACTTAACTGGCGGTATCGAAGCAAGAATCTTGACATCAAGAATCACCCCCGGACCCGTCCAGGTAATTGGCTCAACCACCATTTCGCGACCTATGGGCTCGCGGCCTATATTGTGAAGGATGAAGGTTAGTTTCGTAAGATTGGTAATTGTCCTACCACTAAAGGTAACATTCAAGTCATTTGCGATTTCGTCCGCAATTTGCATCATTGACTTCGGGGGCAAGACTACCCATCGTAGTGCATGCCGGCGTCGAGAAAGCCAAGTGGTCAGCAGCATAGTGAGCACTGGCCCGAAGGCAGCTGCAAGAACCATTCCGATATCCAAAATCACTTGTCGTCTCCCAAATCAACATCACGGCTCTCGCTAACCCCATCAAACACGTAATCTACTCTCCCGACAATCGTTTTTTGCTTTCGCTGCTCATTCCTGCGTGCTTCTCTTGGCTCGGCAGCGTGTTGTGCATCTCGCGGTTATCTCCGCATAACATACAACGAACATGCGGGAGCGACAACGCCAAGCCTTGCCCCTCAGAACGCTAGTCCGTGGAAGTGCTTGCTGTTCGTGCAAATTTGTCATGATGGTCTCGGCGCTGGCTATCCCTTCTTCGGCGCCGTCCTGCCGGCGCTCGCAGTGCTTGCACTGGGGAATGGAGCTCTTGTTCTAGGTGTCCCCAACCCAATACACAGAGTACGACGGTACTGGAGCTGGCCACAGTGGGCCACGGTGCTTCTCCACCAAGGTGGTCAGCAACTGCCACATGTGAGCAACTCTAGTGGCTTGGCATAGTTTCAATCGTCAGTTTCCCTAATGTGTGCGTTTAGGTTCTGGTCACATGACGTGGAAATAGGTTTGATTGGAAGGAGTTCCTCCGAGCCGGACAACGGAGGTTATGCGAGGTCAACTCGATGCCGCGCGGTACGGTACGGCTGAGGTGGCTCCACCTTTTCGGACAGCCTGGCGGCTGAGCTAAGGTGTATTCCGGTTGAAGTTCAGGCCGCCAGAATCCCCTTGAATCGATCTTCCTGTTGCTGCTGTTGCGCCTGTGGGGATGTGGGCAAGGCGCGCAGCGGCTTGTCCATCATATTCACAGGGGTCTCGCCCCCGGAGGGCCCGGCCCGGGGTTGCCCCGCCCGCGCCGCGGGCGGCCCCTCGGCCCTGGCTCAGGG
>JAPOQU010000020.1 GCA_026710545.1 Gammaproteobacteria bacterium | reverse complement strand
ATCAATTTGAGCCGTATTCCTCGGGGTCGTCCGCTACGGCTGCCTGCGGGGGTGGGTCCACCCGGACCCGGAAGTAGGTTTCCACCGTGGCCTTGAGGGCGGCAACCTCGACTTTTACTTCCGTGAGCTCGTCGCTGTGTTTCTGTCCCTGTTCCTTAATCTCTTTACGAAGTTCCTGACCCTGCTGCTTAATCTCTTTGCCCTGCTCTTTTATATCCTGCCGCAGCCAGGCGAACAGGCCGACCATAATCGCGGCCAGACCCGCGCCGATGGAGATAGTACCGATGAGTTCCGGGGACATATCCATAGTATAGCAGGCGGCGCGGGTTGGGTGTTCTGAATTACCGCTCTGCAATTTGTGGATGCCTGGATTAATACTACGATTCTGCCTAATTTATGGGTGTCCCAAATTGCCGTCGTTGACTGTATAAAACCCCCGTCTGCCGCAAAGCGAAATCTGATCAGATTTGTGAGAAAACTCACAGCCTCTCCAAAAAATATCTCACTCCGCCCCCCAGGCAGGTTATAATCGACCCTGGTGTTTCATCAACAAAGAAGGAGACGGGAAAGCATGTCAATGGAATTAATAGCCATCATCAGCACCGCCGTAGCGCTGGCCGGCCTTATTCTGAATGGTCAGCGCACCCAGCGGGTGGAGATGCAGGCCCAGCGGGAGGAGACGAAGACAGAATTCAAGGCTGTGCGAGAGGACATGCAGGCCCAGCGGGAAGCAATAATCAGCTTACTGGAACGCATGGCGCACCTGGAAGGATTGCTTGAGGGCCTGCGTGAGGCCATCACCGGCCGACGCGTGGCTGAAGAAACAGGAAAATACAATACGCGCTGAACACCGGCACAACCTCTCGAGTAATCCAGGACACCCTCAGCGCATCTATCTAATTTATGGGTGTCCTGGATTACTCTCCTGAATTACAGTTTGCTGGTGCAGAATTACCGCTAATTTATGGGTGTCCCAAATTACGCCGTGCATCGTGCGACCTGACCCCGGCTTCCCGCCACAAGCAGTCCTTCCACGTGCGCCATGCGTTCCCGCAAACCGCCTATCTCCTCCTGCACGCTCTTGAATTCTCTCTGGGTCTCCTCCCGGTGGGCATGCAGCTCTCCTCGCAAGGACTGTATGTCTCCCCGCTGGCCATTCATCTCTGCCCGAAGGGTGCGTTGGCCAGTCAGAATAAGGCCGGCCAGCATGATGCCGACAGTGATTACCGTTAAGCCGAGGCTGACGATGGTTATTATTTCCATAGACATGTTGTATGTCCTGATTCGCCTGTTCCCTTAATTTCGAGTGACACTCACTGTAAAATATACGTATGGAGACCGTCAACGGTTTTTTTTCGATATTTGTGACAAAACTCACATGAAACGTTGAACTCCTGTTTGAATACGGTTACCCGCGTTGATAACATAATAGACATCTGATAAACATACATGGAGAGAGAGCATGAGCATGATGATTGCCGAAATCTACGAAGCCCTGGTGGAAGCCGGAACGTCCGAAGAGAAAGCGAAGGCCGCAGCAGGCGTCATGCCTGTCACCGACAACCTGGCAACGAAAACCGACCTGCAGGAACTGCGTACTGAATTGAAATCGGAGATGCAGGAGCTAGGAGTTACAACGAAATCGGACATACAGGGGCTACGCTCTGATATGAACGCCGAACTGAAGGTCTTGAAGTTCGCTGTGTTTTCCCTTTATCCCTTTGTCCTTGCGATTGCCTACAGGATCTTTTCCTGATAGACGACCCATCACAAAAAGGAAGGCAGAAATAAAACAGGGGCCAGTCCAAACGGGTTTCCCCGTCTGAACCGCCCCTGTGCTGGAGTACCCCCATCGGAATAACCACCATCCAACTTATCGTCTCCCGCGCCGCCTTCTATCGTGTCGTTACCTCCGGCGCCATCTATATCGTCATCACCGGCAAGACCCTTGAGAATGTTGTTATTTACATTACCGGTCAGATCATCATGAGAAGCCGACCCTGTAACATTTTCGAAGTTGGTAGCCATATCGCCGGAAGCGTGGCCCCTGGAGGCTGTAGCTGCACCAGTGTCATTCAATGTTATCCTGACCCAGTCGTCGGAATGCTCGTAGGACAGAGTATCGCCTTTTTCTCCATGATCGCCGCCAGTCAGCATGTCGGCGCCGTAGCCGCCTACCAGCAGGTCGTTATCATCGCCGCCGTTGAGCACATCGTCGCCGCCCAAGCCGTACAATGAGTCGTCACCGCTGAGGCCGTTGATAGTTTCAGCGGCATCAGTGCCGGTCAGTTTGTCGTTGCCGGAGGCGTACGGTACCGCAGGGTCAGCAGTATCATCTGCCATTACACGCTCGGTACCCGTAAGACCCATGCCCATGGTGGGGTCAATTACCACCCCTGTGACCGAAACCGTGTACATACCTGAATTATCCAGGTTCGGATTGTTCCGGTAAGCGCTGACGCTGATGTAGTAAGTAGGGTAGTGTCAAATTTGTTTCGCACATTTTTCTTTATGCGTTCTTATGCGAATCAATTTGAGCCGTATTCCTCGGGGTCGTCCGCTACGGCTGCCTGCGGGGGTGGGTCCACCCGGACCCGGAAGTAGGTTTCCACCGTGGCCTTGAGGGCGGCAACCTCGACTTTTACTTCCGTGAGCTCGTCGCTGTGTT
>JAPOQU010000019.1 GCA_026710545.1 Gammaproteobacteria bacterium | reverse complement strand
GGTCCGGGGTCGGGCCGGGCCGGCGGAGGGCAAGGTTTCGCGCCGGTTGTTAGCCGGGATGATTTGGGTTTGTCGCCGCCGTCGCAGTAGGCCGAGATTTTTCTGACGCTGCGGGTTTGCGTGAGGGGTTCGCCGGCGCATACGGTGGAGCGGTCCGGCGTCCAGGTTCCCGCGCTCCATTGACATTTCGGTTTGGAGACCGGCGCCGGCTCCGGCGGGCCCGGCGGACGGCAGTATTTTGTGCCGGTTGCGCTTCTTGATTCACGGCGCTGGCGGCCGTTCTGACAGTATTCTCTTGTTTGCCTGAACGTCTTTCCCGCGCAGACGCGGTTTGTTTTGGGCGACCAGCCACTCGGGAGGCATGTGCCTCGCGGCGCGCACTCGCCCGTGGTTTTTGTCCCTGCTACTTCTTTGGTTGGATCAGGCGGCGGGGTCCCGCCGACACAACGCCGGTCTGTCTTCGTGACCGTTCGGGTCCGGGTTTCCGTTGTTCCCAAACAGATTTCCGCGGCCGTTCTGCCTTTCCACTCGCCGGTTTCCCATGCGCTTTCAGTGCAGGGTTCGAGGTCCGGTTCCCCGGGTGGTTCCGGCGTCTCAGCCGTCTTGCCGGGCGCACAGGCAACCGGGTTGCAGGCCGGGAAATTAACGCCGGCGCAAGCGCCCAGGCGCGCGCCGGTATGGGGCCGGTCCGGGTCGTCTTCGCAAATGCAGGCGCCCTTGTCCGGGTCGTTGTCTATGTTTTGCAGAAAACCGCAAAACGCGCCGGCGGTTTTCAGGTTCACGGGGACCCCCCCGCTGCGCCCCGGGCTTACCCACAGCTTGAAGGCCAGCGGACTGGCCGCGGCGCTGCCGGCGGGCCGGTATTTGCGCACGATATTATTGCTGTCCCGCGGCCACAGGATCATGGCGTTGGTATTGCCCGGGCTGCCGCCGCCGAAATAGCCTTCGTCCCCGTCAGGACTGGTTTGCCGGGTATTCTTGTCCGCGCCGTGAGCGGGGTTGAGCAGGGGCAGGACGGCAAGAAACAGGATGCCGGCGAGCCGCTTGATTTGATGTTGTCTGTCCATGGTTGTATTTGTTTTCGGTTGAAGGTAAGGGTCTCCGGTTGGGGACGGACTTCAAGTCCGTCCCCGATCAGTTTCGTTTTTTTATCTCCGGTTGAGGGTTTGTCTTGTCGGCCTCGTTACGGCTTGATGAGTATGTCGTCGAAGGTGCCGGTCAGGCTTTCAATGTTTTCGGTTTTTATCGTGCCGACCGGGGGGCCGGGGATAGTGACGTCGATGACTTCGGCGTTGACCGTAGTAGCATCGAGGATGGCGACCCCGGTTATGTTGTTACTATTCATGTTGAGGTCTCCGAGCATGGGGTCCCTGCCGTCGCGGCGCAGGAAAGCGGTCATCAGGCTGATATCCAGGGGGTCGGCAAACGTAATCCTGACCGTCCTGTTTTGCGCCGGCGTGAGGCCCGGCGTGGCCACCATGTCGGCAACCGGCCCCAGGCGGTTGACGATGCGCGCCGCCTCGCCCTCGCTGTCCGCCTCGTACCTGATTTCCAGGGTCGGCGCTGCCGGCGTGGTGCCGCTGTGCCTGACTTCGTAACGGTTCCGGGCGCTGCCGGGCACGGTTTCGTTATTGAAGAAGCTCAGGTACGGCGGGGTGGACGTGGTTAAATCGTCAATGTCCGCCGGGTACGCGCCGATCCTGCCGGTGCGGTCAAACGCGTCCGTGTAATGCCGGTAATAGGCCAGGGCGAGTTGGGTGATATTGTGTTGCACCCGGTCCGGCAGGGTGTTGCGCTGGTATTCCGCTATCTTGAATTGCAGGGTGGTGGACAGCGCGCTGAAAATCAGCAGGAAGTAGATGGCGGGTATGACGTACATGGCGTTCCCTCAGCAGGTGACGGGGTTGGCGGGGTTGTTGGTGATGGCCGTACACAGCGCGGTCCAGTCCGGCGCCGCCGGCGCCGGTCCTGCCGGGTAACAGTTCGACGGCGTTTGATTGTAGGCCAGCAGCTGGTGGCCGGGATTGGCCGCGCCGGCCAAGCTGTGGCGCAACGGCGGCAAATAGGTCCTGGCATTCCCCGGCCCGGCCCGGTTGTGCATCTGCGCAGCCAGGTAAACCTGGTAGCCGGGGTTGTCCCTGACCTGCATGGTGAGCAGCGGGTGGTCGTTCAGGGGGAACTCGAAGCGGCTGCCCTGGTCGTTGAAGCTCCGGGGCAGGTTGCCGCCGTTGCGCAACCCGCTGCCGGTGATGCCGGCGGGGCTCAGGCCGGCGCAGTTTTTTCCGACATAGTCGGTGACGCCTGTCTGGATGTCGTCCAGGGTCGTGGCGTAGCTGATGGTGTCGCGATACGCCTGCGCCAGCGCCGCGCTGCCGGCAGCCAGGGCCAGCGCCAGGATGAAGTTGTAAACCAGTCCGGTCATGGCTACTTGATCGGTATTGTCAAGTCGACGTTGCCGGTACCGCTACAAGTCACGGCGGTAGCGCCGGTGGCAACAGTGGGGTCAATGCCGGGGCCGCGAGTTGGCCAGGTGTTGGTCCGGGACCTGTCTCGAAGCCAGTTGCAGCTTTCCTGGTCGCCGGCGTTGTAAGTGAGGCCGCCGGTGACAGCACGGGTGCTGGCATTTATGGCGAGACTGGAGGAGATGTTAGTGCCGATGACGCTCTGGTTTACGCCGTTAGTGTAGAGATTGGAGTCAAGGTAGCCGTTAGTCGTCAGTTGTGTGAGGTCCGTATGGGCGGTGACACCGGCGCCTATTCTTCTGTTGACTTCAACATAATCCCTTGCCGCCGCAATGAGGTTGATAACCTCGGCTTCCATGGAGCGGTTTTCCGCGTTGGTCACCAGGGGCGCCATCACCTGGAACGCGCCGACTGCAACGACGGCGGCGATGATAAGCCCGAAAACGATTGCTACCTGGTTCATGATGTTTACCTCGCTGTGAGTTATTGCTGGATGCCCATGCCCATGGAAACCAGGGCAAAGGGGATGGTGACGGCCAGGGTGGCCGACAGGAAGACGAACAGCCAGATGACGCGGTACACGCCGATCAACCTGTTCAGTTTGATGTGCTGGATGCGGTAGGCCGCGCCCATGCCGCGCGCGATCTCTTCATTGGTCTGGTTGGGCGCGGTGGCCTGGATGTGCCGGCAGGCCTGGTTGGACAATATGTTTTCCAGGACCTCGACCAGGGAGGTTTCTTTCAGCCTGGCGCGGGCCTGTTGCAGGGTGAGCAGGAACGGCCGGTTGCGGCGGAAGATTTGTTCCATGAGCGACAGAAATTCGTTGGCCGGCAGTTTGGTTTCGATGAGTCTCTCGCCCAGCCGGATAAATTGCTGCTCCGTGGTGATGGCGTGAATGCGAAACGCGCCCAGCCGCAACAACATTGTACGCAGCAGGCCGGTGGCCCGGTCCCTGGCAACGCGGTAGCCGACGATGACGGCGGCCGCGGCTGCGCCCAGGTGCGGCCAGTATTGTTTTACGAACAGGGCGTAGTCGAAGAACAGCCGGTAGCCTTCGGTCAGCCGATTCAGGTAGGGTTCCGCGTAAATCGACATGACGGTGAGGATCAGGAACATGGCTATCCATTGGCCGGACGGCGCGATGATTTGTGTGACGGGCGAGCCTTCCCGGTTTTGCTCCAGCAATAACGCCGTGATGTTTTCGATGCAGTCATAGCGTTCGCCCAGGATCAGCAGCCTGGCTTCGCGTTCGGTGAACAGCCCGCTGTCCTGGTAGTAGCTGGCAAAGGGCTGGTTCTGACGCAGGGCCTGTTTGCTGAGGCGGGCGATTTCCTTGACGGCCAGGCTGTTTTTTTGTTCCTGCAGGTCGTTGAACAGGTTCATCAACGGGAACCTGCTGCGCACGTATTCCTGCAAGGTGGTATAGAAATAGCTGCGCGTCTCGTAGTTGAAAAACAGGCTGCGCAGGTACAGGGAACGGAGTTTATGGTGTGTCTGCAACATGCCAGTCGCCGTACAGGTTGGATTGGTTGAACTCGCCGATTTTGCGCCGCGCCATGAGCGGGTCGATAATGCCCCGGGTGATTTTGCCGTAGGCGTGCTGGTGGATATTGGGAATTCCGTTGTCGCGCATCCAGTCGCGCAGGGCCTGCGGGTTGGTGGTGTCCTTCAGGAGGTTGCGGTTGGCCTCGGTGATGGGGATGGTTTCCGCGACCAGGGTAAGGCCGCGGATGCCGCTGCGCCGGCAACTGGCGCAACCTGCATTGTTGACGAACCGCACCCGGTTGACCGCTTCAGGCCCGAACCCGCGCTGGTAATGCTTCTGCCAGAAGGGGTCCGGGTGACGGCTCAGCCGGCAGTGTTGGCACAGTACTCCGACCAGGGACTGGACGATGACCAGGCTGAGGAAGGATTCGGAGAACAGGATGTCCGGGCTGAGGTTGAGATCCGTGGCGGAGACCAGGCGGTTGACGGCGTCGGCCCAGCTGGAGCCGTGGATGGAAGCGATGCCGGTGGCGCCTTGCAACATCATGCTGGAGGCCATGTTGGTGGTTTCCACGTCGCGAATCTCGTTGATCGCGATAAAATCCACGTCGTGCCGGGTGGTGATGCGGCGCAGTTTTTCCCGGTTTTCCTCGATCAGCTCCCTGGTGCCTTCGATGGGCAGTTGCAGTTGGATGAAGTTCTCCAGTTCCACTTCCACCTGGTCGGATATTTCGATATTTTTCTCCAGCGCCGGGCGGGTCTTCATGATCGCGGTCTGGGTGGTGGATTTGCCGGAGTTGACCGCGCCGACGATCAAGGTGATCCCCTTGCTGGTCGTGGCTTCCTTGATGATGCGCCTTTGTTCGTCCTGGTAGCCCAGCGTGTCGACCGGCGGGATGTAATTCATGTCGCGCAAGCGGATGGCCATGCTGCGCTGGTCGGTGACTTTGGAGTAGCCGTAGGAGACCCGGCACAGCCATTTCTGCTCCTTGTGGTTGAATACGAAGCGCCCGTCCTTGGCCACGTCGGCGGGACTGAACGCCTGGTTCACGTACATGTTCCAGATCGCCGCGATGATCTTGATGCCCTGGGTCTTGTCGAAACTCTGGCAGACGGTCAACTGGCCGTAGATGCGCTGGTAAACCCTGGTTTGCCTGTTGATGACTTCCAGGTGTATGTCGGTGGCTTTTTTTTCGATGGCGTCGATAAGCAGCTCATTCACCTGGTCGGAGCTTTCCCGGGTTTGTTGTTGCAGGGACGTTTCCCGGTGTTTGCGGATGAAGGAGTCGAACACCGAACGGGTGGTCTGGCGGATGACCGGGTCCTGTTTCAGTACGTTGCGCGCGGCTTCAATCAACTGCTTGGTAGCCAGGGCTTCACGTTTGTCCTGGTCCTTGCGGGCGATACAGATGAGACTGCCTTCCTCGGTGATAAACGCCGGCGCTTCCCCGTTTATTCGCTGCATTTCCTGCAACAGCGCCTGGTTGTTCGTCATTTCCAGGTGTTCTATTTGCCGGTAGTCCCGTATGACTTCGGTGTACGGCTCCGGGTCCGGTTGCGCGACGCCGCGCCGGAACTCGGGGAGCGCCCGTTTTTTCGCGTGTTTCGTGTTGTTGAAAAATGCCATGCCGGTTATTGCCAGGGGATGACGTGGGTTTCGTTGTTGCCCATATCCTGCAATGTGACCTGGCGCCGGTCGTTGCCGGCGCTGATTTTTACGATTTTGTAGTCTTTCCCGTTATGCCTGATGACGCCGCCTTCGGTACGCGTGAAGGGTTGTTCGTGGGACACCAGGATCACCCGGGCCGGGGCGGACGCGCCGGCCCGGTTGTCCACGTGGGCCAGGTACAGGCCGTCTATGCCGGCGCTGACGGGAAGCTCGGGTTGCCGCGGCTGGGGCTCCGGGGGGTTACTGTCCGGCGCGGTTTCCCCGAGCGCGTCAACCAGCAGGTTCGGCTGATGTTCCAGCAACCGGAGCAGGAATTTATCCATGGCATCCGGCTCTGCGCCGGACTCGGCCAGTTCCTGTCTTAACAGTTCCATTAGTAGTTGCGGATCTCCCTCCAGCAACGCGGCGATGAGTTGATCTTCGACCGCAGGTTCTCCCGGCATGACCTGGTCCGGCGTTTCTTCTGTTGCCAGTATCCGGGCCAGGCCGGGTCGGGTTTGCGCGATGCTCCGGTGTACCGCGTCGAGCATGTCAGGGTCGATGCTGTTACGGTCCTGGTCGATTTGTTTGAGGATGTTGAGCAGCTGCCGGTAATAGTTGAGGTCAACGATCAATTGCTCGTCCTTATTGCAGTATTGACAATTCTCCTGCCGGGCTTCTGTTTCGTCGCCGGACACCGGATGGGGGACAGATTTCAAATCTGTCCCCAACAGTGGCGGGTCGGCAGCCGGCGTATCTGCGCTGGTGGACAGGTCCTGTATTGTGTCGCCAGCCTCGGCGCCGGCGCCGGTTTGCCCGGTGAGCGCCTGGTCGGCAACCAGGGTTGCGTCGCTGTACTCCGAATCGGGGACAGATTTCAAATCTGTCCCCAACAGTGGCGGGTCGGCAGCCGGGGTTGCATCGGTGGGCGTTAAGTAGGGGACAGATTTCAAATCTGTCCCCGGCGGTGGTAGCATCAGTTCAAAGCTGTCGTCTGTGTCGTTCAGGCTCAGCCCGTCCCCCGCTTCGCCGTCGAAGGTTTGTTGCGGGGTTTGTGGCGAGTTCCGGAACAGGCTCATGCCGGGTATGGTCTTAGTCGCGCTGCCGTAGATTGCGAGGCCGGCGATGACTGCGCCGATCAGCAGTACGGCTGTTTTCCTTGTCAAGGCAGTGAGGAATGATCTTGTCTTCATATCAGTGACCGGTGACGTTGATGCTCAGGATGAGTTCCTGCCAGGCGGCATTGTTGCCGATGCTCAGGCGGGCCTGGCTGAGTTGGCCGTGCAGCGGGTTTTCCCTGAGCAAGGCCGCGGCGTGGCGGATGGTCTGGGGGCTGGGATAGTCCATGCTCAGGGTGATGCCGGCGGCAACCCGGTTGCGGTGCCGGGTAAGGCCGCCGATGGATAATTTCATGCCGGCGCGGGCGGCCAGTTGCTGGTACTGCTGAAAACTGGTTTCCAGGGGAATGAGCGGGGTTTCTTCCCCTTCGGAGGGGCGATAGAGGTTGCCGCGCAACAGCCAGCTTTGTCCCTGGATGGTAATGGCGGCGTCCACCTGCCGGGCCAGCTGGTAGAGCCGGCTCAACGGATAACTCTGCCGGTAGTCGCCGCCGGCGCTGACACTGTAGTTTGTGCCCTGGGTCCGGCTGATGCTGACGTCTTTCAATCCGTAAGCCAGGAATACTTCCAGGCTGCCGAGCAGGTTTTCCAGGGCGGCGACGTCGGTGGCTATCCGGGTTGTGCTTTTCGGGATGACGATGGTCTGTATCCCGGTGGTGTCGGGCCGGTGTTGCTCCGGGGTTTGCAGGAAGTTGGCGTAGCTGACGGCGGCGACCAGCAGGCCGACGGCGGCGCCACCGGCCAGGATGACCTGGTTCGCGCTGTAACCGGCCCTGAGCCAGGCCGGGTTGGTGTTATTGCCGTCCAGGTTGAACAACAGGTCGGTGGTTTCAACCTGGTGCTGGGCAAAGGCATGGTTGAGCTGGCCACAGCGATGGATTTGCGACTGCAAGGGGTTGCTTTTGATGAGGCTCAAGGTCTTGTCAAATTCCAGCAGTTCTTCGCGCTCGACCAGCACGTAGGTTTCCTGGACCTGGATGTGGGCATGGTAGATGGTGTGGTCGCCCGGGATGTAGATATGGTGCTCGCCGGTGGCAATATCGGTATTGATCCACTGCACCAGCTGGGCGGCAATGGAGACGCCGGGCTGGTCGTCAAAAAACATGAACCCCTCGGCCTGGGTGTAATACCTTTTTTTGCTGCGGCTGATTTGTTTTGCCGTGTAGAACGCCGGCAGCTTGCCGTCCGGCAGGGTGATGCTCTCCGCGTTGAGGCTCAGGTTAACCGGCTTGTTGTCTATCATGACGGTCTCAATCATGACTTGAATCCTGCCTCGATCAGGTAGAGTGTCTGGATGACGCGCTGGCTGCCCTGCGCGCCGCCGCCGTTGACCAGGTTGAGCGGCCAGATTGGGAGGAGGCCGGCGCGCTCGCTGGACGCGTTGGTCTCGGTGCGGGTGGTAGAGGCCAGCAGCACCGCTTCGTTGTGTTTCAGGGTAACGTCAAAGATGCTGTCTGTGCCGGAGTTCTGCGGCAACACGCCTTCGGTGCCGCCGATGCGGTAGTTTACCCGGCTGTCCACCCGGGCCTCGTTGATGACGACGTGCATGGCGATCAGGTCGTCGGTCAGGGTGGGCAGGATGTTGATGGCCTGGCCGGTCTGCAGCTGGTCTATTTCCACGTTCGGGGTGGAAATGGACGTGCTGCCGGTGGTGTTGAGCTCAACGCTGATCTGTTTGACGTAGCGTTCGACGTGGTAATCTCTCAGGGTGATGAGCCGGTTGTTGTGCAGCAGCAGCTCGCGGCTGTCTTCGACCGAGACGTTGCCGATGCGCTCCAGGGCTTTGAGGATGACCTGGGAGGTGTTCCAGGGACTGCCGTCGTCGCTGAGTTGCAGGCTGAATACCTTGTCGCTGCCGCTGATGACGGGACTGCTCAGGGCGCCACCTGCCCGGGTCTGGACGACGTTGCCGAAACCGGCGCTGATGGCGGCGTTCCTGATCACGGAAATATCCACCTGCTGTTGCGCCAGTTGCGTGACATCCAGGCGGATGGTGGTGATCTTGACGTTGGCCTGGCGGGTAACGGCGGTGAGCCAATCCCGGTAAACGGACTCAAACAGGACCTGGCGTTGCGGGCGCGCGGTGATGATGAGCAGGTTGCCGCTGGGCGAGACGCTGTAGCACTCGGCGATTTGCAGCGGCCCGCCTCTTGCCTCGAATTTTTTTGTGGTCGTCCTTGTTGTTCTTACTGCGCCTGTTTCACCCTGGCGTTGCACGCTTTCGCGGGTTTGTTGTCCGGCATTGCAGGCGCCGATGCCCAGGGTGGCGTTGACCAGCTGGTAGACGTCGTTCAAGGGCGAGATATCGCTGAACAAGCTGTTGGAGTAACTGCCGCCGGGCTCATTGCCGACATTCAGGTTATCGGTGCCGATGCCGATCGTGTTATTGCCGCCGCCGTACAGGGGCACCTCGTACTTGCGGGTAACGGTGGGAGTGATGAGCAAGGTGCCTTCATGGAACTGGTAACCGACGTTGGCTTGCAGGCTGATGGCGTCCAGGTGACCCTCGACGGTGGTTGCCTGGGTGGTGGAATTGACCTGGGGGTTGTAGTCGTTTTTTATTGCATAGGTGATGGGGTAAGGAACGATGCGCGGCAGGGTCTGGCGCAACCCGTCGGAGTAGCTGGCGCTGTAGGGCTGGTAGAGCCAGGCTTTTTCCTTCGAGACCTCTATCCGTTTGGCCTGGGCATTGATGGCCTGCACGATTTGTTGCTCTTCCAGGATTTGCCGGTGGCGTTCCTGAGCTTCGCTGAAATCCTGCTCGCGCTGCCTGATGTTTTCACTACAGGCCGTCAGCAGCAGCGCCGAGAACAGGTTAAGCAATAAAAGCCTGCGTTTCCCGCCAGGGCCTGCGCTCGGATCAAAAGCGTCTCCAGGACAGGCCCCGGCATGTTTTGAGGCAGGGACGGGAGAGGTTGATTTTTTACAGCAGGTTCTCTTCATCGTAGAATTCGACCCGGTTGTTATCATGAATGAAGGTTTTAATCCCGAAACGGGATTGCAGGAATTCGATCAGGTCCCGGTGGCGTTCGGGCAGGGGTAAGTCAATGTTCTCAAGCAACCGGTAGTCGGCATATCTCCCCGGTTTGCCGAGTTTCCAGGAAACCTCGTCAAAGCCGCATCCCAGGAAATATTCCTGAACGGTGGCGGATAACATGGACTGGTTTCTGAATTGAATGGCATGACAGAATTCCCGGTTTTGCGCGGGTATTTCTTCGGCTTCAGGTCTGCCGGGCTCGTTGTCACCCGCGCGCAATGCCGCCATGTTCACAGGTAAACGGTCCTGGGCAGGGTCGCGGGCAAGCCGTCCGGTTTGTTCCGCTGGCGCTCCGGCGTCACGCGCCGGTTCATTGCCCGGGGGCGCGGAACGCGGGAAGGGGACGGATTTGAAATCCGTCCCTGTTGTCGGGTTGCTCCGCGTTTGCGCGCCGGCCGCGGTCGTCAGATCGGCAAAGACAATACCCGGCTCATGTGGTTCCCTTGTCCGGAATGCATATAACTTCCTGTTCCGGTCCAGAATGATTTGGCCGTTTTGCCCCAATAAACGTTCCATAGCCATGTATAAAGGGACTGGATCATTGTCGAAATTATTGATGAACGTGCGTTGGGCAATACTTTCTCCTGTTGTGTTTCGATAGGCCGTACGGTATGAATGTGGTTCCAGCATATAATTGATAGCATCCTCAATCGTTTTTGTCCCATTCGGATAGAGCATTCGCACCGGTACTTCCACAGTGGGTAAGGCCGACGGCATCGACTCCGTGCGTTTGAAAGATGATTTGAATTTATCTTCCAGTGTCTGTATCCACGAACACCCACTGGAAACAATCAACAGGGAGCAGGCCATGATCGATCCTGGCAGCTTAACTTTTTCCATCCCAGGTCCCTTCACCGTTGGCTCATCAGTCGCTGATAAACGTCTCTCCAGGGCCTGATATACATATCCTCAGAGACAAAGAGCCTTAGTTTCTGACCATAATTCAACGTTTGTGTCGGAACGAGACCGGCGTAGGGCGCAGTCAGATCAGCGCCGGCGTCGCGTAACGCCTGCCCCACGTCGGATTCGAATGTCGCTCCGGACCCACCGCTACTGTAGTCCGCTCTTGAAGTTTCGCTGGATAACAGGGCAAACGCTGCCGCGCCACCGAAGCGGGCCAGGAAGTGATAGTTGGTTTCTCCCTTTAAGGCGCCGATTCCCTCATGGTCCAGGGCCTGGCTGATGAATTTAATCTTGGTTCCGTCCGGCCTGATTATCCAGCGTACAGATAGAGCCATTCTATTGTTGATAATGCGGTTGGGATGCCCTGATCCGGTCTGCAATACCTGACCCGTACACAGGGAGCCGGCAGGTATCAACACGTGTTTTTGCGTAACATCCATAACATTCTGTTCGATCCTGCACCGGTACGGACCGGCATAATCAGATATGATTTTCTGGTCCAGCTTTGCCTGCATTATCGAACCAATCGACAATAACCTGAATTCATTGCCTGGCGGCTGGAGGAGATCAGATTCAGGGTGGCCTGCCTGGTTAAAATGCTTCCCCGTTTCAGGCGCCTGGTTTTCCGCAGACAACAAATCCGTCAACAAATTTGCACTCTGTGTGTAATCGGCTAATGCGTTACGCGGTTCCGTATTCATGTTAAGCTCTTGCTGCATTCCTGCCAGTATTGCCTGCTCCCGTTGCAGGAATTTGTCACCTGTTATCTCCGTGGACCTCTGCTCTGTGCCTGCAACGCCAGTGAAAAACTCAAAATTGAAATCAGCCTGTCTGGATTGGCGCACCCTCACGAGCTCATTTTCGCTCCAGGATTCAACGGCTGATTTAGTCCCGCTCAATAAGTCCTGCAGAACCTGTTCGTTGTTTTGCAACAGTTCGTTGGTCTTTTCATCGATGTATTCCTTTTGCTTCGATATATCCTGTTCTCTTTGTTTTTGCAGGCGTTGCTCCTGACTTTTTATTCGTTCCCTGAATTCCTGCTCCGGACCGGAGAGCGTTTGTTTCCTGATTTCCCGTTGCACTTGTTCTTCTAATTTTTCGTTACCCGGACTTGAGCGGAACAAGGACGCGTAAACCATAACAACCACGACAAAAACCAAGCCGGTAATCAGCATGATCTGGAAATTCCTGTTATAGGTCGCCGGCTGCTCCTCGACCTGGTTGATCTCCTGGTCACTTGTCGTCATTGTTTATAAATCACGTTGTGAACGGGAACCCTCGACGCGGGTTATGACGATCTGCATTTTTGCATCTGCTTTCATGTAGATACGGTTGTAGATTCCGGTCACAATGTAGATCCGTTTATTTTCGTCGTATTTAAAGTCAATGAACTGTTCCTTGCCGTTGTTTTCGGCAAACAACGACATGGTGCCCTCCAGGTTGTGGCGTACCCGGATATAGGTAAACCTGCCGTCGTCGTAGACGTCCGTAACCAGTTCTTTCCCAAAAGGAGGGCGACCGCCTTTCCAGCTGTAACCTGTGAACAACTGGGTTCTGTACTCATCTATGGCAGCAGAAATCTTCTCTGCATGCGCGTGCTCCTCTTCGTCCAGCCGGATCTGCAAAGCATTGATTTGCTCCTGGTACAATGCTGTCTGCTCATCGTTACGCCGGGTAAAACCGGAAAATGCGCCCTGGGGTAAAAACCCGCCGTCTTGTGAAATGACCACGCACAAATCGAAATCATTATCCGAACGTTCCACCATGAAATGGTAGGAGCGATTGCTTTGGGAGACTGCAGTGATCGTCGTACTGCTGCCTTCCTTGGTCCCGGGGTCATTCGGTTTAACGAAAATATGCCTGTTTTCGCCTTCGACGTCCCACAAGTCCCGGTTTCCCGTCACAGGTCTGGCTATCAGAAGTTCCGGCAGTTCTATATGGGTACCGTGGTGCAGCCTGGATTTGATGCGGACGAACTTGTGTTTCTCATAATTGACGACGCGGCACGACTCCCCTTCTGCATAACCGTTAATGGTGATGACAACGAGTAATAAAAAATAACTAAGCCGGGTCATCGAGAATTTTTTCCTCAATAATTTTCAAGCCGATAGGGTTGGCCATCAACAGGTTTCTTTCCCTGGATAGTGTCGATTTTGGTGACAGGCGCCAGCGCAGAGTGATAATCGCCCGCCCGGAATTCAGTACCGTGTTATCGGAGGACGACCGTAGCAATTCGTTGATATACACGTTGGTCCTGTAGGTGGTGTCATCAGGGTTACCGCCAGACAGGCGGTCTATGTCGAAATGGTAGATATTCCGGACTTCAACCTCCTTGATACTGCAATTTGTACACGCCCTGATTTGCGCTGCCTTACCTGCGGCATCAAACCCCGAGGGTGATTTGAAATACTGCGCCAATCCCGTGTCCATCAACACCAGCGCATAGCCGTAATCATTCCTTACGGTGGCGGGATCTTCACGGAAACGGCGCGTGACGTAGCTACTCAACAAGTGATCAATAGTAGCCGGGAAAAAGTCCGTTTCATCCTTATGCGCAAACTGGGTATCGACAAACCAGGTGCCGTCCGGGGCCAATTTGACATAGATAAGTTTTTCATTGTTCTTTGCCACAAAAGTAACGGTAACGGCGTACGCAACGGCGCAGACAAACGCCAGCAATAAGACGAGATTGCTGAGCAGCAACCTGTTGTTGGTAACCACCAGTCCCGGGATATTGTCGGGATTGAGTTGTTTCACAAGCCCGCCAGGCAGCTTCCCTATTGTCCTTGCCGTTGTCTCCATCGACTTATCTCACCAGTTTCGTGGCCAGCATGGAGACTGCCTGGCTGATCCCTCCTGATGCGCTTGCGCCTCCCTGCATCAGGTCACTCACTACCCGGTCGGTCCTGAACATTGCAAACACGGCTACCACCAGTAATCCTGTATAGCTGAATAATCGAAGAATGTCTTCGGGATTCAGTGTCTGAATTTCTCCTGCAATAATGGCGGATTCAAACAGATCGATAATGATCAAGGTGGTAAAGGCAATGTTGATCTGGGCAATAATCAAATAAGCAACGGAACCCAACATGAAGTTCAGCCAGCCGTCAAAATACGGGTTTGCGCGTTTGAATATAAGGAATGGAATAAAGATTGGCCCCAGAACCTTACCGAGCAGCAGGCTCCACAGACCGATAACCGATATGAACCAGGAAACGCAGAAAACGAGCAACAGCGCGAGAAAGAACAGGATCATCAATATTGCGTCGCGAATATTTAAGGCAATATCGCCGAACATGGAAAAAATACCGGATTTTACGGACAAGGGGTTAAACGTGATACGGTCCATAACCTGATTAATCATATCGAGCAGGAAGACGCCGGTTGATTTGATACCCGTGGCTTCCAGGTTCAAGGCCTCATAGGTGTTCTGGTTGATATCATCAGACAGCGCTGTAGTGATTTCCCACAGGACAGCCAGGACACGATCGTAAGATTGCATCAAGAACTGCGCGATAAGGATCATCAATACGACAAAAACCACGTCTTTTACTGCTGCAGCCCCCACGGTCCACTTGATCAGGACAATGACCAGGGCAAACACGGCGAACGTGGTCCATTCAAGTACGGAGAAACGGTACAATTCGGTCGACACACCGATAAGCTGATCGGATAACCTGCTTGCGTTGTTAAAAAATTCCGCCAGGAAACTGGCAGGGTCGATAGGTGCTGCCGATACCGGGGTTGTCGTTGAAAACAGCAATACACTTGGCATCAATTTCTTAATCATGTATTTCCAGTCTCCTTTCAATGTCCTGTTTACTCCACCGTCCCTGTCCTTTTTTATGCCAATCCGCGGGGTTCACGGCATAGACAAACAAAGGTCAGCGATATACAAAAATCATTTTTTCTGCTGGTACTTGTGAGATACGCGCAAGTCACTCCAGCGAAAGGGTTGCGACGTTTTCTTCCGGGCAACCGCTTTTTTCAGCCGCTCAGCTTCCGCTTGCCGTTGTGCCTCTGCCTTTGACAATGCCTGTATATAGTCGTGGTTGGCATGCAACAGGCGCAGGTTCTGGATTTTGTTCATGGCCTGCAATTCATCAATAATATGAAAATTACTGGTTACAACCGTTTGCAAAGCGTTCAGGTCGCTTTTGTCGCCCAGGTTGAAATTATTTTTTGTTATACCGATCTTTTTATAGCGTTCCAGTAATTCCCGGTTGCTGTCTTTTGCAAATTCCAATTGGTCCCTGTAGGTTTCATAGCGTGCCCGATGCGTTTTCGCTTGGGTAACCCAGGCTTCCGGATCAACGCCGATCGATGAGATTTGGTGACGAACCTGATCGACCTTCGCCGGCACGTTATATAGCTTGCCCACCTCTAAATCGATGGCGTTGCGGCCGGCGTCCCCGATCTCATGAACCCTGGTTATGCGGGAATAGGGGCTGATACCGTAATAATTTGTCAGCGTCTGGAACAGGCCATTCCAGTCTTTTCGTGATATCACGCGATGCAATCCCTTTACCTGCTGCAGGTAGTCATCGTATTGTTTCAGGGTCTGGCTGAATTGCCTGTTGAGCGTGACCAATTGTTCGCTGTTGAGACCAACCTGTTGCAGTTGAGTCTCGTAGTCTTTCAACTGTTGCTGGAAGGAGCGGATCTGTTCTGCAATCACACCAACATCAACGGTCGGGATGCCTGCAGCGTGAACCCCGGAGATGAGGGATGTCCCCAGCAGCAACAGACTGATACGTAGGAACCATCCGTTAAACAAGTATAAAAACGACTCACAAATCTTATTCATCGGCGCTCCCTCCCAGTCCCAGCGCCGCCATGGTCTTCCTGACGCCGGTATCAAAACCATAGCGTTCAACATTATCAAAATATATGGATTGTTCCGCCGGTTTGGATGTTGACAGAACGTATTGCTCCGGTTCGACAGAGAGGATGCACTTCTTCGATACATTCAAATCACGCTGTATCAGGTAAAATTCCTTTTTTGGGATTAATCCCTTTATGCTTTCCATTTCTCCGTCTTTCAGGTTAAAGATCGACCGGTAGGCATCGGTGTTCAACTCAGGGTCTGCGGTAAAAATAAAAGTTGAAGCAGCGCTGCGCAGTGCTTCCCAGTTTTCGATGTTGCCGAGCTCAATTCCGGACTGAGTCCACATACCAATACCTGCCTGCAATTTTCCCCAGGTGCGGACCCTGTCCAACAGCAAGGTCTTGGTCAACCCGGGGTTGGACAGGATATGGTGACATTCATCCACATCCAGCCATTTAGGAAATAAGCGGAACTCAGGGTTTTCATAGAAACTCAATACCCGGTAGGCTATCTCGGCCATAACCAGCGGTTTTGCCGTGTTATCGTCCTTGATACCTGCCAGGTTGTAGACGGCTACTTTCTTGTCTATGGTCCCTATAGAGTCAGATTGCGCGTCGAATAACGGGGAGTAGGGACCGGAACCGACAAACCGCATTAATTTCCTTTGTACGGGACCCGGACAATGTTTTACCAGGGTCGATAAAGTCTGCAGGTTTAACGGTAGTCTCAATACCTGCTTTACCGCACGGTCCAGGGCAAGTTGATCGGAGCCGGAAAGGTGGCGCAGTTCCTCCGAATCGTTACTGCCGATCATCGCCATGAGTTGTTGATTCAGATGTGAAATAAAATACATGTCTTCAGGCCCGCCGGCCTGGGAAAAAAAATTGAAGCCGCGATCATCCACCCCGTCGAAGCGCACGATACCGGCATCAGTACCAAAAGCGTGGGCTATGGGCTCGGAGCCTGCATCGATATCGATAGCCCGGTAGAAGCCACCGTATTTCAACCAATGAATCCCCGTGCAGGTGCGCAAAAACGATTTTCCGCTTCGAACTGGTCCTACGCCGATCAGAAACCCGCGTCCGCCTGTGAAAGGCGAAAAATAATATGGCGAATCATCCGAGGATAGAAAAATGTATTGTGCTTCTTCATTCTCCAGGTCTTCAATCAGTTTTGTACCCTGGGCGGATTTATAGAACAGCGACAGGGTAGAAAATTGCGAGGTGTTCAGCGGGATATCCCTGAAAAACCTGCCGCGATGATCGGCACAAGGTTGCAGATCAAAAAAAACATCAACCTGGGCCACCGTTTCCCACAGGATACTGAATTGATTCTGTTGCAAAGAGGACTGCAATCGTTCCGTAGTCTTCTCCAGTTTCTCAACATCGGTATCAAAAATCAGTGCATGGGTCGCTACCAGTCCCAGGTTGTCCTGCAGTGAAGCCGCTTCGTCCAGTTCCTGGAATTTCCGTATCAGTGAAGGACGAAAGACCTGCATCTCCCGGTCTTTTTCCGTACTGCCATCCAGTCCCTTGATAAATTCCGCAAAAGTGATGGTCTCCCGTTCCAGTTCTTTTTTGCGGTTGAAAAAAAACAGGGTTCTTGACGCCTCACTCATTCCTTTGTAACGGGTAGTCAACACGTAATTACCCGGTGTTTTGATCGGACCTTTGGTAAACAGTCCGGGGGTAAAGCGATCGAAGTTGAATTGCTTCACCGACAGTACCCGTGTATAGGTTTTATACAGGTTGTGCATGCGCAATAGATCCATGCCCCTGATGGTCACGGGCGCAACGTCCCCATCAGACAGATCGGTATCAATAATTTGCGGGCAGCGCAGGTCAGAATGCAGGTAATTAACCTCCATCGTTGTCAGGAACTTCATTACCCGGTAGGTTTCATCTAGGTCAAGTTGCCGAATCCGGAACAGGCCGCTACAGTAACTGATGATGTCGCGGAGCATTGTTTCCAGTGCAACCGCGAGTTTTTCCAGGGCTGTTTGTGAGGCGGACAGAGTCGGTCCATACATGACGAAGCGCCTGACGTACTCCCTGGATGCTGCGTTTTGCAGAGACCTGATTAAATGGCGAATAAACAAGGCCAGGCTGGATTGGCCATGCTGTTCGGGATACATCTCTACGAACAGGACACATCTTGCTCCTGACAAATTTAACTTGTTGAGATGGGCCGCCCGGTAATGATTTAACGCGTTGCATACCGGGTTTTTGCGCTGTATGAATGCTATCTGCAGATCGCGGTAGTGGATGTAATATTGCTGCAGGACGATCGACTGGGGCAGGATATTCAGCAGGTTCCTTATGACGATCGAGAATGCCTCTATATCCTTCCGCGACATCCCGTCAGGATCGATACCGTCTATCTCGATGGCGCCTACCAAAGCGCCTGTATACGAAAGTATAAACCCGTTATACGGTCTGAATGCGCCGTGGTAGCTGTTTACCGGTTCTCCATTCATCTGATCCCTGCCCTTTGCTGTCCGTAAAGGTGGTAGTTCTGCAATCGCTCCAAACTTCATTGCAATGCATTAGATATACATTATACAGGCGCCCCGGCAAGAGTCAAATTAAATTGCGCCTGCGGTTATTTTGACCATCCGGTAAATTTCCCGTTGCCGGCGCATCCGATCATTCACTACACGGTAGACTAAAGTCACGGGTTCCCCTGCGTCATTCCCAGGAAAGACAGTCTGATACGCGCGGACTATGTGCATACTTTGGATGGTCAGCGCGCTGCGCGCCGGCCCCTGAAAAACGTTTGCAGCAAACTCGCCGCTTCCTGTTCCAGTATCCCGCCGGTCAATTCGACGCGGTGGTTCAGACGGCTGGTCTGCAATATGTTGAAAACACTGCCGGCGGCGCCGGTCTTCGGGTCGGCAGCGGCGTAAACCAGCCGCTTGATGCGGGCCAGGACAATGGCGCCCGCGCACATGGCGCAGGGTTCCAGGGTGACGTACAGGGTAGTGCCGGGGAGGCGATAATTTCGTAACTGCGCGGCGCCTGTACGCAAGGCTGTTATCTCCGCATGGGCCGAGGGATCATGGGATGAGACAGGTTTGTTCCAGCCCTCGCCTATGCAATCATCGCCCGATACCAGGACCGCCCCGACCGGGACCTCGCCTTCCGCCCGTGCGCGTTCGGCCAGTTGCAAGGCATGCCGCATCCAGAATTCATCGTCTCCGGTCACGATCCCTGCAGTGTCTGCACTCCTTCCGTCTCGTTCATGTAAACAGGGCTTTCCGGCAGGGTTGAACCGCCGTCCACGACCAGCGTCTGCCCGGTAACGTACTTCGCTTCATCGCTGGCCAGGTAAAGCATGGCGTAGGCGATGTCATTGGGTTCGCCCAGGTCGCCTTTGGGGATATAGCGCGCCATTTCCTTCCTGGCATTCTCGTCGGCGAGCAGGTCCATGGCCGGTGTCAGGATAAACCCGGGTTCGACGCCGTTGACGGTGATGTTGTCCGCGGCAAGCTCCACAGCAGCGCTGCGGATGAACCCGTTCACACCGGCCTTGGAGGCGGCGTAGTAGGCGGTGCCCGGCATGGCGACCCGCGGACCGGTGACCGACGAGGTGACCAGGATGCGGCCGCCGCCCTGTTTTCTCATGTGGGGGATGCAGGCATGGGTCAGGCGGAAGCAGGCCTTCAGGTTGACGGCCAGTACGGTATCCAGGTCCTTATCCTGGTACTCTTCTATCATGCCTCCCAGGAATGAGGCGGCGTTGTGCACCACGATGTCGATCCGGCCGTAGGTCTGCAGGGTTCGATCTACGACCCTGTTAACGGCATTGACCGCGCCGATATCCGCGCCGACCAGGGTTGCCTCTCCGCCGTCGGCTTTTATCTGTTCGACCGTCTCCCTGCCCGTTTTCTCCGTGCGCGTCGCCACCACGACGCTTGCGCCTTCCCGGGCAAAAATTTCGGCTATCGCCCTGCCGATGCCCTGGCCGGAACCGGTTACGATAGCGACCTTGTTCTCAAGTTTGCCGTTCCCCATCTCGCCCACCCTTGTTCGTGTTGAACTCCCAGTCTAATGAAACCGCCTTTATAGTCAATCATTACTCCTTGACGGAATTACGGTAAAAAACAGAATCCGGTGGATTGACATTCTTTACCGTATAATCGTGTTCTTAGTGACCGGGTTGCGGCTTTCACCGGAACCGCGGATGGTATTGAATGAGTAAACGACTAGAGGGTAAGGCAGCGTTAATCACGGGCGGCAGCACGCGCCTGCGGTTGCGATACCGTTTATTCCGAAGACATGAGCAGCGAGCAGGATTACGACGGCTTACGCGTGGTTAATCCTTTTACAGGATTGGCGACGTCAGCGTGAATCTGTAATAAACCTGGAACTCGTTTCGGATCACAACGCCCCATTCCACATTCCGTGGCCACACCGAACTCAGGCAGGAACCTGCTTGCCGTGTTGATACGTTTGTTTGTGCCGGAAACACCATCACTATCGTGGACAAGACCCAGGTATACTTCAGTTATCATTGATTTGTTCAATCCCGGGAGGGCTTCGTAGTAGCTCTCATCATCACGTTCGACCGGCACGGGCATATGCAGCCAGGTTAATTCACGATTTAAGCCTGCCATTACGCCGTTTGTCAGTTCAACCATGTTGGCGACATCTTCGGGTTCCTTAAAATGCTTGTCCTTGTAACTGCCGTAGCACAGGTGCATCCCCACTTCCACTTCAGCGGGGACCAGATTGACCAGTTCCGATAAACGATCGGTAATTCCCTGCTTCATCGGTGAAAAATAAGACTCCACCATACCCTCCCACAGCGCCATCTCGAGGGCGATATCCCATTGTATTGCCAGCTCAGCCGGCGGAATGGTATCGATTATCGTTTCAAGTTCAGCTACTAAACGCTGTTGGTACGCGGGTTCAATCAAGTGACGATGATCCCGGTGAACAAACGACATGATCACGGCCAAAGGCGTGGGCAAGGAAACCTGGAAACGAGTGCTCGGTGAAATCACTCGTTTGTCTTTTAAACTGCAAAATCGTTCAAAAGAAGCATCCGCTACTTCCGCGTAACCGAGGGTACCCAGATCCAGGTCATCTATTGAAACATCCGCGCGAAGCCGCGCCCATTCAAATTCCTCTTCGTAGACATCGTCCTTCGCTGGCGCCCTTACAAACTCAAATTGCGGGCTACCGGAAAAAAGCTCATGCTGAAACAAGATCCAGTTACCGCGCTCAGCCGTTTCGCCATCGGGTATGCGTCTCAGGTGATTTCCCAGGACCCCAGAACTTAAAGTAAAAACTTCGTCACAATTTTTCAGCGGCACACTGCCCACCACCAGCGCTCCTGCCGGCGTCGTGGAATTTGAATTCATTGTTCTTTCTCCATCTGCTGCAGCGCAGCAGCACATTGTTGTTGGGCAGCGAGACCAGCCTTTCGGTCAACGGGAAATGCCTCGTTGCAGTCGGCAGGCGGAGACAGGTGCGGCGGAAATACCGCGACCTTGTGTTCCTTTTTCCTTGCAGCGCCGGGTTTGAAGAACAACGGCCGGGCGTTCACCTTCTTTGCCGGCGCCAGTTTGCCATCAACCTCTTCCAGGTCCCACCACCATTTTTTTACCGGGTTCATCTCACCATTACCGCGCCAGTCATCGAATTTCGCCAGGCTGGTCCGTGCGAACGGCAAGTGTATTCCCGCCCACAGCAATGCCCGGTTGAACAGGGTATTCTCCGCCTGGAAGGGACAGGTCGCCATACAGCGGCCGCAAACGGCGCCGGCCGGATTGGTGATGCGGTAGTTGGCACAGCGCTGCACGTCCGGCTTCCAGATTTCATAGCCGTTAAACAGGATTTTGTCGCCATAAGGGATGGCATCGCAGGGGCACTCACGAGCGCATTTATTGCACTGGTTACAAAAATCCTGCAAGCCGAAATCGACATATTTGTCGGCGGCCAGGGGCATGTCGGTGGTGACGATGGAGTCCTTGAAACGCGGTCCCAGGAACGGATTGAGCACTGTTTCGCCGATGCGGCTGAGTTCGCCGATGCCGCTGTGGATACACAGTGGAATGTGCAGCACGTCTTCTTCCCAAACGGTATGCGAGCGAGCGGACCAACCCAAACCTCGAATATGTTCGGCAATGACACTGGCAAGAAAAGCGCCGCGCATGTAGGCGCGGAAACTCTGGGAATTGCTGATCCAGTCGTCGCCGCTGGAACCCGACATGGTTTCCTGGCTCTGGTCGAGTACCAGTACAATGGCGTTCTTATGATACGGTTCGATGGGCTTGCCATCCATGTGGTGCGAATACCAGGTATGCTCGTAGGCAGGCGTTATGCCGACGATATCGGCGCCGAGGAAATGGCTTAGCGCGCGGATGCGGGCTGCATTGGCCCAGGGGTCGTCACTGCCGCTTGCATGGCCTTCTGCCGGCTCTCCGTACTGCAGCGGAATCATCTCGGCAGCTACTGCAGACATGGTCGCTCCGATGGGTTCTTTTTCACTGAAGCGGCCGTGGTGCATTTCACGTTCCGCGCCGGAACCGATGTCACCGAACGCGGCGCGCGTGAAGAACTCGGCGCGTTTTGGTTGGCGTTGGATATCACCGGCATTGATACGCGTTGTCGGTGCATCGACGCGCTTGATGCGTTCCATAGGATAGATTCCTTCGGCAAGCCCTCTATGAGCGCCGTTGAGCCGGCCCCATCCCGGACGGGCGCCGCCAACACCCAACCACCGGGCAGGACGCGCCAGAAGCTCGGAGAGCAGTCCGCGGACGGCCAGCGGCCGGTCGACGCCCATTTCGAGGCTGGTCGATACGAGAGCGGCACCGAAACGTTCGCCCAGGAAAGGATTGGCTATGCGCCTGCTGCCACCGATAGTTTTGATTTCCGCAAGACCGGCATTGAGCAGGATAGATCGAGTATCGAGATCACCGGCGTTCGCCATGTGTGCGCAGGCCGGCCAGCCAAGACGCCGCAGGTACATGGCTATGACGACGGCGACCTCCGCCGCCCGGGCCGCTGCACGGGCCGCCTGGCTGGCGTGCATTTCCTCAGCCAGTGGATCCTGCAGTGAAGGATCGCGTGTGTATTCAACCAGTATGGCCAGCGCGTAGTCATGGTGGCTGCAGTCGGTTGCGCTGTCCTCCTCTGCTGACCCATTCTTTGAGGGCGAGTACATATACTGCTGATCACCGTAAGCACTGTCTGGGCCCACATCGAAATCGATACCCACGGTGCGGCCAAGCCGAGCGTCCCCAGGGATAAGACAGGCGCCAACCTGGCTGGCATCGAGAAAATAACTGAGGCTCTTCAGGTGGCGCAGGCGTTCTTCCGGGTCCGACGGGATGCTTGCTGCCTGTGCGCGCACCTCGCCGTTGCGCAACCTGCGGTAGAGCTCAAAAAACCGGGCGAAGGAATTGGCTATGCTGTAGGGGTTCTCCGGCGCGGGTAAACGCAAGGGCGGTGTCTCGGCCAGGCCTTCGGTGGATGGCGCACTGTTGGATCGCGGCAGACGTTCCAGCGGATAGGGGCCGAGGTGGGGGGCGCGATTCCTGCTTGAAAAAAGTTTTGGCATTGGGCGGTCTCCAATATCCTGAAGGGGTCATGTTAATAATGCAAATTAGGGGACAGAATTAATTCTGTCCCCGGCATGAGTTACATTTTGTGCAGAACCCTGGTCACTTAGAGTTCAGTCGCTCTCTAGTCTCCTGAATGATGTCTGCAACCCGGTCTGCAACCTGTGCGCCCGATACCGCATGAACCTGTTCATCGTCTTCACGTTGTCCCGGATAATCGTCCAATATTGCGTAGCTGGGACGTGACGTCAGTCGTTCCCACCAGGCGCTTGCATAAGGCCTGCCTTCCAGAAACAGGTGGATCAGACGCAACAGCTCGACAACCTTGATAAAAGGCGCATAGTTTGTTTCAACCAGGGTCAGTTGGTCACCCATGACCCATTGCCTGCCATCCGCCATGGCGGCGTCTATCTTTCCCAGGATTCGATCGAAGAAGGCGATAGCACGCACCACGTATAAGGAATCCATCCCTTCACGAATACAGGATTGCTGCCGGTGCAAGCGATCCAGATCGACAACCCGCTTCCAGCGTTCCTCCATTTTTTCTATGTCCTGCGTCAACCGGAACTTGGTGACGAAATTAAGCGATGCAGTGGCCTGGTACCCGGATTCATCCATTTCCTTGATCCACTCGCGCATATGCGCCACTTCGGCCTTGTCTTTCGGTTTCAGCGCAGGTTCTGTTTTCAGATCATCAATATACTCACAGATAATGGAAGACTCACGAATAACCCGTCCGTCATGAACCAGGGCAGGTACCTGGGCTTTCGGGTTAAGCCTGAGATACTCCGGCTTGAATTGATCCCGATTCATAAGCGACATCCTGCGCGGCACCCAGTCATTGATATCTTTTTCCACGAACGTCATGCGGGGGCGGTTGGAACAGATGGAATCCGCTTCTTCGAGATAATAGAGTTCAATCACGGGCATCTCCTCACACTGTGTAAATTCGGGGACAGAATTAATTCTGTCCCCGGCCCCAACTACCCTTGATCCTGAGCCGGTACATAGTCAAACCACTTGAGAATAGCAGCTTCATAACTGGGTCGATTGACAAGCTTGTCGATCCACTTCATCACCTGGGGATAGTTCTCGAAAGGAAACCCAAACATATTAAGCAAGGTATAATTGGGTATCCAGGCGATATCGGCAAGGCTCATCGTATCACCGGCAATCCATTGGTATTTCTTCAGGTTATTTTCAATCATGGAAAAGTAACTGCGGAGTATTTCATCGGCCTCATCAATTTTTTCCTGGGGAATATGCCCCTCTGCCAGCGTCATCTTATGAAAATCAATGAGTTCCTGGCTGGGTTGTATTTTTTCGTATTCCTTCATGGACTCTGGTGTCTTGGAGGTATATTTTTCCTTACCATAGACCCAGACCTTGATCACCCTAACATGTATGTCCTTGGTAATATCTAACCACTTTTCCATTTCGTTACGTTGTTCTTCATCTGCAGGAATCAGTGGTGTTTCGGGGTATTTCTCTTCCAGGTAACGAAGAATGTCTGATGATTCATAGACGATTTCACCATCGTGCACGATAGTGGGCACTAAACCGTGGGGATGTAATTTGAAATAATCTTCTGTTAAGTTTGCCTGTGTATCCAGGTCAACATAGTGACTTGTCCAGGGCAGACCTTTTTCCTCAAGCAGTAGTCGAATGCGCATGGAACAATTGGACTGACTGTAATGATAGAGATTGATCCCTTTCATGGATTTTATTTCAGGGTCATCGGTTGGTCGTATTGGCATGTCTGTTTACCTTCAGGTTTTTGTCGCAGTAGTTTGTCCAATTTTGCTTGATATTATAGCGCATATGCACTATAAATAGAAGTTAGCGCAAATGCGCAATTATTTTCAGCCAACTCCAAGGGGAAATGACATGAAATTTCAACTCCGAACAAATCTGCAACTGCTGTTACTGTTATCCATTTTTGTTTCTCCACAGATCAGTGCCCAACTTCTGGAAGAAGTCGTTGTTACTGCACAAAAGCGGGAACAGAGTTTACAGGATGTCGGTATTTCCGTGACAGCTTTTTCCGGCGAACAGATGGAAGCTCTGGGATTCAACACATCGCAGGAATTGTTTCAGCAGGTGCCGGCCCTGCAGATGAATTCTTATAACCCCGGTTTCACCGTCTTTAATCTGCGTGGTATTTCACAGAATAACTTTCAGGATCACCTGGAAGCGCCTGTCGCCGTCTATGCTGACGATGTGTATCTCGGCAGCATGAATGCCCTCAATATTCAGATGTTCGACATGGCAGCTACCGAAGTTCTGCGCGGGCCGCAAGGCACCTTGTTTGGCCGGAACGCCACCGGTGGCCTGATCCATTTTCGCTCCAGGAAGGCAACCGAAGATGAGTGGAACGGTTACTTTAAAGCGTCTTATGGCGAACGTGATGACAGGGTGCTTGAAGGCGCTGTCGGTGGGGCTTTCAGTGATTCGGTGCGCGGCCGAATTGCAGGGCGTATGCAAAAAACCGACGGTTATATCAAGGCAGGAAATCACCCCTTTTCGGGCCAGCCGGCTACCGGCAGGGATGGGGGTGAAAATGATGGATTTGTTGTACGCGGGAATCTGCAAATTGACCTGTCGGAAAAAACCTTGCTTGATTTGCAAATACAACACACCGAAGATAATGACGTTGGAACCGGACAGTATGTATTCAGGTTCACCACACCGGACACGTCAGGCACTCCCCCCACCCTTTTGGGTATTGCTGAGGGTGATACCTTAACCGGGGATGTGCACAGGCATTTTTCCTCCGATCCTGATGTCGGATATAACCGCGAGGCGACCATCTATACCGCGAATTTAAAACATGAATTCGCAAATGACATGGAGTTGCAGTACGTGGGGGCCTATGTGGATTTGGAAAAAGACTACAAGGAAGATGCGGGTGGCGGCCTGTTCTTCTTCCCGGCCGTATTTATTGCCGACTATGAGCAATGGTCGCACGAGCTGAGGCTATCCGGCTCAACGGACAGGACGCGCTGGGTGACAGGCTTGTATTTTCTGGATGTCGAGTTTGATGGTTTCCTTGAATCCGGCGGTGTCGGTAGTATTGGTGACCCAACAGGACTCGGACCCCAGATGGGCGATATGGATTCCAAAAACTGGTCTGTTTTCGGTGAAGCGGAGTTTGACTTTTCAGACAATCTGACATTGATTGCCGGTTTTCGCTGGTCGGAGGATGACAAGGAAATCGATTTTGTCACCAGTACCCTGGATTTTACTAACGGATGCCCGGGTGATCCCGATAGAGCGACAGCGCCGCCCTGTCCGGACGGCACTATAGTGTTTGACTCGTCGGTACATCTTGCGGGAACACCCTACGACGGTGATGATCAAATAGATTATGGCGATTGGGCGGGCCGTTTGCAGCTCAACTATAAGTTCGGCGATACTTTGTTGTACGCCGCTTTCAACCGGGGTATCAAAGGCGGTAGCTGGTCGCTCAGCGATAGCGTAAATCCGGAAGACTTCCAGCATCATGAGGAAACCCTGCTTTCCTACGAGTTAGGTTATAAATCAACCCTGCTTGACGGCAAGGCCCGCCTCAATGCAGCGGTTTATCACTATGACTATGATGATTACCAGTCGTTTTCGCTGTTAAATGTAGCGGCCCAGATTACCAATACAGATGCCACTTCCTATGGCGGAGAAGTAGAACTCGCCTACACGCCCAACGAACACTGGAACATTAACCTTGGCGTTGCGGTTATCGACTCTGAAATTGACTTTGTTCCGGGCGTTCGTCCAGGGTCAGGTGTGACAGATGTAGACTTGCCGCAAGCGCCGGACGTGAGTTTCAACTGGCTGCTCAGCTACAACACTGATGTCGCCGCAGGCAATTTAACACTTCAATTCGACGGAAATTGGAATGCCGATCAGTTTATGGAAGCGTCAAACGCGCCTGTGACCAAGCAGGAGTCGTATGCTTTACTTAACGCGCGTACCACTTATGCAATTGGAGACTGGGAACTATCGTTCTGGGCCCGAAACCTCCTGGATGAAGAGTTCCTTATTTACAACCTTGACTTCGCGGTATTCGGGATTGATTGGGAGGTTTACGGACCACCGCGCCAGGTGGGAGGATCACTGGCTTATAGATTCTAAAACTCTTCATTATCAAAAAGGTTTGTTATGTAATAGAACCGGTACCATTATTATGCTGGCTATCGAAATCCAGTAGATAGCCGGCATCTTTATTTCCATCCTGGCGGGGAGTTACCATGGACAAGAAAAAATCAAACGAACGCGAAGACAAGTTACTGGGTCTTGATTCCAGCATCACCCGCCGGGATTTCATCGGCAGCTCGCTTATCGGTACCGGCGCCGCGCTGATGTACGCCAAGGCGCCTGCATTTATCGGCCGGGCCAGCGCGCAGACCATGCCCCAACCCCTCACAGGTGTGGGTCCGGACTGGACCGGCCCCGGTGGTATCGGGGATTACAGCAACGCAAACGGCAATACCCACGAGGTCATCAACGACGGCCATGGTATCCGTAACGGCAGCTATGAAAAGATGTTCAAGGATGCCATCGATTCCAACGAGACCTATGACCTTGTCGTGGTAGGTGGCGGTTTTTCCGGTCTGAGTGCGGCATATCGTTACCACGAAGACCGGCCGGAGGGTTCGGTACTGATACTGGACAACCATGCAATTTTCGGTGGAGAAGCGAAACAGAACGAGTTTGAAGTGGACGGCGTCCATCTCTGGGGTCCACAGGGCTCAAACGGCACGGTTTTTCCGCCTAACCGCACCAAGCCTATTGGTTGGCACCACCGTTACTGGGATAAGCTCGGTCTGCCCCAGGATTTCAAGTACCAGGCGGCAAAGAACAGCGATCTCAAGATTCCGAAAGAGATTTACGGCCCCATGCACGTCGCCTGGGAAATGGCTGACCAGGCTCACTACTATGAAGGCCACGGCATGGTCATGAATCCCTGGAATACGGGTTTCAAGGGCGCGCCCATCTCCGACAAGCTGAAGCGCGAATACATGCAAATGGAACTCTACAAGGATATCCCGGTCAAGGACGATTGGCACCACTGGCTGGACAGCATGACCTACAGCGAGTTCTTGACCAGGCACGTGGGTGTGTCCAGGGATGTTGAACCCTACCTGAATCCACAGACGGCAGCGATGGGATGCGGCCTGGGCGCCGATGTCATCTCCGCCTATTCCGCCTATGAATTCATCCAGCCCGGGGTACTTTCCTACAAGCGCGAGGCAGGTTTTGAAGATCCCACCGAATACCTGTACCTGGCGAGTTTTCCCGGCGGCAATACGGGGGTGGCCCGCCATATGGTGAAGGCGATGATTCCCAAAGCCATAACAGGCGGCAACTCACTCACCGATGTGCTGTTTAAACCTGTCGACTGGAAACAACTGGACCGGGCCGGCCACCCGACCCGTATCCGCCTGTCCAGTACCGTGGCCGGTGTCATGCACGACGGCTCTCCCGCTTCTGCGAAAAGCGTTTCGGTAATCTATTACCGGGACGGGAAGTTACACAGGATCAAGGCGAAAAACGTGGTAATGGCTTCAGGTCAGTGGGTAAACAGAATCATATGCAAAGACCTGCCGCCGGAACACCGTGAAGCCATGGCCTCTTTCCACCATGCACCGATACACACTATTAATATTGCCCTGCGCAACTGGAAATTCCTCGACAGGATGGGCGCCGCTGCCGTGCGCTGGTTTGAAGGTTATGGCTGGTTCTTCACCCTGCGCAAGCAGATGATCATCGATGGCAAAGAGCCGATGCCGCTTGATCCCGGCAAACCCACCGTATTGACCATGTACAATTCTTTCTGCATTCCCGGGCTTCCGCTAGACCAGCAGGCTACGGCCGCACGAATGCAGCTCTTCAGCCTGCCGTTCGCCGCTGTTGAACGTGGTGTCCGCGAGCAGTTCAACAAGATGTTTGCTTCCTATGGTTTTGATGCGAAGCGGGACATAGCCGGCATAGTTTCCAACCGCTGGGGACATGCCTACGTGGTTTCTCCTCCCGGCTTCTACTACGGCAAGGACGGGAAAAAATCCGCCAGTGACATCATCCGCGAGCCCCATGGCCGTATCGCTTTCGGCCATTCCGAACTCACCGGTGCGCAATTGTGGAACACGGCCGCAGAAGAAGGAGAACGGGCAGCAAAACAGATATTGGATATGTCATAATAAGTCATGAGACTGGAGAAATGCGATGAATAAGAATATTTTGACGTTCGTGGTAGCAATAATACTTTTATCGGTAACGGGTACTGCTGCGGCTGCAGACAACGAGCTGGAAGCCTTCAAAAAGGCAATCAGGGCCAAGTACGATTTAAAAGAGATGGCCTTTGCCAATAATGATCCGAAACCCATCCTGGAAAAATTCTATACCGGCGACGTATTGTCTGTCGGGCCTGACGGCGTGTCACACGAAGGTACGGAAGGCATTCGGCCGGTTTATGAAAATCCGGATATTATCGGTGGTAATGTTAAAATCGAGTCCTACAAAACCCAGGTGAGCGGCAATTCAGGTTGGGACTGGGTGAATTTTCATGTCAACCCGGCCGATCCTGCCGCGGAACCTTTTACCTTTAAAATGCTCTTCCTGTGGGAAAAGATCGAAGGTGAGTGGATGAGCCAGGGTGAGATGTATGTCGTCGGGGAGTTTGATACGAGCAACTAGCTGTATCAACGAAATGTAGTAACGGCCTTTGCGGTGTGTGCTCCACACCCTGTATTCATTAATTATTACCAGAAAAATCCAATGGAAGAAGTCATTGATCAACTCATAGTAAACAAACGATTAACAGAAGGCACGGCTCGTCATGTAAAAGGAAAAATGCGGGTTCATAAAATTTTAAAATTGTCCCGCGAAATCCTCGCATTTGAAGGCTATGCGAACTTTACCCTGCGTAACCTCTGCTCAAGGCTTAACCTGAGCATGGGAAACCTGACTTATTATTTTAAGACAAAACACAATATCATCCATGCCTTGATAGAGGAGACCATTCAAAACTATGAGAAGGATTTTCAGAAATCAATAAGTCAGGCCGGCGACGATCCCGAACAGCAATTTTTGGCACACATTAATTACCTGCTGGAGGATTTAAAAAAGCCGATTACAAGAGGATTCTTCTTCCAGATATATGGCATGTCCGCACACGATCCACATGTTGCCAAATGTAAAAAGGAATTCTACCAATACGCCCTGAGCGCCATGTCCAGATTGATCACCGGGTTAAATCCTGCCCTCAATGAGAAAGCGGTTAATCACAAGGCATTACACCTTATCGCGCTGGTCGACGGAATGATGGTTGTACTCGGACCTGATAAAAAAATTGCGCCAATTGCACGCGGGTTTGAAAACGAGTTTCGCAAACAGGCCCTGAGTATTGCTCTTTCCAGGGAAGGTTAGCGTCCTGGACTCCAGGTCAACACCTTATGGATAAACGGTTACAAGGTAAAGTCGCGTTAATTACCGGGGGCGGCACCGGCATAGGCGCTGCCGCTGCCAGGCGCTTCGCTGCATCCGGTGCGGCCGTGGCAATCACGGGCCGCCGCCGGGAACCCATTGCCGGGGTTGCCGCTGAGTTGGACTGCCTGGCCATCAAGGCCGACACCGCCGACGCGGATGACTGCGTTGCAGCCGTGGCGCAAACAGTCGCTGAATTCGGCGGCCTGGATATATTGATCGCCAATGCGGGAATATTGTCTGCTGCAGGAAGCGTGACGACACTGGACGAGAGCGACTGGCAGGGAGTGATGGACGTAAACGTGAGGGGTGTCATGCAGATTGCCGGGGCGGCCACCCCCGCCATGACCGACAGGGGCGGCGGCGCCATAGTGAGTATTTCTTCCGTTGCCGGGATCCGCTCGTCAAAGGGCTTTGCCGACTACATCACGAGCAAGCACGCCCTCATCGGCCTGACGAAGACCCTGGCCTGCGACTACGGCGCACAGGGGATCAGGGCGAATACCCTGTGTCCCGGCTGGGTAAAAACTCCCATGAGTGATATGCCGGTGGAGAGCCTGGCAGAGCGGGACCACCTGACACCGGATCAGGCCAGGGCTGCGATGACCCGGTATACGCCGCTGCAACGCATGGGTGAACCGGAAGAGATTGCCGCCTGTGTTGAGTTTCTAGCCTCTGACGACGCCTCGTTCGTGACGGGCGCCACGCTGATCGCGGATGGCGGCGGCCATATAGTGGACATCGGTACGCTTGCATTTTCCGAATAGAATAAAACCTGCTCTGACCCGCATCACATTTGTTGCTAATCGTTGCGGCGGTCTATCCCAAGTACTACAATACGCTCCCCGCTATCAAATTAACTGAGGAATAAACAGAAATGGTCAAAGAATTCGCTTCCAAGGCGGACCTGGGTGAAAAAGAGATAACGTTCAGCCGGCTGGCGGACAATGCCTATGCATATACCGCGGAAGGCGACCCGAATACCGGCGTAATTATCGGTGATGACGGCGTCATGGTAATCGACACGCAGGCCACGCCGCTCATGGCGGAACGGGTGCTGGAAAAAATACGGTCGGTCACGGATAAGCCTGTCAAGTACGTGGTCATGACCCATTATCACGCGGTGCGGGTGCTGGGCGCCAGCGCCTACAAGCCGGAGCACGTTATCTCCAGCCGGGATACCTACGACCTCATCGTCGAGCGCGGGAAGCAGGACTGGAAATCCGAGTTCGAACGATTCCCGAGGTTGTTCAACGGCTATGAGAGCATTCCGGGCCTGACCTGGCCGACGATTACCTTCAAGGGAGAGATGTCCCTGTGGATGGGTGACACAGAGGTCAGGATCATGCAACTGGGACGGGGCCATACCAAGGGCGATACCGTGGTCTGGTTGCCGGAGGAGCGGGTGCTGTACAGCGGCGACCTGGTCGAGTACGGGGCCACGCCTTATACCGGCGATGCCTACCTGCTTGACTGGCCTGCTACCCTGGACAATATCACTGCACTGGATCCGCTTGCTGTGGTCCCCGGCCGCGGCGATGCCCTGATGACACCGGAGACCATCAAAGAGGGCATAGGCGGGACCCGCGCGTTTGTTACCGCGATGTACCAGGCTGTTGAAGCCGGTAAAAAACAGGGAAAGGATCTGAAGCAAATCTACAAGGAAACCTACGCCACCCTGAAACCGGAATTCGGTGAATGGGTGATCTTCGACCACTGCCTGCCGTTTGACGTGGCGCGCGCCTACGATATTGCCTCCGGCATTGCCGACCCGCAGATCTGGACCGCCGAACGGGATTCCGAGATGTGGGAGGCGCTGGAAGGGTGAGCCGGTGACAAATAAACTCCGGACTGAGCTTGGTGTCGCCAGCCCGGATGACTTTTACGCCCGGCTGATTGAACTGCACGAAGGATTGACGTCCGAGCAGAGCCATAAAATCAATGCCAAGGTGATTTTGATGCTGGCCAACCACATCGGCGATACGGACGTGTTATACGAAGTGCTTGATTACGTCGGCAAAGATTTGGGGTCAGATACTACAGGTTAAACCATTGTTAAATCTTGACCGGCGCAACGGGTTAATCTTCCTCGCCGGCTGGGGGGCCTTTCTGGTTGGGAATTTGGCTCAGGCCCTGGCGCCGCTGATTGTCCAGGCTATTACGCAGCATATGTCCATGGCCACCGGTAAAGCGGGTTATCTGGTGTCAGCGGAGTTTACCGGTATCGCGTTGACAGCAATACTGATAGGGCCGTTCATTAACAGGTTGCCCAAACGTAAAACGGCCATCATCGGTTGCCTGGTAGCGGTAACGATGCACATTATCAGTATCCAGTTTATATCGTCATATACGACGTTACTGTTAATGCGCTTTTTTGCAGGATTGGGTGCCGGCGCCACCCTGGCCGCAGGTGGCGCCATAATTGCCGCTGCTGCTGCTCCTGATCGCATGTTCGCGTTAGTCAAAACATTCAATGCGATGGTAATGGCAGTCATGATCTGGCTGGCCGGTTATGCCGTGAAAGGATACGGTGTCGGAGGTGGTTACGGCGTGTTGGCATTGATTGTGTTCTGTACCTTGCCGCTGTTGTATTGTTTCCCCGCCAACGTTGTAGAAAAACAGAACAATACAAAGTCCCGATTGCCTCATTTTGTCCTGGGCTGTTTGACCCTTTTTGCGCTTCTCAACTGGGTGATGGTTGTCAGTGCGCCGTGGGCTTATCTGGCCATCATGGGTGAGCGGTCAGGTCTGGCGATCGAACAAATCAGCGGATTGCTGGGAGCAGGATTTATCATCGGGATGACGGGTGGCTTGCTGGCTGCATGGCTGGACCTGCGATTTGGCAGGATCATGCCGGTGATTGCAGGAATACTGTTCAACGGCGTTACCTGGCTGTTGATTTGTGCAGTACCGCATCCCGTCGTGTATACCGTTGCGGTTTTACTCAATAATATAAGTTACTTTTTTACCTTACCTTATCTTCTTGGTACGGCGGCGGCGCTTGACCGGGACGGCCGTTGGGCATCAATTGCATCCACTTCATTTCTGGGCGCTATTGCCATCGCACCGGCCGTTGGTGGTTTGATTATGGATCATTGGAATGCAACGGCATTGGGTGTTTTTACGTTGACCGGCGGGCTTATGACAGCCGCGCTGGTGGTTTATGTTACAAACCGGGGCGCGCCCAAACCGAGTTCTTTCATGGCTTTTCGATAGGCCAGGGAAACCGCGTCGGCGGGGATATGAATCTCTTCGCGCACATCCAGCGGAACTTCTTCAGGACTTTGTCTTGATACAAGGGCAATGTCCTCCCGGTTTACCTGCTCCCACAACTGTACGTGAGAGTGGGGATAGCTATCAGGAAAACCGGACCAGATGATCTGAAATATCCGTGTCTCGCTTGCCGACATGGGGCAGGCCGCATCATATATCGCGTAGCCCAGGTTACCGTTACCAACTTTTTCCACCAGGGCGGATGAGAATGGCAGGGTCAATTCCGCGGTAAAGTGAGAAAGACGTTCCTGTCCCAGTGTTTTTTCCGCCAGTTGACGCTCACGCTTGAGCACATACGGTATTGACGTATCCACCTCAATCTCGTGTACTTCGGGTTGTTCCGGGTTGCCGAAAGAATCTGCGTGGACCCAGGACAGATGCGCTGCGTCGTTAAAGTTCTCGGTATGCCGTGACGCTGAACAATTCCAGATCTCATCAATGGCCATCTTTTTAATATCAGGGTCGGCGGCGAACCTGTCACTTTCCAGGTCAGGCCATTCGGGAACAGGTATGCCGGGTTCATCATTCAACAGGCAGACCCAGATAATGCCGTAACGCTCTACCGATTGAAACGTAATGAGACGCAGGCGTTCCGAGATGGGACGGTTCTTGTCTTCCACCGAAGGGATAAGGCGGCACCTGCCTTCCGCATCGTAATGCAGGGCATGCATGGGACACACTATCATATCGTCTTTGAGCCAGCCCAGGCTCAGAGGCGTACCGCGGTGTACGCAAAGGTCTTTGGCGACGGTGATGCCCGAACTGGTGCGGTAGATGACCAGGGGCACGTCCAGCAGCTTTGCCGCAACGGGTTTATGGCCGATATCCCCGGAGAATGCTACCGGATGCCAGAGGCCGGCCAGGATTTCCCAGTCGTTTTCACTCAGGCTGCAGTTACGCGGGAGTGTTGATGCAGTTTTCGAATGATCGCTTGGTAAGAACACGCCCAGTCTCCTTAAGTTACAGATGAGATTCCCGGCGTCTTTTAAACGGGAAATATTTGACGTAAATAACCGGCATACAGTGTTATTTTAGATATATTTCATATTTTGTATGCAGTTTATTGGTACCACACTGCCGCAAATGATCATACCAGGCGAGTATTCAGGACGGCTTAATGATATAAAATATGACTTATACAGCTTTCGGCCCCGGAATCCTATTGTACACAGCAACATATCCAGGATGATGAAACTGAATAACGAAAATTATCCTTATCTGTCTGCCGTAATTTTCATTATTTTGTTCAGTGCCGGGGACGGTTTACCTGCTCTTGAAAGTGAGAACAGCAGTTGCGATGAGGCCGCTATCGGTACAAGGCCCGATTATTATCCGGATTGGCCGGCTTTATTCGGAATAGGAACAATAGCAACCAGAGAAGAAATCAATGCCTGGGACAAGGATGTAACTGCGGATGGATCAGGACTGCCTGACGGCAAGGGTACGGTATCCGGCGGCAGTAAACTTTACGGTTCATTGTGCCAGAGTTGTCATGGTGAAAATGGACAGGGAAAACCGTTTGATGCATTGGCGGGCCACGGCGACGCGCAATCCTATCCGTTTCCTGATGAAAAGTTTGCAGCGAAGACCATCGGTAATTACTGGCCTTATGCCACGACCTTGTTTGATTACATTAATCGTTCGATGCCTTTTGCCTCACCCGGCAGCCTGAGTTCCGATGAAGTCTACAGTATCACGGCTTACCTGTTGTACCTGAACAGACTTATACCGGAGGAAACGGTACTAACCGCAGAAAATCTGGCGACTATAGATATGCCTGCACGTAACCGTTTTGTTGCAGACGGAAGGTGCAAGATAAAATGAGCAACAGTAAAAACCCCGAATCACTGACTGACCGGTCTGATGCAATGATTTCACGTCGGCGTTTTCTTTCCGGAACGGCAACCGGGGCGGCAGGTGTTGCTGTATTACATAAGACGGTCGCCGATATAACAATTGATCCGACCAAACAGCAGGGTGCGCCACCTGCTGCGTTGGGTGAACGCTCGCCATTCGAAAAACCGGCGCGCAAGGTAATATCCAATATTCTGTCCACGACACCCCTGCAGGATTTACACGGAACTATCACTCCTGCCGATTTGCACTTCGAGCGTCATCACGGAGGGATACCGCTGATTGACCCGGATAAATACAAGCTGATTATCCATGGCATGGTCGAGAGACCCTTGAAATTTTCACTTGATGAGCTGAAGCGTTTCCCGGCCATAACCCGGTCGTGCTTCATCGAGTGTTCCGGCAACACCGGTGAATATTTCCGGGCCGACAGGAAAAACACGCCGCAGACTTTACGCGGCCTCACCAGCCAGAGTGAGTGGACCGGGGTAAAGCTCAGCACGCTGTTTCGTGAAGCAGGAATCAGTTCAAGGGCAAGCTGGTTTTTGGCCGAAGGCAATGATGCCGCAGTCATGACCCGAAGTATTCCCGTCGAGAAAGCATGGGATGATGCACTGGTTGCTTACGCCCAGAACGGTGAACCATTACGTCCCGCTCAGGGTTACCCGGTAAGACTGTTGCTGCCCGGCTGGGAAGGCAATACAAGCATCAAATGGTTGCGGCGACTTGAGCTTGGGGAGCAACCGTTTATGACCAGGGAAGAGACTTCAAAATATTCCGAACCGTTACCTGATGGCCGTATTCGCCAGTTCAGTTTTGAAATGGAGGCCAATTCGGTGATTACCTCACCTGCCTATCCGGAGAAAATAGAACCCGGGTGGCTGGAGGTGCGCGGTCTTGCCTGGAGTGGATCAGGCAAGATAGTAAAAGTGGAAGTCAGCACTGATGCCGGACAAAACTGGTCTGTTGCGGAACTTCAGGAACCTGTGTTGGCAAAATCCCATACACGGTTCCGTTATCTCTGGAACTGGCAGGGTAAACCTGCGGTGATTATGAGTCGTGCTGTTGATCAGACCGGTTACATCCAGCCTACCCATGAAGCATTAAGGGACGAGAGAGGTCTGGGTGCGCCTTATCACCTCAACTCTATAGTCGGATGGGAGGTAAGGGCTGATGGATTGGTATATTTTGATGTTAAATCCTGGGCCTGATAGTTTCTATTGTTTAGTGTATGGTGAACATTGAATTTATTCTTGGTACTACGGTTAAATGTTGATTGGCTCTACTTGGACGTGGTAGTGTGGATTACATTTCCTTCTGTCAGTAAAGCCTGTTCTATAATAGTTGCATGACGAGACTAGCGATAATAATAGGTCACTTGGGGGGATAAAAATGCAGCGCATTTTCACCAGTTTTAAACAGTTGGCAAGTGTCACGCTATATTGTGCTTTGTTATTCATTTTTTCTAATCCGGTTACGGCCCAGGGTGTACTTGAAGAGATAGTCGTAACGGCGCAAAAGCGGGAACAAAGTCTGCAAGATGTACCCATCGCTGTGTCGGCTATAACCGGAACTACTATAAGAAAACGCGCAATTGCCCAAGGTAGAGAGCTATTGGATTCAATTCCTGGTTTGACTACAGCCGGTACCGGTTTTGGGAAGGTAGAGTACAGCCTGCGAGGAGTAGGTGTTGATGATTTCCAGTCATCTGCAGGAAATGCGACGGCGATTTATCAGGATGGTGTTGTTTTCGGCTCAAACTTCGGCACGTCCGGCCTGGTTTTCGATCTGGACCGCGTTGAAGTGTTGAAAGGGCCACAAGGAACATTATGGGGTAGAAATACCACAGGCGGATTGGTTAATTATGTGTCTGTCAAGCCGGAGGTGGGTGGGGAAACCAATGGTTATGCCAGCGTGACCGCAGCTGAATATGATCAATACGCCTTTGAAGGGGCAGTCGGTATATCCCTGTCTGACACGGTGGCTGCCCGTATCAGTGGTACTTTCCGTACCCTTGATGGTTATTTTGAAAATGTGAATCCGGCAGCAACCGGAGACGATGATACCGGTGGTTATGACTGGGGCGCTGTCCGGGGTCAACTGGTTTGGGAACCGAATGACCGTTTAACAACAAGATTGTCCGTTACCTATAGTGAAATGGATGGTGAGGACACCCCACACAAGGCATTTGGCCTGGGCGCACATCCGTTTGATTTCGGGTTCTCCTGTACTGATCCCCTGCGGGGCCGGCCCGGCACCACCTGTGTAAACCTGTTAGGTAACGTGGCAGATTCTGATTTATATACGACTGAGCAAGGGGAAGACGGGTTTTCCAAAATGGAGTTGTTTCAAACAGCTTTGTTCATTGATTATGAGTTCGATGCGGTTACTGCAACAGTAATTGCGGCGTTTCAGACTAACGAACGGCAGGATTTAAATGAAACGGACGGCGCTCCATCCGGGGTATTACGCGCTAATTTTGATGATGAACACGAACAATGGAGTGTGGAGGCTAGGTTGTCTTCCAATAGTGATGGTCCATGGAGTTGGGTAATAGGTGGTTTCTATTATGATGATGAACTTACCTACTTTCGATCCAACTATATTCTGGCATTTGGTGGTACCAGTGCCGGACGTTTGAATATCATAGAGTCTGAAAACAAGGCGATATTCGGCGAAGTTTCCTATGATTTTACCGATCGTTTTACCGCGACTGCCGGCGTCAGGTTAACCTGGGATGAACGGGTGGGCGCTATTCTTGCCGGTAGTCTCGCACCGCCTAATCCCACTTTAACCAATACGTTTATCGGTAAAGATCTGTGGTTCGGCTTGCCGCACGTCATACTGGCTGATGAGGATAATCAGGAAGAAGACTGGTTCGAACCCAGTGCAAGAATTTCATTGCAATACGCACTGACGGAAGAAGTCAACCTTTGGTTTACCTGGTCGCGCAGCTTCAGAGGGGGTGATTTTAATGGTGGCGCGCTGGCCGACGATGAATTTGAGGTCACCGAGCCGGAATTTTTGAGCAATTATGAAGCCGGCTTCAAAGGTGATTTCCTGGATGGGACCTTGCGCCTGAACGCATCAGGTTATTATTACGATTATACGGACAAAATCGGTTTTGTTGAGATTCCGGGTGCGCGTGGTGAGTTAGGCAGTATATCGTTATTGGCAAACTTTGGTGATGTGGAAGGCTACGGCGCTGAAGTTGAACTTGATTGGCAGCCGGTTGAGCAATTTAATATTTATACAAGTTTTGCCTGGACAGAGGCCGAATTCGTCAGCACCAGTTTTGATCTCGGTTTTGGGGGAGGCGATGTAACCGGTAACAGGACCGCTAAAACGCCGGCTTTAACCATGAATGCGTTTTTCACTTATACGGTGCCGGTGACGCAAGGCGGCCGGTTGGATCTAACCTTCAATCCGCACTGGCGGGATAATCAAAATTTCACTGATACAGATACAGATTACGAGTCACAGGATGCTTTTTGGATACTGAATGCCAGCATTGGTTATACCAGTCCTGACGATAAGTGGGACGCGAGACTCTGGGTCAAGAACCTCACCGATGAAGAATGGCTCGCTGATGGATTCACTTTCATCGCTGAACATTTATCCATACCGGGTGGTCCACCTCGACAAATTGGAGGCACTGTCTCTTATCGTTTTTGATTGGGTATGACCGATCATTCACCAGTTCATGATGGTCTTAATGATGCTTATCCCAATCCTGTCTACGCCTGGTACGTCGCAACGGTATTGATGATTGCCAATATTGTCTCGTTTATAGACAGGCAAATCATCAGTTTACTGATAGAACCCATTAAAGCGGATTTAGGCTTGACCGACACGCAGATCAGTGTGTTGCACGGTTTCGCCTTCGCTATTTTTTATGCGCTTGTGGGAATTCTCATAGGACGTCTGGCGGACTATAAAAATCGTCGGACTATAATTGCCATAGGCATCACGGCATGGAGCATTATGACCGCTTGCTGCGGACTGGCGAAAACCTTCTGGGTGTTCTTCCTGGCCCGCGTCGGCGTCGGCGTGGGCGAGGCAACTTTATCGCCCTGCGGTTATTCGATGATCTCCGACTATTTCCCCAGGGATAAACGCAGTAAACCCATCAGTCTCCTGGCCATGGGGCCATACGTAGGTGGAGGAATGTCGTTTATCCTGGGTGGGCTTGTCGTGCAAATGGTGGCAAACAGCGCGGCACTGGAGTTACCCCTGGTGGGTGTGCTGCAGCCATGGCAAACCACATTTATCATTGTCGGATTACCCGGTGTGCTGGTTGGTCTGCTGGTTTTGTTGACCGTCCGGGAACCCGTCCGGCATGATAAATTATTGCAACCGGGGAACGAACAGGAAACGTTGCCGCTGAGTGAAACCTTCCGTTTCATAGCATCACATTTGCGCGTGTACTCAACTATCATCCTGGGTTACTCCACCACAGCCATGTTGGGCTATGGCTTGCTGGCATGGACGCCTACTTTGTTTATTCGTAATTTTGCCTGGACGCCGGGCGAAGTAGGTTTGATATTCGGCCTGCTGGTATTGGTTTGCGGCGGCGCCGGGACCTTTTTCGGTGGTGTCTGGGCAGACTGGCTGATCGGAAAAAAGCGTGCTGATGCCTATTTACGGGTATCAGTCTATGGCACTGTCGGCCTGTTGTTTTTTATCCTGGCGCCGTTGGTACAGAATGCTGTTTTGGTCCTGTGTCTGTTGGCGCCGACATTATTTTTCGTGGGCATTCATGTAGGCGTCGGTATGGCGTGCATTACCCAGGTCACACCCAATGAATTTCGCGGCCAGATATTGGCGATTTACCTGTTTGTATTGATCCTTGTCGGTGCAGGCATCGGTCCGTTTATGGTGGCGTTTTTTACAGACTATGTGTTTAAGGATCCGTTATTAATACGATATTCCCTGTCACTGTTCGCAGGGATATTCGTACCGGTTGCCTTCATTATTTTTTACTCCGGTCTGAGACCCTTTGCAAAAATGATTGAAGAAATAAGGTATTAAAAATTTATATCGTCAGGATATATCACCGATGTTTTCGCCAACGAATTATGCAAGTGATGCTTCCGGTTATCCGGAAATGTCCGATATCAAAAAGAGTGACTGGCTGGTGCTTGCAACGATGTGGCACCCCGTGGCTCTTGTCGATGACATCGGTGAAAATCCGCACCGGTTTATATTACTGGATCTGCCGCTGGTGATATTTCGCACCAGTCAGGGGATTACCGTAGCCAGGGATATCTGTCCTCACCGAGGCGCGCCGCTCAGCATGGGCCATATGAATGAAGACAGGATTATCTGCCCCTACCATGGCTTGGAATTCGCTGCTGACGGGACCTGCATAAGGATACCGGCGCGGGAGGATCAAAGCGCACCCATCGCCGCCAGTTTTAACCTGCACACCTACCGGAACCTGGTACGATACGGTTTGCTCTGGGTTTGTCTGAAACCCGAACCGCTATTACCCCTGCCGGAATGGCCCCTTCTCGAAAATGAAAATGTGATGAATAACCCGGATACGACGATTACAGTCAATTCCGAAGTGTGGGAAGCATCAGCGCCACGCCATGTGGAGAATTTTAATGACCCGGCGCATCTTCCTTTCGTACATGCAGACTCGTTTGGCAATCCTGAAGATCCAAGGATACCGGAATTCGTTGTGGATCAGACAGTACCGCACTTGCTGAGACGGGTGAAAATATCCCGTTCCGAAGTGAACGGATTGAAAAGAGACTTTACTCTTGTATCAGAATTGACATTACCCTTTTGCTCTATGCTGGTTGATCAGGAGGAAGATGGCAGGATAAGGTATGCCATACACGATGTCGCATCACCCAATTCCGCTTATCGATCCACCCTTTATCAGATAGCCATTTCGGAATGTGATGATCCCCGTGCGCAGCCGGAATATGTACTTCAGGTAAACCGTGAAGATAAAGCCCTGATAGAAAAGTTGTATCCCAAAGACTACCTGCTTAATTTAAGGAACGAACGTCATACCCACGCTGATGCATGCGCTGTTGCTTATAAAAAGGCACTGGTTAAATTGGGCCTGGGCGCCCCGTAATAACAGCCCCTGTGCTCAGGTGTAGTTTTTATACTTATTCAGATGGCGCACCGGTTTGGATAAGGCGTCCCGGCGGAACGGATCACCTAACTCCCGGGTGCACATAATCTCGAGTATCGTCGTCTTGCCGTCGTTCATCTGGGCATCGATGGCCCTGGTGAGGGCAGGGCCCACATCCTCAAGGTTATCAACGACAACACCCTCTGCGCCCATGGCCCGCGCGATACCGGCAAAGCTCTGGTTCTTCAAATCGCCGGCAACAAATCGGCGCCCGTAGAAATCCACTTGGTTCTTCTTCTCCGCGCCCCATTGCATATTGTTGAACACCACCGAAGTGACCGGGATGCCCTCGCGCACACAGGTCATGGTTTCTCCCATGCTCATGCCCCAGGCGCCATCTCCCACGTAGGAGACCGCCGGACGATCCATGGCGGCCAGTTTGGCGCCGATGATAGTAGGGAAGGCGTAACCGCAGTTGCCGAAACTCATGGCGGCAAACATGCTGCGCGGCCGTTCAAAGCGCAGATAGCTGTTCGATACCGAACAGATGTTGCCGATGTCGGTAGATACCATCACATCGGCCGGCATGGCCTTTTCCAGTTCCCGCAGGACCTGGCGCGGGGACAGCAATTTGTCCTCTGCCTCTGCTATCATTTTCAGGCTGAAATCGTCTTTCTCATGGCGCCATTCATCCAGTTCTCTTTCCCAGGCCTCTTTTTCCTGCTCGATAACTTTTGCGCGCTGTGCCTTACTGGCGTCACAAGCCAGGGATTTATCGTCAATGCGGGACAGTAATGCGGCAGCGGCGGCTTTCGCATCGCCACAGATACCGACAGAAATCTTCTTTACCAGCCCCAGCATTTTGTGATCCGCATCCACCTGGATGATTTGCGCATCCTCCGGCCAGTATTCCATTCCGTACTGGGGTAATGTTCCAAAAGGTCCCAGCCGGGTGCCAAGCGCTAATACGACGTCAGCCTTACTGATGAGTTTCATACCGGCTTTGGACCCCTGGTATCCTAAAGGACCGCACCAGAGCGGGTGGCTTGCGGGGAAGGAATCGTTGTGCAGATAACTGTTGACTACCGGGGCGCCGAGACGTTCGGCCAGCGCTTTACATTCATCCACGCCATCACCCATCACGACACCACCGCCGGAGATTATGACGGGGAATTTCGCGTTGACTAAAAGTTCTGCCGCTTCACTCAAACTCTTAGCGCCACCGGGCCCTCTGTCCAGGGCGCGCGGCTGTGGAATTTCCACGTCTAGTTCACCATAGAAATAATCCCGTGGAATATTTAACTGGGTGGGGCCCATTTCCGAGATAGCCCGCTCAAAGCAGCGACCGGTAATTTCTGCCATGCGTTTCGGGTTATTGACGTGCCCCTGGTATTTCGTGAACTCCTGGAACATGGGCAACTGGTTAGCTTCCTGGAACCCGCCGAGCCCCGTGCCCATGGTGCCTGCTTCCGGCGTGATGATGACCACCGGAGAGTGTGCCCAATACGCGGCAGCGATGGCCGTGACACAATTACTTATTCCCGGTCCATTCTGGCCGATACACACGCCATGACGGCCGCTCACCCGCGAATATCCATCCGCCATGTGCGCCGCCCCCTGTTCATGTACCACCGACACCATGGATATCCCGGCAGGCTCGAAGATATCCATGGCATCCATAAAAGCGGAACCCATAATGCCGAAGATCCTGGTAACACCGTTGGCGACCATTGTTTCAACAAGGGCTTCGCTTGGGCTCATTCGTGTCATTATCTGATTTTACCTGTAATCATGGTTTGTGGCGTAGACGCTCATTGCAGAAAGGCTCACTGTACATATGTAAGCATGTGGAAAATAGAGCCAGTTATGTTGTATCCCAAGTTCCAGAAGACGAAATTATCGGTATCCTGTCTGTCACATACGGTCTATTTTCTTACTGAGCAGGGAGATACCATCATTAATCCTGTCTTCTGTTATTGAAGAGAAACCAAGACGAAAATAATTCATCGGGGGTTGGTCCTGGCCGAAATGAACATCCCCCGGTTCAATCAAGATGCTTTGTACGGCACATGACTGCGCGAGCATACGAGCGTCACATGCAGCGGGGCCCCTTACCCAGAATGCCGTACCGCCGAATTCGGGAATGTCCGTTGAATCAGGCAGGTATTGTTCCAACGCCGCGCACATGTGTTCCCAACGTCTTTTTAACACCTGGCTAATACGATTGATGTGGGAGTCATAATGTCCAAGCTGTAGAAACAGGGCAACTGTACGTTGTACCAGCGCAGGGGGATGACGTAACAAAAGCCGCCGCAGCATACGTGCTTGTTGTATCAACTCAGAGTCAGCGACAAGAAACCCGAGACGCAGACCCGGCGCCAGCGATTTCGACAAACTGCCGCAGTAGATGACCCGGTTGTCCTTATCAAGGCTTTTTAAGGCAGGGTTTGCCTGGTGGATATAATTTGCCTCCGATTCATAATCATCTTCTATTATTATCAGGTCGTGCATAGTCGCTTTTTCCAATAAAGCTTTGCGCCTGTCTAAAGGCATAGTGGCGGTTGTAGGTGATTGGTGGCTGGGGGTTACATAGACATAATCGCACCTGTCGATTTTGTCATTGATGACCAGACCGTTTTCGTCAATATCGAGCAACACCAGTTGTTCGGTGCGTAATAAAAATAAATTCCGGGCATCAGGGTAGCCGGGATTTTCAATACCTATCACGGTATCTTTATTGAAAAGCAATTGAGAGATGATTGACAAGGCGTTCTGGGCGCCGATCGTGACTAACAGGTTTTCCGGTTTGATCCATATGCCCCGCCTGGGTAAAACCCGGATACACAACTCCTCTACCAGCACTTCATCATCCTGGTCAATGTAGTCCAGACTCCCTGCTGCAATCAGGGCCACACTCTGCGACTGGCGTACACATTCCCGCCAATCTGCTATGGGAAATAAGGCAGGGTCTGACTGGCCGTAGATAAAAGGATATTTGTATGTTTGCCAGTCAACCGGTTTTTGAATGTTACGTTGTACAGAGAGGTCGATATTAAGCCGGGTCTGCCAATTCGGTGTGCCTGTAGCAGTTATTTCCTGCTCATCTTGAAACAGTGGTGTGGACCTGAGAATCGCCGGATTGACAAAATAGCCTTGTCTCTCCCGGCTGATAAGGTAGCCTTCATCCACAAGGCGTTGATAGGCCAGCACGATCGTATTGCGGGAGACTTTCAGTTGCTGGGCCAGTTCACGACCTGAAGGGAGCGGTAAATCCATGCTTATCCTGCCTTCAAGTATTGCCCTGGTAAGCCCTTTTCTCACTTGCATCTGCAAACTTTCCTGGGCAGACCCTTCCAGTTGTATCAGTTGTGTCCACATTAGCTGGTGTGATCGCTTACTCATTTCTGGCACTACCTGAGGACAGGGCCGCCCCGTAATATCTTCGGTGACCGGCAAGATAAAGTTGGCATAATCACATTATACAGGTGAATAAAATGATCATTACATTAGCAGAAGTGGCTGATGTCATGACGGATAAAAGTGAAATCACCAACCGGCACTGTTCCCGTGCTGACCTGGAAAACCACTGGATGCCGTTTACCGACAATAAATCTTTCAAGCGGGAGCCCCGGCTGATCGTAAGAGGGAAAGGGATCCATGTATGGAATAACCGGGGTGAACGCCTTGTTGACGGCTCATCCGGCCTGTTTTCCGTTCCCTGTGGTCATTGCCGCCACGAAATCGCCGCTGCGGTGCATGAGCAGCTTCAGGTACTTGATTATACTTCACCCTTTTTACGCGGACACCCCAAATCGTTCGAACTGGCAAGGCGTTTAGCGGCCATAACTCCGGAACCGTTGAATCACATCTTCTATGGAAATTCGGGCTCGGAAGCCGTTGATACGGCCATGAAAATTGTCATGGCTTATAACTTTGCGAGACGGCAATCGCAAAAGAACATATTTGTTTCCCGTGAACGGGCTTATCACGGAGTGAATATCGGGGGTACGTCACTCGCCGGAATCGTCAAAAACAGGGAGGCTTTCACCAGTGTCCTGCCGGGTGTGGCATATATGCGCAGTACGGCAACACCCGACCGGAAATTTATCAAAGGTCAACCCGGTGACGGCGGTGAAGACCTTGCCGACGATCTGTTACGGGTTATTAAGACGTACGGCGAGAGTCGGATAGCCGCCTGTTTCATCGAGCCAATCGCCGGTTCCACGGGTGTGCTGGTGCCTCCTGAAGGTTACCTGGAGCGACTGCGTGAAATTTGCGATCAATATGACATAGTGCTGGTTTTTGATGAGGTGATTACCGGGTTCGGGCGCACCGGTTCGGCATTCGCTGCGCAGGAATTCGGCGTGACGCCCGACATCATAACGATGGCCAAAGCCATGACGAATGCTGCCCAGCCCATGTCGGGGGTTGCCGTCCACGACCGGATATATGATACCGTCGTAGGCGCCGCCGAAGAGAACATGATTGAATTCTTCCATGGATACACCTATTCAGGTCATCCTGCCGCCTGTGCTGCAAGCCTGGCAACCCTGGATATTTATGAGAAGGAAAACTTGTTTCAACGGGCCAAAGACCTCTCCGGTTACTTTCTCGATTCAGTTTTTGCCCTGCAGGAGCATCCGCTGATCACGGACATCCGCGGTTACGGTATGCTGGCTGCTATTGAGCTGTTGGTTGAAGAGAGACCGGGCATGCGAGGCCACGACTTCCAGAAGCGCCTGTTTGATGCCGGCGTACATGTCAAGACCACGGGAGATGCGGCGTTGATTGCGCCACCGTTCATTATCGAAAAATCGGAAATTGACGATATGTGCGGAATCATACGCGAGGTGCTTGATAGTTATCGTTGAGCGGATCAAGACTCGTCGTCCAATACAACGGCAAACTGTTACCTGCGGCCACAGGGCTGCTGTGTTAACCGAGAAGTGAATAATGTCATACGGTTTAAACGACTTCATTACCGGAATGCCCAAGGCGGAATTGCACGTCCACATTGAGGGTTGTGTAGAACCACTGATGTTATTGCGCTTAGCGGAACGCAACGGTGTGGATATCCCCTACCGGGATGAAGATGAAGTGTGGGCGGCACAGGATTATGGCGAACCGGCGCTGGATAATTTTTTGAAATACCATGAGAACTGTCTCCGTGTATTACAAACAGGGCAGGATTTCTATGAGCTCGCTTACGCATTTTTTAAAAGATCTGCTGAAGAGAACATTGTCTATCTGGAAATCATGTTTGAAACACAGGCACATATCAGTCGAGGTCTTGTATTTTCCGAATGCTTCGACGGACTTAATCAGGCAAGGAGGGACGGAAGACGTGATTTTGGGATTGAATCAAACTGGATAATGAGTTTTCAGAGGGATCATAGTGCCGAATCCTCCATGGAAATACTCGATATGGCTAAACCTTTTAAAGATGAGATCATCGGGGTGGGGCTGGATAATTATGAAGTGAATAATTTCGCATTGAAGTTCGTGGAGGTATTCAGGCGAGCACGGGAAGAAGGCTATCGTCTGACCTCACACTGTGATTGCAACCAGCAGAATTCCATCGAACATATCCGCCAATGCCTGGAATTATTGCAGGTAGAGCGTATCGATCATGGCCTGCATGTTATCGACAGCCCGGAATTAACTGCAATGGTTCGAGAGTCGCAGATCCCCCTCACGATGTGCCCTACCTGGCGGCCTTCAGATCCTGCTCCCCGGCGGTTGGAGAGTATCCGCGAAATGCTGGAACTGGGACTGCTCGTTTCCATCAACACGGATGACCCGGCGGAATTTGCAAGCCGCTACCTGAATAATATTTTTATAGAAATGCACAAACATGGCAGCTATACAAAGGATGAAATTGTCCGGCTGACACGTAACGCTTTTACCTCCGCCTGGATTTCTGAAGATGCCAAGGCACATTACCTGGAAAAGCTGGAAAAATATGTTGCAGGGAAATAGGTTGGCCGCCCGTGTCTGCAATAATGGAACCTTCCGCAGTAACAAGCTGCCCGGGGGGATAACCGGGCTATGTTATCGAAACCATGATTGCCGCGGTGGCAACTACATCCGCTACACTTGCTCCCCGGGACAAGTCAGCTACAGGTTTGGCAAACCCCTGCAGTACAGGTCCGATGGCATCGGCATGACCCAGGTGCTGGACAAGCTTGTAGGCGATGTTACCGGCATCCAGGTCCGGGAATATCAACACATTAGCATGGCCCGCTACAGCACCCGATGAGACCGACTTGATTTCCGCGATTGCAGGAATGAGCGCGCTATCCGCCTGTAGTTCTCCATCGACCGCGAGTCCAGGCGCCCGCTCCCGGACAAGCGATACTGCACGCACGACTTTATCGACGTGTGCATGACTGGCACTGCCCTTTGTCGAAAACGAAAGCAGCGCAACGCGAGGTTCATCATCAAGTAGTTTCTCCGCATTTCTGGCCGACGTGATGGCAATATCAGCGAGTTCTTCTGCCGTGGGATCAGCATTGACGGCACAGTCCGCAAAAACGAGCGGTTTGCTGTCCTTCGGGAGCATGACAAAAAAACTCGATGGTGTCTGGATCCCATCAGCGAGACCAATGCACAATTGCGCAGCTTCGATAACCCTCCGCGTCGGGTTGTCGATACCGGCAAGCAGTACATCGGCGTCGCCTGCCTTTACCATCATCGCTCCGAAGTAAAGCGGTTTGTGCATGGCCCGGAGCGCCATCCCGGAATTCACTTTACCACGCTGACTTGCATACAATTCAGCATAGTATTCCGTACGGCCACTTGTGCGCGGATCGACGATTGTGCAGGCTTCCAGCGATATATTATTATCTGCTGCCAACACCTCGATACTCTCGGGCTTACCGATAAGGAATACCTCCCCCATTCCTTCAATCGCGATTCTGCTTGCAGCCTTGAGCATCCGGACATTGTCTCCTTCGGGTAACACAAATCGTGTAGAGATTGCCCGTGCTCTTTCTATGAAACGCTGGATAAATGTCACGGTTTTTCCGTTAACGCTCTCCCATAGGTATGTAAGGCCGCCGTTCCGGACCGTCATATCTTAACAGCGGTCTGATCAGAATATTGTTTTCAAGCTGTTGCAACACCTGCAATGTCCAACCCGGGACACGTCCTGCCGCAAAGATCGGTACAAAGATATCCTGCGGAATGCCGTGCAAGTGATAAATCACACCGGAGTAAAAATCCACATTGACGTTGACGCCATGGCGCGCATAAGGTTGCATGGCCTCGACCAGGGCCTGAAGAATCTGATTCCAGCGCGGTTCACCCTTTTCTCTCGACAGGCGTTCGACGCCATGACGCAAATGTTTCGCCCGCGGATCTTCTGCGCGGTAAACCCGATGACCAAAACCCATGATGGCTTCCCTGTTTTTCCTCCTGGCCTTGACGTACTGCTTCGCATTCCTGGGATCTCCAATTTCATGGGCCATCTTTATGACGTTTTCTGCAGCACCACCATGTGCAGGTCCCGAGAGTGCTGCTATGGCTGCCGTGATCGCCGCATGCAGGTTAGCATCTGTTCCGGTGACAACTCTCGCTGTGAACGAGGACGCATTCGATCCATGTTCGGCGTGCAGGATAAAATCAAGATCCATCAGTCTTGCAGCATCTTCACTGGGCACCTCTTCCAGTAACATGTACAAAAAATTGGCTGCATGGCTTAAATTCTTATCCGGTGCAATTGGGGGTTTGCCAATCCTGACCCGGTGATGAGCAGCCACAATCATCGGCAGCTGCGACGTGAGTCGAATGCCTTTTCGCCGAACTGCCTCTGCAGAACAATCTTCGACTTCCGGGTCATAAGCAGCCAATGCAGAGACCGCAGTTCGCAACATGTCCATTGGGTGAGCATCAGCTATGGTTCCGATGATGTCATAAAGAGGTTCCGGCAGTACCCGCTCCGTCTTGAGTCGCTCATCGAATGCGCCGAACTGTGCGCTGTCTGGTAACTCACCGTGCAACAACAGGTAAGCAGTTTCTTCGAAACTGGAATTTGTTGCCAGATCATCGATCGAATAACCGTAATAGCGCAGTTCACCTGCCTGACCATCGATGAACGTTGCCGGCGATCGGTCGAAATAAACTCCTTTCAGTCCGCGATGAATTCTTGCTGCAGCAGCGTCTCGAGTCATGGGTTTTACTCTGATACCAACTAGCCGGCTTCTGCGGAGTGATATTTTTTCACATATTCCTGGATGGAGGCAACGCCCTGTTCCTTGGCTTCGAACAGGCTTTCCAGGTGTTCCCTGGAATTGATGATGCCCATGGTAACCACTTTACCCTGCTCATCGATCAGGACCGAGTACGGCAGCTTGCCGACCCCGTAGCTGCGCCCGAGTATTTCCGACAGCACGTAATCGAAGCGCCCCAGTTTCTGCTGCTCGATGAACTTCCTGTGCTGCTCGGCAGGGCCGTCGCTGGCCAGCACGATGTCCAGCCATCCGGTTTCTTCCTTCTGTGCCGAGAACAGCACCGGCAACAGGGTCTTGCATACCGGGCAATCGGGCGCCAGGAAAAACAGCAGCAGGCTGCGCGCAGGGTCCCGGACGCCGCCGATACGAATTTTTTTATTCTCGACAGTCAATAAATCCATTTCCGGGGCAACGTCCCCGGGGCGCAGGGCCTGGTTCACCATCAGGGCGCCGGCCGGCGCTACCCGTTCATACAGGACGCCGATCTGCCTGACCAGCGCAAACACTATCACGCCGAGGATGATGACTATTATCCAGAGCAGCAGGTTGGAGACGATAAGGGCTTCAGGCACGAAATTCCTCCCGGGTCAGCGAGTTAAGCAGGTCTTTATTCACCAGCAACTGGTTGATGATATTGTAGAACAGGCAACCCGTTGCGGTCGCCAGGATGATGATCACCCAGTCGAACCAGAGCAGCGTGCGCGGCATTGCCTGGCTGCCGGCGGCAAAAGCCAGAAACAGTAACAGTCCGTTGCGTGCGATCATCCATTCGCTGATGGTTTGTTTCTGGGCCGGGCCGCCGCAACCGCAGTCGATATTGCGCCGTCCGCGCAACAGGTTGATGGCAATCGCGGCAATATACATGCATAACAACGTCCCGGCAGAGAATGCCGCCGTCCGCGCCGTGGCAGGTATCAGCAGGGCAACGCCGGTCATGATTTCCACCACGGGGAACAGGTATACGCATTGCCGGGTCAACCCTTCCGGCAGGATCCTGTAGTTGGCCAGGGTGGTTGCGAACTCCGCCGGCGCCCGGCATTTGTGCAGTCCTGCCAGTACGAACACGTAGCTGAGCACCAGGGCGGCAACCAGGTTGATGGCGGGGTCGAAGGTGAAGTGAAACATGGATGGACAGGATTTACAGGATGTGAATAAAGGTTTTGTCTGGGCCCCCTGGGGCGAAAAGCATGAGTATGCGCATTTGCCCTGCCCGAGTAAAGGGCGTATTGGCCCTATGACTTGTAAGTTGCAGCTGTTTTTTGCTTTACTTCGTCTTCCGTGACGCCGGGCAGACGCTTTACCAGGCGCATGCCGGAAGAGTCAAAGTCAAACACCGCCAGGTCCGTGATCAACAGGTCGACGGCCTGGCCCGCGGTCAGCGGCAGGTTGCAACGGGGCACCACCTTGGAGTTGCCGCTCCGGTCACAGTGGGTCATGGTCACGATCAGTTTTTTTGCGCCGGAGGCCAGGTCCATGGCGCCGCCGACCCCGAGCAACGGTTTGCCGGGCACGGCCCAGTTGGCCAGGTTGCCCTGCTCATCAACCTGTAATCCCCCCATGACGGCAACGTCCACGTGGCCGCCGCGGATCATGGCGAAAGAGGTGGAACTGTCGAAATAGCTGGCGCCCGGCAACGCGGTGACCGGTACCTTGCCGGCATTGATGGGGTATTCCATGGCGCCGCCGGATTGCGGCTCAGGCCCGACGCCCAGCATGCCGTTCTCAGAGTGCAGGACTATGCCGTCTTCCGGCTTGAGCAGGTCCGCCACCAGGGTGGGGATACCCACTCCCAGGTTGACGATATCACCCCGCTTCAACTCGGCCAGTGCAAGCCTGGCCATCATCATGCGGGCTTCATCGACTTTTTTAAGGCTCGCCGACACCGATGCCGAGGTGCCCAGGTGTTCCGGGTTGAGGTCGGCCTGCACCAGGTAATCGACAAAACAGCCCGGGGTATGGATAAAATCAGGGTCGAGTGCGCCTGTGGGGACTATCTCCTCCACTTCTGCGATGACCAGTTCGGCAGCCATTGCCGCCGCCTGGTTGAAGTTGTTCTCGGTCATACGGTATTGCAGGTTGCCGATGGTATCGGCCCGCCAGGCCCTGACCACGGCAACGTCGGCGCGCAGCGCGGGGATGAACACCATTTCCCTGCCGTCGATCTCCCTTGTCTCGCGGCCTTCCGCCAGCGGCGTACCGGCGGCGGTGGGTGTAAAAAAGCCCCCCAGCCCGGCGCCGCCGGCGCGGATGGCCTCGGCCAGCGTGCCCTGGGGCAGGAGTTCGAATTCGACTTCCCCGGACTGTGCCGCCGCAACGGCTTCCGGGTTGCTGGTGAAGAATGACCCTACGACTTTGCTGAACTGTCCGTTGCGCAGGCAGCGGCCCCCGGCCAGTCCGGGTTCGCCTACGTTGTTGCCGATATAAGTGAGCCCGGCCAGTTCGGTTTCGGAGATGGCATGCATGATGTTGGTCGGGTTGCCCGTCATGCCGAAACCGCCGACGATCAACACGTCGCCGGAGCGTACCTTGGCCGCGGCCTGTTCCAGGGTGATCTGCGGGACTGTTCTCATAGTGCCTGAATTATACCGGCATGGGGGGATAACCATGCCAGGCATTCTCAAGCAGGGCGCGCACCCGGTCCCGGGTGACGGGCTCAGGGTTGTTAACCGGTTTCTCCACGGTTACCGCGGCGGCTTCATCGAGGTCCGCCTCCTTTACTCCTATGTCCTTCAATGCGGTGGGCGCGCCCAGGGTTCCTGCCAGCTCGAACAGGCCAGTCGCGGCATCGCTGACGCCCAGCGCCTCGGCGATCCGGCGGGTGGCCTCCGGCCTTGCCCCGGCGTTGTAGGCGACACCATGCGGCAGCAGGATCGTGTGGGTCTCGGCATGGGGCGTGTTGAAGGTGCCGCCGAAGGTATGGCAGAGGCGATGGTGCAGGCCGGTGGTGCCGGTCCCCAGCGCGGCGCCGGCGAGGCTGGCGCCGTACATGGCCCCGGCGCGCGCGTCCATGTTGCCGGGCTCGGAAATGATGACAGGCAGACTGTGCGCCAGGGCGCGGATACCTTCAAGCGCCATCACCGAACTGATGGGGTTGGCGTCTTCCGCAGCCGCATTGGCGACAGCCTGGGCCATGGCGTTCATGCCGCTGGCCGCGGCGAATGCAGGCGGCATAGTCAGGGTCAGTTCCGGGTCGTATATGGTCAGCGTCGGCACAACGACGTCATCCCGCCGGGTGATCTTGCGATTGCCCCGGGTCACCGCCCAGAGGTTGGTCATCTCGGAACCGGCGTAACTGGTGGGCAACACGATATTGGGCAGGTCCATGTTGAACGCCAGGGCCTTGCCCAGGCCGGTGGTGGAACCGCCGCCCACGGAGACGGAGCAGTCGGCGTCGAGCCGTTTTACCTCCGCTATTGCCAGGTTGAGCGTTTCGACGGGCACGTGCATCATCGCCCGCTTGAACAGACCTGCCGCCTTGTCGCCCAACTGCCCGACGATCGCCTGCCCGGTATCGGCCTGGTGAGGCGTCGCCAGCACCAGGGCGCGTGAGTAACCGAGCCTGGACAACTCCTCAGGCAGGCGTTTACGGGCGCCGGCGGCGAATATGATGTTCCAGGGTAGGGCTTTATAGTGAAAATCCATCATCGGTCAACAGGCAGATTCAATAACCGAACCGCTGCAATTCCGCTTGGCGACACCTCATTAACGATTGCCGATATTGTTTTCAATCATCCCTGATTTCTCCAATCACCTTGAGTACTTCATCCTTTTCAGCTTCGATCTGCGGCGACATCATCAGCTTGGTGCCAAGCGTTTCAGATGGTTCGTCGCAGGTGAAAGCAGGCTTGTGCGAACAACAGGCTTCAAACAGGGCGCCTGAGGGAGTACGGATATAAATGGAATCGAAGTAGCCGCGATCTTTCACATCGGAAAAATCCGTGTATCCAAGCCCTTCGGTAAAGAACTTGATGGCATCCTGTTCTTTCCGGGTGGGCACGTTATAGGCCATGTGGTGGATGGCGCCTTCACCCACGGTCCAGGAGCCCGGTTTGCGGTCCGGTTCAATCTCAAAATCCGTGTAGGTGCCGGTGCCGCCTTCGCCCATGGCATAACGCACCAGGTTGCTGTCGTCCGCTGCCTTGCGGGAGCCCCATGCCACCTCCAGGAATTCCTGCATGAATTCCATGTCACGGGTAGAGACCCCGGCCGCGTGGGTGCCGCGGATCATGTTTTCGGCGGGGACCGGTCCGTCAGAATACGGCGGGCGCGAATCGTCGTCGACGCCGACGATGGACAGGCGGATGTTGTGCGGGGAACGGAAATCCAGGTGCTTTTCCCCGAAGCGCTCGGTCTCCGTCACCTCGAAACCATGATCCTTCAGGCGTTTGTGCCAGTAAGGCAGCGAATTTTCCGGCACGGACAGGCTCACGTAGCTGACCTGTCCGCTGCCTTCCGTGGCCTTTACGCCTATGTGCGCCACCGGGAAGGTCGTGAGCAACGTGCTTTCATCACCGACATCGTTTCCGTAGTACAGGTGGTAAACCGGGGTTGCCCCGTCATAGAAAAGGGTGCGTTTGACGCATTTCAAGCCCAGCACCTTGGTATGAAAATCGAAGTCTTCCTGCACGTTGCCGACCCCGATGGTTATATGGTGATGACCGGTCAGGCTCGTGCCTGGTAGCTTATCGGACATGTTGCTTCTCCTCCTCCGGGTACAAATGTTTGGTATTCTTTCGTTACTGATGCCTCAGGATAAAACTCTTACCAGTCCGTGACAACAGGTATAGTATTCATAGCACAGCGGCAACCCGATTAAAACCGAACCACCTTGTACAGTTTAGAAAGTGAATCTATAATAATCAAGGATTATTTTCCATCCCGTCGCGGGCAGACAAAGGGGGATTCTCAATGAAACCGGCGCCGCCTTTATCCGGTCCGGCGCCCGGATTTACATCATCTCGAGATACCGTTTATCTTATCTCTTCGATGAAAGAGGAAACGAAGGAGGCTACAGCTTTGTCTACGTAGTCTTTCTGCTCCTGGGTTGTTAAAGGACCTTTGATCCCGCAATACCCGTCCAGCATGGGCTTATGCAGTATCATGCCCCAGAAGTATTCCGCTGCCATAGCGGGATCCGCACACCTGATCCTGCCTCTTTCAACCATTGTGGAGAGATAATTCGCAACACCTGCCATGCCGCGCCGGGGCCCGTGCTCGTAATAGGTTTTGCCTACGTAAGGTATGCGTTCGGCTTCGGCATATATGATCCGGCACAGGTTAATGTGGTCTTTTGATGTTATGACCTTTATCCCGGTCCTCCCGATCAGTTTCAGGCCCTCTTCAATACTGAGAGTCGTAAGATCCAGGTTTTCGATGGGAGCCAGGTGATCGCGTAATTTCTCATCCAGCACAGCAATGAAAAGCGCCTGCCTGCTTCGAAAATGTTTGTATATGGTGCTTTTTGAGGAGCCGGAACGTTTTACCAGGTTATTCATACTGGCTTTTTCATAGCCCATTTCCAGGAACATTTCGGTAGCGTGTTTTATAAGCTCCTTCCGCTTCTGTATGGCGTCCTTGCGCATTTTCTTGACGGCGGGTTCCGCTTTCTGCTGAGCTGCCTGGTGCGCTTCCGGATCAATGCTCATGTATGTTTGACTCGTTGTCGGTGGCTTGAATACGCGTGCGTCAAGCGCCTCATGTAAATTCAGGGGTTCTCCTGAAAACGCACCTCCCGGCAAAAAATAAAACGGGCGGAATGCTATACTAACATGCCTTAGACACACGTTTCAGGAAAGCACGATGGGGTTATTGATTGACGGCAAGTGGCATGATGAATGGTATGACACCGAAGCCAGCAAGGGGCGGTTCATCCGTTCTGAATCCCGGTTTCGCAACTGGGTAACCGCAGACGGTTCTCCCGGGCCCCCACGGTGAATCCGACCGGCATCGTTCCCGCAGGCCCTGATTTCCATCCCGAGGCGCCCCATGAGCGCCATTTGTTATCCTGATTATGTGATATATCGGGAATATTTGGTATATTTGGGGTCAGTGTAAAAACTCAGGACAGGGTTTGGTATTTTTCGACAGGGCAAGCATGAGTTTTCACACTGACCCCAATTATCCTTAACACTGTCTTTGAGGGGAAAGCCATGTCCGTAACGACCGTATTCGGCAGTATCGACAACTACGACAAGGGAGGCGTCGAGATTACCGGCAACGAGGAGGCCCGGGATTACCTGTTTTCCAATATGTTCGAAGTGGCGGGCAACGCCGCACCCTGGGAGCGTATCGTCATCGCCAAAAACCTGGAGAATACCATCGAGTGTATTCGCGCCGAAGGTGACAGCCCCTGGTACATCTGCAGCCACGATGAGACCGCCCTGCTCATGCAGGGCAAAATGGAGGCCCATTTTATCAAGCCCGCGGACAGCGGACTGGCGCCTGCCGAAGACAAGGAAGGGTCCGTCAGGCTGTCCGGCCGGCCGGAAGGCCAGGTCATGGGTCATGTCAAGGCTTCCCGCGGCCACATGGTCCTGTTGCCGGCTGGCGCAGCGTACCAGTTCCGCGCCGGCGAACTGGGGGTAATCTTACTGCAGACGTTACTTGGCGATGAGTCCATACAGAAGTGGGCCGAGATCTGCCAGCATTGACATTGGAAAGGGTACCAGGGGGAGACGACTATGGCAGCAACAGCAGAACAAATAAACGAATTACCGGTACTTACCGAAGCACACCGGGAAAGCGCGCCGCATCCGGTCACCGGCTACAAAGGCTTTGAAATCGGTTCATTCAAGTTTCAGCGGGATGAGTATTTTGCGCGTATCCAGTGCCCGACCGCGACCCACGTGATGGACGTGGAGAATTTCCTGAGGTCGATGGTGCGAGACGTGGCCTGGGGGTTTTTCTACGGCTGGGTCAACTTCGACGAGGTCTTCGGCACGGTGAATAATTACGGCAGCGTCGATGTCTTTATGGGCGCTTATAACCAGGGCTACAAGGATTCCGGCACGGATTTTACCGAACGCTTCGAGACAGAAGTGCTTCTGGCCTGTTTCAAGTCCCTGCTGTCGGACTGGACCAATGCCTGTTTTAACCCGTTTGCCGCGCCCCTGGAGACCGGCAGCGCGCGCGGGCCCAAGAACGGCAGCAACGATGAGGCCGTGAATTTCCAGCGGGAACTGGCCGACCGGTTCGTCAGTCTTCCCGGCGACAGTCCGGTCCGTTCCGATGAAAACGGCCGGTCTGTCAACCGGCAGTTTGCCGACGTGGACCAATCCGAACCGGAAGTCCATGCCGAGCCCGGGTTCGAAGGCCAGTTGGCCGGGTTCAGCCTGTTCAGGTACCTGTCCCGCTCGCCGGTTACCTGGAATCCGTCCATCGTTTCCGTGGTCAGGAGCAGCGCGTATTGTCCGACGTCGGAAGAGCATATCCTGCCGGTGGACCACGGCAACGACAGGGTTGAATGGTTCATACAGATGTCCGATGAGATAACCTGGCGGGTGGCAGACAAGAACACCGCGGCCCCGATGTCCGTGGTCACCATGAAGGCAGGGGACGTGTCCTGCATGCCCGCGGACATACGCCACCGGGGGTATTCCCCGAAACGCTCCATGCTGCTGGTCTGGGAGAACCTGACGCCGGGCCTGGAGATACGCTACGCCAAGGGTGAATTACCGCCGGTTCCGGCCTCGTTCTAGATCCTGTGTCCGTTTTGGGGACAGATTTAAATCTGTCCCCGGAGAGCTACGGAGAGCTGGCTCGGCACTACCCCCATACCTCCCGGGCCAGCCCGACAATCATTTCCAGTTTTTCCCATTGCTGGTCTTCGGTCAGTATATTGCCTTCCTCGGTAGAGGCGAAGCCGCATTGCGGGCTCAGGCAGAACTGGCCGGGGTCGGCATAACGGGCGGCTTCATCGATGCGCCGCCGGATGGCATCCTTGTCTTCCAGGTCGCCGGACTTGGAGGTAACCAGGCCGAGGACTACCCGTTTGTCACCCGGTGGCAGGAAGCGTAACGGCTCAAAGCCGCCGGCGCGGTCCGTATCGTATTCCAGGAAATAACCGTCATAAGCCGTTTCCCCCAACAGGGTCTCGGCAACCGGTTCGTAACCGCCTTCCGAGATCCAGCTTGAACGGAAGTTGCCGCGGCAGACGTGGGTAGTCACTACCATGTCCTCCGGCTTGTCCTTCAGGGCGTGATTGATCATATCCGCATAAATACGCGGCAACGGATCGGGATCATCGCCCCGGTCTTGCGCGGCCTGCCGTTCTTTTGCGGAGCAAAGGTAAGCCCATACCGTGTCGTCGAACTGCAGGTAACGGCAGCCGGCAGCGTAAAACGCCTGCACGGCCTTGTGGTAAGCCTCCGCCGTATCGGCGAAGAATTCGTCCAGCCCCGGGTATACGTCGTTGCTGATGGAAGCCCTGCCTCCGCGAAAGTGCAGGACAGAAGGCGCCGGTATAGTCATCTTGGGTGCGACGCCGGCAATGCCGTGAAGAAAGCGAAAGTGATCCAGCATATAGTGTTGATCGAAACCGACCCTGCCGGTGACGGCAATGGTTCTGGATTTTGTCTGCACCCCGTGAAACTGGATGCCGTGTTCGCTCTCAACCAGTTCGACGCCTTCCAGTCCGGCAAGATAATCGAAGTGCCACCACGTGCGGCGGAATTCCCCGTCGGTAACGGCTTGCAGGCCGGCGGCTTCCTGGCGTTCAACCACTTCACGGATACACTCGTCTTCAATCGATTTAAGGGTACTCGCATCCGTTTTACCGGCATCAAAATCGGTGCGTGCGGACTTCAGCCGGGCAGGACGTAATAAACTTCCCACCTGGTCTGCGCGGTACGGTGCTCTGTCTGTCATGAGTATCTATGTCTCTGTTTTAATTTCAACCGATAAGTATACCGTATATGATAAGGAAGAAATTGCGTCACAACGATAATGACAAACCGGGTTGTCCAGCCCCGTCTTGAATGAACAATCAATACAGCCGACATGAACAATACGATCAGACAACTGACAGATGAATTAGGTCCGGATGCCGTACTGACCGGCCCTGATATTTCCGGAAAATACCACGCCGACGGCTCCGGGGAGACCGCCCATGTGCCCGCCGCCGTCGTCCGGCCTGCGTCGACCGGACAGGTATCCGGCGTCATGCGCATCTGTTCATCCAACAACCGGAAAATAGTCGTACAGGGAGGGCTCACGGGTTTATGCGGGGGAGCCACACCCAGGGAAGACGAGGTAGCCTTGTCGCTTGAGCGCCTGACCGGCATAGAGGAACTGGACCGGGATTCCATGACCATGACCGTGCTTGCCGGAACCCCCCTGCAGACCATCCAGGATGCGGCGGACGATGCAGGCTTGCTGTTTCCCCTTGACCTGGGCGCCCGGGGTTCATGCAATATCGGCGGGAATATTTCGACCAATGCCGGTGGTAACGAGGTAATCAGGTACGGTATGACGCGCAACCTGATCCTGGGCCTGGAGGTTGTGCTGGCCGACGGCACTGTCATTACGTCGCTGAACAAGATGCTGAAAAATAACGCGGGCTACGACCTGAAACACCTGTTCATCGGCACTGAAGGGACCCTGGGTATCGTGACGCGCGCGGTATTGCGGCTGTTCGCCAGGCCGGAAAGCCGCAACACCGCGCTGGTTGCAATACAGTCGTTTGATGAGGTGATCCGGTTCCTGCATTTCATGAGCCGGGAATTCAGCGGGTCGCTCAGTTCATTTGAAGTCATGTGGGACAGTTATTATGACTACATTATCAGGCACGTTCCGGCCGTGAGCAGCCCGTTTGATGACAGGTATCCCATTTATGTGTTGACGGAGATCAGCGATAAATCCAATCAAAACGGACTTGAAGATGCACTCGCAGGAGAGTTGGGGGCCGGGAGGATACTGGACGCGGTAATCTGCCAATCAGAACGCGAAAGACAGTCAGTCTGGGCCATACGTGACGGCGTGGGCGATGCCATGGCCGTGATCAGCAACAATGCCAATTTTGACGTGAGCGTGCCTATCAACAGGATGGCCGATTTCCTGGCTCAACTGGAGCCCGAAATCAAGGGGCTTTTGCCGGATACGTCTCTCTTGGTATTCGGGCACATCGGCGACGGCAACCTGCACCTGGTCTTCACGGCGAACAGGAAAGAGGATAAAAAGACGGTGTATGACGTGGTTTACAGGCATGTCGGCGCATATAACGGCTCGGTCTCAGCCGAGCACGGTATCGGTATGCAAAAACGCGCTTACCTGCATCAATCCAGGAGCAATGAAGAAATTGCCCTCATGAAACTGTTGAAACAGACCATGGACCCGAAGGGCATTTTGAACCCGGGACGCGTGCTTGGCTGACAGCGGTTTCAGTTGTTTGTTTTGAAGGCCTGGTAGCGATCGTTGGTATCACGCCAGACCGGTCCGGGTTTCCCGTCGCCAACCGGCCGGCCGTCAAGTCTGACCACCGGGGCTATACCCAGTGTGGAACTGGTGATCCAGATCTCATCGGCCTGCAGCAGTTCTTTCTCCGCGACGGGAACTTCCAGGCAAGGGCCCCCGCTTTTCCCGATTAACTCCACCACCAGGTCGCGGGTAATGCCCGGCAGCAGCCGGTTGCTCTTGGGAGGCGTCCTGACCGTGTTATCGAGCACGATAAAAACATTGCTTGAGGCGCCTTCCGTGACATACCCGTCCCGGCTCAGAATCGCTTCGTGTGATCCATCCTTATCCCTGGCATACTGTTTTAACAGTACGTTGGGCAGCAACGCCACCGATTTTATATTGCAGTATTCCCACCTGATGTCCTCGTGCAGGATCGCGCTGATGCCCATGCTGACATCCAGACCTGACAGCGGTTTGCACATGGCGAAGACGGTCGGGGTATAACCGGACTGGTAGAAGTGGTTTCTTTCAGCCGCTCCCCGGGTAACCTGAATATAGACGGTAGAGTCGCCGGAAACCCGGTTCAGGTTCAATAATTCATCCAGCACCGAGCGCCATTTGCGGCCGTCATAATCCAGTGACAGGGAAATACCCGACAAGCTGTTGTCCAGTCTCTTCAGGTGCTCCGGCAACCTGAACAGCTTTCCCAAAAAAACCGGTATTATCTCGTAGACCCCGTCGGCGAAGTTGAACCCCCGGTCCAGTACCGACACGGTTGCCTGTTCAAGCGGAATAAACCGGCCGTTCAGGTATACCGTTGACATGGCGCCGCTATTCCCGCCAGTGCATTTTTATGTGATCCCGGAACTGCACAAACAAACTTCCCTTGGCCACTGCTCCCCGGGCCGCCAGCGGACTGCTTGCCAGCACCGTATCGTCCAGTAACAAATCCAGACGACCCAGTTCTTCCCCTGCAGAAATAGGCGCGACGAGTTCTTCCTCGACTGTCATCACCGTCTGGAGCTGGTCGAATTGCCCTTTCTGCAAGGTCAGTACAAGTTCATCCTTAACGGCCAGGTCGATACTGTCACGCTCCCCTTTCCATACCATGACGGTTGTCACCGCCTCACCGGCGGCAAAAAGTTTTCTTGTTTCATAGAACCGGTAGGAATAATTCAGTAATGCCTGCGTGGCGTTGGTCCTGGCGCGTGTTCCGTCCGTTCCCATAACTACCGAGATCAGGCGAATGCCGTCCCGAACCGATGAAGCCACCAGGCAGTACCCGGCGCTTTCGGTATGGCCCGTCTTGATACCGTCCACGCTGGCGTCCTTCCATAACAGGTTGTTCCGGTTGGACTGTTTTATGTTGTTGTAGGTGAATTCCCTGATGGAATGCATCGCGTAAATGTCCGGGTGGTCCAGGATCAGCGCACGCGCCAGGGTCGCCATATCCCTTGCGGTCGTGTAATGGTCTTCGTGAGGCCACCCGGAACTGTTCATGAAATGCGTATCTTCCATGCCGAGTCCGGCAGCATACTGGTTCATGAGATCCGCAAAAGCCGCTTCGGTGCCGGAAACGTGCTCGGCCAGGGCAACACTGGCGTCGTTGCCTGACTGGATAATGACTCCTTTCAGCAGGTCTTCGACGCCAACTTTTTTCCCCACCTCGATGAACATGCGCGAGCCTCCCATACGCCAGGCTTTCTCGCTGACAGTAACCTGGTCTGTCATGGCGACATGGCCTCCGGAGATCTGGCTGGCAACAACGTAGGCGGTCATCATCTTCGTCAGGCTGGCCGGTTCCACTCGCTGGTCTATATTCTTCTCAACCAGGTAAGTTCCGCTGTCGGCATCCGCGATCAGGTACGAGGTTGCCTCAATTTCCGGCGGAGGCGGCACAACCGTAACGCCCGGGGCAGTACTGTTCAGACTGATCCCGAACATCAGGACAAGCAGTTTAACTGGTGAATTATTCATAATTTTTTGTTGCTGGAGGAAAGTTGAGATAAAGGATTCATTCAAGCAGGATACGGTGGTCGTAGATATCAAACATTTCCAGACGGCCGACGATTTCATCCGCGACCTCGATGTTATTCAACGGGCCGATTTTAACGCGAAAACCTACTCCGCTGTCCAGCACCGTAGCCTCTAGCTGTACCGGCGTATTTAACGCGCGCAGTTTATTTTTCAGTCTTTCCGCATTGTTGAAATCAGAAAAGACGCCTACCTGTATATAAAAATCCAGCGGCATGCCTTTTTTCGCCGCCCCGGACCGGGGCCTGGCCGGGGCGGCGCCTCCCCGGTGGGTTCCCGGGTTAATGGCGCGAATTTCCACCAGGGCGGTGCCCTTGGCAATCATGTCCAGCTTGATAGCAGCCGTATAAGACAGATCAACTACCCGGTTATCATGAAACGGGCCGCGGTCATTGACGCGTACGATTACTTTTCTGCCGTTTTCCAGGTTTTCTACTTCCAGGTAGGAGGGCAGGGGCAGCGTCTTGTGCGCCGCAGTCATGGCGTACATATCGTAAGCTTCACCGCTGGAGGTCTTCTTTCCATGGAATTGCGGACCATACCAGGAGGCAATGCCTTTTTGTTCAAACCCGTCTTCGTTGTCCAGGACATAGTATCTCTTCCCGAATACCTCGTAGGTCTTCATGTTGCCAAGCTTGCTTCTGGGTTCAACTTTCGGGACCGCGTCGGGTATTCTGGCCAGTTCCGCAGGCGACCGTTTCGGCGCAACGTGTTTCTTCGGCGCCGTGGAGCAGGCAGCTATGCCCAGGAGAAGTAAAACTACTAAAAACAGTTTACGGGTTGCCACAGGGCCTTGACTCAGGTGCCGGGCTGGTACTGCGCCCTGATTGCCTCTGCCAACTGGTAAACTGCCATTGCATAGAGTGCGCTGTGGTTATACCTGGTGATCACATAAAAATTGTGCAGCGCCAGCCAGTACTCGTATCCGTCCTTGTTTTCAAGCTGTAACAGTTTGACTTTTTCTGCCGGGTCGATATCTCCCTCTGCAGTAACACCACCGGCGGCCATATCCCCCATGCTCAGTTTGAGCTCAAGACCTTTTGTCAACAACGCTGAATTGTCCGTTTCCCGGACGCTTGCCGGGGCAGTTATTCCTGCGCCTTCCCTCCACCCATGCACTTTGAAATAATTTCCGACACTGCCGATTGCATCTGCCGGGTTTTCCCAGATATCGATCAAACCATCATCATCGAAATCAACGGCATAAGCACGGTAGCTGCTTGGTATGAATTGCGGAATACCCATTGCCCCGGCGTAAGAACCTTTCAGCGTGTGGGGATCGAGGGATTGTTCGCGGGCCAGGAGGAGATACTGCTTCAGTTCACCGGTGAAGAACTTGCTCCGTTTCGGATAATCAAACGCCAGGGTAGATAGCGAATTGATAACCTTGAAACCGCCGGTATTGTTTCCGTATCTCGTCTCAACGCCTATAACCGCGACCATAATTTCTACGGGGACGCCGTATAATTCCCTGGCGTGTTCCAGTTGTACCAGGTGCCGGCGCCAGAATTCAACTCCTCCCCGCACCCGGGAGGGTTTTATGAATATCGACCTGTACCGGTGCCACGGCAAGGCTTCGGCGGGCCTTGAAATGGCCGCAATGACTTTTTCGGATAGCTGCACCCTGCCGAGAACATCATTCAATTCATCAGCGTCATAGTCGTACTCTGTAACCATATCCCGGACAAATGCGGCAACTTCTGCCCGCTGCAACAATTCTGCCTCGGCCTGGCTGAGAAACAATAAAACGAACCCGGTAATAACTGTCTTGAATTTCATTTTAATTTGAGAGTAGTCTTCTGTGGGTGTGAACTGCCATGAGGATACCGAAGCCGGCCATGATCGTCAGCATGGATGTGCCGCCATGGCTGATCAAAGGCAATGGGATGCCTACCACAGGTAATTGCCCTGACACCATTCCCATGTTAACTGCTATATAAACAAAAAAACCTGCTACTACCCCTACGCTGAGCAACTTTCCATACACGTGCTGGGCCTCCATGGAAATATACAGACCCCTGGCAATAATGAACAGGTATATGCTGATGAGGATGAGCACTCCCAGCAAGCCGAATTCTTCACAAAACACGGCAAAAATAAAATCTGTTGATCTTTCAGGCAGGAATTCCAGGTGTGACTGGGTCCCGTTCAGCCAGCCTTTACCATAGAGTCCGCCGGAACCGATGGCGATCTTGGATTGTATGATGTGATACCCGGATCCGAGCGGGTCCTGTTCCGGATTTAAAAATGTCAGCACACGCTTTTGCTGATAATCATGCATCAGGTTCCATATCACCGGCGCTGATGACATGGCGACTACCGCAAACCCCGCCAGTAATTTCCAGCTGATACCGGCAATGAACAGAACCGCAAATCCGCTGACTGCAATCAGCATTGCCGTGCCCAGGTCCGGTTGCTTGGCTACCAGCAACACGGGTGCAATGATAAAAATCAAAACCATGAAGACCTTGCCGATGGAAGGCGGCGGCAGTTCCTTGCTGAGATACAGGGCGATCACCATGGGCAGGGCCAGTTTCATCAGTTCAGACGGCTGAAAGCGAAAGGGACCGACACCCAGCCACCGCTGGGCGCCTTTGCCCGTCTCCCCAAAAAATAAAACCAGGATTAACAGGCCAAGACTGACAAGGTAGAACCAGAGAGAGATGCCGGATAACCGGGCAGGCGGGACCTGGGCTACGATAAACATCACGGACAGGGCTGCCGCCAGGTGGATTGAGCGGCGAATAATCAAATCCGGATTCTGGTCGCTGGCGCTGTACAGTACCACGTAACCGATCAGGCTCAACACGATGATCCCGAACAGCAGAGGGCCGTCAATATGGAGTTTTTGTGTGAAACTGACCTCTTTCATCCCGTCTCGAGTCTTTTTTGCCTGTTAAAGTAATGATCCAGCAATTCCCTGGCTAACGGCGCCGCAGTCCTTGAGCCACCGCCCCCGTTTTCAACGATCACAGCCAGCGCTATCTCGGGCGCCTCAACGGGAGCAAAGGCAATAAACAAGGCATGATCCCGGAATTCTTCAGGTATTTCGTCTTCATCGTATTCTTCATCCTGCGCGATAGTAATAACCTGCGCCGTGCCCGTCTTTCCGGCAAATTGGTATTCCGTTCCGGCGCCGGAACTGCGCGCGGTCCCTCTCTCACCGTGCATGACTTCCCGCATCGAATGGATAATTACGTCCCAATCCCCGGGGTTGGCGGCTATGACCCGCCTGGCTTCATGGGTTGACGCCCTGATCACCTGTTGCCCTGTCGCCGAATCCCTGACTTCAGACAACAGGTAGGGACGCACCAGTCTGCCCCGGTTGGCGATTACTGCCGTCGCAACGGCCAGTTGGATGGGTGTTACCAGGGTAGCTCCCTGGCCTATTCCTGCGATCAGGGTTTCACCTGGATACCAGGGTTGACCCAACGCTTCGCGTTTCCATTGTCTTGAGGGGATCAGGCCGTCCGCCTCACCCCCTATATCGATGCCCGTCCGTTTGCCGAGGCCGAAATCCGTGAGCGTCTCGTGGATAAGGTCGATCTTCATGTCGCGGGCAAGCACGTAAAAATATACATCGCAGGACTGGGAGATGGCATGCACCATATCCACGTGACCGTGGCCCTCCTTTTTCCAGTCCCGGTAGCGGTGGGTACTGCCTCTCAGCGAGTACCAGCCGGGACACCATGTCTCACTTCCGGGTTCACGCACATGACGCGACAAGCCGCCAAGAGCCAGCATCGGTTTTATCGTGGAACCGGGGGGATATTTCCCCTGCAATGTCCGGTTCAGTAATGGAGTATCTTTTGATCGCAGCAGGTCGGCATAGATGTTCCTGTCGATGCCGTCAACGAACAGGTTGGGGTTATAACCGGGAGAACTCGCGGAAACCAGCACCGCGCCGGTATTGGTGTCCATGATCACAATTGAACCCCTTCTCCCGCTAAGCGCCTGAACGGCCAGGATTTGCAAGGAGGCATCGATAGTCAGGTACAGGTCCTTGCTTGGTCCGGGAGGTTCTCTGTATATTTCGCGGATTTTTCTTCCCTGGGCGTTTACCTCCACTTGCTGGTAGCCGACGTAACCATGTAACAGGTCTTCGTAGGCTTTCTCGATCCCTGATTTGCCCACGTAGCTGGTGCCGCTGTAGTTCGATTTATTCAGGTTCTCGAACTCCTCTTCATCGATCAATCCCACGTACCCGACCGTGTGCGACAAGCTGTCAGCCAGTGGATAATAACGGTTTAAACTGGCTACGACGTCAATTCCCGGGAGTTGGTGCCGATTCACTGAAATCAGTGCCACTTCCTCGTCATTCAGGTTCAACCTGAGTGGAACGCCTTCAAACCGGCGTGCGCGTCTCTTTAAATCCCTGAAGCGTTGTATGTCATCGGGGGTAATGGCAATGATCCTGCCCAGTTGCTCGATTACGGAATCCACATCTGCAACCCGTTCCGGCACAATTTCCAGGGTAAACGAAGGCCGGTTGTCTGCCAGCAATACGCCGTCACTGCTGAATATCAGCCCGCGCGATGGCACTACCGGCAATATTTTTATGTGATTATTCTTTGATAAGGTTGTGAAATGATCGTGCCTGATGACTTGTAAATTGATGACCTGCAACAGGATCGCTCCGGTGATGACCAGGATTAGCGCCGCGGTCCAGTAGATCCGTGTCTGGACCAGGTTCTGGTTCCGGTCAAGAACTTTTTTCGAGGGTTGTTTCGCCATCAGACTGCGTGAATTCGGGACGCTGCGCGCATTTCAGGGACAATACGCGAGTCTTTTCCCTACGACTATTCAATAGACATTAAATTTGCGCCGAACGCTTCGCATGAGCATGAAAAATATCGGCCACAAGAACATACTGCTTAAAACCGGCGCCCAGAATGTCCAATGCTGTGGCGGGACACCAATTATGCCGCGGATCCACAAGGTAAAAAACTGGAACAGCAACAGGTAAATGCAGATAAGAACAGACTGTTGCAACGGGGGGAAAATCCTGATCTGCTTGTGCAGCCGCAGCGTCAGGTATGCAATTACGGATAGCCCCAGGGCATTCTGCCCCAGCAGCGATCCGGTGTAGACATCCAGCAGCAATCCGAGTATCCAGGCAATAGCGACCCCGACCCGTTCAGGCAGGACTATGCACCAGTAGATCACCATCATGACAACCCATGCGGGACGCCAATCGGCCGACCATCCCGGGAGGGGTATGGTAGTCAGCAGAAAGGCGAGAACGAAACTGGCAAGAATTACCCACCCGGCATTGTGTCTCACCAGGGGCATCAGTTCATTGCCACATCGGAAGTTGAACTGTTCGGCTGGTCAGGCCAGAGTAATAACGCCTCCCGGCTTTCGCCGAACTTTGCACTCGGTGTCACGAGCACGTTGGAAAAAAGTTCACCGGGAACCCGTGAAATGCTTGACACGGTGCCTACCGGATAACCCCTGGGGAATTTTCTGCCAAGACCTGATGAGACGATTAAATCTCCTTTCTTGATATCGGCATTAACAGGAATGTACTCCAGTGACAGTACGTTATCCTGGCCAAGACCGACCGCTACGGAGCGCAGGCCGTTGCGATTAATGAGTACCGGTATCGCGTGGCTCGGATCGGTGATTAACAACACGGTGCTTGAGAACGGTGATACGTGGATTACCTGGCCCATGATCCCGCCGGAATCAACCACAGGCTGACCGTCATATACCTCGTGCGTCAGGCCCTTGTTGATAATTATCTGCTGGCGGAAAGGTTCGAGTTCGACACCCACCAGTTCCGCCACCAGTATCCGTTCATAAAACTCGACCGATGATTCCAGCAGGGCTCTCAGACGCCGGTTTTCTTCCTCCAGCGTAGCAACCCGCTGCAGCCTGGAATACAGGTGCAATTGCTCCGCGCGCAGTTCTTCATTTTCATCCTGTAACGTTTTTCTGGATACCATCACCAACGAAATCTGTCGCGGCAGGTCGGCAGCCAGGCTCGCGCTATATTGGAGCGGATAGACAACGGTCGAAATGGTAGTGCGAATAAATTCCAGGTGGCCGTTCTTGTGATCAACCACCATCAGGGCGATAGACACCAGCACGGAGATAATAATCTTTGCGTGTGATGAGAGGCTTTTTACAAATAATGTGGTAATAAGTCGATACTCCCGGTTTCGGGTTATTCAAATACCAGTATTTCGTCACCGTATTCATCAAGCAGTTCGATGAATTTGCCGCCGCCGCGCACCACGCACGTTAACGGGTCTTCGGCCACAATCACGGATAATCCAATTTCCTTCATCAGCAATTGGTCCAGGTCCCGCAGCAGGGCGCCTCCACCGGTCAGCACTATGCCCCGTTCAACCACGTCGGAGCCTAACTCGGGTGGTGTTTTTTCCAGGGCATCCTTCACGGCATCGACTATGCCTGACAACGGTTCCTGCAATGCTTCCAGTATTTCATTGCTGCTGATCATGAAACTGCGGGGTATGCCTTCGGCGAGGTTGCGTCCCCTGATTTCCATCTCTTTAACCTCGTCCGGAGGAAACGCGCAACCGATTGTCTTCTTGATGTTTTCGGCGGTAGCTTCGCCGATCAGGGTACCGTAATTCCGCCGTATGTAATTGATGATAGCCTCGTCGAGCTTGTCACCGCCGATGCGTACCGAAGCCGAGTAAACGATGCCGTTCAGGGAAATAACGGCTACTTCGGTTGTGCCGCCGCCGATATCCAGTATCATTGACCCGCTCGCAGCGCCGACCGGCATCCCTGCGCCCATGGCTGCAGCCATGGGTTCTTCGATCAAATAAACCTTTCTTGCGCCTGCGCCCAGGGCGGATTCGCGGATTGCCCTTTTCTCCACCTGGGTCGAGCCGCAGGGGACGCAAATCAGCACCCTGGGGCTGGGTTTGAAAAAGGTATCGCCGTGGACCGAGTGAATGAAATACTGCAGCATTTTTTCGGTAAGAGTGAAGTCGGCGATTACCCCGTCTTTCAACGGTCTGATAGCCTTGATATGTTCAGGTGTTCGTCCGAGCATGTTTTTGGCTGCAGTACCGACTGCGCGGATTGCCTTCATGTTGATTGCGCCATGCTCGGTCTTCCCAACGGCAACCACGGAAGGTTCGTTCAGGACAATACCTTTGCCGCGTACATAGATCAGGGTATTGGCGGTACCCAGATCGATGGACAGATCGCTGGAGAAAAATCCTCTTAGCCTGTTTAACATTCCTTAAAATCCGCTTAAAAGATATAACTTTAACAGTGACTTGTATTTTGGGCAAGCCGGGAAATGTGATAGATTGCCCCTGGTTCCATTAAACGGGGAATTATATGCCGCTGGACAAAAAAGAGATAGAAAATATCGCCTGGCTGGCAAGGTTGACCATAGCGGATCGGGCTATAGCCGGTTATACGAAAGATCTGGCCGATATCCTTGCATTGGTCGAACAAATGCAGTCAGTCGATACCACTGCTATTGAACCGCTGGCGCACCCGCTGGAAATCGATACGCAACTCCGTCCTGACGAGGTAAAGGAAGAAGACCAGCGGGACAGTTTCCAGAACATCGCCCCGCTGACCGAGGACGGTTATTACATTGTTCCCAAATTCATTGAATAACCATCACTTCGGCAAATGCACGGCCCCTGCCTGATCCGTACAGGGCCGTCCCGCGCAGTCGCAGGCAGGGAAGCTGATACCCGGATGTGGCGGAGTGACTGCAGCGAGAGGAGCTTTTTAACCAATGCATGAATACACGCTCATGGAATTATCGCGCCTGTTGCGTGAGCGGGAAGTCAGCAGCGTTGAACTTGTCAACGCGTTCCTGCACCGGGCCGAACAATTCAATGACGGGCTGAACTGCTTCATTTCCTTATTCCCTGAACACGCGCTTGAACGGGCAAGAGCGGCGGACGGACTGATAGCCGCCGGTGAGGCCGGTCCCCTGACAGGACTACCTGTTGCGCACAAGGATATCTTTTGCACTGCCGGCTTCAAAACCAGTTGCGCCTCAAAAATGCTGGATAACTTCATTGCGCCCTACAATGCAACCGCCACGGAAAGAATCGACGCGGCAGGCAGCGTCATGATCGGCAAAACCAACATGGACGAGTTTGCCATGGGATCGTCCAGCGAAACCAGTTTTTACGGTCCCGTAAGGAACCCGTGGGATACGGACCGGGTGCCCGGCGGTTCTTCCGGCGGGTCGGCCTGCGCAGTCAGCGCCAGGCTGGTGCCCGCGGCAACCGCCACGGATACGGGCGGTTCAATCAGGCAACCTGCCGCACTCTGCGGCGTGACCGGGCTGAAACCCACTTATGGACGCGTATCCCGGTACGGCATGATCGCCTATGCCTCCAGCCTGGACCAGGGCGGCCCCATCACGCAGACCGCGCAGGATGCGGCCATGTTACTGTCCGCCATGTCCGGGTACGACCGGAGGGACGCAACCAGCGCCGATGTCAAAGTCGATAATTACCTGGACGCCTTGAACAAGGAAATCAAGGGGTTGAAGATCGGTCTGCCCAGGGAATATTTTTCTGCCGAACTGGAACGGCCAATCACTGATGCGCTTGATGGGGCGCTGAAATTATTCGAACAGGCGGGGGCGTCGATTGTCGATATCGAATTACCCCATACGGAATTGTCCATCCCGGTCTACTACGTGATCGCCTCCGCCGAATGTTCATCAAACCTGTCCCGTTACGACGGTGTACGCTTCGGCCATCGCTGCACGGACCCCGGGGACATCATGGACCTGTTTTGCCGCTCGCGCAGCGAGGGTTTCGGCAACGAGGTCAAGCGCAGGATCATGACAGGGACTTATGTGCTGTCCGCAGGATACTATGATGCGTATTATCTCAAGGCGCAGAGACTGAGACGCCTGTTGCGGGATGAATTCCGCGCCGCGCTGGAACAGGTTGACGTCATCGTAACGCCCACAACCCCGACGGCCGCATTTCCCCTGGGTTCACGGCTTGATGATCCGGTGGCCATGTACCTCTCCGATATTTACACCGTATCCGTTAACCTGGCCGGGTTGCCGGCCATTTCAATTCCGGCCGGGTTCAGCCACGGCCTGCCGGTCGGCATGCAGATCATCGGAAATTATTTCCGGGAAGCCGCGCTGTTGAACGTCGCCCACCAGTATCAACAGATGACAGACTGGCATAAACGTATGCCGGGAGGCCGGCAATAACGATGCAATGGGAATCCGTCATCGGTCTTGAACTGCACGTACAACTGGCTACGCGCAGTAAAATATTCTCGGGCGCAGCGAACCGGTTCGGTGCGCGCGCCAACACACAGGCATGTGCCGTTGACCTGGGTCTACCCGGGGTGTTGCCGGTCGCCAACGAGGAAGTCATACGCATGGCGGTCAAATTCGGCCTTGCTGTTGATGCAAATATTGCGAAACGGTCCGTATTTGCGAGAAAAAATTATTTTTACCCTGACTTGCCCAAGGGCTACCAGATCAGCCAGTACGAGTTGCCCATCGTCAGTGCCGGAAGAATACAGATCCGGGATAACGGAACAGTCAGGGAAATCGGCATAACCCGGGCGCACCTGGAAGAGGATGCCGGCAAGTCCGTGCATGAAGGTTTTCCCGGTTTCACCGGCATTGACCTGAACCGTGCCGGCGCGCCGCTAATCGAGATCGTTTCCGAACCGGAATTACGCTCCGCCGGGGAAGCGGTTGCCTATATGAAAAAAATCCATTCCCTGGTGCGCTACCTGGAGATCTCCGACGGGAACATGCAGGAGGGCTCGTTCCGGTGTGACGCCAACGTATCGGTCAGGCCGGAAGGAGAAACGCGACTGGGAACGCGCGCAGAGATAAAAAACATCAACTCCTTCCGCTTTGTCGAACAGGCGATAAATTACGAGATCAGCCGGCAGATCGAACATATCGAAGCCGGCAACGAGGTGGTGCAGGAAACCCGGTTGTTCGACCCTGATAAGAATGAAACCCGTTCGATGCGAACCAAGGAAGAGGCCAATGACTACCGATACTTCCCTGATCCCGACCTGCCGCCCGTGGTGATCGATGAAGACTACATTGAAACCGTCAGGGAGCAACTGCCGGAATTGCCTGAGCAGAAGCGGCGGCGTTTTATGGAGGCGTACGGCCTGTCCGAGTATGACAGCGGCTACCTGGTCGCCAGCAAAGATACAGCCGATTATTTCGAGGCCGCCGTAACCGTTGCGCCGGGTCAGGCCAAACCGGTTGCAAACTGGATCATGGGTGAACTGGGCGCGGCGCTGAACCGGGACAACCTCGGCATCAGTGCAGGCAAAGTCAGCGCGGACATGCTTGCCGGCCTGCTAATGCGCATTGCCGACGGCACCATCTCCAACAACATCGCCAAGCAGGTCTTTGAGGCCATGTGGCAGGGAGCAGGCAGTGCCGATGACATCATAGAAAAGCAGGGCCTGAAACAGGTTACCGACACCGGTGAAATAGGCCGGCTGGTCGACGAGGCAATCGCCGAAAACAGCGCACAGGTGCAGCAATACCGGGACTCTCCTCCGGAAAAAAGGGCGAAACTGATCGGCTATTTCGTGGGACAGGTGATGAAGAAATCCAGGGGCAAGGCCAACCCGAAGCAGGTCAACGAACTACTGACGGAGAGACTCACATAAGCCATTATTAATCCCGGCTAGTTAAGCGGTCTCCGGGATTGTCAGCCCCAGTTCCTCTATCATCCTGTCGCGCATGATGAACTTCTGCAGCTTGCCGGTAACCGTCATGGGAAATTCATCGACAAAACGGACGTAAAAGGGCACCTTGTGGTGGGCAATCCTGTCCTTGCAGAATGCTTTGATCCCGGCGTCGTCCAATGCACACCCTTCCTTCAGTTTTACCCAGGCACAGAGTTGCTCACCGTATTTGTCGTCCGGTACGCCGAACACGGCGACGTCCTGGATATTGTCATGGCTGAACAGGAATTCCTCGACTTCGCGCGGGGAGATGTTCTCGCCGCCGCGTATCACCATGTCCTTCACGCGCCCGACAATATTGCAATAGCCTTGCGCATCGATGGTGGCAAGGTCGCCCGTATGCATCCAGCCGGCCGTGTCGATGGCCTCCCGGGTCTTGTCCTCCTCATCCCAGTAACCCTGCATGACATTATAGCCGCGGGTACATAATTCCCCTTTCTCACCGGTGGCGACGGTCCGTCCCTGCGCGTCGATAATCTTCACCTGGACGTGGGGGTGGATACGGCCCACGGTGGATACCCGGCGCTCCAGTGGGTCATCGGTACCACTCTGGAAACTGACCGGACTGGTCTCCGTCATGCCGTAAGCGATGGTTATCTCGCTCATGTTCATCTCCGCAACGACCCGCTTCATGATTTCGATGGGACAGGACGACCCGGCCATGATGCCGGTTCGCAGGCTGGACAGGTCATAGTCCTGAAACTCAGGCAGGTCCAGTTCGGCGATAAACATGGTGGGGACACCGTACAGGGCGGTGCATCTTTCCTCGCTTACCGTTGCCAGGGTCAGGGCAGGGTCAAAACCGTCATTGGGGATGACCATGGCCGCGCCGTGAACGATGCAGTTCAGGTTACCCATCACCATGCCGAAACAGTGGTAAAACGGCACCGGGATACAGAGCCTGTCCCGTTCCGTGAAGTTCATGGCCTCGCCGACAAAATAACCGTTGTTGAGGATATTGAAATGAGTCAGTGTAGCGCCCTTGGGGGAGCCGGTAGTGCCGCTGGTAAACTGGATGTTGATGGCATCATCGGGTTGCAGCAGGAGTGACAACTCCTCCAACCTGCGCCGTTCGGCAACGCCGCCCATTGCCGATATGCGGCTGAAGTTGTAACAGCCGGGGGTCTCTTCCTCGCCCAGGCGGATGACGGCTTCCAGGTGGGGCAACCGGCGAGAAGCCAGTTCCCCTGGTTCGGCCGCATCCAATTCGGGCGCCAACTCCTGCAGCATGGCGATGTAATCACTGCTCTTGAAACGGCCGGCGCTGACCAGTCCCTTGCAGGAGACCTTGTTCAGGACATATTCCAGTTCGTGGGTGCGGTATGCGGGATTGATGTTCACCAGGATCAGGCCTGCCCGTGCCGTTGCAAACTGGGTAAGGACCCACTCGGCGCAGTTGGGAGCCCAGATGCCGACCCGGTCGCCGGGCGCAAACCCCAGGGCAACGAACCCTGCCGCCAGATCATCCGCACGCTGCAGTAACTCCGCATATGACCAGCGGACATCCTGGTGACGGACCACCAGGGCTTCCTGCTGTGGAAACGTTTCTGCAGCTGCCTGCAAGGCATTGCCGATGGTCTGGTAGAGCAGCGGTTTCGTACCAACGCCGCTGACAAAGCTGAGTCGTGACATCATCTTCCCGCGATTTCATGTAAAACGTACTGAGAAATATAACACCCTGCCGGCACACAGGACAAACATCCCGGGAACCCGGAAGTGACATTTACCTGCCTGACTTCATGTTTTACACTATGAATTGGCGAAAAAAGAATAAGACCAGTGAAAAAATTACTCCCTCCGGATGTCACGATTAAACAGTTCAACCGCGCCATGGACGGTTTCCGGGCAGCGGTTGGCGATAACCGGGTATTTGCCGATGAAACAGATGAACTGGTCAGTTATCGCGATCCGTATGCCATCGTCGATGAAGATTATTTTCGGCCTTCAGCGTCCGTAGCGCCTGACGGTGTGCAGGAAATCCAGGCTGTCCTGAAAATCGCCAATGATTTCAATATCCCCCTCTGGCCGGTTTCCTGCGGAAAAAACCTGGCCTACGGCGGCGCCGCGCCGCGTCTTCCGGGCAGTGTCGTCCTGGATCTTAAACGCATGAACCGGGTGCTTGAGGTCAATGAGCAGTTCGGCTATGCACTGGTTGAACCGGGGGTCAGTTTTTATGACCTTTACAACCATATCCAGGCGCGCGGCATTAAACTCTGGCTGGACGTACCCGATCCCGGTTGGGGCAGCGTGGTCGGGACAACCCTGGAACGGGGCGCCGGTTATACGCCTTACGGCGACCACTTCATGCGCCAGTGCGGCATGGAGGTAGTGCTTGCCGACGGCGACGTCGTCCGCACCGGCATGGGCTCCATGCCGGGCAATAATACCTGGCAACTGTTCAAGTACGGTTTCGGCCCTTATCACGACGGCATATTTACCCAGTCCAACTACGGCATAGTCACCAAGCTGGGGGTCTGGTTGATGCCGGAACCTCCCGGCTACCGCCCTTACCTGATCACTTTTCAGCGGGATGAGGATATCGAACAGGTGGTGGAGGTCATACGACCGCTCAAGGTCAACCTGGTGATACAGAATGCCGCGACCATACGCGACCTGCACCTGGTCGCATCGCTGAATACCAGCAGGACGGAATACTATGACGGGGACGGCCCGCTACCGGACAGTATCCGCAAAAAGATCATGGCCGACCAGGACATAGGCGCGTGGAACTTTTATGCCGCGCTGTACGGGCCGCCGAAGATCATGGACGCCCACTGGGAGATTATCCGCGATGCTTTCGCCCATATCCCCGGCGCGCGTTTTTACTTCCCCGAGGATCGGAAAAACAAGAACGACGTGCTGCACCACCGGGCAAGAACCATGGCCGGGATTCCGACCCTGACGGAATTCGGCCTGGTGAACTGGATCGGCGGCGGCGGTCACATTGATTTCTCACCGGTGTCGCCCACGACCGGCGAGGATGCCATCAGGCAATTCAACATGGTGAAGCAGCGCGCCCATGAGCATGGCTTTGATTACATGGGAGTCTTCATCGTCGGCTGGCGCGAGATGCACCATATCTATACCCTGGTCTTCGATAAAAACGACCCGGACAAGAAACAGCGCGCCTACCGGTTGTTCGATATCCTGGTCCGGGAGGCCGCGGCAGCCGGCTACGGGGAATACCGGTCTCACCTCGCCTTCATGGACCAGATTGCCGCCACCTATAACTGGAATGACAATTCCCTGGCGCGCCTGAACAACAGGCTCAAGGACGCGCTGGACCCGAACGGCATACTGGCGCCGGGGAAACAGGGAATATGGCCGAAACACCTGCGGGAGAAAAAGCCATGACCCGGCTGCTGTTCATGCTGGTACTGGGCGCCGGCATGACGTTTCCGGCAGTCAAGGCGACCGAATTAACAACGGGAGAGAGAGTCTTCCGGCAGTGGTGCATCCACTGCCATGGTGAAGACAACAGCGGACCGGGTACCTTGCGCCTGGCCTGGGACAAGGGCGAGGACAAGTCACTGCTGACCGAACGCGCTGACCTGGGCCGGGAATACATCCGCTTCGTCGTGCGCCGCGGCCTGGATGAAATGCCCTCTTTCCGCATCACCGAGATCAGTGAAGCAGAATTGAATGCCCTGGCAGAATTTCTGGGGCGGTAACCGGCATGCCTGCGAGACGAACATTCCTGAAAACCGCCGCGCTGTCGATCGTCGGCTCAGCCTTGCCGCTTGGCGTTGTCGCGAGACAGGTGTTGTCGACACCCATAACAGTCGTCTACGAAAACGGCATTGCGGAAAGCGTTGCATTCAAGGATGCGTTGAAGTACCGGGCGTCTGCCATTCATGCCCTGCACCAGGATCCGGCGGAAACCTTCCGCGAACTTGCCCGCGTCCGGCAGCCAGGTGCGGTCGTACTCGGTTGCAGCAAAGGCGCGGCCGCCTTTGTCCTGGGAGAACTGGCGCGGGAGCAGGGCGGCAGAATGCAGATTTACGCCGAGCACCGTTACCTTCCGGGAAAGGTTGTGCAGCACACGCTCCGATTGGCGGATTCAGGGATTGAAAGGTCAGGTCCGGCAGACAACTGGGGCCGCACGATAGCAGGATCACTGGGCTCGGAACTGCCTCCCGCCACGGTTGAAGATTATCGGGTGATCAAGACAGCCACGAGCAGGCCTGTAAACAGCCCCGGTTACCTGGTTACCTGGGCTATCTTGCCGGAAATTCTGAAATGATAACAGTCCGGTTCCCGTAAAGATGGCGAGTTACCTACTAAATGACGCACCCGCATTCACATCATCTGCTTCTGCAGCTCTATAAGGTAGTCTATCTCCTCTTCAGTATTGAAGAAATGGGTGCTGATGCGCAGGTTGCCGATGCCGCCCAGAGTGCGCATTGATATCTTGATTGGTTTCATGCAGCGGCCCGGGCCGGAACAGCGCTCGAAGAAGGCCTTGTCCTTGTCGTAGTCGCCGGTGGTGTAGGTGATTAGACCGTGGCGTTTGCCGGGATCGGTAGGACAGGTTACCCGGCAGCCGATTTCCTGGAGCCTGTCGATGGTATAGGTGCCCAGGCGCCGCACCCGTTCCTCGACGTTTCTGATGCCGATCTTCTCGTAAAATTTCAGCGTCGCCACCCAGCCGAACAGGGACGGTCCGATCGTGACGTCCTGGGAGAATTGGTTGGCGTTGTTCACCGGGGGGTAGGTCCAGCTTGCCAGCGTATCGTGATCCCTGTCTGCGAACGGGATGGTGCCGGGGATGTCCGCCCAGATGTAATTGCGGTAGCGGGCGTCGATACGGTCCATGACGGAACGCTTGATATAGAACAGGCCGGCCCCTTCCGGGCCGCACTGCCATTTGTAAGCGCCCGATAGCAGGAAGTCGACACCGTCGTCTTTCACGTCTATGTCCACTGCTCCCAGGGTCTGCATGGCGTCGTCCAGCACCAGCGCGCCCTGGGCGTGGGCTATACGGCACACCTCCTTCATATCGAAGGTGAAACCGCAAAACGCCGTAGTGCGATCCACGATTACCATCCGGGTGTTGCCGTCCACCAGCTTTTCCATGTCTTCCATCAGGATCTCTCCATTGACGTTGCGCACCACCCGGATCTCAATGCCGTAGCGCCGGCGCAGGTCCTGCAGGATATAGGGAATGGAAGGGTAGGACAGGTCCGTGATCACGACGTTGTCGCCTTCAGCCCATTCCATCATGTTGTACAGGATCAGGTTGGCGGTGATCGCGGGCCGGTAGGCGTTGGTGACCTCGTCCTTGTCGGCGTTGATAAACCGGGCGCCCAGGCGGATGCTCTCATCCCACTTGGCCAGCAGAAACGGGTGGGTTGCGATATCGGCGTTGGGAAGGTCTTCCATGCGGCCGTACTCGACAAAATTGTAAAAATCGCGCACCGCGCTCAGCCAGTAATTACCCGGCACCATCTGGTCGGCCGCGTTCAGGTACACCCAGTGGTCCAGCAGCTTGAATTCCGCGCGGACCTCGTCCAGGTGTTCATCTATATAGTTGTTATTCATTGTTTGGTTTATCTGCAAAATAGAAATTTATAAGGGAAAGGAATATTTGGGGTCAGAGTAAATACTCTGACCCCAAATTTCAGTTAATCTCATACTACATGATATTGTCCGGAATGGCAGGCATTCGGGAATTGGAAACAACAATAAGAGAAGCAGGGCATACATCGGAGCAAACATGAGCGAGACAACCATGCGCGAACAATGGTCCTCCCGTACCGGGTTTATCCTGGCTGCGATCGGCGGGGCCGTCGGACTGGGTAATATCTGGAAGTTTCCCTATATTGCCGGGTCCAACGGCGGCGGCGCCTTTGTCGTCGTCTACCTGTTCGCGGTGACGCTGGTTGCCGTACCCATCCTGGTTGCCGAACTCATGCTGGGCAGGCGTGGCAGCCGGAGTCCGCCTACGGCCATGCTGCTCAATGCAGAACGGGAAGGCCGGTCCCGGTGGTGGTCGGGGGTAGGCTGGCTCGGCACCGCCGCCGGATTCCTGATCCTCACCTTTTACAGCGTCATCGGCGGCTGGGTGCTGGACTACACATTTGTGTCGGTTGCCGGCGGGGTTTCAGGGATCGGTCCTGACGCAGCGCAGGTGCGTTTCGGCAACCTGCTGTCCAGTCCGTGGCGCCTGATGTTGTCGTTTACGGTATTCCTGGGCATCACCGGGTTAATCGTCAGCACGGGTCTGCGTAACGGTATAGAACGGGCTACCGGGATCCTGATGCCGGCGCTGTTCGTCATACTGCTGGTATTGACTGTCTATAGTGCCCTGGCGGGTGACCTGGTCGCCGGGCTCAGGTTCATGTTTGCCGTGGACTTCAGCAGGATCACCCCGGGGGTCATGCTGTCGGCGGTGGGGCATGCATTTTTTTCTGTCGGTGTATCCATGGGGTTGATGATGGCATACGGCGCCTATTTGCCGCAGGATATTCCGATCCCCAGGACTGCAGTCGTCATCGCCGGCGCCGACACACTGGTAGCCCTGGTGGCCGGACTTGTTATTTTTCCACTGGTGTTCGCCAACGGCCTGGCTCCCGGTGAAGGTCCGGGCCTGATATTCGTCACGTTGCCGATTGCATTCGGCAACATGCCTGCCGGAGCCTTGTTCGGCTTCCTGTTCTTTCTGCTCCTGGCGTTTGCCGCAATCACCTCTTCCATCGCAATCATAGAGCCGGCGGTAGCGCGGGTGGCAGAATATCGCGGCATCAACCGTCGTACCAGCGCGGCCCTGGTTACCGGTTCAATCTGGATCCTGGGTATCAGCAGCGTGTTGTCATTCAACCTTTGGGCGGAGGTCAAACCCATCGCCGGTAAAACCATCTTTGACCTGGCGGATTACCTCACGGCCAACCTGATGATGCCGGTAGGCGGGATGCTGATTGCGGTATTTGCCGGCTGGTTCATGCGGCGCAGTACGTTGACGGATGAATTACGGATAAGCAGGACCTGGCTGTTCGCGTCCTGGCGCTTTCTGATCCGGACCGTAGTGCCGCTTGCTATCGCCGGGATACTGGTGACGAACCTGTTTTAAGTCTGACTCCGGCACCGAAATTGTGTAATATCCGGCCATGTCTTACGAAGCCATCAAATTCATCCATGTCCTGGTGCTGGTTTTCTGGCTGGGTACGGATGTAGGCGTATTGCTCCTGGCCCGGAGGTTCCGCGATGCAAGCCTGTCGGTGGAGACGCGCCTGACGCTGCTGCACATGGCAATGGTCATCGATACCCTGCCGCGCATCTGTTTTATCGTCATGTTGCCTGTGGGGGTACACCTGGCCAATGCCACCGGCTTGCTGGATGTAGGAATCCCGGGTTTGCTTGGCCTGTGGCTGCTCGCCGCGGTGTTGCTGACAGTCAATATGTCGGCTGCAAAACATATCGGGACCGCGCTTGGCGCCAGGTTGCAACGGCTCAACTGGGCCGGGCTGGGTATTGCCGGACTGCTGCTGATCGGGACGGGACTGGCTGCACTGGTAAACGGAGAGCCGGCAATGGTTTCCTGGCTGGCCGCCAAAATCGTAATTTACGGGCTGGTTTACTGGTTTGCCATAGGCATAGACTGGATGTTCCTGCCGGTGGGCCGCCTGACGGCCGAACTGGCCGGGAAAGGATCGTCGCCGGAAGTCGAGGCGGGCATCACCCGGACCGTGGATCAGACAATGTGGGCCGTGCTCGCGGTCTACGCAGCAACCCTCGCGGCAGCGTATATCTGCATAACGAAGTTCAGCTTTTAAAACTGCGCGTCGGGCGTAGCCTGGTCGATATCCAGGTATAGCTTCCATTCGTTGTGCGCGTTCCTTTTGTATATCAGCAGGGACCTTCCTGCGTCCCGGTAAGTATCTCCGCCCGCTTTCGGTTCGCTGGTCAGGTAATATTTGCTCAGCAGGTGCGCCGTATCGCCGTGAACCTGTATTTCCTCGATATCTATCTCGAACGTCACCCTGGATTTGCCCATCCCCGGCGCGAAAAAGTTACGGATCTGTTCCACGCCGCGCATTGCGGGCCTGCCGTGCAGGGCGACGACAGCGTCTTCCGTGTACAAGGTCATCAACCGGTCCAGGTCGCCGGCGGTGTACAGTTCTATCCAGCACTGCGCGACCTGTTCAATGGCGGCAATGTCTTTTGCCTCGTCCGCCACTGCCTGATTTGACAAACCCGGGCCCAGGAGCAAAAGCAAAGCGGTTGTTGTAAGCCCATGCATGAATTTCATTGAAATATGACCCCTCATGTTTCGTGATTACAGTTACGAACCGGCCTCATTCAGACCAAGCTGCCCCGGATTGAGCACCCCGTCCTTGTCCAGCAGGTCTTTTATGCGTCCCAGCATGGACCAGGCCGGGTCCCGGCGGCTGTCCTTGTACGGATAGTATTTCCCGATCTGGAAATGTATTGCGCCCTGTTCCAGGAAAATGCCGCGCACCTCGTTTCGAATTCTTTCAGCCTCACTGCGGGCTTCTGGATTTGCCGGGGCGGGTGTGAACCGGTTGAATACGTCAGGTTCTACATTGCGGCGATGCACTTCATTCAATTCGTCCGGCCAGAAAAAGACCGGTTCCACCAGGAACGCGGTATTGCCGACCGTACATATCAGGTAACCCGTATCGATGTTGTATTTTTCCAGTACCGCCTTGTTTTGCCGGAACAAGTCCTGGATTTTGCCGATCGTTTCAGATGCCTGCGAATGAGCCACTTTCCCGTGTATCGGGACCCAGCGTTCGCCGTTCGGTCCCACCATCGAATTTGTCGGCGGGAAAGGGTGGGAGCCCATTATTACCGGCAGGCTGTTGGCTATGCCGGCAGCGCCATTTTCATCCGCGATTTTATCGATCTCCGCCAGGGCATGGTCTGCGCCTGCTTCGCAGCGGTCCTCCACGTGGACGTGAAGCCCCCACTGCACTTTCCTGATGAACCTGCGGCCGCCGGCAGCGATTTTGACCGACTCTTTCAGGCCGCTTGTACCGGCTACCCGCGCCAGGGTCTTGACGTCTTCCACCACATCGGCATCGCCGCCCACCACGCGGCTGTTCTGCAGGAACGGATCGAAACCGTAACATTCGGAGGCGAGGCCGCGGCGCCCGATCTCCGACATGGCGGCACAGATCTGCTGGTGGGTCTCAAAGGAAAACGATGCGTATTTCACCACGGCCGGGATCGTTACCAGGCGCAGGGTCGCGACGGTCTTGATCCCCAGGGCGCCGCTGTCACCGATAAACAGTCCCGTCAGGTCGGGACCGTCATAGCGCATGAACGGCACACCGTCTTTTTTCCCGTGCGCCCCGGTGGGCAGAACCTCACCGTTGCCCAGCAACACGTCCAGCCCGAGCACGCTTTCCGCGGCGGTTCCGTGGGAAGTACCACCCCAGAACACACTGTTTTGCGACAGGGCGCCGCCGATCGTGGCGCGCATGCCGGAAAGCGGGCCCCAGTAGGGTGGCCGCAGACCGTGAACAGCAAGGGCCTCATTCAGTTTCTGCCAGGTACAACCGCATTCCACGGTCACGATCATGTCCCGGGTATTGATATCGATGATCCGGTTCATCCTGCGCATGTCGATACTGACGCCACGCGCCGACTTGTGCAGGTAGGAATCCGTATACGACATACCGCCGCCGCGCGTGACGATAGATAAGCCGTTCTGTTTGCACAACGACACGATTTCACGCAGTTGTTGCGCGTTTTCCGGTTGCAAGACAGCCAGGGCGATTTCGAAGCCGCGGTATACGTCCGTCGAGTAATAACTCAGTTCAGCGGGGTCGGTAATAACGAATTCGGCGCCGACGATATCGTGAAAGCCGGATAATACAGCGGGTGTTAATGTGCGGGGTATGGTCATTTTCTGTCCTGGCGCCGGCAGGCGTCTGTTTTGCCATGAGATTACCGGAATGTTATAACATTAATACATTCCATAACAGGTCGGTGACGTGATACATTCCCGTGCGACCATAAAGAGGAGGGTGGATAGATGAAGTACCGGTGCAGTGCTTATGTTGTGCTGGCAATCTGGCTGTTAATGCCGGGGGGCAATAATGTTGCGGTTGCCGCGCAACAATGGCAACCCTTGCAGATCGTAGACGTCGGTAGTCATCCCTGGGATGCCAGTCCCCGCTTCCGGTCAAAGACGAAGACGTTTTTCAAGGGACCCAATGACAGCAGCCTGATCTACGCCCACTTCCTGCCGCGCTGGGACATGACGCCGCCTGCCGATCCGCTCGGGGTTCATTACCATCACTGGCATGAGTGGGCCTACGTGCTGGACGGGGATTTCGTCATCCATGAGCCGGTCAGCCCGCAGCAGAAATCGGGCATGCTCTCCCATTTTACCCAGGGCACCTGGCTGGACCGCCCCGCCTATACCCTGCACGGCGGTGTCTGGGAAGTCGGTGGAATGCGTTCGCAAAATGCCTGCACCCTGCTGATATTCGAGGAAGGCGACGGCAGTGTCGTCACGCTGGGTCCGCAAGGCGATCACTTCAAACCGGATTTTCCCGAACAACCGGATCCCTACCTGCCTGACCGGCAGGCGCTGCAGCAGTTCAACCACCCGTGGATAGTGCATACCACAACCGACCTGGAGTGGGAAACCGATGCGAAGGTGCCGGGCCGTATGGTCAAGTGGTTGAGTGACGACCAGAAAGAGGGTTTCCGCGCCAGGCTGGTTAAATTGCCGCCCGGCTGGCAGGCCCCGCAGAAACACTCGAAGAGTTATTACAAACAGGCCAGCCGTTTTATCTATATCATCTATGGCGACCTGACCGTCGAACAGCGCAGTGAACCCGGCGCCGCGGGAACACCGGTAACGTTGACGAAGGACTTTTTCGTTTACCAGGCCCCGTACAGCCTGTTCGGTTTTGCCGGCGGACCTGTCACGACAGGCGGCGTGATCTGGCTGGAAGTCGTCTATGCCCGGGGCCTGGCCGTAGGCGGGGGCAGGATTGAGATCCCTTCACACCTGGATTAACGACTCAGCTGTCATTGCAAAATGCCGGTCAACAGTACACTGCGCATCCACATTATCGGTGGCGGCATAGCCGGCTTGACCGCGGCCGTCGCCCTGAGAAAGCACGGGTTTCCCATTGTACTGTTTGAGCAGTCGGAGCAGTTTGGCGACGTGGGCGCCGGTATCACCATCGGCCCCAACGCATCCAGGGTGCTGCTTGCCCTGGGCCTGCAGGAAAGGCTGGCGCCGTATGTCCGGACGCCGCGCCACGCCGGTATCCTGCACTTCAGGACCGGCGACCGCATCTCCTATGCCCTGCGCGGCGACAGCTATATTTCCGAATTCGGCGCTCCTTTCTGGCACATCCACCGTGCCGACCTGCTGGAGGTCCTGGTGGATGCATTGTCTGATGATGCCGGCGCCGAACTCAGGCCCGGCCATAAAGTGACCGGCATTACCCAATCGGTTGACGGGGTGACCAGTCATTTCGCCAACGGTGTCGCGCAAAGCTGTGATGTCCTGATTGCATCTGACGGGATAAAATCGACGCTACGCGAGACGCTGTTTCCCGGCACACCGGCGACGTTTACCGGTTACGTGGCGTGGCGCGGCCTGGTGGATCTCGAGCGCCTGCCGGGACTTGAAATCGACCCTGATTTTGCCCTTTACGCCGGACCCGGGAAGATCGTCGGCAGGTATGCGCTGCGTCAGCGCGGGCTCATGAATTACGTCGCCATATCCACCAGGCAGGACTGGCGGGAGGAGGGTTGGACGGTCCGTTCCGAGGTGGCGGAAGTAGCGTCCGAATTTGAGGACTGGTGTGAAGACGTACAAACGATCATCCGCGCAACCCCGCCCGAACGCTGCTTTAAATGGGCTTTGCACGTGAGGGAACCGTTGGACAACTGGGTAGCCGGGCGGGTTGCATTGCTGGGCGATGCGGCACATCCCATGACCCCGTTCCTCGGCCTGGGCGCCGGGATAGGTATTGAAGATGCGATGGTGCTGGCCCGGGCCTTTTCCGGTTCCGATGACTGGCAAACGGCACTGGCATGCTACCAGGAAGCAAGGGTCGGCCATGCCGCCTACGCCCAGGAAGCATCCGCCAGGCAAGGCCTGCATTTACTGAATGCAAAGCCGCAACCGGGGGAGGGTAAGCGGCTATTTAATGACGACATGCTGGGGCTGTATTCCTATGATGCAACAAGCGTTGCCGTATGAACCCGGGAAATCACTCATGGCAGTTCGTCCCCGCGCAGCTTGTCCCTGCGAAAGCAGGGAGCGGGAATCCGGTCAAATACGGTATTCCCTATTAATCAGAACAAAAAAACCCGTATCTGCGAGAGGACCCTCAACATGAAAAGATACTACGGCTGGTGGGTACTACTGGGACTGTTCCTGATCTACACCGCCAACAACGGCATACTCATCTACACCTTGCCGCTGTTTTATCCTGAACTCATCGACGAGTTTGGCTGGAATGCCGAGCAGGTTACCCGCCCGGCCGCGCTGTTCCTGGTCGTCGCTGCCCTGGCCGTACCGTTCGCAGGCGTGTTGTTTGACAGGTATTCGACCCGGATTGTCATGTTGCTGGGCATCCTGGCCCTGGTGGGCGGTCTCTGGTTTTATCCTTCCATAACCTCACTCGGCCAACTGACCGCGATATACGTGGTGTTCGCCCTGGGTCTGGCCGGCTGCGGCCTGGTGCCCAACATGCTGATACTGACCCGCTGGTTCAGGCGCTACCGGGGCCTCGCCGCCGGGTTGCTGCTGATGGGATCGACCATCGGCGGCGCGGTTTTTCCGCTGCTTACCCGGGAGACACTGGTCACACAGGGATGGCGCGAGGCGGTGTTCATGATTGCGGTGCTGGGCAGTGTAATGATGATAAGCGCCGTCCTGCTCCTGGTTCGCAACCGGCCCGAGGAGATGGGGCTGGCTGCTGACGGCGCCGAGTTGTCCGCCGGGGCTGACCGCGCGGGGACAACGGGTTCTGCAGGTCCCACACTGAAGCAGGCAGTGAAAATGCCGGTGTTTTATGTCCTGGCGTTCGTCACCGCCGCACTCTGGTTTGCCACTTTCGGCATGCTGCAACACCAGTCAATATTCATAGGCAAGGACCTGGGGGTCGATTCGGCCCGGTTGCCGCTGATATTCAGCATGTTCTTCTGGTTCGCGATTATGGGCAAGCTGCTGTTCAGCTGGCTCAGCGACAGGGTGGACAAGTTGCGGGTAATGCTGGCTGCAGTGCTGAGCCTGGTTATCGGCCTGTTGCTGTTGCGTACCGTCTCAGCCGATAACATTGCCGGTCTGTACGCTTATGCGGTGGTTTTCGGTGTAGGTTTCGGCGCCTCGTTCAGCATGATCCAACTGGTGCTTGCCGAGTATTTCTCCGGCGCCTCCTACGGCAAAATCCTGGCCTTGCTGACCACCGTGGATTCCCTTGCCGGTTCCGCGGGAGTCAGTTACATGGGGCAGGTGCGTGTCGCACAAGGGTCTTACCTGCCGGCGTTCGGTTTGCTGATTGTGTTATGCGCCGTATCCGCAATCCTGATAGTCTTGCTGATGCGGTGGAAGCGTAAACAGCCCGTCGTACCTGCGAAAGCGGAGTAGTGGCACAGGCCTGCCCGTGAAGCAGTCGCGCCGGCAACATGGCGTGAGGTTTCATGGCGCTCCCCCAGGATGTTGTTAACTTACGACAGCTTGTTCAAGTTAGCAACAAAAGATTTACAACACAACAAAGAAATGATATGTTGATATAACAACCAACCATCTATAAATAATCAGTAAGCTTGTAAAGGAGGTCCGTCGTGCATTTTTTCTCCCATTCATTAACGGCATCGTTGCTGTCGGGCGTGCTTTTATCAATCGTTTTTTCACCGCTTGCCTGGTCGCAGGGTATCGAAGAAGTTGTCGTCACCGCTACCCGCCGGGCCGAGAATATCCAGAGTATTCCCGTTGCCGTATCTGCGTTTACCGGTGACGATCTGGCCAGTCTCGGGGTGACCGAGACCCTGGATATCGCCAAGGTCGTACCTAACTTCATTGCGCATAACAACACCGGGCTGGGCACGGCCAATACCTATTCGCTGCGTGGCCTGAACAATACCGAATCCATCGCCACGTTCGACCCGCCGGTGGGAACCTACGTCGATGATTTTTTCATCCAGCGGCAGAATTCCAATAACTATGCCTTGTTCGATATCGACCGGATCGAGGTGCTGAGAGGCCCCCAGGGCTCATTGTTCGGCAGGAATACGACCGGCGGTGCGGTGCGTGTCATATTGAAAGAACCTGCCGAGGAGTTCGGCGGGTATGCTGAAGTCGGCGGCGGACGCTTCGATAAAATCACTGCCAGGGGAAGCGTTGACATACCGGCAGCGGAAAAATTCCGTATGAAGATTTCCGGCTATTACATCAATGATGACGGCTTTGTCGATAACGTGACTACCGGAGAGGATGGTCTGAATTATGAAGAGAATTTTGGTGTACGGGGCGCAATTTTATGGCAACCGTCCGATAACGCCTCATGGAATGCTTCGTTGACGTATATCGAAAGCGAACATGCCAACATGTACAACTATGTTGAAGATGATGACCGGTTTACCCGTACCGGCCTTGTCTCCGATGGCGCCCCGCTGGCCGGTTTTGTAACGGGAAATAAACAGAACTTCGATTTGGGCAATGAAACCAGGTCCCTGCACTTCACCTCCGATATCGAGTGGGAAACCGGTATAGGCACCGTCAACCTCCTCACCAGTTACCTGACGCTGGAGCAGGATTTTCTGCTGGATTTCTTTGAGGGTCCATTTTTTACCGGCGGGTTTACCATTGCCAATGAGGGCGAGCATGACCAGTTCTCCCAGGAGGCTAAACTGACCGGTTCCATTGGCGACCAACTGGATTACATTGCCGGTGTTTTCTATTTCCACGAAGACAATAAAACCGATTTGACGCAAATATTCAACCTGGGCGCCATCGGCCTGTTCCTGCCCTCGGGTTTCCCCCTGTTTCAATATGACAGGACCATGGATAACGGAGTGGAGTCCTGGGCAGTCTACGCCCAGGCCGACTGGCATTTTACCGAGCAGTTGACCTTGACGGCCGGTTTCCGTTACACCGATGAGGAGAAGGACTTCGGGATCACCGACAACGGCAACCCGCGCGCGGGCAGTGTTTTTAACAGCCGCGACATCGAGGCCCTGGGCGTACCGTTGAAGCAGAATGAGTCTATCGTCACCCCGCGTTTTGCCCTCGAGTTTGAAGCCACCGATAATTTTATGATTTATGGCTCAGCCACCCGCGGTTTCAAGTCCGGCGGCTGGAATGCCCGGGGAACGGCGGCGGCCACACTCACACCCTTCTCTCCGGAAAAGATCTGGAATTATGAGGGCGGCATCCGTTCCGATTGGTTCGACAAGAGATTACGGGTCAACCTTACCGGGTTCTACTCCGACATCTCGGATTTCCAGTTGCCTTCGGCTTACGTCAATCCGGTTGACGGTTCGATTACGTTCATTACCCAGAACTTTGCCGACCTGGAAGTCTACGGTTTCGAGGCGGAACTGCTGGCCAACCCGGTTGACAACCTGACCCTGTTCGCCAACATCGGCATTATGGAATCGGAGTACAAGAACCTTGATCCATCCATTGTTGCGCAACGGCAGAATTGCCTCAGCAACGGCGCGCAATGCGCCCAGGGTATCGTCAATCCGCACGGCGGCATCGCCCCGCCGGTACGGTCGCCGAAGCACCAGCTATCCATAGGCGGCTGGTATGAGATACCAATCACCGACTCCATCAACCTGGTCCCGCGCATCAACGTCGTCGACTACGGCGAACACAACATCAGCACCAGCGGCCAGGATAATGCGTTGCTGGATGGTTACACGATCATCAACGGCGGTGTCAGCATTGAACATACCACGCAGGACTGGACCCTGACGGCGTCCTGCCAGAACTGTACCGATAAGGATCAATACGTGTCTTACCTGGCCGGATTCCTGTACCTGCAGGACCCGGCGACTTGGTCGGTGACATTGAATAAACGGTTTTAATAATAATAACTGCTTGACCTGCTTTGGAAATGCCGGTTAATCACCGGCATTTTTTTTATGGGCTGTCGCGCATCCCCAATCTGCTGCTGCGGGGAGTCTCACACCAGCTGTTTCCGGTTTCCGCTGACCAGTAGCAAGTAGGTCAGGACAGACAGGGCAACCGCAATCACCACGGGCAGGCACACGCTGGTGATATCACCGTTATAAACCAGCGAAGCTATGACTGCCGACAGTGCGCCGATCGCCATGGACATGCTGTTGGAGACGCCTGATGCCGTTCCGGCCTTGTCGGGGTGCTGTGCGACCGCACCGGCCATGGATGGCGGATTGACCAGGCCGGCAAATGCGAACAGGAGCAGGAAAGGAGAGATGATGGTCAAAACGCTGACCGGGAAATACCAGGTAGTGAACAGGATAAGGCAGGCGCCGGAAAAAGCGCCGACCAGACCAATTTTCAGGGAACGTTCGGAGCCGTGCAGACGGATGACCCGGCTACCAATCAATGAGCCGATAATATAAGTGGATGCCAGGCTGCCCATATAGACCCCGAACAGAGCCGGACCGATAAGTAAATGCTCTTCGAAATACAGGGGCGCGCTGGTCAGGAAAGTAAAAAACGCTGCGTTGATAAAGCCGTATACCAGGGTGTACCCCCAGAACGACCTGGATTTGATCAAATGGCTGAAATCACCCGCCATCCTGTGCAGGGCGTTTCCTGCCGCCGGGGCGCGTTGCCTTGTCTCCGTCAGGGTTGACAGGAGCAGGATAAAAACGACAAAGGCCAGTCCGGTCATGGCAATAAAACTCATACGCCACCCGGCGGTTTCGATCAGGTAACCTGACAAAGCCGGCCCCAGCATCGTCGACACCCCCATGCCACCGGACAGGTAAGCGGTGTAACGGGCGGTATCGTTATTGCTGAACAGGTCGCGAAACATCGCCCGCGTCACAACGGTGGCCGTGGCGATGCCGATGGCCTGAACCAGGCGGGAAACGGTAAACCAGAACATCGTTGTGGCCAGGGCACAGGCAAGGCTTGCCAGGAAAAATACGGCAAAGCCCCACAGGAATACCGGGCGCCGGCCAAACCGGTCAGTCAGTACGCCGTGTATGGGTTGTGCAAGCGCCAGGCCCAGCAGGTAGATGGATATGGCGAGTTGCACGGTAGTGATGGGCAGACCAAACTCTACTCCGATGGCGGGAAGCGCAGGCACGCACGCAGTCATGGCAAGCGGCGAGAAAGAACTGGCCACAATAAGAAGCGTAATCGGCGGCTGTTTCAAGACGGAAAATTGGAGTCAGGGTAAAAGGATATTTGGGGTCAGAGCATTTACTCTGACCCCAAATATCTATGGGGTAAATCCGGGCTAGTTGTTTTGAGCGTCTATGTGCTTTTTGAAATAGGTCCAGCTGGTCTCGTTCGGACGGTCGTCGTCAACGGGAGGCGGACTGGTATAGTCGGGGTAGTTGGCCTTGATTTCATCCTTGAGCAATGCGGGCAGGTCATCCCAACTGCCCAGCTTCTTGCCTACGGCGTTGAAATACATCAGGCCGCTGCGGCCTCCCATCTTCATCCACGGCAGCCAGGGGGCGATACGGACCCAGGCGACGTTGATATCGGCGGTATTTTTTGACAGGTCGGCGATATCGTTTATATCTGCGGTAAAGTCGAATATTTCCGTTGCATGGTAACTGTTGCCCACGTAGGTTTGATAGTCTCCTCCCAGCGCATTGGTGTAAAACAGGGGCACTTCAAATGCCAGGAAAGCGGTATCATCGATTACCAGTGGCGCAAAACTGCGTTCCTTGCCGTCCCTGCCCAGGGGAAATTGCGGTCTCTGGTTGACGGGATCATTGGCTACATGCAGGACTTCGACCCTCTCCCCGGTCCAGGGATTATCCCACTCGCGCAATATTTCACCTGTCTGCGGGTCCTGGTACAGCATGATTTCCCTGGATACCATGCGATAGCCTTCGCCTTTTTCCGGATCGTCAAGCGTTGCGCACTGTCTGACGTTCATTCCCACTACCCGAAACAGCAGTTTGTCTCGTTCGCCTGGCACACGCGCATAACCCCGGCCTTGCCACATATAGGTGATCGGCTCATTATCCTTGAGTGAGCAGTGGATTTTGCGCTGCGCCTGTATGTAACCCTTGCCCGTGGCAAAGTCGATTTGTGCGGCTGATCCCAACGAAACCAGAACCAGCGTGACGCAGACCGGCAGCTTCAGTTTATGACTCATTTTTCAGAAGTTCCGTGTGAATGAATTTCGGGTTTCAGGCACCGGTAAAACCCTTGTTCATAGCTATCAATGATTGCCGGTGTTCGATGAACACCGGCAACGGAGTAAGCCCGGTATGCGTGGGGGGAATATACCAAGGCTTGTTTAGAAACGGTAACGGGCAGTGACGCCGACACGCCTCTTTTCGGGCAGCGTGACGCCGATGGCCCGGTTGAACGGGTTGAAGGTCAGGTTGTTCGCCTGCACGTAACGGATTAACGCGGTGGAATCTTCATTATCGAAGACGTTATCCACCCAGACCTCGATGTCGAAATTGCCGCCCTTGACGCCGCCGCGCAGGTTGACTATCTCCCTGTTGCCGGTATGGGCAAGGTTGTACACCTGCGCATAACGCTTCGAGTTGTAGTTCATGTCGGCGCGCAGGAACCAGGACCAGTCGCCCGTCATATTGCCGTGCAGGGTATTCGACAGGTTAAGCTGGTGTTTTGAACTCTGTGGCAATTGCGTGCCGCTGATGATCACGTCGCCGCTTGCGGAGTAACCGTTAATCAACGCAGCTTCGCGGAATGCCGAACCCGCCGCCGCGCCGGCATCCACTGACTGGATGAACTCATCAATCTCGCTGTCGGTCCAGGCATAACCCACGCGCACGTCCCAGAAATCCGTCAACTGCGCGGCAAGATCGAGTTCTATCCCGTTGATGGTGGCCTTGCCCACGTTTTCAAGGATGGAAAAGGTACGCGGCTGGCCGTTGACGACGGCAGCCCGGGTGGAAGTGAGTTGCATATCCTTCCAGTCGATGTGATACACGGCGGCATTGGCGATAACGCGGTTGTCCATCCACGCGGATTTCATCCCGAGCTCAAAATTCCAGGCCGTTTCCTCATCAACTTCCAGGTCAGCCTCCGGCACGCCTTCATCCCGGTTCAGGGTGCCGGGCTTGTTGCCCCTGGAGATATTGCCATAGACCAGCAGGTTGCCGGCGGCCTTGTAGCTCGCCGTGAACTTGGGCAGGAAAGCATTGAATGAGCCGTTGACGCTGCCGGCGCCAGCGCCGGCGGGGGTGCTGTCGAAATCATCCTCGTTGTAGCGGAGATTGACACCGACCGTCAGTTTCTCAGTGAAATCAAACTCCACGGAACCGAATACCGACCAGCTCTCGATTTCCTGACCGCCATTGGGCCGGAACGGCGCGCCTTCATAAGATGCGCTGGTTGAGATGGTGGCAGGCGCAAAAGCCGGGTTGAAGGGAGCAAATAGCCGCGTCCCGTCTATGTAAGTTGACGTGGTGGTATCGAAAGAGGTGATCAAATCCCCCTCGTCGTCGGATTCATAATAATAGAATCCCAGCATGGAGCGCACGGCATTTCCGGCGTCGTAACCCAGGCGGATTTCCTGGGAAAAATCATCGAAGTCGTCAGCGTTGGCCGTCAGGAACCCTACCCTCGAGAAGATGCGCGGCGCCGCGGAAAACGGCTGCACCGTAAACGGCAGGCCGACGCCGACTACGGGCAACCTGGTGTCCCCCCCGCCGAAGGTCTGGTCCTGCCAGGTATCCGTTGCTATATCGTTGTAACCGGTTATCGAAGTGACCGTTACGGCTTCGGTCAGGTCAACCTCAGCCTTCAGGCCCAGGCGCAGGCTTTTCCGCTCGGTTCCGTCGTCGTCGAAAAAACCGGTCTCGATCATGGTGTCGCCCCCGGTGGCTGCCAACACGTCATCCACGTCAACGCGCCCGCAATAGTAACCACTGCCGTTGTAACCGGCGGAAGCTACCGTCCCGGCGCTCGCCTCGGGCGTGCCTGCGGGCGGCAGCGGCTGTGTCAGCGGCCCTCCCCGGGTGACCTGGAAACAGTTGTTGGCGCCGGCGGGCTGCATGGCGATGGCGTAGTGGTCGTCCCAGGTTTCCTCGTACATCAAGTGGGCTTGCAGGTTTACCCTCTCGGTGGGGTTGAGCGTCAGCACTGCCGTGATACTGTTGGTTTCCTCGCCGCCGACATCGTTGTCGAGGGCCGGCGCGCCCAGCGGGTTGCCGGGAAACCGGTTGTCGTATTCACCGTCGCGCTCGTAGTGGCTCAGGGTGATGGCGAAACCCGCGACCTCTCCAAGGGGGCCGCTGCCATGTATCTCCGCCCGGATATGGTCGCGTTCACCGTATTCGGCGGTCACCTCGCCGGCAAACTCATCACCGGGTTTTTTCAACACGTAGTTGACCGCGCCGGCCAGGGTCGAACGGCCGTACAAGGCGCTCTGCGGACCCTTCACCACTTCCACCCGCTCCAGGGCGGCCAACGGAATACTGGCATTGCCTTCTTCGATGATGATCCCCTCCATAAACAGGCCGGCGTTGGCGCGCCCGAGGATGTTAGACTGGCCTCTTATCACCGGACGAAAATCATTCCTGCCGAAGGCCTGGGCGAAGTCGAAACCGGGTGTGAAATCGGCAATGTCCTGCAAGGAAGTTATGCCCCGTTCTTCCAGTGCCGATTCGGTAAACGCGCTCACCGTCAGGGGAATATCCTGCAGGTTTTCCTCGCGCTTTCTTGCAGTAACGATGATCTCTTCTATCGAGTCCTGGCCGAACGCAGTCAATGGAAATAACGAGGTCAACGTAAACGCGATGCCCAATAACAGGCCTCCCGAACGGATATTACAGAGATGTAAAATATTCATGAACATGATGGCTGCCCCCTTCCCGGTCAAGGAATATGAGAATGTTCACCCATAACTACAACATGTAAGAATGTTATAACTTTATATCATTTAAGACTATACTTCAGTCAAAGTCAACGTTATTTTGCAACATACGCTGAATCATGCATCAGGACAGGCGATTAATGACCTCATGCGCGCCCCTCACGCCGGATTTGACAGCCGCTTCCATGCCGGAAGCGGAAGGCTCGGTATGAGCGCCGATGAAGTGCAACAAGCCCTCCGGACTGCTTACGGAGCGGCTGAATTGACCGACCCCGCCCGCCGGATAGTGGGAAAACGCGCCGCGGGCGAAAGGATTTTTCCCCCAGGATATGACCCGTTCCACCTCGAGTTGCGATTTCGCTGCCGGCCTTGCCCGTTCCAGCAGCGACACGACGCGGGCGCCGAGTTCCCTGTCCGGCAGGCTCTCAAGCCGCCGGGCAGTCGAACCCTGTATCCAGGCGCGTAACCGTATCACTTCGCCCTGTTCATCGGTTTGTGTGAAGACCCTGCCGAGCTCGGTGTCGGTCCATAAGTTCGGACTCAGGCCGTCGGCAAGCCAGAACGGGCTGCGGGGTTTCATGAACACATGGGTCACCGGGGTATATCCCATGCGCCTGATGGCCTGTCGCTTGGGCCGGGATACCGGCGCCCGCACGTCCAGCCGCCGCAGCACGGTGAACGGGAGGGCAACAAGACACAATCGGCAGGTATAGCTGTCGGAATCGGCGGTAAGCAGCCGGACCCCTGCGTTTGCCGTGTTAATTCCGGTGACCTGCTTGCCCGTCATCACGTACGGCTTGATTGAAGCATGCATGGCAGCGGGCAAGCGTTGCATGCCGCCGCCGACGTCCTGCGGCGCGCCGGCGCCCTGCAACACCGCGAGCTTGCGCAGCAGGTCCAGGGCAGACAGGGTGTCGATGCTCTCGCCGTTCAGGTTGGCATCGATCAGCCTTATGGCCTCTGCATCAGCCCCTATTTGTTTCAGGTACGACCGTAACGGGATATCCAGCGCCGCAAATTCAGGTTTCCACCAGTCCAGTGGGCCGGACAGGAAGCTGCCGTTGCGCAGCAGCTTCGGCAACAACCCGTAAGGCGGGGCATCTTTCAGGCTTTCCGGCAACAGGTTGCCCGGGCTGGCGGACCAGTTTTCGAGCGCGCTGAGATGACCGTTCACCAGCAGGGCCATGCCGGGCGCGCCGGGCCTGATATTCTTCGTTGTGATGTTCAGCTCCGCCAGCGCCTGGTTAAGCGCGCGGTAATTCGCGCCGACCTGGGCGCCGCCGGCTTCGGGCCGTCCGGGCAGGTCATCCAGCGTATACACCCGTCCGCCGACGCGCGGCGACCCTTCCAGCAGCAAAAAATCCACGCCGCGCCGTTGTAATATGCGCCCTGCCTGCAACCCGGCAAGGCCGGCGCCGACAATAATGACGTCGAAATGTTTACGTGCGGCGAAAACCGGCCGGTACAGCAGGGACAGCGCCACAACGCTGCCCGCCTGCAGCAGGTTCCGGCGCGTGAGGTTTGTTGAAGTCTGTCGGAGTTGCATATCGATTTACCCTTGATCGTCTATTCGGCTCAGTCAACTGGTAATCGTCACAGGTTTTTACCCCACCCGTCCCGCCGAGGTTAGCGGGAACCGCTGACAACCGTTCAGTCCTCTGCGCGCAGCATATCGGCGCAGGCGCCGGCGTAGAGCCGCAGGGTGACGGGAACCAGCAGCAACACCGGCAGGCCGTAAACAAACGGCAGCAGCGCCATTGAATATTTAACGCCCTGTTCGCCGAAGACCTGGTCGTTGAGGATCCCTATGGTGGTCGGACCCAGCAGCAACCCTGCCAGGCTGATGGCCATGTAATAGAATGCGACGACCTGGGCGCGGATCTCGCCCGGAGTCATGTTAAGCAGGGCCGTTACGCCGGTTGCAGTAACCATGGCAAGTCCCACCGCGTTCACGCCGAACATCAGCATGGCCGAATTACCGGTCGGCATCAGCGGGGCGATGATTCCGGTGATGACCATGATGAACGCGCCGATGACGGCAATGCGCAAGGCGGCGTCAGCCACTCCCCGGGCATACCAGCGGTCGCACAGCCAGCCGGACAGGTTCACCGTCGCCGGTCCTACGGCCAGCAGCACGATACCGTTCACCAGGGCGAACCTTGACGCTTCCCAGCCCCAGGTGCGCATGAACAGGGCGGCGCCCCAGCCCTGGCTGTAGGCGATGGTGGTCATCAGGCAGAAGATGGTCAGGAAACTGGCGAACGCTTTCCACCTTTGCAGGATAAATTTCAGGGTGTCGATCAATGAGGCGTTGCCAAGTCCTCCGGTCATGCCCCGTTCCTGGCGCCGCGGCTCCCGCAGCGCGAAAAACATCAGCGCCAGGATGAATCCGGGCATTCCCACGGCGATAAATGCAAACTGCCAGGGGGCAACAGTTCCGACCAACGGCAGGCTGGTTTCGGGTGAGGATTTGGCCCAGATCAGAACCGTGGCGCTGAACAGTGAGGCGATGGCCGCGCCGATGGATACGGCCATGCTGTAGAAGGCGATGGGCTTGGCCCGGCGTTCCCTGGGAAAGCTGTCCGAGATCATGGAGATGGCGCACGGGCTGAGGGTGGCCTCGCCGATGCCCACGCTCATACGGGCGATGAACATCTGGAAGAAGTTCTTTACCAGGCCGGAAGCGACGGTCGCGGCAGACCAGACCGCGATGCCCGCGGCGACAATCCAGCCGCGCCGGTAGCGGTCCGCCATCCAGCCCAGGGGCAGCCCCATGGTGGCGTAGAAAATGGCAAACGCGGGACCCAGCAACAGGCCGAGTTGGGTATCCGAGAAGCCGAGATCCGCCTTGATCGGTTCCACCAGCAGTCCCAGCATGAACCGGTCTATGAAGGAACAGACGTAGGCGACGGTCAGCAGTGTCACCATGTACCAGGCATAGCGGGCGCCGGGGTAGCCGGTATCGGCGCCTTGTCCTGGTGTTGCGGAATTATTCATCGATACGGGTCAGCCCGGCCTGGAACCAGCGCACGTTCAGCCCCACTCGAAGCGACCCCGGTTCGGTCCAGGAATAAGAGAGAGTGTAGCCGGTCCTGTCATCGATTACTCCGATTTTCAGCACCGGCACCTGGGTTTCCTGGTAGGTCAGGCTCTCCAGTGACAGGGTATAGCCGGTTTTTTTGCCGGATTCGTCCAGCAAGGGTATTTTCTGCCCCTGGTTATGCATGCGCTCTATTCTGGTGAAAATCCACTCCGACAGGTCGGCGCCAGGTTCGACCTTATGTTTTTTCACGGCCATCCAGCCTTTGTAGTATGTTGCTGTCTCAAGCTCGGACGCTGTGCCGCATGCGGGTGCAATAAACAGCGCCGGCGCCAGGACGAACGATAAAAAATCAGACCTGTTCACCGGCTCAGCCACTGGTTGGCTTCGATAAAATAACCGTTCGGGTCAAAGAAGCTCATGCAAAGCAGTCTGAACACGCCGCCGTCCGGCTTGGGGTACTCGGTAACGTGAGGTTCGCTCTGTATGTGCACCCCGGGAACGGCGAGCAACTCGCGGTGCACTTTTTCGGCATCCTCCACGCTCATCACGAACACGGTGTCGCCTACACCCAGCCTTTTCGGATAATCGCCCCGTTCGGGTAACGGCGGGTCAAGGTATTGCAATATGCCGAGCATGCCGATATAGGGATCGTTTGCCTTGAGAATGACCAGGCGCACCTTTCCACCCGCTTCGCCGGCCGGCACGCCGACGCCGGACACGACCAGTTCCTTGTCGTAGTAAGTTTCCATGCCCAGGATGTCGCGATAGATTTTCAGAGGTGTTTCGATCTCGTTCACCAGCATGGTGGCGCGGCGAAAATCGGTGGGAATTTTGTTCATAGGAATTGCCTCTCATACGATGTAATCATGCACTCTTGCGTGCATTGCTGTGTAAGTTCAGGGGACAGACTTAAAGTCTGTCCCCTGTACGTTAACGATGGCCTTGCCGAAGTTTTCCCCCCGCATCAGGCGACAGAACAAAGCGGGAGCATGTTCAAGACCTTCCACGCAGTCTTCCCTGTAGCAGATCTCTCCCTGCTTCAGCCACCGGCTTACCTGCTGCTCGAACTCCGGGCGCAGGTCTTCGTGGTCATAGACGACCAGGCCGCGCACGGTGGCCCTGGCTTTGATGATGAAGGCCGGGTTGGGTCCGGGGGGCATTTCATTCGTGTTGTATTGCGCGATCAGTCCGCACAGGATGACCCGGGCGCCGAAGGCCAGTTGTTCCATGCACGCCTGCAGGGTGTCGCCGCCCACATTATCGAAATAAACATCAATACCGTCGGGGCAGGCGCGCTTGAGGCTGTCCCTGAGCGTTTCCGTTTTGTAATTGATGCCGCGATCGAAGCCTGCCTGTTCGACCGTCCAGCGGCATTTTTCCGCGGAACCGGCAATGCCGACGATGCGGCAACCCTTGCGTCTGGCAATCTGGCCGACCATCGACCCGACCGGCCCGGATGCGGCCGAGACGACAACCGTGTCGTCCGCTTTCAATCCGGCGAGGCGGGTCATTCCGGCGTAGGCAGTCAGGCCGGGCATGCCGAGGATACCCAGCAGGGTGGATAGTGGTCCGAGTTCCGGGTTTACCTGTCGCGCTGCGTCTGCCCTGACAACGGGATGGCTTTGCCAGCCGCTGTGGGCGGCGATAATGTCACCCTGTCTGAACCGGTCCGACTTCGACTCGATAACCCTGTTGACAGCTTCTCCGCCCATGAGGTCGCCCACGTTGATGGCGCCGGAGATATGCCGCCCGCTGATCCTTCCGCGCAGGTACGGGTCCAGTGACAGGTACAGGGTTTCACACAGCAATTCACCCGCGGCCGGCCTGTCCGTTGCGGCATCGACCAGTTCGAAATCCTGTTCTTGGGGAATACCTCCGGTTCTTCGTTTCAATAAAACTCGTGTATTATTCACGATAACGCCTGCTCCGGTGTTTTCGGGTCAGAGTTTATTCTACAATGATATAATGTTATAAGTACAATACAACTTGATCAGCGTTATTTGTCCCTTGGAAAACACGGCAGCAAACAACTCTACAGTGATTGAAGCCATGGCTGCAATAGCCGGCGCTGATTACGTCCTGACCGATGAACGGAATTGTTCATATTATTCCCAGGATATTTATACCAGGGCCCTGCCCGCGCTGGCAGTGGTCCGTCCCGGATCGACGGCAGACGTGGCCCGGGTTGCAGCGGCTGCGACGCAACGCGGCCATGCGGTCGTAACACGCGGCGGCGGCATGTCATACACCGGCGGCTATGTGCCGGCGGAAGCGGATACCATCCTGATCGATATGGGAAGACTTAACCGGGTAGTGGAGTGTAATACCGAAGACATGTATGTGACCATGGAAGCCGCATGCACCTGGAAGGACTTGCATGCAGCATTGCGCGGGACCGGCTGCCGCACGCCGTACTGGGGGACGCTGTCCGGTATCAAGGCCACTGTCGGCGGCAGCCTGTCCCAGAACAGCATATTCTGGGGTTCCGGACGTTACGGCAGCGCGGCGGACTCCGTGCTGAGCCTGGAAGTGGCGCTGGCTGACGGAACGATACTGGACACCGGGTCGAATGCCCAGAAGCACGGCGCTCCCTTCTTCAGGCACTATGGCCCCGACCTGACCGGCCTGTTTTGCTGTGACGCCGGCGCCCTGGGCATCAAGACCAAGGCCACCCTGCAACTGGTCCCGGAGTTGGCTGCCAGGCGTTTTGCCTCTTTTGATTTCGATCATTACGGCCCCATGACCAGCGCCATGAGCGCAATTGCCAGGGAGGGTCTTGCCATGGAGTGTTTCGGCTTCGATCCCTTTTTGCAGAAGCAGCGTATGCAGCGTGACAGCCTTCTGCGGGACGTAAAAGCGCTGGCCGGCGTGATGAAAGCGAGCAACGGGGTCGTCGCAGCGGTCACGGAGGGGGTCAAAACTGCGGTCGCCGGAAGGGGTTTCATGGAGGACGTGGCGTATTCACTGCATATCGTGGTAGAAGAAGCTTCCGAAACCCTGGCGGACGACCGGATGGATCGAATCAGACAGATTTGCTCGAGTCTCCAGGGCCGTGAGATTGAAAACAGTATTCCGAAAATACTCAGGGCCAATCCGTTTGCCCCACTCAATAATGTCGTCGGGCCACAGGGAGAGCGCTGGGCGCCGGTACACGCGCTGATCCCCCATTCCAGGGCCATTGCCGTCATCAATGGTGCGGAAAAAATTTTTTCCGGCCAGCGGGAACTTATGGAACGCGAGGGCATCGGCGCGGGGTTTCTGTTTGCCACGGTATCGACAAATTGCTTCGTGGTCGAGCCGGTCTTCTTCTGGCCGGACGCCATGACGGAAATTCACCGGGATACGGTGGAACCGGGCGTGCTGAAAAAACTTCCCGGTTTCGATGAAAACCCGGAAGCGCGCCGGGCAGTGGCTCTCATCAGGCAGGAGTTGCTGGCGTTTTTCCGTGATATGGGCGCGGCGCATTTGCAGGTTGGCAAGGCCTACCTGTACAAGGAAGGGTTGAAATCACCAAGCTGGGAACTGGTACGGCAACTCAAGAGCATTCTGGACCCGGATAACCGCATCAATCCGGGCGCGTTGGGCTTGTAATCCATGCAGGTCAAACAGGATTACGTCAACGTCGGCGGCGAAGAGCGTCCGCGACTCGTCCATTTCCGCAGCGCCGGGACGGGGCCGGCCCTGGTCATGTTGCATGCTTCACCCATGTCCTCCGCCGCCCTGCTGCCGTTCATCAGGGTCGCAGCGGAATTCAACACGGTTATCGCGCCCGACACGCCGGGTTACGGCTGGTCCGACCCCCTGGCGGAACCGGCCGAAGATCTGGCGGGATACGTAGCTGCACTGTATTCGTTTACCAGGCGTCTGGGCCTGGAAAGTTTCGGCCTGTACGGGACGGCAACGGGCGCGCAAATTGCCATAGAGTTCAGCAAGACCTACGGCGCCAGGGTGGAATACCTCATCCTGGACAATGCCGCTCATTTTACCGATGAAGAAAGGGACGGCATCGTATCCGGGTATTTCCCCGATTTGACCCCGGATGCGACCGGCAGCCATTTGACCAGGACCTGGTCGGTGGCCCGGGACCAATGCATGTTTTTTCCATGGCACCGGACAACTCCCCAAACCCGCCTGCCGGCAGGCGGCGTCAATACCGCAGTAGTACACCAGATGGCCATGGAGTTCCTGCAGGCGGGAAAGGACTATGACCGGGCCTACCGGGCCGCGTTTGCCAACGAAAAGATGGAGCGGCTGCAGCCCATTACGGTTCCGGTCATCATCATGCGCTGGCAGGGCAGTATCCTGAAGCCTTATACCGACCGCTTCGACTCGGTGGAGTGGCCGGATAATTTCACCATGCTGCATAAAGGCCCCACCCGCGGACAGCGCATCGAGGCATTCAGGAGCATATTCACTGAACGGCTGGCGCCGGCGCGCGGCGGGGATTGCCAAATCAGGCGTGCAGTCAGGACGGGCAGCACAGGAAAAGGCTTTCTCGACCTGGACGGGGGGCAGCGCCATTACTTATCGGCAGGCGACGGGCAACTGCCTCCCATGCTGGTGTTGCACGATATCGGCAGTTCCGGGCGTTCCCTGTCCGCACGGGTCGAGTCCCTGTCCGGACAATACCATGTTATTGCCCCCGACCTGCCGGGACACGGGCTGTCATACCGGCCCGAACAGGGCCGGCAAGGAATTGACGGGTCAGTGGAAGCGCTGGCTGAACTGGTTGCTTCCCTGGGCTGGAACAGGTTCGGGATCCTGGCCGAAAAAGACAGCGCGGCCGTTGCCGTTGAGCTGGCGACACGGTTGGGGCGCTCCGTGCAGGCATTGAAACTGGTCAATCCGGTTGCTTACGGCGCGCTCGCCGGAGCATGGGAACACGAAAGGTTTTTCCCTGATTTCAGGCCGGATGCCGAAGGCTCACACCTGCTGAAGACCTGGCACTGGTTACGGGACCGGCAGATGTTCTGGCCCTGGTATGCGAGGGATGCCGGCCATGCCCTGCCCGGACGACCCAACCTGGATGCGGAATACCTCAGCGCGTGCGTTACGGAGTTCTGGCAGGCGCAACCTGCTGCAAACGAACTCCGGCAAGAGGTAATAAACTATCCTTTGGCAGCGCGCCTGGATACACTGAACTGTGCTGTGGATCTGTGCATCACGGAAACGGACCCGCTGGCGGAGGTCTGCCGGCGCAGCCTTCCGGGCCGGGATTTCAATGTTGCTGTCTGACATCCGGGGACAGAATTAATTCTGTCCCCGGCGAGCGAAGAGGAGGAATTTGATGTCACTTAGAGAAAAGATGCCGCTACTGGCGCGTCACGAAGGCGTATGGGACGGCTATTACCGTTACTTGGATATTTCCGGCAACAGGATTGATGAACATAAATCCAGGTTGCTTTGCCGCCTGGCCGGTGATAACGACTACCACCAGACCAATTATTATTTCTGGGCGGACGGCAAAAAAGATACCCGGGATTTTCCGGCTATCGTCAAGGAGGACCGTCTGGTGTTTTATACGGAAATCACCGGCTGGGCGGCGGCGGTGCCGCTGGATGAAAACAACAGGACCATCATGCTGCACTGGACCCGGAATAATGAGCCGGACCTGTATCTCTATGAGATGATACAGATCAGTGATTGCGGCCGATACAGGGCCAGGGTATGGCAGTGGTTCCGCCAGGGGCGGTTGTTCCAGCGCACCCTGGTTGATGAGCAGCGCGTCAGCGCGGACTGGCGGGCCTACGACAACAAAGAGGCGGACTATGCCGACGTTGCCGTTTTTTGATTACAATACGCGGGAAACTTCAGAGAGAATAAAGCAATGACTTTCAAAAACCTGTTCATAGACCACGAACGCAGCAAAGAGGAAGAAGAATGGATACGGGAAGAACTCGCCGAGCAGGAGCAGCGCTTCGCAAAAATCGACAGGCAGATGAGCGACCTGGCGCCGGCGCGGGCAAAATGGTACGAGGAATTCTTTGACCGGATTTCCCTGCGCGGTTTTAACGCCGATGGCGACCAGAAGGTAAAGATTAAACGCGAGGACCTGCCGGTCAAACCGGAGGGAAGGGAAGACCGGGTGGTCTGGAAGTACGGCGTTGATGGTGAGTAACAAATTTCCGGGGACAGAATTCAATTCTGTCCCCTTGGCAAACACAGGAGAAACGACATGGCGCGCCCACACATAGAACCCTTTGTCGACCGGGACGTTACGTTCAAGAGAATGCTGCTGCCGGGTTTCGGCCGGGACATGCACTACAAGATGCTGAGCATGGATGGCGATACCGGCGCCTGCACCATGACGGTACAACTGGATGGCGGTTACAGCCAGCCGCCCGGATTTTCCTGGTCGGAATGGGAAATAATGGTGGTCGAGGGAGAACTGCAACTGGATGACAGGACGGTGCGCAAGGGTCATTATTTCTTCGTGCCGGCGGGCTATGCCATGCCCGCGATCAAATCGGAACAGGGCGCAATCGTGCTGATGATGTATAACACGGGCGAGCCCAGCCTGGTCGAAGCTACCGAACATCATCATCTTGCCCATACGAACCTGTACCACGACGTCGATTCCTACCTGGACATAACCTGGGTCCCGGGCAACATCGTCAAACCCGCGGTCGCATCCGGCGTGATGATCAAGCTGCTCAACTACAACCCGATTTCACACGCCATGACGTTCATCTACTGCATGACGCCGGCGTTCTACCAGGACAACATTTCCTACCATGACTGCGCGGAAGAGTCCTACCACCTGTGGGGCACCTCGTGGATGATGCAGTTCGGCGACATTCCCACGGGCGGCTATTTCTGGCGCCCGGCATATATCAACCACGGCGCGTTTGCCTCGGAGTTCGGCTGTATCGCCCTGGGCAGGGTGGACTCGAAGCTGTTCAATTACTTTCACTACAACCCCTGGTCGACGCCGCAGGAGAACCAGACCCGCGCCGCGGCCCGCGTCTACCAGCGCGACCCGCTGTTATACAAGTGGATGGTCAGCCATTCCCACAACCACCCGCACGGCCCGGAAGACTTCGAGCAGACGCAGAAATTACGCGGCCCGGAATTTCCGGACAACGAACCGGAAACCGACGGCCACAAGCACAGCCACTGGCATACGCACAAGCATCACCATCATTCGCATGACTGAAATGCATATTTGACTTGTATTAGGTGGAAATACTTGTCCCGGACGCCCGCCGGTTAGAGGGAGCGTCAAATATACACCGCATCCTCGATGGGAATGTTGGGTATCGACGTACCCCTGGCATAGGTCACCTGCAGCCAGACGCAACCGGTTTCGCTGACCGTGCCGTCTGCCAGGCCGGAGATGGCCATGGGCGCTTTTTCAAAGTAAAAGTCTTTTGTCAGCCTGATTTGTTCCGCCTTCTCCTCCGGTGATGACCAGCTTTGCAGTTGCAGGTCGCCGTTGAGGATGTAGTTGAACTGGTGGGCCTGTTTATAGTAATGCGCCCTGCCGAATTGCCCGTTGCCCGGTGCTTTCCATCCGGCGGGCAGCAGCCACATCACCGCGCGGAACCCGCGCACCTGGTCGTCGGCCAGGCGTTTGATGCCGATTCCTTCTGCCGCGTCGTAAGGTTCCCAGGGAAGCTCGCTGATGGTGTCGATGATCCTGGGGACAGTCCATTGTTTGACCTGTTTCCAGGCGTCGTCATAATTCTTGTCATCCGGGGTCACGTAAATGGTTTCACCGCCTTCCTCCATGATCAGGCAGGTGCCGCCAACCTGGGAATCCAGCCGCCCCGGTTCGCCGCCGTGCAGGCTGTAGGCCGGGCGGTCCAGGAATACGCCTTCCCGGAACTGCTGGAAGTCGCCGATGCGCTGCAGGGGGCTGGTGTATTCATTGTTGACGAAATCGCCCGTGAGCCAATAGGCCCACTCATGGAAGGTGTGGTAATGGTTGCGCCCGCCCGGTGCGCCGATGGGCACCCAGATGATCACCAGGTGGTCTCCCGTGTCCTGGTTGCTGAACAGCGTCTTGGCTTTCCAGCCCAGTTCATTGATGGGCGGCGACCAGGGCATCGCCGCGGTGTCGAGCACTTTAATGGATGTGAACGGTGCATTGGCTGTCGTCATGATCCGGTGGGGCTCTTCCGTTGCCTTTGCAACCGGTATGAAAAATGACGGTACGGTCAAAGCACCCGCCGTTACCGTCCCGTGCCTGAGGAATTGTCTTCTGCTGAGTGTCTTCATCTATCCTGTGTCCTGGTTAAACTGGTTGGAGAATACACTTACTACCCGCAATGGTGCAATGTTGTTTTATCGTGATAAAGTAATAAATCGTCATTCAACTCACCGGAGAAATATCGTGCTGGTATCAATATATTGTAAAGACGCCGAGGGCAGCGCTGAACCCAGGGAAAGCAACCTGGCGGATCATCTTAAGCACATTGAAGCTGTAGAAGAAAAAATAATGGTTGGGGGTCCTGTAATGGGCCCGGACGGAAACTCTGCCGTGGCCAGCCTGATGGTAGTCGAGGTGGACAGCCTTGACGAAGCGACCGCAATGGTGGATACCGATCCCTATTACCTGGCCGGTGTCTGGCAGGAAGTTGACATACATGAGTTTAAAGGCGTGGCAGGTAGCTGGGTCGGCGGCAGAATCTGGTGACAATCCGGGCGATTAGCGCTTCTGCGTAACCGGTTTGGGGACGGATTTAAATCCGTCCCCCCAACATTCGGTCTCCTTAACTGAAATGTACGTCAATCACTTCCGACCAGTCATCTGAGGTCTCACGGCAGGTTACTGTCGGCAGTTGAGCCAGTAATGAAAGCGCGTCTTCAGCGCAGGGATGGGTGTTGCTCATGGTGGCCGACAACGGTTGCGGCAATGCCTTTATTTCCTTAACGACATCGGTTGAGAAAAACGCCTGCCAGATCCGATGGTAACTTTTACCGCATCTCAGTGCGTCAAACAGCGACTGGTGAATGTCCCCGGCTGCCAGGCTGGGAGTATGACGGCGAATATTCCCGGCAACGGGTTCATACCACGGCCAGAACAACCTCCCGTCACGCAGGGCATACCAGAGTCTCGTAATATGCGTTCCGTAGTCATCGGGCTCAATGGGATGGGCAAAACGATCGTGCAATGCCGCCCGTGACGCTGTGTCCAGGAGCAATGGGTTGTGCATACCGGCATGGAAATTGATTTCCGGGTTATCCCTGATCAAGGGGGGAAGCAGGACGCAACCCGCGCCCAGGCTCAAGATACGGCAGTGATCCGCCTCCAGCAGGTTCAGAAGTTCCGACAGGCCGGCTGCCGCGGCGCTGATTGAAAAACCGCCGTCCGCCGGGACATCGCTTTCACCATGCCCGGGCAGGTCGGGACAGATGACATGATGGGTTTCGGCCAGAATGGAAACAAGATCGCCGGTTGCAGCCGCAGATCCGGCCAGGTCATGCAAAACCAGCAGCAACGGCGTAGACGGATCGCCTGCTCTGGTCACGGCAATCTGCCGCTCACCGATACTGATGTAGTCCGGTTCCGGTTTGACGCCTGAACGGCACACACGGTGCTCAAAATGCCAATCAGGCTGATTGTCGGCCACCCACTCGCCAAGCAGGTCGATTATACGATCATCCAGTTTGCCGGGACCGGGTGGAACGGTCTCCGCCCATACGTGGTCAGGCAGTTCCGGGAGGCGTTGCCGGTGTGTCTCAAGCACGTCGCCGGTGCGATACAGGGCCGCGCCGGGTGGAATGACATCCTTTATTGATGAACTGTTGCAGTAACGGAATGCGGCGCCATACCCGCCGCGGTAGTTATCGCCGGCATACATGAAGTCCATGAACCAGCTGTGGATGTAGTCGGCGTCAGGCACGTTATAGTTCATACGTGACCCCGGGTCTTTCCTGTACCAGGGAAAGAAGATCACCTGCTCGCGCAGGCGCGCCCACAGCCAGGTGAGGTGGCTCCCGTCCCAGTCCGGAGTGAACGGCGGCAGGTAATTCTCCAGTATTTCCTCGCTTTCCTCTCCGGTAAACAATGCCAGGCCGTCGAGAAGCAGGAATGTTACTTTTTCCGGGTAGCGCAAGCCGAATTCAAGGGCTATCTCAGCGCCGGTATGAACCCCCATTACCACTGCCGGCGGGAGATGTATGGCATCGGTAAACTCGTCCAGCGCATCGGCAATGTCCTCTATACCCGGTTCTTCCATGGGCAGCGGGTCGGACAGGCCGAAGCCGGGACTGTCCGGCGCGACCACGCAATATCGGGAAACCAGTTTTTCCGCCAGGGGCATCATCGCCGCGGATGATTGGGGCGATTGGTGCAGCAGCAGCACGACCGGCCCGGTACCGGCGCTGCGGAAATGTACCCGCCGTCCCTGTATATCAACGTAGCGCCTGTTAATCCGGACCGGCACCTGGTAGCTCCGCGGTCGCGCCTTCAACCAGTTCTATGTACTCACCGCCGGCCCCGACAAGCACGCCGCTGCGCCGCCCCAGGTAAGGGAAGGCAGACTGTTGTCCCGGCCCGGCTATATAGGGCAGGTCCGGCTCCCAGCCCCGCACCTCAAACGTCACCATTGCAATCCCGGGAGGCAGTGAGCCGGGGGTGGTATCCCTTGCAGTTGCCGCGTCCGGGTAACGGTCCAGTTCGAGCAAAAAACGTTCAGACAACTGCACAATAGAGAGTTCATGCCTGGTCTCGACCAGCATACCGTAGGCACGGGACAGTACACCGATGCGGTACAGCATCGGGGCAGTTACCGTCATGCCCAGGACGGTGCGGTAGAACTCGCCCAGTGCGTCATGGTCGCGGGCGCCGACGACCATGATGAAAACCCGGTCGATGTACGACCTGGCCGGGTGCAGGCCGAATCCGGACTTTTCCGGATCGCTGATATTGGTGAAATAAATCAGTTCGTTGGCAGGGCCGATTGCCTGCATGGCCTTGATATTCTGCTGTTCCGTCAGGTAACGCGGCCGGCCGACAACGCTGAAATGCTCCGATTGGTCCAGGGTCCGCGCCAGGGCATCGGGGTCCTGTACCAGGATCTCCACGGCGTTCCAGCCCTCGGTTTTCATGGGTTCAAACGGCGCCCCGGAAGTCTCTTCGATAAAGCGCAGGTAAACCGGTTCGTTGCTTGAGGGCTGCAGGGTGATATATGCTCGGCCCGTCATACCGGCGGCGTCCCAGGCTTCGGCCAGTTCACCCGGGACAGCGCCGCGGTCAACGACCCTGTAGTCCAGCTCATCCCGGTACGCCTGTTCCACCTGGAACAGGTTGGCCGCCATGATGGTTACCATTAGAATGGTTTTCAGCATTGCTAGTACTCTTTCAAACTGATATTGCCATGTTCAGTGGGTCGGGAAGCGGTTGAGCGCAAGGCACGCCGCGCCGGGAATGGCGCGTCCTTGCCAAGCGGCGTAACGCCGCGGGCGACCGCTTCCTGGCCCGCCCGCAGGGAGCCACACAGCGGCGCCAATACGGCGTTGCAGTCCTT
>JAPOQU010000018.1 GCA_026710545.1 Gammaproteobacteria bacterium | reverse complement strand
GTTTTACTGCTTCGCGATCTGCAAGATACAACAGTTTCATCAGTTGCAAGTGGGACATTTGTCCACCACACCGAATCAACATGAAAGCTGCTATTTGAGCAGTTCTACGTTCGCTGTACATAGTTGGATGTCCTCATATTGATGACTAGAATTTCCTGTTCTGCATCCATAGTGCCCCATAAATAAGCGCTTGGCGTTTCTGGTTCGTTCCTGGGGGTCAGCTCGTGTGTACGTTCATTCTCAACACTGATACAAAGATAATGCCGCCGGGCTGTAGCGTCAAGCTTTTTCGGGCCACTCATAACCATCATGCAGGCGAAAGAGACTACTGTGAATAACGGGGTCTCCTGACATCTAATGCTTAAATCGCTTGAAGCGCCATCCGACCGTTACGAGGGTACCGTCGTCCGCAATAACGACATAGGTATCAAGTAAATCCTCCATTCGTCGATACGGAAGAGAACCAATATCTCTCTTGAGCTTTCTCCGACCTTTCTTGTCGAGATAGTATACGTCCGCCCCTGCTTTTCGGATGACACGCCCGTAGTCTTGCAGCCATTCTACGATAATCGGCGGAATAGCACGTTGCTGCTTGCGTATTTGTGCATGATGAGAAAAGTTATGACTGGTCATTTGCTGCCTCCCTTTTCAAAAATCTGTCAAACCAATCTTCGAGACGTACTCTCTCCTCGTCCTCTCGGTCCTCAAGCCATTTCACGCGCTCGGTTCTCACGTCTTCGGCTACCAGTTCTTCAGGAATGTCTGCAAGCCGGACTGTGCCATTTTTTAACGCCTGCCTGGCTTTCTGGGAATCGCCAGAGATCTTGTCAAGCCTCTCCCCACAGATTTCGTAGTCCGGAAAACCTTCCAAACCGAGTTTTAGTTCTCCGGAAGTGATTTTCACGATGCCAGGGTTATCAAGTTCATCAGCAAACCAGCGCAGGTAATCCGCAAAAGGATTCCCCGTTGATGGGTCATAGCCGAAGTCATAGGCTTCTCCGGGGAGATGTTCACCGAAAAGGTCAGCTTTATCGATAGATTTTTTTTCAAAGGACAGAGCATTATCTGCCACGAGAGCGCAGTCTGAGTAGGAGAGATGCCCAATAGAGTTATCGCCTATTCTGCCAATCTCTTTCATTCTCTCAATTGCTTCGTTTAACTCCCGCAACTTTTCTCGTCGCCAGGCAAGACTTCCCTCTGCCAACAGCACAAAGAAAAGCGGCGCAATATTGATTATTTCTGTGGCTTTGATTCCGTACCGTATTTTGACGAGATCATATGCGAGTCTGGACTCTGCCTGGATTAATGCACCGATTTGGACACGCTCAGTTTCGCGCTGCGACACTTTGTTGGAGTCATCCGGAAGTGGCGCTTCACCAGTAAGAACTTCCGTCTTGACATCCAGGTTTTCCGCGAGTTTGCTGAGGGTGGTCTCCCGAACCGATTTACCCGGCTCCGAACTCTTCTCAATGCGCTGTAGTTGACGTACAGAAATCCTGGATTTCTTTGCAAGCAGGGGTTGAGACAATCCTCTCCTGATTCGGAGTTTATGAAGACGTTCAGGAATAATCATCATGGTTTACTCTCCTTAATTTATTTAGGGTAAACACAATATAGCGCTTTAATAAATAATTTTCAATACGACATTTATAGATATATCGTTTAAAAAACAATTTTTTAGGTTTTATAATTTTGTTTTTGGAGACAAATATAGACATTAAATAAATTAATGGAGAAATCCCTCGGATATGGGGAAACAGGGAATAAGCGACCTTTAACTCACACATCTTAAGACATGCACGAACAAGATTCTTCCACCTTGTGTTAATATGGCGCACAAAACTTAGATATGTCATGAGAACCATTAAAGGGGGCCTCAAGGGATGGAATATAATAATGAAAGACGAATATGATTTTTCCGAAGGTGAGCGTGGAAAATTTTACAGGCCCGGGGCTAAATTTAAGCTCCCCGTCTACCTGGATGATGACATACTGACTTACCTTAATGAACGAGCCGCATCAAAAGGCGTTGAGGTGAATACGTTGATTAATGAGATGCTTAGAAAAGATATCGATTTGATTGATGCAGTAAAGTAAAAAAGTAATTATGGGGTCAGAGTAAAAATTCTGGCGAATTTCTTACTCTGACCCCGGGTATCTGACTGGATTCCTGCATTCGCAGGAATGACGAATCAGTTCGCCCGCCACACCAGCGGAAAAGCCTTCTCATCCCTGGCCGGAGCGCCGGGACTGATGGAAACATGCTCCTGGGTCACGATCGGATCGGTCCCGGGGCGCGGGTCCCAGCAGGCATCATCGCCGAGCCAGCGGGTTGACAGGGCCAGGCGCCGCCGGGTGGGTGAGAAATTGCCGTGGGACGTGTGGATGATGGACGTGTTGAAGATTATGGCGTCCCCCGCCCTGGTCTCGTAAGACAGGAACTCGTAATCATCCCTCAGGGCGTTGAAATCAGGTATTTCCTCCTCGGAGCTGGACCCGATCCACTCGGCCTGGCTGGTGTCTTCCCCGCCGTCGGGCAACACCGGCCTGAACCATTTGTCCCAGTTATGGGAACCGCGCACGAATTCGAGTCCGCTCGACTTGAGATCGGCGTCGGTCAGGGACAGCCAGACCGAGCATATCTGCTCTCCCTTGAACGGCCAGTAAGGCAGGTCCTGGTGCCAGAAAAACTCCTCCGGCGTATTCGGTTCCTTGACGAACACGTGGTCGAAATAGATACGCGCCGTGCTTGACCCCATGGCCTGGGCGGCGATCTCACCCACCCCGGAGTTGAACGCGTACTCCCTGAAGTCCGGATCGGTCGGCCACAGGTAGCGATCGTGCAGAAAACGTTCCTGGTTTCCACCCGGATTGGTGTCATGCACCCATACGCTGGGGCTGGCAAGCTGCCGGTCTATGGCCCTGGTCATGCGCTCTATCCATATCGGGTCCACGCATTGCGGCACCACTACCGCTCCTTCTTCCTGGTAGACTGTTATTTCTTCGTCGGTGAGGTCTCTGTAAGCTATGTCCGGCACGGTGTTTTCCCCCATATTGATGGGGTCAGAGTAATGTCTTCGAATTTCTTACTCTGACCCCTGAATCGATCAAAGTCATGGCTTTTTCCAAGTTTAACTATAGCGGTTTTTCCGCTGTTATCAACTCCCGAAACGCCGGCTGATGCGTATCCCGTATTCCCTTCGATCATTGCTGTTGATGATCAGGGTCGTGGGGTCGACGTCCAGTTTGGCCAGGGGATAGACTTCGTTGGTGAGATTCTCGCCGTACAGGGAGATGCTCCAAGCGCGCTTCGGGCTGGTCCAGGTCAGGGAGGCGTTGAGCCGGTCAACCGCCTCGATTTTGTTGCGCGGCGTATTGACCGGCTGGCCAAACATACCGCCCCGGTGGTAGTAGTCCAGGCGCGACTCCAGCGTAGCGCCGCCGGGCAGGTCGTGGGCGTAGCGGGGCGACAATGAAACGGTCAATTCAGGCGTCAGCGCCGGCCTGTCGCCCTTGCCGATGCCTTGCACTCCCTCGTCCACGTCGGATATCTCGACATCGATATAGCCCAGGGCGAAGTGGATGTCAAAAGCGCTGCCAAGCTGCAGGCGGCCTTCCAGTTCCAGGCCCGTGGCTTCGGATTCGGCGGCATTCTGGGTCAGGGTGAGGAAGCCGTCGCCGATCAATTCGCTGCTCTGCACCGCCAGGTCACGGTAGCGGACGTGGAACAGGGCGGCGTGCAGCCACAGGCGGCTGCCCCAGGCGCCTTTTGCGCCGAGTTCAAAGGAGTCGGCAAAGGTGGGATCGAAGGCGACAAACGTGGCCGCGCCGGCGAAGGGCCGGGGCGGGTAGCCGCCGGCCTGGTACCCGCGCGCGTAGCTGATATAGGTGTTGAGGTTCTCGGCAATGCGGTACGAAAGCGCTGCATCGGCGCTGAATTCATCCCAGTCGTCCCCGCGCTGCGCCGGCGCCGGAAAATAATGCAGGGATGCCAGGGCATCTTTCTTATCGTGGGTGTAACGGGCGCCCAGGCCCAGGACCCAGCGTTCGCCGAGATCGATATTGGCGTGACCGAAACCGGCCCTGCTGCTGGTCTCCTGCTCCAGGTAGAGCCTCCCGTCAAAATCGCGGGTCGGGATCACTTCCGGGCGCCCGTCCGCCAGCCCGCCGGCGCGGAACACAAACGGGCTGTCGTTGTAGCCGTGTTCGTCAAAGGCGTAGAAACCGGCAATCCAGTCGCCCCAACCGGCAACGCCGCGCAACTGTATCTCTACCGTTGTCTGGTCAGCTTCGCCGCGTTCGGGAAACTCGATCAAGCTCGCCCTGACCTTCTCATTGTCCAGCCCCCCCTCGTACCACATATCGCGATAGCTGAGGATCGCCCTGAGATCCAGCCGGTCCGAAATGCTCCAGTCGGCGGTCAGCGAGACCCCCAGGGTCCGGTCTTCCGTAGCGGTCAAATCGTCGTTTACGGAAAAGGTATCATCAGGGTCCGTTGGCTGATCTTCGGGGCGGAGTCCGAAGCCGTTGGGGACGTTGAAAACTTCGACTGCATGCGGCGCCACCCCCTGGTCCGAACGGGCAAGATCAGCCGTTGCCAGGAAACTCAGCGTATCAGACACATCCCAGAGCAGCGCGACGCGACCGAAGCCGCGCAGGATTTCACCGATATCCGCGTCGGGGTCTTCAATCAATACCGCTTTGCCTGTCCCGTTACGGGACTTGGCGCCGGCCGAGACCGCTACGGAGAGCGTTTCGGCCAATGCCACATCGGCAAACAGGTGCCCGTCAATGCGCCCGAGACTGCCGGCTTTGATATCGAGGCGCGCGCTATTGTCTCCTGCAGGCTCCCTGGTGACGATGTGCAGGGCGCCACCCAGGGTATTGCGGCCTGACAGGCTGCCCTGGGGGCCGCGCGCCACCTCGACCCGTTCAATATTCATGAGGTCCATATTGGCCCCCATGTTGCGCCCCAGGTACACCCCGTCCAGGTAGATGCCCACGGACGGATCCGTAGTGATGATGTGATCCTGCAGTCCGGCGCCGCGCATGAATATGGCCGCGTGCCCCGTGTTGCCCTGGCCGAAGTTTGTCTGAACGACGTTGGGCGCGAATTTCTCGACCTGGTTAAGCTCGGTGATCCCGCGCTGACGCAGGTCCTGTTCCTGCAGTACGGTGATCGCATTCGGAACCTCGTGCAGCGATTCCTCGCGTTTGCGCGCGCTCACGACGATCTCTTCCATGCTTGACGCTTGCGTTTGCGCGGACGCGGGAGATACGGACAGGGAAAATGCCGCCACAAGTCCGGGAATGATTAACGCCGGCCGAACGCCGCCAGGCAGGTTCCAGCGTTTATCGATCATGAATGAACAGCCTGTCCTCTTGTATCGACGGGGTCAGAGCAATTGCTCTGACCCCTGAATTTATTCCTAATTCCTAACTCTGCGCCTGCGTCTGTATCGAACCAGGAAAAACGGGAACCCGGCAAAGTATAACCACACCCGCGGATTGGACAGCGCTTTCTTCAGGGCGCTGACTATGTCATCCGGGCTGACATACACCCGGGTCTGCATGGCCTGCTCCGGCGCGCTGTGGATGACCAGGTGGTCTTTCCTGTATTCGAACTCGCCGAACTGAAACTCGACGTCCGCCAGTTTGCTGCGTACTCTCATCGGTCAGCTCTTTTTCAAACGCCCTGTTTCCTGGGCGTAAGCGATCCGCTCTTCCAGCAACCCGGAAATATCCCCGGGCGCATACCCCGCCGGCGGCGTGAACTGGCCGCGGCCGTACAGGTCGTCAAACACTTCCTTGCAGATGGATACTTTTTCCGACAGGCTGCGCGGCGGTTTGCCCGGCGGAAACCGGTTGGGCGGGTAGATGGGTTTCTCGTAGATCTGGCGGAAGCCCTCGGTGCGTATGTCAACCCAGCAGTTATGGATGGTCTTGGTCCGGTGATGGCGCAGCGCCTCGATATCGATGGACACCGCCAGCACCTGCTCTTCCGGATACGGCACGTGGCGCAGGACCATACCGGTATAATCGATGGCAAACGAATTTCCCGGGCAGAATGCCTTCGGATAATATTCGTAGTTGACCTTGCCCCAGTTGGACCCCAGCAGGTAGCACATGTTGTCGTGGGCGCGGGCGCGGCGGGTGAACATCCAGAAATCCCAGGGTTCGGATACGCCCTCCACCTCCTGGATGGCGCCGGGATGGCAGATGATCTCCACCCCGTTATAACCCAGGGCGCGGGACACCTCCGGGGTGCAGCCGTCATGGCAGGTCATGGTGCCGAGCTTGCCGATAGGGGTATCGACCACAGGGAACAGGTCTTTGATATCGCCGCCGATCTTCTCGCAGTACTCGGTAAACAGGTCATGGGGACTGGTGCCGAGACCGATATAGGCAGGGATATGCCACTTGTGGTATTTCAGTACGATGTCGCCTTCCGGTCCGACGATGAAATTGGTGTTGAACCAGCGGTCGGGGAACTCCGGCAATTCTTCGCAGACACCGCCGGCGACGATATACAACCCGTACTGCCTGGCGATCTCCCCCAGTTGATCCGTTTCCGGGCCCGGAATGGTCACCACCTTGTCCATCTGGTCCTTGATAGTGCTTTCACCCTTTCCCGGCGTACCCACACCCTGCATGAAATATTCCGGCAACACCACCAGGCGCACCGGTTGTTCCCAGAAATAGCCCACACCGAAGTGGATCATGTTGCACACCCGGTCCAGGTTTTTCCTGATATCTTCCCGTTTCTTTACAACCGTAACCTCCGGTTGCACCACCAGCGCCGTGTAAGGCGCTATTCTTTCAGCTTTTTCAGTCATAACCATACCTTTCTAAAAAATGCTTATTCGTTACAGACGTTGCGGACAACAGGTCTGGATAGGGTTTTCAAGACTATCATCCGCAGGGATAGCGGATGGTAACAAATCGTCAGGACAGACGATTTGCACGGCGCCAGCCGCCCGAAGGGTTGCGCCCATGGATGGGCGCAATGAACGTACAGGGATGTATTCACAGCGGGTCTTGAAAACCCTATCCGGACCTGTGCTGTACCCTCTAAAGCCATAATAACTAAAATTCAAAATCATCATCGTCTTCTTTCAACCCCAAATCCATGAGGATTTCATTGGCGGCAATAGTACCCATGCCGCAGATACCCCCGCCCGGATGACACGATGGGCCTGTCATGTAGAACTTCTTAATTGGGCCGCGATAGTCGGCATAATTGGGAAACGGCCGGAATGCCCCCATCTGGGCCAGGGTGCGTTCGCCGCCGGTGGTGACCCCCCGGTAAAAACACAGGTTCGCCCGGGCCAGGCTCGGCCCGGTTTCCACGTATTCTCCCAGTATATTGTCATCATCCATGTTGGTCGTGTAATTGCGCAACTGTTCGAGCAGGGTATTGCGCACGTAAGCGGGACCGATCCGTTCCCAGTCCTCGCCGGAGGCCAGGTCCACGGGCACGAAGGTATCCATGATCAGCGTATGTTTCCCGGCCGGCGCCCGGGTGGGGTCCATGGTGGTCCAGGCCGCGGTCCATAAAAACGGGTCGGTCGGGGCCAGTCCCATGGCCATCTCGTTATATTGTTTGTCGATATCGGCCAGCGTGCCGAAGATACGCTGGAAGGCCGTCCTGTCCATGTCTTTCCCGTTCCTGAATTCCGGCGCTTCGTTCAATGCATAGTGGACGCGGGCGATGGTCACGTCCCCGAAACGGAAGTTACGCACCAGGTCGAGAAAATCCTCCGTGAGTACGCCCTCATCGAAACCGTGCAGGTAGGTCTGGTACGGGTCCAGTTCGGAGACAACCCCCTGTCTTGCGGTGATTTCGCTACCATCCTCAAGGCGAAAGCCGATACACTCGTTATTCTCGATGATGAATTTTCTGACGGTTGCGCCGGTCAGCACCGTGCTGCCGCTGGCTTCGATGTAGCGTTGCATGGACCGCGCCAGCATACCGCTGCCGCCTTCAGGGATGGCCTGCCCGTAGTAATGGATGCTCGGGATCATGACGTAGAAACCGGCAGCGGTGCCCAGTTGGTCCGGCAGGGTCTGCGGGGCCATCGCCCAGCCCAGGATAAAGGCGCGCACGTGGTCGTTAGTGAAATTCTCCAGCGTGAACTGGCGCGAACTCAACTGGTAGTCGCGTAACCGCTTCAGGCCTTCCGGACTGTTCTCCATGGCCTGGTACAGGTAACTTGGCGGTACCGGAGGAGAAAACATGCCCTTTGTTACGCCCTCACGGATTTCGCCGAACTCTTCGTAGATCTCCCGGTAGCGCCGGGCGTCACTGCGGGAATATTCCGCTATCGTGTCACAGGTCTTGTCCACGTCTTTATATACGATAATCCCCTGCCCCTCGTACTTGTTCGGGTGGCCGGTGATATGGTCCTCGGACCAGATGTATTTCAGACCGTGGCGTTCGAACTCAGGTTGCAAGGCCTTGAAATCGGGATTCAGGTGGATCCAGACGTGTGATGAGCCGAACATGTCGTGTTTGAACCCGGGCAGGGTAACTTCCCGGGTAATCACTCCACCGCCCACCCAGTCATTGCGCTCGGCCACCAGGACCTTGAGGCCGTTCCTGACCAGGAGCGCAGCGCAGATCAAGGCATTGTGACCGCCGCCGGCGATGATGACGTCATAATCAGACATCAATGCCTCCCACCGACTTTGAACGGATATATAGGGAGTAAAAACTCGTTGGAATTTTATACTTTAACCTGAATCTCATGGGTTTACTACGGCCCCGAAACTTACCCGATCCATCTGCGTTAATCTGCGTCATCTGCGGATAAATCTGTAGCTAACAGTTGAAGTACAGTTTCCGGTAATGGCGTAATTCCTCGATGGAATCGCGGATGTCATTGAGGGCAAGATGCGTTGACTCCTTGGCAAACGGCTCAGGGTTACCAGTCCAGCGTTTAACCAGTTCCTTTACCGTGCTCACGTCCAAGTTGCGGTAATGAAAATAGTTCTCGAGTTCGGGCATGTAGCGTCTGAGGAAGCGGCGGTCCTGGTATATCGTGTTGCCGCACATGGGAGAGACCCCGGCCGGTACGTACCTGGACAGGAATTCCAGCGTGAGCTGCTCCGCATCGCTCTCGGCGTACGCGCTGCTGCGCACCCGCTGCAACAGGCCCGACCGGGTGTGCTGATCCATGTTCCAGTCGTCCATGGCCGCCAGCACGGTCTCCGGCTGGTTCAGCGCCATTCCCGGACCTTCTGCCAGCAGGTTCAACTGTTCATCGGTAATCACGGTAGCAATCTCGATGATGCGATCCTGCTCCGGGTTCAGGCCGGTCATTTCAAGATCCAGCCAGATTAGGTTGTTTTCCGATTGCGGCATAATTGGGTACCGGTTTTAGTTTCCAGTTTTCAGTTGTTAGTTGATACAATTCCGCTATGCGACTAAAAACCTGTAACCGGCTATTAAAAACCTAGACGATGAATACGTTAACTTACGCGCTTATCATAGCATTGATTTCCGGCGTTTTGCTTCAATGGCACCTGAGCGCGCGGCATATCCGCCATATCCGCAGCAACCGGGATATGGTTCCCGATAACTTCGCAGACAGGATCTCACTGGAAGCGCACAAAAAGGCGGCCGATTATAACTGCGCCAAGACCCGCGTGCGGCTGGCCGACCTGGTCGTGTCCTCCGTCCTGCTGCTGGTCTGGACCCTGGGCGGGGCCCTGGATTTTCTCGACGGCGTCATCCGTCCATACCAGTTATCCGCCGTGTGGACGGGAACCATCTTCATCATTGCGGTCGTATTGATCTCATCCCTGCTGGACCTGCCGCTGTCTCTCTACCGCACGTTCAGGCTGGAACAACGCTTCGGTTTCAACAAGATGAATCTGAAGCTGTATATTACCGACCTGTTGAAAAACGCGCTGCTGATGGTGGTCATCGGGACCCCGCTGATCATGCTGGTGTTATGGTTCATGGACAATTCGGGCGCCTGGTGGTGGTTGTACGTATGGCTGACCTGGTTTGGAACCAACCTGGTCATGGTATGGGCTTATCCCGCGGTAATCGCACCGCTGTTCAATAAATTCAGGCCGCTGGACAATGCTGAACTTTCGACCCGTATCGCCGCGTTACTGGACCGGAACGGGTTTACCAGCAACGGCATCTTCGTAATGGATGGCTCCACCCGCTCCACCCATGGAAACGCCTACTTCACCGGCCTGGGCGCGAACAAGCGCATCGTGTTTTTCGATACCCTGATCGATGAACTGTCCTACGATGAGATAGAGGCGGTGCTGGCGCACGAACTGGGGCATTTCAAATGCGGCCATATCAGGAAACGCCTTGCCATCCTCGGGGTAACGTTTCTCATCGGCTTCGCCATACTGGGTGTATTGCTGGGTGTACCGTGGTTTTATGCCGGCCTGGGGGTCAGCGAACCTTCCGCCTACATGGCGCTTACCCTGTTTGTGCTGGTGGCGCCCGCCTTCACCTTCTTCCTGCAGCCCCTGTTTTCGTCGATGTCACGCAAACACGAGTTTGAAGCCGATGATTTTGCCACGGCCCAGGTCCGCTCCGGCAGCCTGATCAATGCCCTGGTCAAACTTTACAAGGAAAATGCGAATACCCTGACTCCGGACCCGCTGTATTCGGCATTTCACGATTCACACCCGCCGGCGCCCATAAGGGTCGCCCACTTGTCCGCCGGGTGAGAAAAGCGGGTTAGGGAAGCAGTTTCAATACAGCGATCAACAGCGCCGGCCAGGCCAGGATGGCGCCAAGAGTAAAGCGCTGGAGCCTTTCGATATTGTCCAGCCTCTTCTCGACGGAATTAAATCTGACATCGACGGAATTAAATCTCGCGTCAATAGTGCGACCACGTTCGACACACAGCCGTTCGTGATGTTCAAGAGCGGTTTGCCAGCCCGTTTGTTCCTGACCCGTATTACTCATCATTCAATCTCCTTGTAGTACTTACCGGCTTAGGTGTAGAGTAATCTTAGATCATATACTGAACTTCTGCAATACCGCAGAGATAAGTATCAGCCGGTTATGTCGCGACGCCCGGCCAGGGCGTGGGAAAGCGTGTTGCTGTCTATATATTCCAGTTCACCGCCCAGCGGCACACCGTGGGCGATGCGGGTCACGCGCATGTCATGTTTCTGCACGATATTGCTGATGAAATGCGCGGTCGCTTCCCCCTCCATGGTCGAGTTGGTTGCCAGGATCACCTCCTTGACTCCGGCGCCGGCTTCATCTCCGGGAGAACCCGCCAGGTACGCCGCCAGTTTGTCCAGGCCCAGTTCCTGCGGTCCGATACCATCCAGGGGGGAGAGGTGCCCCATCAGCACAAAATATTTGCCGTTGTAGCCCGCCTCTTCCATCGCAAACACGTCTGCCGGGCTTTCCACTATGCACAACAGCGAACCGTCCCTTTTCTCGCTCAGGCAAAGCTCGCATACCGGGGTTTCACTGAAGTTACGGCACCGCTCACAACTGCCTATGTTGTCCATCGCATCGGCCAACGCGGCGGCAAGAGACTTTGCCCCGTTGCGGTCGCGTTGCAACAGGTGGTAACTGATTCTCTGGGCTGATTTTTGACCGATCCCCGGCATACAGCAAAGCGCCTGGATCAGCGCGCCCAGCCTGGGCGGTTCAGCCCGCATCGATGACCGGTCCAATCATTATGCAGAATCTCTAAAACGGCAGTTTGAATCCCGGCGGGAGACCGAGACCTGAAGTGACACTGGACATCTTGTCCTGCGCCGCTTTTTCCACTCGCCTGTTGGCATCATTCACCGCGGCGGCGATCAGGTCTTCCAGCATCTCCTTGTCGGCCGCGAGCAGGGACGGTTCTATATCAACCCGCTTGACGTCGTGCCTGCCGGTCATGATGACCTTCACCATGCCGGCGCCGGCCTCACCCTGTACTTCGGTGGCCGCGATCTCGTCCTGCATCCGCTGCATGTCTTCCTGCATCTTCTGGGCCTGTTTCATGATGTCGCCGAAGCCGCCTTTCATTTGCTTCTCCTCATTCTCTCAGTATGACGGGGACGGATTTAAATCCGTCCCCATTATCTACAGATATTTGGGGTCAGAGCATTTACTCTGACCCCATATATCCGGTCGCCTCCTCATCGATAGTCGCATCAAACGTTTCCATGAACTGTCTGACCTCGGGGTCCTTCTGAACGGCCGCTATAGCGGACTGTTTTGCTTCACGGTCCTTGCGCGTCTTCCTCTGCGCCGGCGTCTCGTCGCCGGACCCTTCCACCGCCACTTCAAGCCTGACCTTGTCGTCCAGGCGTAACCTGAGCGCAGCCTGCAGCTTCTCTTTCTGGCTCGCGGTCAGCAGGTGTTCCTGTTCGGGCCGCAGGTTCAGGTTGAGCCTGTTTCCCTGGTAGTTCTGCAGGGTGCAATGCAAGGCAAGTTGTTTGGTCAGGCCGTCCAGCGCCATCGATTCCACCAGGTCGTGCCAGGCATCGTTATCGGCCAGCGCCGGTGTGTCCTGTACCCGGTCACGGGCTTTCTGCGCCGTATTTGTTGAGCCGTTATTCCCTGCCGCGGACCGGTTATCGCTATCTGCCGGGGCGTCACCGGCATCCCAGGGGCTGAATGCCAGCATGCGGATCATGGTCATTTCGAACCCCGTTTTCGGATCAGGCGACATAAGCAGGTCCCTGCGGCCGTTCAGGACGATCTGGTAATAGAGTTGAACAAGTTCCTTGTCGAGTCTGCGGGCGAATGCGCGGCCGGCCTCGTCAACCAGGTCAGAACCGTCCGGCAACACCTGTGCGATCGCGATGTTGTGCAGGATGGACAACAGGCCCGCGCACAAGGCATCGTAATCCGGCGACAACTCGGCCATGGCGCCGAGCCTTGCAAACATGGACGCGCTGTCCTTTTCGACGACAGACGTGAACAGGGTAGTCAACTCCTCAACGTCGATCGTCCCCAGCATATCACGCACCTGCGCCGTCTCCAGGCTGCCGTTACCGTGGGAAATGGCCTGGTCAAGCAGGCTGAGCGCATCGCGCATGCTGCCGTCCGCCGCAACGGCTATCAGCCGGGAACAGCCATCCTGCGCGGGGACAGTTTCCTGTTCCATGATTTTATCCAGTTGATCCTGGATCTGCCCGGCGCTCAGGTGTTTCAGGTTGAATTGCAGACAGCGCGATAAAATGGTGATCGGTATCCGTTTCGGCTCGGTCGTCGCCAGCAGGAATTTTACATGCTCGGGCGGTTCCTCCAGGGTCTTGAGCAAGGCGTTGAAGCTGTGTTTCGAGAACATGTGGACTTCATCAATGAGATAGACCTTGTACCGTCCGGCAGTGGGCGCATACTGGACGTTATCCATCAGGTCCCGGGTTTCATCCACCTTGGCCCGGGATGCCGCGTCGACTTCGATCAAATCGACGAACCGGCCTTCATCGATACCCGTACAGGCGCTGCACTTGCCGCAGGGCTCGGAACTGACGCCGGCTTCGCAGTTGAGGCACTTCGCCAGGATCCTCGCCAGGGTCGTCTTGCCCACGCCGCGGGTACCGCTGAACAGGTAGGCATGGTGCAGTCTGCCGGAATCCAGCGCATTGACCAGCACCTTCAGGACATGGCCCTGTCCCACCATATCCGCAAACGAACGCGGCCGCCATTTACGCGCAAGAACCTGATAGCTCATAACACTCCGATTAATCCCGATCCAGAAAGCGTCCTGCACCGTTCTTGACCCGGCGCCCGCATCCATTGTTACCGCTGCTCCCTTTCGGGCCTGACGGGGTTCACAACTTCGCGCCGCGGGGAGACCGGCGCAGGCCGCAGCCTTTATACTAGCATAGATAACGCGCCGCCGAGTCGCCCTGCGTCACTTTAGTTGACGCCCGTCAGAACAGGAAGTCTGCCGCATCCAGGTTGGCAATATCGAAACCCTCAAGCAGGATGGTTCCGCCCCCGTGGTCCGTCAGGTCTATCGTCACACCATCCGGCGCCGCGGACAAGCTGAGATCATCAAAACCCGGCAGGCCGAAGGCTGTGACGTCGATTAAATCCCTGCCGTTTCTGAAGTCGGTTACGGTGTCCTCCCCGTGCCCTGGAGCGAACAGGAAGGTATCAAAACCGATACCGCCGTCCAGCACGTCCGCGCCCGCACCGCCGTCCAGCCTGTCATCGCCGGAGCCGGCCCATATCGTGTCGGCGCCGGCGCCGCCCCTGAGCGTATCGTTACCCTCACCGCCGTACAGCGTATCATCGCCCCTGCCGCCGAACAGCCTGTCATCTCCCGGGCCGCCGTCTATGTCGTCCCGGTTCGTGTCATCACCACCCGGGCCGCCGTATATCGTATCGTCGCCGCTTCCTCCGGACAGCCTGTTGGCCCGCTGGTCACCGGCCAGGATGTCGTCATGGTCCGAGCCTCTCAGGTTGATGATATCGGGCAGTTCCACCTCCACCCGGTTGCCGTCGTCCGTATAGGCAAACGCAACCGTCCCCGCGAATGTATCGCCCTGGGCGTCGCCGCCCCGGGGTACGGGATCATGCAGGCGCACCGTCACACCCGCGGGTGATCCCGCGTAGGACACGGTATCGACGCCTTCACCGCCGGTGAGACTGTCGGCGCCCGCGCCGCCGTTCAAGGTGTCGTTGCCGGGTCCGCCGTCCAGTTCATCGTTACCGCCGCGTCCGTACAGGTAATCGTTGCCCCCGAGGCCATGGATCATTTCCACCTCATCGGTCCCGGTGAGGCTGTTCCCCCTGCCGGTGCCGGTGATAGTGCCGTCGATAACGGTAACTACCTCAATTTCTTCAACCGCAATGGTATAAGCCCCGGAATTGTCCGTGGCCGGATTGCCGGTATAGCTGCCGGCGCTGATGTAGTAGGTATCGCTGACAAGCACGGTAAACGTCAGCCGTGAATCGAATACCCGGTTTGCCGCATCGATGTCGTCGTTTGTCAGAACGTGGTTTCCCCCGGCATCGAACAGCTTCAGGACGGTGTCTTCGGCCTTGCCGGGGGCGTCCCCGCGCCCCGACAGGGTGATCCGGTAGGTTTTCCCCCGCTCCAGTTCGATACCGACCCAGTCCTCATCGAACTTGTGGTCAAGGATGCCGTTGAAGGTATCGCCGGAGCTTATCGAATACCTGGTCCCGGCGCTTGCAGTCGCCTCCAGGGATGCCTCGGCGCTCTCATTGACTATTGTCATAACCCTGGTCTCAGACCGTCAGGGGGAGCAATATCTATTCCTTTTCCAGGACTACAACCGGAATCTCGCGCGCCGTCCGGCCCTGCAACTCCGTGTAGGTCGGGTAGATGATGAGCATCAAATCCCACAGTTCAGCGCGTTCAGCGCCGGCAGCCGTCCTGGCCCTGGCCTTGAAGCGCTCGGTGCGTATCTGTACGTCCACTTCGGGGTTGGCATCCAGGTTCAGGTACCAGTGCGGATGGGTCGGCGCACCGCCTTTTGAGGCTATGACGACATAGGCGCCGCCGGCTTCGCCGTAGATCAGCGGCGTGATGATGGGTTGTCCCGACCGGCGTCCGATAGTCGTCAGCAGCAGGGCCGGGCAATCCCCATGGTCCCCCATCCCTGCCGAACTCCACTCGTGCCCGTCTTCCCCGTTGCTGTCAAGATAGCGTTGCAGGTGCTCCGTAACGAAATCAGGTACGTTTTCCGGCATTCTTGGATTAGTCATGGTCGGCGCCTCTCCGGTAGATTTTTTCACGATGGTAAGGATAGTGTTATTTATGTATGATTATTTTTCAACCACAGTTATACAGTGGCGGAGCGACAACATGTCATGAACAAAGAAATCGGCATTCATGAACTGTACAGGCTTGATCCTGAAAGAGCGGATTACCTGCTGTGGGGCAGGCGCTCCGACCCGGTGAGCCGCCGCGGTTTCGTCAAGGGACTGGCGGGTTTAACCAGCGTTGTCGGGGCCGGGATAGTCTACCACCATACCATGCCTTCAGGGTTGATCCCGGCTGTGCTGGCCGATACGCAGGAAGCGTTTGTCATCGAAGGGAAAAACGGCCTGCGGGTGTTGAATGACCGGCCCCTGAACGCGGAGACGCCGGCCCATTTATTAAACGACGATATTACGCCGACAGAACGGTTGTTTATCCGCAATAACGGCATCCCGCCGGCAAACGTCGACGCCGACGCCTGGACCCTGACCATAGACGGCGAATCAGCAGAAACGTCGAAAGCCTACACCATCGCGGAGTTGAAACAACGGTTTGAGAACCATACCCTGCAGCTGACGCTGGAATGCGGCGGTAACGGCCGGGCCGAGTTCGACCCGCCGGCTTCCGGCAACCAGTGGACCCTGGGTGCGGTGGGCTGTCCGGAATGGAACGGCGTGCGGCTCAGGGACGTGCTGGAGGATGCAGGAATTAAGAACGATGCCGTGTATGTCGCTTATTACAGCGCCGATGCACACCTGAGCGGGCAACCCGGAAAAATACCCATCTCCCGCGGCGTGCCCGTGAGCAAGGCGCTGGAGCAGGAGTCCCTGGTCGTCTGGGGCATGAACGGCGCGCCATTGCATAGTATGAACGGGCATCCGTTACGCCTGGTATTCGGCGGGTGGCCGGGTTCGACTTCGGGGAAATGGCTGGAACGGATCGCCGTGCGCAACATCATCCACGACGGCCCGAAAATGACGGGCAAGTCCTACCGGCTGCCCTGCAACCCGGTCGCGCCGGGAACTAAAGTGGCAGATGAGGATATGTGTATCATCGAGGCCATGCCGGTCAAGTCCTTGATCACTTCTCCAAGGAGCGGCGTTACCACCGCGCTGAAACAGCCGCTGGCGCTGCACGGCCATGCCTGGGCCGGCGACGCCGAGGTGGCCGAATTACACGTGTCCATCGATTTCGGCCGCACCTGGCGCCAGGCCGGACTTGGGGCTCCCGCCAACCGGCTCGCATGGCAGAACTGGGATGCGCAGATACGCTTCCCGGTCGCGGGCTATTACGAAGTCTGGGCGCGGGCAGTAGATTCGAACGGCATATCCCAACCCATGGTCATCCCCGGCTGGAACCCGAAGGGGTATTTGAACAACTCATGCCACCGCATCGCCGTTTACGTCGCCTGATACTCCCTGTCCTGGCTGTTTCAGCAATATCCAGCATCGGCGTTTCTCATGCCGATGAGAAACCCCTGGACGAGGTCAGCGGCTTCGTTATTGACGACGGCTGGGAACTTACCAACGCCCATTGCGCCTCGTGCCACTCCGCCAAACTCGTGACCCAGAACAGGATGGACAGGGACGGCTGGCAGGAAACGATCCGCCTGATGCAGGCTGAACACGGCCTATGGGACCTCGGTGGCGCCGAGCCAGTTATTATCGAGTACCTCGACCTGCACTACAGCCCGGACGAAAGCAGGTCCGGCGTGCGCAAGGGCAGGCTGCTTAATGAATAGGTATATATCCCGCAATCCGGTTGTATATAGATGGAATAATCGCTGATGCAACAGTTTCTATTAGGTCACAGCAGCAACCAGGAGCCCAGGCAACTGGTCAAGGACTGCATGGAACAGGTGGGCCAAGTACCCGACTCGGCGAACTTCGGTTTTATCTACGCCACCTACACCCTCATCCCGAAGCTCGACATCATACTGGATACGCTACGCCGGCGTACCGGCATCACGAACTGGTCCGGCAGTGTGGGCCTGGGCGTCAGCGCTACCGGACAGGAATATTACGACCAGCCGGCGTTGACTATCCTGCTCGCGGAATTCCCCGAGACCACGTTCAGGACCCTGCCCGTACAGACCGGGGATATCGACAACTTCATCAACAGTACCGGTGACTGGATCAACAACGATGATTTTTATTTCGGCATTCTCCACTGCGACCCCGGCAACATGCAGGTGCCGTCATTGATTTCGTCCCTGGCGCAATACGTGCCCAACGCTTTCTTCGTAGGCGGCCTGAGTTCGTCCGCCGACGTGAACGTACAAGTGGCCGACAACGTCGTATCCGGCGGCATATCCGGCGTCCTGTTCTCCAGCGAGGTGCCCGTGGCGACAGGCCATACCCAGGGCTGCACACCTTTTACTTCCAGGCACGTCATCACCGCCTGCGAGCGGAATATCGTCATCGAACTGGACAACAGGCCTGCCCTGGACGTATTCAAGGAAGACGTGGGAGAAGTGATAGCCAGGGACCTGCAGCGGGTGGCGGGTTACATATTCGCCGGTTTCCCGATTCCCGGCTCCGATACCAGTGATTACATAGTGCGCAACCTGGTCGGCATCGATGAAACCAACCGGCTCCTCGGCGTGGGCCAACTGCTGACGGAAGGCAGCGAGGTCATGTTCTGCCGGCGCGACGGCAATACCGCCAGGCAGGACATGCAGCGTATGCTGACCGACATCAAGGGCAGAATGAGCTCATCCCCGCGGGGAGCGGTCTATTATTCCTGTACCGGCCGCGGCCGTTACCAGTTCGGCCCCGACTCCGAAGAACTGAAGCTGATCCGCGACGAACTGGGCGACCTGCCCCTGGCCGGTTTTTTTGCCAACGGGGAGATTTTCCATAACAGGCTTTATGGGTACACGGGTGTGTTGACGGTGTTTTGTTGATAGGCCGTTTCCCATGCTATCCGGTTTATTGCTTTGCCTGATGCTGGCGTGGAATCAACCGACCGGAATTTGTATCAAGTCACGCGCTACGTGATATGATCAGTCAAATAATGACAGGAACGTCAGAGGTTTCAAATATGCCATACGTTGTCGGGGAAAACTTCAGCGGTTCACTTCACTTCGCTCTGCCATGATGCCGGAGAGGTAGCCATGAGACTCCAGCTTAAAGAATACTGGGTCAATTACCTCTGTAAACTCCCGGAATCAGGCATGGGCTACCAGCGGGTCGATGTCTGTCTTAAAAACGGTAGAGAGGTTCAAGGTGTCGTTGTCTTCAACGCCGAAGAGATGGAGTGGCCCTCCACACATCCCTCGATCTCACCCGATGACATAGAGAAGATTCAACTCAGCCACAACGATTAAATACATGAACATGCAACTGCTGAATCAGAAAGTTTGAACAGCCATCCGTGGCATGACGCTATTTCAAGACGCAGTTGAGGGAGAGGTGCTGAGCGACCAGGTCTGCCTGTTTGCCCTTTTCGCAAAAGCGTTTGACCAATTCGACCTGGGCCAGGCCGTCCTGCTTGAGGATGTCGTCGCGGCGTTAAAGCCAGGGATTTTTCGACCTCATCGATGATCAGTCCGAACAGGTGCCAGTTTTCATAAAATATTTATGGGTGTCCCGAATTTGTTGTTGATAAGAATTCGTTGCTGTTGATAATTTGACTTGATTATTCAAACTATCATGATAGATTGAACTTTATGTTCAATCGAAACCTCACTTTGCCAGAAGCCGGAACCGAATCATTTTTCCTTTGGGGGCCTCGCCAGACGGGAAAAAGCACATTGCTACGGCAGACATACAGGGATGCCCGCTGGGTCGATTTATTAAAGTCTGAGGAATTCCGCAGGTATGTCGCTCATCCCGAGTTTCTCCGGGAAGAACTCGAAATAACGCCATCAGACTCGAAGCGCCAGGTTGTTATCGACGAGATTCAAAAGGTTCCTGCGCTGCTTGATGAAGTTCACTGGCTTATCGAGAATCGCGGGTTACACTTTGCGCTTTGCGGTTCCAGCGCACGCAAGGTAAAGCGAGGCGCCGCCAACCTGCTGGGGGGCAGAGCCATTCGTTACGAGCTGCATGGGCTGTCTGCCAGTGAGCTGGGCGGTGAGTTTGACCTGGGCCGAATGCTGAACCACGGTTATCTCCCTCGCATATATCAAACTAACCGACCCAATCGAATGCTGGATGCGTATATTGCCGATTACCTGAAAGAGGAAATCGCCGCAGAAGGACAGGTTCGAAACCTGCCGGCGTTCTCGGACTTCCTGGACATCGCTGCGCTCAGTGACGGCCAGATAATCAATTTTTCGAACATTGCCCGTGATTGCGGCGTGTCGAGTCATACGGTAAAGAACTATTTCCAGATCCTGGAAGACACGCTGCTCGCGAAGTGGCTGCCCGCTTACAAAAAACGGCCCAAACGCCGCGTAATCGGCGCGCCCAAGTTTTATTTCTCCGATGCAGGGATTGTCAATCGATTAGCGAGACGCGGTGAACTGTTGCCCGGGGCGGACAACTACGGTAAGGCATTCGAGAACTGGGTCTTCCACGAGTTATCCGCCTACCTGAGCTACGAGGAGGCGGATGTGGAGCTTTCTTACTGGCGGCTCGCCAGCGGCATTGAAGTGGACTTCGTGTTGGGTGATATGCAGGTTGCCATTGAAGCGAAATCCACCACACACACTCACAGCAACCACCTCAAAGGCTTGCGCACTATCATTACGGACCAACCGGGTATCAAGCGTCGGGTTGTCGTTTGTCGCGAATCCCGGGCGCGTAAGACGAGCGATGACATTGAAGTAATGCCGGCAGAAACCTTTATCAAACAACTCTGGGATGGAGACATCATTTGATCCAATGCCGGCGCGGAATCAGCCGAAACGCTCCCGGCTTTTGCGAACACTATCAACGATATCGTTTCTGGTAACCTGAAGGTCAATACCTGCAATATCCAGCGGCGATTCTTTCGTTATCGCAGGCTTGACGTAGAAAGCCTCACCATTCCGTTTTCTTATACATACCACCCCCTTTTGTCGCGCTTCATCCAATAACGAGGCGAAATTCTGTCGGGCTTCGGTAAAGCTGTACTCTTTCACGGTTATATCTCCAAAGTTTGAACAGCCATCCCTGGTCCGCAGTCCTCACGTGTTTGACGATCCTTCATCACCATCTGTGGGAAGCAGCAACAGGCGTTCGCTACGCCATACGCGGACAATCCTGACCCGCCGAGGGTCACGCCGATACACAATACGGAATGGCGTATGGATGAGTTCGCGCAGTAAGGGCTGGTCGAATTCAGGTACCACCCGTCCCATATCGGGATGGTCAGCCAAAGCCTGGACGCGCTGGAACACTTCCTCTACCAACCTTGTCCCAACGCCGGGCACCCCCTGCTCCGTGTACCAGGACTGCGCCTCCTCGAGATCGCGGAGCGCGGATTCAGCAAAGGTGATGACCATCCGTGGCATGACGCTATTTCAAGCCGAGTCGCGTCCTGGCATCATCAAGAGATACTTCATCCCCTGCCTCCAGGTCCGACAGACCCGCGACAACCGCTCGCATGAAGTCCCGCTCTTCCTCTGCTTTCTCATAATCACCAACCGATTGGACCACGGCCACGCCCCGGCCGCGGTTGGTAAGCAGCACAGGCCGGTGCACCTCAGTCGTATGCTTCACCACACGCGTCGGATTCACCTTCAGATCAGTTAAAGGAACCAAGTCCTCGGAAAATTTGATCGACATAACCACCTCTACAAAGAGCTTTTATAAGCACCCACAATAGCATCTGTTAAAAGACCTTACAAGCGCTTACTGCCGACTCACCCGGTCCACCCCAGGCCGGCGCTGACGCAGTTGATGGAAAGCAGCAGCGCCACCAGGTCTGCCTGTTTGTCCTGTTCACGAAACCGTTTGACCAGTTCGACCTGGGCCAGGCCGACCTGTTTGAGAATATCGCCGCGGCGTTCCAGTTTCCTGCTGAAGCGGGGAAAGCGTTCGCCCAGTTTTGCCTCTCCTGTTATGAGAAGTATTTTTTCTGCGGACAGTTCGTATTCCCTGACGACTTTCATGAACAATTTTTCCCTGGTCGCCGATTGGTTTAACAGGTCGGCATAGCTGCGCATCACGCCGGCATCCACAAAAGCCAGGGACTTTTCAACCTCATCGATGACCAGGCTGAACAGGCTCCAGTTATCAAACATATCCCGCAACAGTTCCAGTCCTTCCTGTCCCCGGACCTTGATGAAGTTCTCTACCGCGCTGCCCAGTCCGTACCAAGCCGGGACATGGTGGCGGTTCTGGGTCCAGGCAAACACCCAGGGAATGGCGCGCAGGTCATCCAGCGAGTTGGCGCCGAACCTCCGGTCCGGGCGGGAGCCGATACGCAATTTACCCAGTTCCAGAACCGGGCTTGCCGCATGGTAGTAATCGACCAGGCCGGTTTCCTCGACCAGTTTCCGGTAGGCCGTGTAGGCCAGGCTGGATAGTGCGTCCATGGCCTGCTCAAATTCCGGTTCGGGGTTGAACTGCTCCGCAGTCATGGATTTCAAGGTGTGATCCATGACACTGGCGGCAAGCAACTCCATTTGATATTGGGCGGTTCCGTGGTTGGCGTACCTGGAGGAGACCACTTCTCCCTGCTCGGTAATCCGCAGCTTGCCGTTGACGGAGCCTGCCGGCTGTGCGGCAATGGCGCTGTCGGTGGGTCCGCCGCCGCGACTGACCGAACCGCCCCTGCCGTGAAAGAAGACAATCGGGGTCTTGCACTTTACGCCGACCTTGGTCAGTTCGACCTGGACCCGGCTCAACTCGTAATTGGCCGTCAGAAACCCGCCGTCCTTATTGGAATCCGAATAGCCGATCATGACTTCCTGTATGCCGCCCTGTTCCCTGACGCTACGCCGGACGACGGGTGTCTGTAACAGGGCTTGCATGATCTGGGGGGCAGCTCGCAGGTCCTCGATGGTCTCAAAAAGCGGGATCACCGGCAACGGGGAGAGTTCCACCGCCTGGCTGTCGATAAACACGCCGGCGTACTTGGCGAGCAGGTAAACCCCCAGGGCATCCGCTACCGAGCGGGTCATGCTCAGGATGAATCCCCCCATGGCTTCCCGGTCAAGGGTCTGCCGGGTCTCCGCAATCAACTGGAACAGGCCGAATGTCGAGGCGCTTTGCCGGTCGCTGAAGGAAAAGCGGGGGGGGCGCTCAAAAGGCGTGGACAGTTCCGCCTGTATCCATTCAAGCCAGGCGGCGGAATCCGGCGCGGGGGGCGATACTTCCCGGGACTGGATTCCTGCTTGCGCAGGAATGGTAGTGGGGCACTGCCGCAAGCGCCATATATCCTGCAGGGTGCGGGTGATGACCGTGGAGTTTTCCCTGATATCAAGGCGCGCCGTACAAAACCGGAACGCCTCGGCCTGGCGCCGCAGCGGCGTTACCTGTGCCCTTGCGAGTTGCGCGCAGTCTGCTTGTTCCAGTCCTTGTTCGAGAATTTTCAAATCCTGGATAAACCGGTCGGCCGTATCATAACTGAACGTACTGAGGGTGCTTTTCTTCTCAGTATTTTTTATCTTTTCCAGCATACAGAAGACAAACTGGCGGAAGATCTCGCCCGGGTTGCGTTTTTCCAGTTTTTTTCTCTGGCCGCTTGCGTCCAGCAAGCCTTCCAGGTGGTTCATGAACCCGGCAGGAGCGTGGATCGCGTGAACGGAGACACTGATCTTCGGGAACAGTTGCTCCAACTGCTTCCGGTAGTGCGACAGGACGGCTCGCCTGTTCAGTGACAGGGCTTCCCGGGTAACGGCATTGTTCACGAACGGATTGCCATCCCGGTCACCGCCTATCCAGGTGCCGAAGCGGAAAAACGGCGGGACGCTGAATTCTATACCGGGATAATGACTGGACAAGGCCAGGTCCAAACGATCCAGGGTCTCCGGGACGCGTTCATACAAGGTCTGCTCAAAGAAATGCAGGCCCCATTTTATCTCCTGGATTACGGAAGGCTTTTCCAGGCGCAGTTCACCGGTCAACCAGAGCAGGTCAATTTCATTGCGCAGTTGTTCTTCCAGGGTCTCCCGTTCACGCGAGGTCCAGCGTGTGGCCTCAAGGCGGTACAGGAGAACGTATATGCGCCGGTGTATCTGCAGCACCGTGACGCGTTTCGCCTCAGTGGGATGCGCGGTAATGGTCGGCGTTACTTTCATGTTGTCCAGCAGGCGCTGGACTTCCTGGTGGGACAGGCCCATTTCCGCGGCCCGAGCGATCACGTTGGCGAAGGTGCCGGAAACATGTTCCAGCCCCTGCAGACTCTCGGTGACCCGGCGCCGGCGCATTGCCGCGTTTTCTTCGGCGATATTGAGCAACTGGAACCAGATACCCCAGGCCTGTAACCCGGCCAGCAACAGTTCGTTGTCATCCCTGGGCAGGACCTGTTCTCCATCAAAAATCGGGAGTATTTCCGGTTTTCTTTGCCTGATGACCTGGCGCAACAACTCCGCCAGCAGGTCAATAAGGTTGCCGGCATAACTGGCAACCGCCGAATCCAGTCCCGCTACCGAGGACTGCTCGGGGAAATCAAAGGTGGATTTTGACTCGTGTTTCACACGACGCGGTCGCGTGGCGCCTCACCGCTGAAAAATGCCTGCAGGTTCTCTACCACCCGCATCCCCATAGCGACCCGGGTTTCCCTGGAAGCGCTGCCCAGGTGAGGAAACAGCACCACGTTATCCAGGGTCAACAGTGCTGCGGGCACTGCCGGTTCTCCCTCGTAAACGTCCAGGCCGGCCCCGGCGATGGTGCCGTTATCGAGCGCTTCAACCAGGGCGGACTGGTCGATGACATCGCCGCGGGCGCTGTTAACGAGAAACGCCCCCGGTTTCATCATGGATAAACGTTCCCTGTTGATTAAATGGTAGGTCTCCTTGCCTCCGGGACAATGCAGGGAGACAAAATCCGCTTCCTGCAGCACCTCTTCTATCGAGGCGCGGGACTCTGCCTGCAACTCACTGACCAGTTCAGCAGGCGGCGGATACGGATCGGTAAAGATGATCTTCATGCCGAACCCGTGATACGCCCGCTGCGCCATGGCCCTGGCGATCCTGCCCATGCCGATTAAGCCCAGGGTCTTGCCGGTCACCTTTGTGCCCATCATGTGGGTCGGACGCCAGCCGCTCCATTCCCTGTTGCGCACGTGCCGCTCCCCTTCCCCGGCGCGGCGCGCAGTCATCAGCAGCAAGGTCATGGCGATGTCCGCGGTGCAGTCGGTCAGCACCTCGGGGGTATTGGTCACGACCAGCCCGCGCGTCCTGGCGGCATCAATGTCGATGTGGTTAAACCCGACGCCGTAACTGCCGATGATTTCGGCTTTCAGGTTATCCACGGACAGGAGTTCCGCATTTACGTTGTCGGAAACGGTAGGGCAGAACGCATCGGCACTCTGCAGCGCCGCCTGCATTTGACCGGCGGACATGGGCGTATCATCTTCATTCAGCTGCACATCGAAGAGTTCCTGCATCCTGCTTTCAACTTCCTGCGGCCATTTACGACTGACTATTACTCTGGGTTTACTCATGTTGATTCCTTGTGCAAAGTAAGTTTGCTTTGCCGGTACGGATAGCTCTCGTAATTTCTATATCACAGAATTATAGTGAATCCAGCACCGATTTTACGGTTGTCCCAAATTCCGACGGCTTCGACACGATGGTGACGCCGCATTCCTGCAGGATCTCCACTTTCTCCGCGGCGCTCTCGCCGAACGCGGAGATGATGGCGCCGGCGTGGCCCATGCGTTTGCCTTTCGGCGCGGTGAGCCCCGCGATGTACCCTATCACCGGTTTTTTCATGTTGTCCCGGTAAAACTCCGCGGCTTCCGCTTCCTGGGGGCCGCCAATCTCGCCGATCATCACCACGGCATCGGTCTCCGGGTCCGCTTCAAACCGTACCAGGTGATCCATGAAGGAGCTGCCGTTAATCGGGTCTCCGCCGATGCCGATACTGGTGGATACCCCTATCCCCAGCGCCTTCATCTGCGATGCCGCTTCGTAGCCCAGGGTGCCGGAACGGCCGATGACGCCAACCCTGCCCGGTATGTAGATATGCCCGGGCATGATGCCCAGCATCGCCTTGCCGGGACTGATTGTCCCGGCACAGTTGGGTCCCGTCAGCACCATCTTGTGTTCCTGGCGGTAACGGCGCATATAACGTTTCACCCGGATCATGTCATGGGCGGGGATACCGTCGGTAATGCAGACACAGTACTTTATGCCCGCATCCGCCGCCTCCATGATGCCGTCCGCGGCGAATGGCGGGGGGATAAAGATAATACTGCTGTCGGCCCTGGTCTCGGCTACCGCGTCCTTGACCGTGTCGAATACGGGCCGATCCAGGTGCGAGGCGCCGCCTTTACCGGGGGTAACACCGCCGACGACGTTGGTGCCGTAATTGATCATGTCCCGGGTGTGGAATGTTCCTGTCTGCCCGGTAAAACCCTGGACAATGACTTTTGAATTTGTGTCTATCAATATCGCCATGATTTTTCCCGTCAAGCCTGAGTTTTTTCGTAGTCCTGCCAGGCGGCAACCGCCTTGTCCGCGGCCTCGTGCAAGGTATCCGCCATGATGATCGGTAAATTGCTGTTCTTCAGTATTTCCCGGCCTTCTTCCACGTTGGTGCCCGACAGCCTGACGATAAAGGGCAATTCCAGGTCAATCTTGCTCACCGCCTGGACGATCCCTTCGGCGACCCAGTCGCAGCGGTTGATCCCGGCAAATATATTGACCAGTATCGCCCTGACGTTCTTGTCGCCCAGGACCAGGTTAATGGCTTTTGCCACGCGATCCGGCGAAGCCCCGCCGCCTATGTCCAGGAAGTTGGCAGGCTCGCCGCCGGCGTGCTTGATCATGTCCATGGTCGCCATGGCCAGGCCGGCGCCGTTGATTATACAACCGATGTTTCCTTCCAGGCCCACGTAACTGAGGCCGCGGTCCGCCGCCTTCATCTCCCGGGGATCTTCCTGGGACTTGTCCCGCAACTCGGAAATATTCGGACGCCGGAACAAGGCGTTGTCATCAAACCCCATCTTCGCGTCCAGCGCCAGCAGGTGATTGTTCTTCGTCACGACCAGGGGGTTTATTTCCACCATGGTGGCGTCCAGGTCGCGGAACGCCCGGTAGCAACCCAGCAGCGCCGTAATCGCCTGGCTGCTCAGGGATTTATCGATACCCAGTTTGAAGGCGATTTCCCGTGCCTGGAAGGGCTGCATCCCCACTGCCGGCTCGACAGTGACGCGAATCAGTGAATCCGGGTTTTCCCTGGCTATATCCTCAATCTCAACACCGCCTTCAGATGACGCAACGACGGATATCCTTTCCTTCTGCCGGTCCAGTACGAACCCGACGTAGTACTCGTTGGCAATTTCACTGGCCTCCTCGACGTACAACCGGTGAATGATCTTGCCGGCGTTGCCGGTCTGATTGGTGATCAGCCGCTTGCCGAGCAGTTCATCGGCAGCCGCCCAGATCTCATCGTCGTCCCGGCAGAATTTTATCCCGCCGGCCTTGCCGCGCCCGCCCGAGTGGATCTGCGCCTTGACCACCCAGGCATCACCGCCCAGTTCATGGGAACGATACACCGCCTGTTCCGGGCTGTACGCCAATCCCCCCCTCGGGACCGGCACGCCGAAATCAGTCAGTATCTCCTTCGCCTGGTATTCATGAATTTCCATAAGTTTTACCTCTTGTTTATCAATTCCGCCTGCCGCACGATATTCCTCGCCATGCGTTCCGAGGCAGCGTCGATCATCTTGCCGTCCAGTTGCGCCGCGCCCTTACCCTGCGCGGCCGCTTCCCGCAATGCCTCCAGCACACGCCGGGCCCGGGTGACCTCGGCTTCCGGCGGCGACATCACGTCGTTGGCCAGTTCGATCTGGCTGGGGTGGATCGCCCATTTGCCTTCGTAACCCAGCGCCGCCACCCGTTTGGCCGCAGCCACGTAACCGTCCGGATCGTTGAAATCGCCGTACGGGCCATCTATGGCGCGCAGTCCGAAGGCCCGGCACGCGGTGGCGATGTTCACCAGCGCGGCATGCCACTGGTCGCCCAACGCGCCGTCACACTGGTAATCCGGGTTCAGGCCGCCGATGTTCACGGTGCGCGCCCGCATGCTGGCGGCATAATCCGCCACCCCGAAGTGCAGGGCCTCCAGGCGCGTGGAGGACTGCGCGATGGACATGACATTGGCCCCGCCCAGCGCGGTCTCAACCAGGCACTCTATGCCGATCTTCTTTTCCAGCCCCATGGCCTCCTCGATCTGCGTCAGCAGGCAATCCACCATGTAGACGTCTGCGGCGGTACCGACCTTGGGGATGAGCACGGTATCGAGCCTGGCGCCGGCCTGCTCGACAATATCAACTACGTCGCGGTACATGTAGTGCGTATCGAGACCGTTGATGCGCACCGACATGGTCTTACCCTGCCAGTCGATATCGTTCAACGCCGCGATGATGTTCTTCCTGGCCTGGGGTTTGTCATCGGGGATCACCGCGTCCTCGCAATCCAGGAAGATGAAGTCCGCAGCGGACCGGGCTGCTTTCTCAAACATGCCCGGGTTGGAGCCGGGTACGGCAAGTTCACTGCGCTGTAACCGGACCGGCGCCGGCGGGTACTGGGTAAAACTCATCAGAAGCGGGCCTGGCGGGTGTTGCGCAGGTATTCCTGCGCGGCGGCTACGCCGCTGCCCAACTCAATGTCTATCCCCATATCTTTCATCGACATTTCTGCGGCGTTAAGCGGGGTCAGGACCATCACTTCATTCAGGTCACCCAGGTGGCCGATACGAAATGCCTGGCCGGCAATCTTGCCGAGGCTGATGGACAGGGCGACGTTGTAATATTTATAACTGTGCTGCGCCACTGCGTTGCCGTCAAATCCCTCCGGCACCCGTACCGCACTGACCGTATCGGAATACCAGTTCTCGTCTTTTGCAACCAGGGACAGGCCCCATGCCGACACCGCCTTGCGCACCGCGACAGCCATGCGGGTGTGGCGGGCAAAGACGTTATCCAGCCCTTCCTCCATGAGCATGTCGATGGATTCCCGCAACCCTCTGAGGTAGATAGTGTTGGGGGTATACGGGAAAAAACCGTTGTCGTTGGCCCCGATCATGTCGTCGAAGGAAAAAAATGTGCGGTACAAGGTTGCGTCTGCGCGTGCGGCAAGGGCTTTTTCACTGACGCCGACGATACCGAGTCCGGTGGGCAGCATAAAACCTTTTTGCGAACCGCTGACCGCCAGGTCCACACCCCACTCGTCCATGCGGAGATCCATGCTGCCCAGGGAACTTACCGCATCGACGAATAACAGGGCCGGGTGATCCGCCTCATCCAGCGCCTTGCGTACTCCCGGGACATCACTCTTCACACCCGTAGCCGTCTCATTCTGGGTGGCAAAGACAGCCTTGATCTCCTTGTTGGTATCGGCTTTCAGTATTTCCGCATAGCGGTCAACGGGGACACCATCACCCCAGTCCATCTCGATGGCATGAACGTCGAGGCCGTGGCGCCGGCACATGTCTACCCAGAGTTGGCTGAACTGGCCGAAATGGGACATCAGGACCTTGTCTCCGGGCGACAAGGTATTGGTGATGGCGGCTTCCCACCCCCCGGTGCCGGAAGATGGAAAGATGAATATCCGCCCCGTCTCCGTCTTGAATATCTTTTTCAGGTCGTTAAACAACGGCAACGTGAATTCCGGGAAATCCGCTGCGCGCATGTCTTCCTGTTCTATCGCCATGGCATTGCGAATGCGCTGGGGCACAATCGTCGGACCGGGTATGTGTAAATAGTTTCGACCGGGCATAGTCACTCTCTCCAGGTATTAATATTATAGAATTCAGTGCGATCTGGCTGGTCGAGACGGCGTGCTATGCAGCCGTTTCCATGAGGGCAACGTAACAGGTTGATGCTTCGAAAATGCCGAATACCAATCTACGTCAAAGCCGGGCAAATCGCTTTGCAGTTCAATACAGGGATTTCCAGGGCATCACCCTCAAGAAGACACGGACCGTCATTCCGTTTACCAGTCCGCAAATGCAGTATTGCGTCAAGGAGCGGATTTATACCACATTCCATTGGCGGGTGTCTATAGCGGAAGCGGAAAAATGTACGTTCCAAGCTATTTGCATTCATCCCTGACACTCCGTTTGCTATGAAAAGCAAGCAGCAGATGACATAATTATCTCGATAACTCGTAACCAGTGAACCGAGCATGCCCAAGCAATTTGACAACAACCTGAGCCTGGAGGAACTGGACCGGCAAACGGTATTCCACGCCTCTACCGACCTGAAAGCCCATGCCAGTGGCGCCCTGGGCACGCCGCGCATTATCGATTCCGGGAACGGAATTCATATCCGGGATAACAAGGGCAATACACTGCTGGATGCTTTTGCCGGGTTATATTGTGTCAACGTAGGCTACGGCCGCATGGAGATCGCCGACGCGATCCATGCCCAGGCACAAAAGCTGGCTTACTACCACACCTACGTGGGCCATTCCAGCGAGGTTGTTATCGAACTGTCCAGGCGGATTATCGAAATGGCCCCTGACGGCATGAGCAAGGTCTATTACGGTATGTCCGGCTCCGACGCCAATGAAACCCAGCTCAAGCTGGTCTGGTACTACAACAATGTGCTTGGACGCCCGCAAAGACGCAAGATAATCTCGCGCCTGCGCGGTTATCACGGTTCCGGGATTATGACCGGCAGTATGACCGGCCTGCCCGTGTTTCACAATCATTTCAACCTGCCTCTGGATGTAGTCAAACATACCGTAACACCACATTACTACTACGGCGCTGAAGACGGCATGGGTGAGCAGGCGTTTTCACGATACTGCGCGGCCGAATTGGAGAAACTGATCCTCGCCGAAGGGCCGGACACGGTTGCCGCGTTCATCGGCGAACCGGTCATGGGTACGGGCGGTATCATTCCGCCTCCCGAGGGCTACTGGTCTGCCATACAGCCAGTGCTCAAAAAGTACGATATCCTGTTGATTGCCGACGAGGTGGTTACCGCCTTCGGCCGCATCGGTCATGACTTCGGCTGTGAACGCTACGGCATTGAACCGGACCTCATCACCATCGCCAAGGGACTGACCAGCGGTTACCTGCCCCTGTCCGGCGTGATCGTCGGCGACAAGGTCTGGAACGTGCTCGAGCAGGGATCCGAACAGTTCGGCCCCATCGGTCATGGCTGGACCTATTCCGCCCATGCCCTGGCCATGGCGGCCGGTATCGCCAACCTTGATATTCTGGAGCAGGAAGACATCGTAGCAAACGCATTGAAGACCGGCGCCTACTTCCAGCAGCGCCTGCGTGAGACCTTTAGCGGCCACCCCCTGGTTGGCGAAGCGCGCGGAGAAGGTCTGCTCGGCGCGCTGGAGTTTGTAGCCGACAAGTCAACAAAGCAGCGTTTTGACGCCTCCCTGAAGGTCGGACCCCGGGTTGCCGCAGCCTGCCTGGAGCAAGGGCTGATCGCCCGGGCCATGCCCCATGGGGATATTCTCGGCTTCGCCCCGCCCCTGATAGTCAGTCCCGCAGACATTGACCGGATCATTGAATTAACCGGTAAAGCGGTGGATAAGGTAACCGGTGAGCTGGTCCGTGACGGGCAGGTGATAACGGAATGATCAAGGACAACCGGCGGTCCCATAAAAAAACCGCCGTTTGAAACGGCGGTTTTTTCACTTTACTGAAGAAGTTCCTGTCAGAAAAAGTTGTAACTCAACCTGCCTATCACGGTACGCGGGGTATTGATATAGTAACCGCGGCCGCCCAGTCCTGACGGGAAACCGTTGATCGCGTGAAATTCATTGGTCAGGTTTGTCCCCGTGACGGAAAGCGACCACTTGTCTCCCGGTCCCATCAAGGCGACATGCGCGCCCAGCTTGGTATGGTCCTGCTCTTCAAAAGGCACGTTTTCAATGGAGATGAAATGGTCGGAGGTATGGCTGACGCTCATCTGCAAACTCACACTGTAGTCATTATCCAGTTGCATGAGGTAACGGGCCACACCGGTGAGTGAGAAATCGGGCGCGAACGGCAGTTCATTGCCGTCGATGGACACGACGGTATCGCCGGCGCTTGGTCCGCCGCTGCCGTCGCTATCGATGATGCCCGCACTGGCCACTTTATCATCCACTTCCGTGTCGAGGAAGGTAGCGGTAGCCAGAAACTCCAGGCCCTCTGCCGGTGCAAAGGTCAGCTCCAGGTCCAGGCCGTACACGTCGGCAGCCTCGACGTTATCCAGCCGCTCGGCGCCGACCGGGTCCCCGAACTCATTGGTGATGTAAACGGAAAACCGCTGCACCATATCCTCGTAGTCATACCAGTAGGCGCTGGCATTGAAACGGAAGTTGTCCGTTATGTCCCACTTGATGCCGCCTTCCAGCGCCTTGAGTGTTTCCTTGCCGAAAGGAGGGTTGTTGAATCCGGCAAAAGCCTGGTCGGTGCCGCCGCTCTTGACGCCGACCGAATAGGTGCCGTAGAGCATCATGTCCGCGCTTGGCAGGTAGTTCAGTCCCACCTTCCAGGAAACATCTTCGAAAGACGTTTCCTGTTCGGCCCGGTTGCCGCCGAAGGCCACGCCGATCGCGTCATTGACCGGCCCCTCGCCGGGTAGCGCGGCCAGGTCGGCGTGCCTGCCTTTCTTCTTTTCATCTTCGTAACGCACACCGCCGATGAATCTCAGGTTTTCCACAATGCCGTATTCCACGTGCGCGAAAGCAGCGTGGACCGTGGTCTCCTGGAAAGTTTCGAGATCAAACGGGAACCCGCCGAAGTAACTACTGCTGCCGTCACCCGGTTGCAGCGGCGCGCCTGTGATTACGGCATTGAAATCAGGGGGAATTGAGTCATAAGTCGCGCCGACCGGGGTAAGGTTCGCCGGGTCATTTATCTCACTGTTGTCAAAGTAATAGCCCAGCAACCAGAACCCGTTGTCCAACTGGCCTTCCAGGCGCAGTTCCTGGCTGTACTGGTCAAACTCCTGGTCGTATATCTGGCGCCCGTAAATGGTGGCCGTTCCCTCGAAATCCAGGCCGTCGAGACGTTCAAAACCGTCATAGGCGCTGGTGGAATGAATACTCATATTGCTGCCCATATCCCAATCCAGCTTCAGGGTCACGCCGTAGAACTTGTTGTTTTTATCCGAGTCCCAGTCCGTCGACACGGTGTCGTCAAACGGATTCGTGGCCTTGGTGCTGTTGCCGCAGGAAGGATGTTCAGGATCACCTGCCACGGGAACGCCGCCAATGGTCGTCACGATGCCGGCTGCCGGGCTGCAGCTTCCCAGGATGTATGCGACCGTGGGCTCTATCTCCCCCTTGTCCTGCGCATAATGCGCGATGAGCTGGCCGGTAAAGTTGCCGGTTTCAAGCAGCAACTGCCCCCTGAGCGCCACGTTGTCAAGGGCGCCGTGTTCACCGTTCGTAACCGAATCAAAGGCCCCGTCACTTTCCATATAACGGAACGACAGCCTGGTGGCCAGGCTATCCGTCAATCCGGCGCCGATTGCGCCCTCAACCTGTATGTGATCATGGGTACCGTATCCGACCTCGATAAAACCGTCACTTTCCTGGGAGGGTTTGACGCTGGTAATACTGACCGCGCCGCCGGTCGTGTTGCGGCCCCAGAGTGTGCCTTGCGGTCCCTTCAGGATTTCGACCCTCTCCATGTCAAACATCTGCGGGCCGCTGTTGATATTGGACGCCTTGTACACGCCGTCCAGGTACACGGCGGCTGCCGGCGGCGTTGTTGCCGCGAAGTCGTTGACACTGACGCCGCGGATGGCAAACAACGGCGCGGTGCCGTATTCCATATTGATCGTTACGCCGGAAGTGAGGTCGGCAAGATCGGCTGCATCGGTAACGCCCAATGATCGCATTTGCGTATTGGAGAATGAACTGATCGCGATCCCCACGTCCTGGGCGTCCTGCTGGCGCTTCTGGGCGGTCACTATGACCTCTTCCAGCAGCGCGGCGGATGCCGGAGTTGCGAAAATGATGGAAGCCAGGGCAATGGCCGAAAATGTCTTTGTCAGCCTGAAATACGGTCTTGGTGTCATTGATTGATCCCCCGTCTGTTAACCTGTAAACCTACAAAGAAAACCTATCCACTAATTTTCGTAAGAAAACCCCGCTTTTCCTATACCTCATTTGAGTTAATTGCAACCCTCGCGTCCGGCATTACTATTCTGGTAGACTGGGCTGGTAAGCTATTGTTATTCAAGTACGCAGGACCGCCTGACCCGGGTAAAGATGATTTTGACCGTAACGAAAATATTGACCGCGTTTCCCGCAGCCGTATACGGTACGGAAAATGCCTGAAGCCGGCGCCGCCAGGGTCGTATTGCTTACCGGCGCGGGTTCCGGTTTCGGCCGGCTGGCGGCCGGGCGGTTTGCGGATCAGGGAGATACGCTGGCATTATGTGACGTCAACGATTCCGCCCTGCGCAGCCTCGCCGGAGAACTTGGCGGGGAACACCTCATCTTTCCCTGTGACGTCAGCAAAGCGGCACAGCTAGACCGTTTCATTGACGCGGTCATTGAACGGTTCGGCAGGATTGACGTCGCCGTCAACAACGCCGGCATAGCCCATGAGCAACGTCCGCTGGCGGACTGTGATGATGAACTGTGGTCCCGGGTCCTCGAAGTCAACCTGACCGGCGTATTCCTGTGCATGAAGCGCGAGATACGGCAGATGCTGGAACAGGGAGCAGGGATGATACTCAATGTCGCGTCCGTCGCCGGCGTGCTGGGCGCGCCCATGCTGGGACCTTACTGCGCCAGCAAGCATGGCGTCGTCGGCCTGACGCGTACGGCCGCGGTGGAGTACGGCAGGCAGGGTGTGCGCGTCAATGCGCTGTGCCCGGGTTATTCGCCTACCCCGCTGGTTGCCGAAATGCTGCAAGCCGGCGATGAAGGCATGGAGCACCGCATGACAAGCCGGATACCGTTAAAACGCATGGCGCAGCCGGAAGAGGTGGTGGATGCCATCCTGTGGCTGTGTTCGGATCAGAACAGCTTTATGAACGGGGCGTCAATCGTGCTGGACGGCGGTCTGACGGCCTGCTGAGAGTTGGATCAAGCACTTGATTGGTATCAAAAGCCTGGTCAGCATCAGCGATGCTAACAATCTTCAGCCTTGGCATACATTCAATATCGTCGACAGCTGACTGCACTGCCTCAGCAAAACTCGCTGCCTCACGATCGAATACGATGAATTGAATGCCATCTGACCGACCAATCGTCCCATCATCACAGCCATTCTCGAAGAGAGTATCGATGATTGCATCTTCCTGCATGTCCGGGCCTTCGATAATCAGTGTAAAGTGGTGGGTCTGCATAAACCAGGGCTTCCTCACACCCTTTTCGGGTGTTACGTCCTTGACATAATGGGAGTATACAGAGACGACAATCTATTAACAATCTCACGAGATAGCTGCCGTGTTCAATCCAGGCTGTTATGACAATCTGGTTAATCAGGACGTAATACGTTTACATCAAATGCAAATCTGGTGCATAATCGCACCATTAATAGACCCATAAAGCACAGTGCCATGCCCAGAAAGAGTATTACCTTTACACACGCCCATGATAAATGGCTAAAGGCCCAGGTCGCCAGCGGTCAATACCGCTCGGAAAGCGAGGTGATCAGTGATCTCATTCGCGAGCGGCAGAACCGCAATACCGGAATCGAAGCGATTCGTCTTGCACTGATTGAGGGAGAAAAAAGCGGATTGAGCCAACGGACGCCGGAAGATATCAGGAAGGAAATGCAGGAGCGATTACAGAAAGATGTCTCGCAGGTTCAAGACCAAAACTGATCTGGAATTGCTTTAAGAATTATGAATACTGTCCGAACGAACGAATACCTGATTGGGCTGGTACGGGAATTATGTAAACTCCCTCACGAAACTGAATGGGTAGAGTTTAAGCAAAATGACGCTGAACCGAAGACAATCGGAGAAAATATTTCGGCGTTGGCCAACTCAGCAGCCTTAGAGGGCAAAGCATCCTCTTATATAGTTTGGGGAGTCCGCGATGAGGACCACGTTGTGGTTGGGACGACTTTCGTCCCTTCACAAAGACGGGTCGGCAACGAGGAACTTGAAAACTGGTTGCTACGTCTCCTGGAACCGAAGATAGATTTTCAATTCTTTTCGGTGGAAATAGACGGTAAACTGGTTGTTCTGCTTGAAATATCGAGGTCGGCGCGTCAACCCGTGCGGTTCCAGAACACTGAGTTGCTGCGGGTAGGCAGCTACACGAAAAAACTGAGGGAGTTTCCAGAGAAAGAACGGGCGTTATGGCGCATCTTCGACCGGGTGCCGTTTGAAGATGAGGTAGCGGCTGAACGCAGAGATCATACCAATGTCCTGGAATTACTCGACTATCCAGCCTACTTCGACTTGCTGAATATACCCTTGCCGGAAAACCGTAATGGCATTGTGTCTGCCCTGGCCGGTGATGCCCTGATCATGCCATGCGAGGCAGGGGGATGGGATATTACCAACCTGGGAGCGATATTATTTGCCAGGGATCTTGGTAATTTTCCCAGGTTGAAGCGCAAGGCTTTGCGTACAGTTCAGTACAGTGGTAAGGGTCGTATCAAAGCCATGAAAGAACGAGAGGAAATCACAGGATACGCAAGTGGTTTTGATGGATTGATCAGCTACATTACCGGGTTATTGCCGGCAAATGAAGTTATCGGTTCGGCTCTACGCCAAACATTACCCATGTTCCCTGAATTGGCGGTACGCGAACTCGTAGCAAACGCACTCATCCACCAGGATTTCTTTGTCACTGGCGCCGGACCGATGGTGGAGATATTTGACGACCGTATAGAAATCACAAATCCCGGCGAACCGCTGGTGGATACCGCACGCTTTTTGGATACGCCGCCGAAATCCCGCAATGAAGCGCTGGCCTCGCTCATGCGCCGGTTCGGAATCTGTGAGGAACGTGGCAGCGGTATTGATAAAGTTGTAAGCGAGATTGAAATGCATCAATTTCCCGCGCCACTTTTCGAGGCGCCGGAAGGATTTACCAGAACAGTCCTTTTTGCATACCGACCATTCAATAAAATGTCCAGGAACGAGCAACTGAGGGCTTGTTATATGCATGCTTGTCTCAAGTACGTGATGAGAGATTTTCTTACCAATACGTCTCTACGAAAACGATTTGGTATTGGGGAGACCGGGCGTTCTACAGTTTCGCGAATCATTAGAGATGCTGTAGATGCCGAGTTGATTATTCCTCACAATCCTGACGCTGCCCCGAAACAAATGAGATATATGCCTTGGTGGGCTGTTTCATAACATTGCAAGGAAGGCTCTGATACGACTGAAATTTGATGAACAATTGAGACATAGATTACGACAATTTACTTGCCGAGCACATGACGATTCAGGTAATATATTCACTAACATATTGATTAATTAGATTATTTTTACTTGCTGGGCACTTGATTTTACGAATATGAACCCTGATGCCGGCAACCACCCTCGACAACATTCTGTACATACTGCAAATCTGTCCTGAAACTTCAGACAAATAAATTGGTCAATTGGAGAGAATTCCAAATAACCGTAAATTAGGTAATGCCGCAATTCAAAGGTAATGAGGGTAATTTAATGCAGCACTGGGTGCTGTGTGAGTTATTAAACTCGGTTCGTAGTCATTTTACACATTTGACGTATGTGGATGCTCACTCGATGGCTCCCGTAGCGCGTCGGAGGACGAGTAGCAATCCCAAATTTGATACCGTATTTGAGCAATTACCGGGGCAAAAATCTTTTTATGAGCAAGCATGGCAAGCGCTTTCACTTGGGCCAGGAACTTACCCTAACTCCGCTAACTTCGTTCAACAGCTATGGCAGTTACCTGGTAACTGTTCAATGTTATTATGCGAGAAAGATGATGAAACGGTTTCATTGCTTCGCACTTGGGCTTCTCAACTCAATGGCTTAGATATCGAAATTGCAAATAGAGACTGGCGCAATCGGTTCCGGAAAGGACTACCAAAGCCGAGCGGATTGATGTTCATTTCGTTTGATCCAAACATGTATGACCGGAACGGGCCACCAAAACAAGCAAAACATGAAAATATGTATCCTGCTGATTTCAAGTTGGTTCTGGATGCAGTCAATGACCTGTGCGGTGGAATCCTTATACAAATTTCGACATATAGCGCGAATAATGACAATGCCCAAAATAAAGTAGCTGCTTCTCTGGATCACATCCTTAAGGATGGTAGATTCACAAGAGCAGCCAGGATCAACACTGACGGTAATATGATGTCACTTGTCTACACAAGAGACGTTGTTTGGGAGGAGGAACTGAAATCGTTATCGGACAGATTTAATAAATGGTTCGGCTGAAATGCTAAGAAACATTGTGGATAAAACCCGCCAAAAAAACGGAGTTTGACATCTTTCAAACTGGAACAACGAGGTATTACTGGCAGGAAATAATGGAATGACGTCCCCCACTACTCCGTCACCGGAGAGATCCCCTTGGAATCTTGTCATCGGAGAGGGACTTTTTTCTGTAATAGCGCCTCTCCCTACCACCATCGGAAAACACCCTTTTCTTGGATTTATAATAGCAGAGCTGGAAGGCAAATATAAAGGCATAGCAGGACTCAACTACGTCAATACAGTCCCGTCGGACTAATTTCTTTTCTGAAGTTGTTACGTTGATATTGAAATGGTTATAAATACTAAAACAGCGACAAGGTTATAATGACGGTTCAGCATTTATATAAGTACGGAACCATTAACGAGTATTCCGAGGGTTTATTTACTACTCCATCCGTCTGGTTTTCACCGCCGACCCAACTTAATGATCCATTTGAATGCCGACCGTATTTCACTTTTGAAGATAATATCGAAGAAGATAATAGAGATCAGATCATCGAAACTTTAAAGCGTGGGCTACGTCGGCGAAATCCGGCATCCGGCAATGATCACATTACCGCAGAGAATGGCGAATCATTGATCATGATTCTGGTCCTGGATTAAAAGAGTACCCTTCAGAATTGCTTACCGGCGTGATTTTGGCCTAAAAATGACACCAGAGAATAAAAACAAAATTCGTGATTGGATTACTCGCAGTGGTCGAGATGTCATTTTCTATCAATCTGAACTTAACAAAAAAAAGTTCGCTATAGAAATACAGCAGACCGAATGATGTGCTTGATATCTGTTTGAAGCAATATGTTGTGGTATTTTACTTGCCTGTTACTTGATGGTTTAGCGTAGAATTTGGTTAACCCACTGAAAGACCAGAACAATTTTACTTGCCGGGTACTTGATTTTACAAGCTTCAACGCAAACAGAGAAGATCTTTGTCTTGATTTATAATGGCAGCCGTGAAAGGTAAGTCAAACAGTGGATCGGGCATAACATATAACTGATGTTTTCAATGAAAAAAGCATCTGTCAACATCTGGTCTTGCGGCAGATGAATCACCTTATTCTCAGTCAGATATGCCTATGACTTTCTGGTTAAGAAACAACGCACAGGGGATTCTCATCTACTTATTGTGCGTGCTATTTGCCGCTTTTGTAGCCGTGATATTTTGCGTGACTGCTGAAGGGTGGATTGGTCAACGTCTTGGCCTGTTTGAGAAAAATGAAATCCTGACATTCTTGGGGATTAGCATGGGTGGTGTCCTGCTTGCCTTGCAGGCAGTGATTGCGAATAGACGCGCTGAGGCGATGGAAAATGCCGCGAAAGCACAAGCCGATGCTGCAAAAGCTCAGGCGGATGTTGCCACAGCGCAAGTAAGGGCCACAGAGGAACAGGCAAAAGCCAACGAAAATACCGAACGTGGACAGCGACAGGAACGCCGTAAGAACGCCATTGAGCACTTGGGACATGATATGGTATCTGTTCGTTTAGGTGGAGCTTACGAACTGATTCATCTGGCGCATGACACTGAAGAGAAAAATCAACGGCAGTCGATATTGGATATTCTGTGTGCCCATATTCGCGGGACAACCAGTGCAAGCGAATACAGGGAAATGTATAAATCGAAACCATCGGAGGAAATTCAAAGTCTGTTGAACCTGTTATTCGTACAAGAAGATGATTCCCAAACTTTCGGAGGTCTCCATATCGATTTGCGGGGAAGCTGGCTGAACGGAGCAAAACTCTACGACGCGCGTTTGCAAAATGCTTTCTTACCCCAGGTGCACTTACAAGAAGCTGAACTTGATAGAGCGAACTTGAACGGAGCAAATCTTACGAGTTCAAAACTCCAATTCGCAAATCTTACAGATACGAAACTTCGTGCAGCTAAACTGGTTCACGCAGAATTGCATTGTGCAAGCCTTGTGTGTGCACAATTACAGAGCGCCAGGTTGGATGAAGCGCATTTTCAGGAAACCATACTTGCACATACAAATCTGCAAGGAGCCAGCAGCCTGCCTAAAATCAGCCATGGGTTTGAACATCGCTTAAGACAAAGAATAAATGAAGAGACTGAGATAAATTCAGTCAGATTTTCGGGTGGGTTGAAGCAAACGGACTTGGAATCTATAGTAAATAACCTATCCAATGATACCGCGAACAGATTATCGGCAAAACTGACACAGCATGTCGGCGAACCAGTAAGTTATGGGCTACCGGAAAACAGCGACGCCATTACCGGAAGCTACACCAAAGAGGAAGCCGAGCAATGGATTGCTGAATACAAGCAAGCCATGTCAGAGGTCCCGGCGGAAGGAGATAGCTGATGCCGACTCTGAATTGGTTGACACGGGATAAAGATATTCGCGCCGCTGCAAGTGTGCCTTACCGGTTGCTTGGTGAAGCTACCGACATGTCGGCAGGTGATGCAAATGCGGGTAATATGCTGATCCAGGGCGATAACTTGGAAGCATTGAAAGCGTTGTTGCCGTTCTACGCCGGGCAGGTTAAGTGCATATATATTGACCCTCCATACAACACCCGCTCGGCCTTCGAGCATTACGACGACAATCTGGAGCATACGCAATGGCTGGCTATGATGTGGCCACGCCTGGAACTCCTGCGCGAATTGTTAACTGATAATGGATCAATCTGGGTATCTATTGATGACAATGAGGCACATTATCTCAAAGTGATTATGGACGAAGTATTAGGACGCTCGAATTTCATTGATACTGTAATCTGGCGCAAGAACTATTCTCCAAAGTCAAGTGCACGGCATTTCTCATCAGATCATGACTACATCTTAGTCTTTGCAAAAAATGCAAATAGTTTCCGCCCAAATTTGTTGCCAAGGACAGAAAAACAGGATAAGGCTTATAGAAACCCTGATAATGATCCTCGCGGGCCCTGGAAGACAAGTGATCTCTCAGCGCGTAATCCATACAGCCTTGGCAAGTATTCTATTATGACCCCGAGCGGCAGAGTAATCAAAGGGCCTCCGGGTGGTAATTATTGGCGGGTATCAGAGGATTCCTTTTGGAAACTGGATGCAGATAAACGAATTTGGTGGGGAAAGAATGGAGATGCTATACCTCAAATCAAAAGATTTCTGTCAGAAGTAAAGCAAGGATTAACACCACAGACCATTTGGTCTTATGAAGACGTCGGTCACACTCAGGATTCAAAAAAAGAAATACTCGCTCTTTTTGAAGGGGATGTTTTTTTGACCCCTAAACCAGAACGCCTCATCCAGCGTATTCTCCACATCGCCACGAATCCAGGCGATCTCGTCCTCGATTCCTTCCTCGGTTCCGGCACCACAGCAGCAGTTGCCCACAAAATGGATCGCCGTTACATCGGTATCGAAATGGGTGAACACGCCATTACCCATTGCCGGCCTCGCCTGCAGAAAGTAATTGATGGTGAGCAGGGTGGAATTTCCAAGTCAGTGAATTGGCAGGGTGGCGGCGGTTTCCGGTTCTATCGCCTCGGACCCACCGTGTTCGACGAAGCGGGACAGATCAGGCGGGATATCGATTTTAAGATATTGGCTGCCCATGTATGGTTCAGCGAGACAAAACACCCGTGGAACGGAAATGACGACTCACCGTTGCTGGGCCTGCACGATGGCCATGCTTATGCCTTGTTGTATAACGGAATCTTGGGAGACAAGAGGCCGGCTGGAGGTAATGTGCTCATACGCGCGACACTGGATCGGATTCGAGATGAAATTGCTCGATCGAATACCGGCTTCGACGGCAAGTTGACGATCTATGGCGAACAGTCACGCCTGACGCCGACGACGCTTGAACGAGAAAATATCGTCTTCAAGCAAATGCCGTATGACCTGAAGGCGCAGACTTGAACACTGTCCCAATGCAACTGAAACAATACCAGACAGACACGCTGGCCATCTTGCGGCGTTTCTTTGAGGAAGCGCGTATTGCAGGACCGAAGGCTGCTTATGAAGTTCTTGTCAGCGAACCGGATCAAGCGTCCAGGCTGGGTCGCTATGCCGGTGAATATGTGCCGCTGAAGGAACTCCCGGAAGTGCCTTATGTATGCCTGCGGTTGCCAACGGGGGGAGGTAAGACCCTGCTGGCGGCTCATTCAGTATCTATCGCCCGCGCTGCCTGGATTGAAAAAGACTACCCGCTGGTTCTCTGGCTTGTGCCGTCAAACACCATCCGGCGCCAGACCGTTGAAACATTGAAGAACACCAGCCATCCCTATCGGCAAGTGCTCAATGAAACCTTTACCGGGCGTGTGCGGGTGTTTGATATAGCTGATTTTGCGCAGGTTCGGCCGCACGACCTGCGTAATAATTGCTGTATTGTCGTGGGAACAATTCAAACGCTCCGTGTCTCAAATACGGATGGCCGCAAGGTATATGCCCATAATGAAGAACTGGAACCCCATTTCTCCGCGATGCCCGGACGTGTATCGGGACTGGAAACATTTGCAGATGGAGCCGTCAAGTTCTCTTTTGCCAACCTGATGCACCTGCATCAACCCCTGATGATCGTGGATGAGGCGCATAACGCGGTGACCGGCTTGACCCGTGAAATGCAGCAGCGCGTGAATCCCGCTGCTATTATCGAATTCAGCGCCACGCCTCGGTCCAGGTCCAACATTTTGTACAGCGTCAGCGCCCTGGAACTTAAACGAGAACAGATGATCAAACTGCCGATCATATTGTCCGAACACGATAGCTGGCAGAATGCAGTGAACGGCGCAATCGCCGCTCGTTCTTCCCTGGCTGAGGAAGCATTAAATGATCCCGGCCACATCCGGCCGATTATCCTGTTTCAGGCACAGCCGAAAAACCAGGAAGTCACGGTCAAAGTCTTGAAGGACTATCTGCTTGAGGTTGAACGCATCCCGGAGGAAAAGATAGTGGTTGCCACCGGCGAGCAACGGGAACTGGATGGCATCGACCTGTTTGATCGCCATTGCCCGGTTGAGTGCGTCATCACTATCGAGGCGTTAAAGGAAGGCTGGGACTGTTCCTTTGCCTATATCTTTTGTTCCGTGTCCCGCGTTCGCAGTGCAGTGGACGTGGAGCAGCTCCTTGGTCGGGTATTGCGGATGCCTTATGCCCAGAGACGCAAAGCCAGGGAGTTGAACCAGGCTTATGCCTTCCTTTCGGAAGCCGACTTTGGCGAAGCTGCCCGTACCCTGGTCGATAAACTTATCGCAATGGGTTTTGAAGAAGACGAAGCCAATGAAAATATAGAATATGTGCAACCGGGATTTGAATTTGGCGAGGGGGCCGGGTTCCCGGAAGAGGTGGAAGAGACGCCTGAATTGACGTTCAAGTACAAACTTACCGCCACGCCTGAAACGCTGACCGCTTTGCAGGGTGCAGAACAGCATGGCGTGGCCGTGCGCGAGACCGCCACCGGCCGGATTGAAATTGAGGTTGACAAGCCGATAGACACGGACCTCGAGCAGTTGATTTATGCTGTCGTTCCCGCGGCGGAACGCGCCGGGGTTGCCGAAGCGATTAAGTCCTATCAAGAGCAGGTGCAGCGTCGGTGGTCGCCAGCCAGGCGCGGGGAGGTATTCAGTGTTCCTGGACTCAGCGCGGAAATCCAGGGTGAGTTGAAGCTTGCGGACACGGATATGCTCATGGAGTTCCACGATTGGTCATTACCGGATCATCCGGCCAGGTTGGAAGAGAACGAATTTGCCATCCGTGAGACTGCTCGCAGCTTCGAGATTGATCTTGACGGCAAGCGGGTCACCTACAAATTCGCCGACGAGCAGGAACAGCTGGGTCTGGATATTGACGTGGAAGGCTGGACGCAAGCGGGGCTGGTCCTGTGGCTCGACGGCCAGGTGCGTCAACCGGATATCAGCCAGTCCGATTTGATCCGGTGGTTGTCTGAGCTGATTTCCTTCCTGGTGAATGTCCGTAAATTGCATATCGGGGCGCTGATGCGATGCAAATTCATCCTGGCCCGGCGGATAAGCGGCAAAATTGATAATATCAGGCGGCAGGAACGCAACAAGGTTTACCAGGAACACCTGTTTGACCCCGGCGCAAAAGCAGAGGTTTCTTTCGATCACTTTTTTGCGTTCAGGCATGATATGTACCGGGGTCACCGTCTCTACCGGGGACAGTGGAAGCCGGCAAGACATTTCCTGGGTCCCGATCAGGTTCCGGCTTTTGATGGTGTACCGGGAGGCGAGGAGGAGCAGTGCGCCCGGGTTATTGACAGCCTGCCGGCGCTGAAGTACTGGATTCGCAACGTGGCGCGGGACCCTGCCTCGTTCTGGTTACCCACCGTAGCGGGCAAGTTCTACCCGGATTTCGTCGCGCAGTTGGAGGATGGACGCCTGCTTGTCGCTGAATACAAAGGCGCGCACATTGCCGAAGGGACGGAGACCGCCGAAAAACGGGCAATCGGTGAACTGTGGCAGCGCAAAAGCAACGGCAGGGGTATTTTTGTCGTAGTCGAGAAAAGTCTAAAGGGGCGGGATATGCGGCAACAGTTGTCAGACTCGATAAAACAGTAAACATGCCAGCCCGTAAGTATCGTACAACAGAAACCAACAACCCCTACAGCGATTGCGGTGAACCGCCGCTGACCGGTACGGCGGCGCCGGTCATGTAACTGGACAGGTCGCTCAGCAGGAAGGCCACCACCTCCGCCACTTCTTCCGGCCGGCCCCATCTCCCCAGGGCGGCGTCTTTGGCAATTGCCTTGTAGGACTGCTCTTCGGAGACCCCGGTATGTTCCGCATAGTAGACGGGCATCTGCGCGCCCATTTCCGTATCAATCGCGCCGGGGCATACCAGGTTCACCCGGATATTGTCGGCGCCGACTTCCAGCGCCACCGATTTGCTCAAGCCGACCAGGGCGAACTTTGACGTTTCGTAGGCGGAAAAATGGGCGCTGGCGTAAATCCCGCCCAGGGAAGCATTATTGACGACGGCGCCGCCGCCTGATGCTTTCATGTGGGGGATGACGGCCTGCATGAAGGAAGCGATACTGCGGGTATTGATGGCGAACATCCAGTCGTATTCTTCCAGGTCCGTACAGGTTATGGCAGCCAAGATTGCCCGTGTAATGTCTGCCAACCGATACAATCGGTTTCTGTGCGTTTTTGCGCCATGTCACCGCCGAATACGAGTCGGTTGGAGACCCGGGGGCGTCCCGTCATCCGTTCCAGCAGATTATCGAATTGCTGCAGTGGTCGAAAAAAGCTGCGGTCAATGGTTGCGGCGGACTTTACCTCACAGGCAATAAGATCCTGGCTGCCTTGCAGGATTAAGTCAATCTCCAGACCGCGGCTTTGCCGGAAATGGTACATACCCGTACCCTCGCCGCGATGCAACCGGTGCTTGTAAATTTCCGCGGCAACCCAACTCTCGAAGATCGCGCCGCGCAATGGATGGTGTCGCAGGTCATCCGCGCTGCGTATACCTAACAGGCAACAAACAAGCCCGCTGTCAATAAAATGTACCTTGGGCGATTTCACCAGTTGTTTACGCAGGTTGGGATGCCAGGCCGGCAAACGAAATAGTATAAAACTTGCCTCCAGCACCGACATCCAGGCGCGTACGGTATTGTGTGAAGCGCCCACGTCTCCTCCCAGGCTGGAATAGTTGATTTCCTGTGCAGTACGGCCTGCGGCCAGAGTAACGAACCGGGTAAAGGCCTCCAGGTTGCCGATGCCGGACACCTGCCGCACATCACGTTCTATGTACGTTCTCAGGTAGTTACTCAACCAGCGCCTGGGGTCTGGTTTGCGCTCATATATTCCCGGATAACCACCACGAAAAACCACTTTCCAAAGATCATCGATATCCGCATCGAATGCGGCCGCTTCATCAAGACTCAAAGGTAGCAGATGAACGATTGCAGTACGGCCCGCGAGCGATTGATTAACCGCCTGGGTTAACCCGAAATGTTGAGACCCGGTTACAATGTAACGGCCTGGTTCGGGATCATCATCAACAATACCTTGTATATAGCTGGCCAGGTCCGGGGCATTCTGGATTTCATCAATGACAACGCCCTCAGGATATTCAGCGAGGAACCCCCGGGGATCAACACGTGCATATTCACGCTGGTCAATCGGTTCCAGCGAGACATACGGTTTGTCAGGAAACAAGGCGCGACAAAATGTAGTCTTGCCTGATTGTCGCGGCCCGGTGATAGTCACGACAGGATAATCTTTTTCAAGCCTTTGAACCAGTGTTTCCAGTATTCGAGGTTTATATTTCATGCATAAATTGTAAATCATAATTACAATTTATGCACTATAATGCTCCCGAACACAGCAACCGGGACAGTCATAACCGTAACCGGCGCAATGCCGTGTCCCGGCAAAACGGGTTTCAAACAGTTTGGATCAAATAAGGTAGCCCCCGTCCACGGGGAGAATACTGCCGGTGGCGAAGCCGGAGGCGGGAGAGGCCAGGAACAGGATGGCGCCGGCCATCTCATCGGGTTGGGCATAGCGCCGCAAGGGCATCTGCTTTAACCAGGCATTCAGGACCTCTTCATTTTCGGTCAGGGCGCCGGCGAATTTCGTTTCGGTCAGCCCCGGCAGCAGGGCGTTGACCCGGATATTGTCCGGGCCGCATTCCAGCGCAAACGCCTTGGTCATCTGGATGATGGCGCTTTTGGTAATCGAGTAGATGCCCCGTTTGTCTCCCGGCCTGATCCCGTCGACGGATGACACGTTGACGATGGCGCCCCCACCGCTTTCCTTCATTAACTTGCAGGCGTTTGCGGACATGAAGAAGTAACCGCGTATGTTGACTTCAACGGTCTTGGTAAACGCGGCCATATCGGTATCCGTGATGTGTCCGTAATAGGGGTTTGCCGCGGCATTGTTGACCAGTATGTCCAGCCGGCCATGCACCTGCCGGATGTGCTCAAAGATTGCTTCGATTTGCTCAGGGTCGCCGATATGGCAGGCATAAGCAGTCGCCCGGCCGTCTTCATCCCTGATACTTGCGGCCACTTCCTCACAGCTCTCCTGCTTGCGGCTGGAAATAATGACATGGGCGCCCTGTTGCGCCAGCAGCCTGGCGGCCGCCTCGCCGATGCCGCGGCTGGCGCCGGTCACCAGCGCAATCTTGCCGGTCAGGTCAAACAGGTCTGTGCTCATGTGTTCACCTCTACTATTTGGCAATAAGTTCTACTGCGTCGGCAGCCATTGGTTCTACTATTCTGCCCATCTCCAGAGCCCTGTCGCTGGAGGCGTTGCCGTCCAGACCGCGTTTATACACGCCCTGGCAAATAGCGGCCATACGAAAATAGCTGAAAGCCAGGTAGAAATGCCAGTTCTCGATTGCCGGCAGGCGGCGGAATTCGCCGTACTGCTCAATAATCGCCTGCTCGTCAGGGACTCCCAAGGCCGCGCGGTCTTTTCCGGCCAGACCCTTCACATCACCCTGCGGAGGGAGCCGCAGACACATGCAATAGTAAGCCAGGTCCGATAACGGATGTCCCAGGGTGGACAGTTCCCAGTCGATAACGGCCAGGGCGCGCGCCTCACCAGGATGAAAAATGACATTATCGATGCGGAAATCGCCGTGGATCAGGCCGCTCCTCCC
>JAPOQU010000017.1 GCA_026710545.1 Gammaproteobacteria bacterium | reverse complement strand
CTACTCACCCCCTCCCGTTAATTGTACACATGTCTTTGGTAACCGTTGAATAAGAAACCACTCTACTTTCGGTACAGCTTGTGCATCTCCCGGGCGGTTTCGGCAAATTCTTCCCGCAGAGTTTCAGGGCTGATGACCTCCACTTGCTCACCGAAGCCCAGCAACCACCACCGTAGTTGCAATGTGTCGCGAACCGTCGCGGTTACCCGCACCCGCCCGTCGGGGCAATGGCGCAGGGTCTGGCGCGCGCTGAGCCGGGTCTCGCGCAGGTGCGCCGCAGCCTCGGCGTCGAACAGGGCGTCCAGGCGTATCTCCCCGCCCCAGGGGTATTGCAAAGCCTATTCTTCGGACAGGTATTTTTCCAGGTTGAATCCGTCCGGCCTGGTGGCGGGTTTCTCCAGCAGCCTGGCTGAGCTGAACCGGTGCAACGGCAGGTGCCAGACGTCCGTGTAATCCCCGAAAGTACACACCAGGTAGCTCACGCTGTCACCGTGCAACAGTGCCAGGGGGTTGATCTCCCGTTCCTTGCCCCGGGACTCGTCACGCTTTCGATAGCGCGCCAGCAAGCGTTTATCCTGTAACAGGGCTTCATGCACTGCCCTGACAACCTCCGGTCGGATATGCGCCGGTTTCAGCGGCTGCCCGCGCGGCGCGAACCGGATCTTCTCTTTCCAGTTTTTCAGGTGGCGGCGGTCCCGTTTCACCAGCACCTCCCGCGCCGCGTCGAAGTAAGGCGTCATGCTTGCCCTGATGCCGGCGGGAAACAATGCCTGCATATTTGTCTCGGCCAACAGGAAGGTCAGCGCAGTATAGGCGTCCATGGCGGGGATGGAAAACAGCGTGGCCTGGCCGGCCCAGTACCAGGCCAGGCTGCGCCCCTGGTGTTCCGAACCGATGGGGAAGGAACCGGACAAGGATTCCAGGTCCCGCTGCAGGGTCCGGAGACTCACCGTAAAGCCCTCGTCCTGTAACCGCCGGTGGATTTCCGGGGTGGTGATGCGCCCGGGGTAACGGGGCAGGCAGGACAGTGTTTTCAGGCAACGGATGGTGTGGTCTTTCATTCGTTTGCTCCAGATCCTCTCTGATGGCGACATGAAACGTCGCACAAAAACGGTATTCTAACACCCGTTGAAAGTATGTTTTTAACTGGCCGGAGAATCAGAAAATGCCCATGAGAAAAACTGTAACGGTGAGCCTGACAAACTCATACCTGAAACGGCTGGAAAACCAGCTGTTCCCGGACGAGGACGAACCGATCACTACCGAGCGGGCAATCAGGCACGCCGTGCGGCACTACCCCGGACTGCAAGATGAAGTGAAAACCCTGAAGGCCGAAATCTATGACCTGCGGGCGAAGCTGAAGAAAATCGGCAAGAGCCAGGAAACAATCGAAGAAGCCTGCCAGGAAATATACTCAGCGATTCACGAAGACGAGGAAGGCGCTGAAGACCCCATATAGCGGACTGCCAAACCCGGGAGCTGCTACCGGAACTCCTGTTGATTTAACCGTGAGCGCGGGTGATAATGGGGACGCGGTTCAACGAATTAATAAAGGGATTAATCCATGAGAAGTCTGGTTTGGCTGTCTTTTGACCTGGGAGTGTCGGGCGACTACGAAACCATGTATGCCTGGCTTGATGAAAAAGAAGCGAAAGACTGTGGCAGCAGTGTCGCGTGTTTCTGGTTTGAACATGATGGAGACGTGGCAAAAACCATCAAGGCTGAGATAGAAGACAGAGTCTCGCTGAATAAGCGTTCGCGTCTGTACATCGTTTACCGGGAACAAAACCGGGTTAAGGGGCGCTTTATAATCGGTGGGCGAAAAAGCGCGCCGTGGGACGGTTATGGAATACAGGAAGAATGCTACGATGAACAGGAATTCTAATTACAGGCTGTTGGTGGATTCAGGCTTCTTTTTTGCGCTTTTCAACCCCAGGGACCAACGTCACGAGGATGCTTGTGAAAAACAGGAATGGCTTGATATCCTTGCTCTCGTGATGCCGTGGCCGACCCTGTACGAGACTGTCAATACCCGGTTCGTGAGACAACGAGAGACGATTGCCCGCTTTGAGAGTATTATGCGCGCGCCCGGCACTGAGTTTCTTGACGATAACCCCTATCGATTGGCGGCGTACAACTACACGATTGGACAGGCCAAAACCCGCCATCATGCCCTGAGTCTTGTGGATTCCGTACTTTGTGCAATCCTTGATGATGTAAACGTCCGCATTGATGCCATGCTGACATTTAACCACCGTGATTTTGCTGATGTGTGCCGCACTCAAAACGTAGAATTGCTGTAAATTCAAGCGGCTTGGTATGAGACCAAAAGTTGCACATCTTGCGATCATTGGCCAAGTCATTTCGATTTTTACCTTTACTCATTTCAAGCGCTTCACATCCTGCATCCAGCATGTGCCGCAGCCGAGTATCGTCATCAATGATGGACATGTGTTATCACGTCAGTTTCACTGGAATCATCCTGCCT
>JAPOQU010000016.1 GCA_026710545.1 Gammaproteobacteria bacterium | reverse complement strand
CTGCCCGTTGTTGCCCGAACCCGGCGCGGGAAAGAAGCGAGAGATCACGAACAAGGGCAAACTATAGCCCAACACTATTGAGTAAGGCACTGTAAACAGGCAAAATCTATTATCAAGACCCGTTTCAAATCTCTAACGCGGGATTTGGGTTTGTCTTCTATCTGCACCCGCAACCCTGAACGTACGTGCGGGAAGTAATCCCAGATCGCCAGGTGCTGCCTACAGAGGTTGTCCCAGAACGCCACGGAGTGGGGTTCCCAGCGGAAGCGGACGTGGAAATACGGATCTTCTATGTGCTGGTACAGGAATTCGAGGATATGACGGCTTTCCCGTTCGCTCAATTCATTGATATGGCTGGTAAAACCGCGGTTGACGTAAATCACCTTGCGCCCGGTGACCGGGTGCTCCCGGATAACCGGATGGACGGCTCTCGGATACTTGCCGTGCGGGTCAAACCGTCCGAAGGCCAGCATGCCGTCGTGGGTGGCGGTCAGTCCTTCCAGGTAATCCTTCATGCCGTCCGAAAGCGCGTCGTAAGCCGCATACATGCTGGAGAAGACAGTATCGCCCCCCATGGGCGGCAGCGTATGCAGGTAGAGAATGCTGCCCATCGGCGGCACTTCGGCGCAGGACATATCGGTATGCCACTCTTCTCCTGATACATGTTTGGAGTTCTCGTCCGCGTGAAGTTTGCGTACTTCCGGATGGTCGGGAAGCCCTTTAAGCGCATGTTTCTGCAACGGTCCGAAGTAAAGGCCGACCCGCTTCAGTGAGGCGGCATCAAGCGCCTGCTCGCGAAAGAAAATCACCAGGTGCGCCGCCAGGGCGCTGTGCAGGTCCTCAAGCTGGATGTCATTCAGCGGTTCAGCCAGGTTGATGCCCGTGACGACTGCCCCGATCCGGGGTGTCAGCGGGGTTACCTCAATGGTTTGGTATGTCATGGTCTTGTCCCTGTGAACCTCCGGCACATCCGGCGATGGCTGGTGATTGATATAGTACCGATTACAATCATCAATAATATCATAAATAATATTGCTGTCTTTCCATGCCCGTTTAAGATAAATTCACGTATCCAACCGGCGCTTGTACGCAACATGAAAAAAACCGACAGCCGTAACATCCAGGCAACATTGATGGTCGGAGCCGGCCTGTTGCTGGTATTTATCCTGGGGATATTCTCCGACATGTTGTACTGGGACCGCTACCTGCGCGCATACACGTTCGAAACTTTCGTCGAGAATCCGTTCCCGACACTGGACCGCTTGTATCCCCAGGAGACAGTGCCCGGTGCGGAAACACCATTAGCAGTCCCGACCGCTGACGCGGCCTCCCGGACCATCTCTGCTGCTGCCCTTGACGAAGCGGTCGCCTTCGCGGAAGCGAGCAACTCCACCTCGCTCATCATTTCCCATAAGGGCGTAATCCAGTTGGAAAAGTACTGGAACGGAGAGGGGGCCGGCCAGGTCGTCTACTCCTTTTCCATGCACAAGAGTATTGTCGCCCTGTTGATCGGCATAGCTATCGATGAGGGCCTGATCGGCGGCATTGACGATCCGCTGGCAGAGTACCTGCCGGAATGGCGGGACGACCCGCGTGAGCTGATCACGCTACGCCATGCCCTGCAGATGAACAGCGGCCTCGAACCCATGAGTTTCCCCGTAAATCCGTTTTCAAAGCATGTCAAGCGGCAGATCGGCACCGACCTGGCCGGCACTGCTCTCAGTTTTCGCCTGCACGATGAGCCGGGCGGCAAATTCGACTATAACGGCGTTAATCCGACCCTGCTGGTCATGGTGCTGGAGCAGGCAACAGGCCGGCGTTACGCGGCCTACCTCTCAGAGAAGCTGTGGCAACCCCTGGGCAATGAAGACGCCAGTGTCTGGCTTGATCGTCCCGGCGGACTGGCGCGAGGCGCTACCTCATTGTATGCAAAACCCATGGACTGGTTGCGCATCGGCGAGATGCTGCTCAAGAAGGGCAGGGCAGACGGCAGGCAGGTCATCCCGGAAGACTGGCTGGCAGCGTTGACCACGCCGTCACCGACCAATCCCCGCTACGGCCTGTTGACCTGGATTGGTGCGGACTACGTGGGGGAGCGCACCCTGGAAGCGTTCGAGGGTTTTGCCGCAGTCGCGCAAACGCCGTTTGACGCGGGCGACATCATCTATTTCGACGGCCTGGGCGGGCAACGGGTATACGTGATACCGTCGGCACAACTGGTTATTGTCAGGACCGGGGTGCTTGCCTGGGAATGGAATGACACCCGCCTGCCGAACCTGGTTCTGGCAGGGATTGAAGAAACCCCTGATTAAGAAGAGAGAAAACATGAATCAGCAGAGACAGGGGCCTTTCTTCGGCTGGTTCGTGGTCGGCGCCACCAGTCTGTGTATCTCAACCGGTCCCGGTCCGTTTGCCTTTGCCGCGCTGGGCCTGTTCATCATCCCGTTCGAAACGGAATTCGGCTGGGATCGGACCCAGATCAGCGCCTGTCTCACCCTGCTGGTTGCGGCGACGGCCGTCTCCGTCCCGATCATCGGCCGTTGCGTGGATAAACTGGGGTCGCGGGCCGTTTTGTTTCCCTCCCTGGTTATCTTTGCCCTGTGCCTGGCGGCTATTCCCGCATTCGTATCCGAACTTTGGCACCTGGTGCTGGTATTCCTGCTCATCGGCACCATTGCCGCAGGCACAAACAGTGTGCCTTACATGCCGGTACTGTCCGCCTGGTTTTTCAAGTATCGCGGGCTGGCCATCGGCATTTCCGACGCCGGCATCGGCCTGGGTTATGCCTACGTGCCGTTGCTGCTTCAATTCCTTATCGATACCGCAGGTTGGCGTTACGGCTACTATGCCTTGAGCGGAATTGTGCTATTGGTTACCCTGCCGCTGGTCTACTTTTTCCTCAAGGAATCACCCGCGGAAATGGGCCTGAAACCCGATGGGCAGACCACGGGCAAAGTGCCCGAGGCGACCAGGAAAGATGTGGGACTGGATGTGAAGGCAATATCAAGGCATCGTGAATTCTGGATACTGGTAGCGATCTTTGTAATTTTGTCGTTCGCATTGAACGGCATGCTGTCCCACCTGGTGCCGATGCTGTCGGACCGGGGCATGGACACCGGCAGCGCCGCGGCCGTGGCGGCAACGGTGGGCATCACCGTATTTGTCAGCCGTATCGTCATCGGCTACCTGATCGACCATTATTTTGCGCCTTACGTCGCCATGCTGGCTTTCAGTTTGTCCGCGCTCGGCATAGCCATCTTTGCGCTGGGAGCGGTGGATGCCATGGCCTTCTTTGGCGCCATCTGCGTGGGCCTGAGCCTGGGGGCCGAAGGGGACCTGCTGGCCTATCTGGTCGGCCGTTATTTCGGCCTGAAATCGTTCGGCGCGGCCTTCGGTTTCCTGTTCTCGGCAGTATTGGTCGGCACGGCTATGGGACCGCTCGCATTCGGCATCGGTTTCGATACCACCGGTTCTTACATCGGCATCCTGACGATTTGCGTGGGGCTCAATATCCTGGCCGTTATCCTGACCGGCTTCCTTGGTAAATATCCGGACTGGGAGAAACAGACTGAAAAATGATGAAATTTGACAAATTTTTATTCGCATTGACGGCCGCGTTCTGCCTGATTGCCGGAACGGTTCAGGCAAAACCGAACCTCAATGAGCTGGTTAACGCCTATATAGAAGAGTGGACCGGGTTTTATCCGAGCAATGCATTTCGTAACGGGCTCAGGCCGGCTGCCTGGCAATTCGAGGATTTTTCCGGCGACAGGGTCGGGGAATGGATTGCCTATAACCGGCGCACCCTGGAGATGCTCGACTCCATGCCGGCCCTGTCCGTCAACGAACAGGTCGATGTGCGGGTATTGCGGCGCCAGGCCAGGCGGGAACTGGAGCGCTGGGTGCATGACAGCGCGCTGGTCAACCAGCCCGCCTGGTATGCCGAGGTGATTTCCCAGGCCCTGACCTATATCCTGGTACGCGAACAGTTTACCCCTGAAGACAAGCTCGAGGCCGTGCTGCAACGACTCATGGGGGTGCAGTCTCTGTGCGAACTCGGCATAACAAACCTGCAAAACGGCAGCCGGGAAAGAACGCAGCGAGCCGTGGAAGTACTGGAGCGCACAAAGACTTTTTACCGGGACAGCCTGCCCGGAATAATGCACGACTGGTCCGGGGGGAATCAGCATGAACAGGTCACGCAGGTCATCAGTGATACCGTCAACACGGTGGATGCCCTGCTGCGCCATATCCGTGAGACCGTGTTGCCGGACGCTTCCATCCCGGACCGACTTGACGACCGGGATTATGCGCGTAAATTAAGGATTTATACGGACAGCGATCTCACCCCGGCACAACTCAGGGACAGCGCCGCGGCGGAGATCGAGGAAGTGCGGCGATTGATGGCGATCGAGGCAGAGGCCTGGTGGAATGAGCAAGGTTCAGGCTCGCCGATGCCTGCAGAGGAGAATGAACTGCTGGAGGCGGTAATGGCGGAAATGGAGCGGGCGAGGTCGGACAACCGTTCCGATTTCCTGATTTTCTTCAGGGAGATGACCGACAGGGCGGAAACGTTCCTGCTGCAAAACGACCTGGCGACGGTGCCCTTGCCCCGCACCATCTATGTCGGCCTGTCTCCCGACCACTTCTCCGGCGCAGCCTATGGCGGTGTCTACTCGGCCGGGCCGTTCAATCCCGGCGCCGATACGCTGTTTTACCTGCCTTCCATTCCCGATGATTCAACACCGGATCAGAAGGACGGGTTTTACCGTTCCTTCAACGACCACTTCAACACAATGATCATCGCCCATGAAATCTACCCGGGACATTACCTGCAACTCAAGGTCGGAGCCGGAGCGGCGCCGGCCTTGCGTACGCTGTTTGCCAACGGTGTGTATATCGAGGGCTGGGGCACATTCAGCGAAGAGTTGATGCTGGATGCCGGCTGGGATGACCATAACAGGTTGACGCGCCTTGCGCATTTAAGGAAGCGGCTGGAAAATGCGACGCGCGCCTACGTCAGCGTCATGGTGCACGTTCATGACTGGAACAAGGAGCAGGTCATGGAATTCGCGGTAACGCGCGGTCTGCTGCCACCGCAGTTTGCGGCCAATTTATGGGCCCGGGTAATGAACAACCCGTTGCAGATACCCAGTTATTTCCTTGGTTTTCATGGTTTCAGAGAGTTGTGGGCGGAACAGAACAGGCGCCTGGGCGAGCATTTCAAGACCCGGGAATTCGTCGACAAGGTTCTGCGGGCGGGGCCGATACCGATAGATGCCCTATCTTCATTGTTAAATCGTGCTCGTTGCTATCGGGGCGGGACTGTTGCTGCTGTTGCTGGCGGGAACGATCAGGAGGCTGGTAATTAAGCCCGAATCTACGGGTGTGATGCGAGCCGGTTAACGCTTGTAATCGGGCCAGTATTGGGCCATAATCGGGCCAGTATTGGGCCAAATACGGCCTTGACAGACAGGTTCGGAGAATGAAAAAAACCGCTGTAACAGTTATACCAGAAATTGTTAATGCGTCCGCTGAGGGCCTCACTGGCATTGCGATCTATACTGCCTTGAAGAAAAGGATGCGGGATGACGTCCCCAGTTACAGAACATTCAAGCGCAGGCTGGCCGCTCTTGTTGAAGCAGGAAAAATTGTACGCATCGGCAAGGCCCGGGCCGTAACATACCGGCGTTCCGCCAGAACGCCTGCGCCGGTTGCCGTTGATGAAGCCAGGCTGGACATCCCCATTTCCAGCGAGAGCAGGGCTGTTCAGGAGTATGTGCGCCGCCCGGTGCAGGGTCGGAGGCCTGCCGGATACGAGCATGAATTCCTGGAAGATTATATCCCCAACCATACCTCCTACCTGCCGGAAAACATCCGACGGGACCTGTACTTGATCGGTGAAATCAGGAGTTCCGCCCCGACGGGCAGCACGTACCAGCCGGAGACGGTCAACCGGCTGCTGGTGGACCTGTCCTGGGCCTCCAGTCGACTGGAAGGCAATACTTACTCGCAAATTGACACACAAAACCTGGTCGTGGACGGGGTCTTTGCCGAAGGAAAAGACCGGGCTGAGGCCGATATGATCCTGAACCATAAACACGCCATAGAGATGTTGCTGGAAAACGCAGAGTCCCTGAACTACAACATGTACACGTTCCTGAGCCTGCACAAGCTGTTGTCAGACAACCTGATGGGTGACCCGGGAGACTGCGGGCGCCTGCGGAACAAGATAGTCGAGATAGGCGGCTCCGTGTACAACCCACTGGGGTTCCCGCAGCAGGTGGAAGACTATTTCAGGATGTTCCTGGATAAGGCCAGGGACATAGAAGATCCGTTTGAGCAGTCGTTCTTCACGATGGTACACCTGCCGTACCTGCAGCCCTTCACCGACGTCAACAAGCGCACGGCGCGGCTCGGCGCTAACATCCCGCTGATCAAAAACAAGCTGTGTCCGTTGTCATTCATTGACGTGCCCGACAAGGACTATATTGAAGGAAACCTGGGCGTGTACGAACTGAATGACACCAGCCTGCTGAAGGATGTGTACGTGTGGGCGTACGAACGGTCCTGCCGGCGCTATAACAGTATAAAACGCTTGGACTCCAGCCGGGACCCGTACCGGACAAAATACAAGCAACTGCTTTATTCGGTCACGGGAAAAATCGTCAAACACAAACTTGAAGCAACCCATGCATGCATTGCGGAACTGGCGCAAGGCAGCGTTGTCAGCGGCGATACCGACAGGTTCGTCAATATGGTCAACGATGAGTTGCGGAGCATGGATGAGGTGGGCCTGAAACGGTATGGTGTCAGCCTGGAAGAGTTCAATGCATGGAAGCAGGGCCAAACTGATCCTGGTAACCGCCCGGGTCCGCAGTGATTGTTTGCGCCGTATATGTTTATATCTGCAGGAGATAACAAGCTACTGCGTCTTTGTTGTGCTCAGCCAACAAGAATTAAAATATTGCTATTAAGCTTGCGCCCGCAACCCCACCCGGCTATACTCCGCAACAAGCTTGGAGGCTAAGCGGCGTCCCGCCGCCGG